>NZ_JOFH01000028.1 GCF_000721235.1 Streptomyces olivaceus
GGGCGGGGTGGGGGGTTGGGGTCGCCCCTGCGGGCCGGCGCTGGGTTCGCGCCCGGCGTGGGTGCCGGGTGCCCTGCGGGCCGGCGCTGCGTCCGTGCCCGGCGTGGGTGCCGGGTGCCCTGCGGGCCGGCTCTGCGTCCGTGCCCGGCGTGGGTGCCGGGCGGGGGTGGGTGCGCGGCCCGGCGCCGGCGGGGTGCCGCCGCGCCCACCCGTGCCGCCCCAGCGGCACGACTGCCCGCAGCGGCGCGGCACGCACTGCCCCCAGCGGCGGAGGGTGTGGGGCGGGTCAGGTGCGGATGAGGGTCAGGGCCTCGTCGCGGATCTTGGTCATCGTGGCCTCGTCGCGGGCCTCCGCGTTCAGGCGGAGGAGGGGCTCGGTGTTGGACGGGCGGACGTTGAACCACCAGTCGGCCGTCGTGACGGTGAGGCCGTCCAGCTCGTCCAGGGTGACGTCGTCGCGGCCCTCGTACGCGGCCCGGATCGCGGCGAGACGGCCCTGCTGGTCCGCGACGGTGGAGTTGATCTCCCCGGAGCCGGCGTAACGGTCGTACGCGGCGACCAGGTCGGACAGCGGGCGCTGCTGGCCGCCGAGGGCGGCGAGGACGTGGAGGGCGGCCAGCATGCCGGTGTCGGCGTTCCAGAAGTCGCGGAAGTAGTAGTGCGCGGAGTGCTCGCCGCCGAAGATGGCGCCGGTCCTGGCCATCTCGGCCTTGATGAAGGAGTGCCCCACGCGCGTGCGTGCCGGTGTGCCGCCGTTCTCCCGCACGACCTCCGGGACGGACCAGGAGGTGATCAGGTTGTGGATGACCGTGCCCGTGCCGCCGTTGCGGGCCAGCTCGCGGGCGGCCACCAGGGCGGTGACCGCGGACGGGGAGACCGGGTCGCCGTTCTGGTCGACGACGAAGCAGCGGTCGGCGTCGCCGTCGAAGGCGAGGCCGAGGTCGGCGCCCTCCGCGCGGACGCGCTTCTGGAGGTCGACCAGGTTGGCCGGGTCGAGCGGGTTGGCCTCGTGGTTGGGGAAGGTGCCGTCCAGTTCGAAGTACATCGGCACGAGGTCGAGGGGCAGGCCGGCGAAGACCGGGGGAACCGTGTGGCCGCCCATGCCGTTGCCCGCGTCGACGACGACCTTGAGGGGGCGGACGCCGGTGAGGTCGACGAGGGAGCGCAGGTGCGCCGCGTAGTCGGCGAGGACGTCGCGCCGGGTGACCGTGCCGGGGCGGGAGACGGGCTCCGGGGCGCCGGAGCCGCTCCAGCGCTCCACCGTGGCGCGGATCTCGGCGAGGCCCGTGTCCTGGCCGACCGGGGCGGCGCCCGCGCGGCACAGCTTGATGCCGTTGTAGCGCGCGGGGTTGTGCGACGCGGTGAACATGGCGCCCGGCAGGTCCAGCGCGCCGGAGGCGTAGTACAGCTGGTCGGTGGAGCACAGGCCGATCTCGGTCACGTCCGCGCCGCGGGCCGCCGCGCCGCGCGCGAAGGCACCGGACAGGCCCGGGGACGAGGGCCGCATGTCGTGGCCGACCACGATGGCGCCCGCGCCGGTCAGTTCGACGAAGGCCGCGCCGAACAGCTCGGCCAGCGACTCGTCCCACTGGTCCGGGACGACACCGCGCACGTCGTACGCCTTCACGATCTGCGACAGATCAGCAGCCACGGCCAACCTTCCTGAAAGTCCTGTCGGAGCCCACAAACTACCCCTTAGGGACCGACGGGCCGCCCGGGCGGTTCCCCCGGGTCAGGGCAGCATCCAGCCCAGGACGACCGTGGACTGCCCGACCACGATCAGGCACATGACCAGCAGCAGGCCGAGGCTCCAGGGCAGCACCTTGCGCAGCAGGTCTCCCTCGCGGCCCGCGAGCCCGACGGCGGCGCAGGCGATGGTGAGGTTCTGCGGGGAGATCATCTTGCCGAGGACGCCGCCGGAGCTGTTGGCGGCGGCCAGCAGTTCCGGCGAGAGACCGGACTCCCGCGCGGCGGTCACCTGGAGGGCGCCGAAGAGGGCGTTGGCGGAGGTGTCGGAGCCGGAGACGGCGACGCCGAACCAGCCGAGCACCGGGGAGAGGAAGGCGAGCCCGGCGCCCGCGGCCGCGACGAAGTGGCCGATGGTGGCGGCCTGCCCGGAGAGGTTCATGACGTAGGCGAGGGCGAGGACCGAGGTGACGGTGAGGATCGCGAACCGCAGCTCGTGCACGGTCGCGAGCCACTCCTTGACCGCCGCGCGGGCGTGCACACCGAGAACGGCGGCCGTGGCGAGTCCGGCGAACAGCACGAGCGTGCCGCCGGTGGAGACGATCGGCCAGGAGAAGACGTTGCCGCCGACCGGGGTGCCCTCGGGGTCGACCACGTCCAGGAACGGCCAGTCGTAGGACTGCGTGGTCTTCGCCAGCCAGTCCTTGACCGCCGGGATCTGCGCCACCGAGAACACGGCGACGATCAGCGCGTACGGCGCGTACGCCCGCACGACCTCCCGCGCGGAGTCCTCCTCGTCCAGTTCCTCGCTGCGCACGCCGGTCAGGACGGACGCCCGTACGGGCTCGGCGGCGGGCCGCCGCGAGTGCGGTACGGCGACCAGGGCGCCGGCGCCGATCAGCGCGGCGGCGATGTCGGCGAGCTGGGCGGAGACGTAGTTGGAGGCGACGAACTGGGCGACGGCGAAGGCGACTCCGCAGGAGAGTGCCGGGATCCAGGTCTCGCGCAGTCCGCGCCGGCCGTCCACCAGGGCGACGAGGAGCAGCGGGACGACGAGGGCCAGCAGGGGCGTCTGGCGGCCCACCACGGAGGCGACGTCGTCCAGGGGCAGCCCGGTGACCTGGGCCAGTGTCACCACGGGCGTGCCCATGGCGCCGAAGGCGACCGGCGCGGTGTTGGCGACCAGCGAGACGACGGCGGCGCGTACGGGGTCGAAGCCGAGGGCGACGAGCATGACCGAGCAGATCGCGACGGGCGCTCCGAAACCGGCGAGCGCCTCCAGCAGGGCGCCGAAGCAGAAGGCGACGACCAGGGCCTGGATGCGGGGGTCGTCGGAGAGCCGGCCGAAGGAGCGGCGCAGGATGTCGAAGTGCCGGGTGCGGACGGTCATCCGGTAGACCCAGAGCGCGTTCACGACGATCCACAGGATGGGGAAGAGACCGAAAACGGCTCCCTGGACGGCGCTGGACGCCGTCTGGTCGAGGGGCATTCCGTAGGCGAGCCAGGCGACGAGCACGGCCGCCAGGAGGCCGATGAGGCCTGCGAGGTGAGCCTTCATGCGGACGCCGCCCAGCAGGACGAGGACGAGCACCAGTGGCAGGGCCGCCACCAGGGCGGACAGGCCGAGCGAACCGGCGACGGGTTCCAGTTCCTGCACGTACACGGGCGCCTCCCCGGATTCCGCCATGCGAAAGCGATTTCTCGCAGCTTCCGGAATGGTCGTGTCCGCGACAACGCGACGTCAATGGGTCTGCAGCAACGGATGTGACCCGGGAGAGGATGTGCGACGGATGTGAGCGAGCGGGGTGCGGGTTCAGTTGTCCGGGGAGCGCAGTACCCGCAGATGGCCGCGGCGCGCGACCTCCATCGGATCGGCCGTCCGGCCGCCGCCCGCCTCGGCCGTCCGCTCCTGGGGCCGGGCCGCCTCGCGGACCGCGTTGGCCAGCGCCTCCAGGTCGTCACCGCTGGGGCGGGCCGGGGCCGACCCGTCGAGCAGGCGGACGACCTCCCAGCCGCGCGGGGCGGTGAGGCGCTCGGAGTGCTCGGCGCACAGGTCGTAGCAGTGGGGTTCGGCGTAGGTGGCGAGCGGGCCGAGGACCGCGGTCGAGTCGGCATAGACGTACGTCAGCGTCGCGACGGCGGGACGGCCGCAGGCGGTGCGCGAACAGCGACGTACAGGGCTCACGATGTTGGACGGTACCGCACTCTTGAGCGGGCCGCGACGACCCTCCACCACGTCACACCACCGTGTCGTGGCGTGAAACGACCCCCGCGACCCGCCTCGCACCCTCCGTTGACCTGTGTGGACGCGGTTTTCCGAACGGTCGGACCCCCGCGGAAGCGGTCAGGACCCGATACAAACAGCGACATATGCCGCGAGTTTCACGGTCACGGAGAGATACGGAATTGAGCCCAACCTTGGCTGGAATGGTCATCCGCCGACAAGCCGCGTCCGGGGGCCGCGACACCGTCCGGCATGCGCGTGCGGTCGGGCGCGCGACCCCGGCGGGGACTACCCTTCAGCGGTGATGGACAACCCCGTGACGCCCCGTGATGCCGGCCGCCCAGGGCCCCGCCGTCGTGATCGCCACGGTCGGGGCATGCGCGGTCCGGTGGCTCCCCCGCAGGTGCCGCTCGCCGCGAGCCGCGGCGAGGTGTTCGCGGACCTGGTGCAGGACTCCGTGGAGCGCCTGGAGCGGCGGTGGCCCCAGCTCGCCGACATCGATTTCCTCGTCCTCGACGTGCCCCGGCTGGAGGGGCCCGGGGAGCCGTGGGCCGACGAGTCCATCCCGCTCGGCGGCACGGTCCCCTCGCGCGACGGGCAGCGGGGGCGGGTCGTCGTGTACCGGCGGCCGGTCGAGATCCGGACCAAGGGACGCGACGAGCGGGCGGCACTCGTGCACGAGGTCGTCGTGGAGCAGGTCGCGGAGCTGCTGGGGCTGACACCGGAGACGGTGGATCCCCGGTACGGGGAAGAGTGAGCGGGGCCGAGGAGGACGGAGCGGAGGCGCGAGCGCCAAGGGCGTGGTCCTCCGGCTTTTTCCCGTGCGGCCCTTCCCGCGCCACGGGGCACGTGGCCCTTCCCGCGCGGGCCTTCCCGCGCCACGGAACACGTGGCCCTTCCCATACCCCGTGACACGGGGCCCGTGCGCCCCTTCGCGCGCGGCCCTTCCCGTGTCACGGGGCGTGGGCACAGCGTCTTGATCGTCATATGAGCGGCACCTAGGCTCTCGTGCCCATGGGGACGGGGATGGGGGAGCAGGACCGCGGACGGCGGGCATGGCGCGGCGGGCCGGTCGGGCGCCGCGCGGCCGCGGGTCTGCTGGCCGTGGCGGGGCTGGCCGTACTGGGCACGGTGTTCGTCGTACTGCCGGGACTGGTGGTCGACCACGATCTCGCCGGGGCGGGCGTCGCCGCGCAGGATCGGCTGAAGGCGGTGAACGATGTCCGCACGACGCTTCTGCAGTTGCTCGGCGGCCTGGTCGTGCTGTTCGGCGCGTACGCCACCTGGCGCCAACTGCGAGTGAGTCAGGACGGGTTGCGCGCCACCCAGGAGGGGTACGTCACCGACCGGTTCAGCCGGGCCGTCGACCAGCTCGGCAGCGACAAGCTGGATGTGCGCATCGGCGGGTTGCACGCGCTGTGGCGGATCGCGGAGCAGTCCGCCCGCGACCGGGAGGCCGTCATCTCCATCCAGGCCGCGTATCTGCGTACACACCTGCCCTGGCCACCCGCCGGGCGGGAGGCACCGGCGGCGGACGTGCCCATCAACGACATCGCGCCCCTGGAGACCCGCGCCGCCGACGCCCAGGTGGCGCTGACCGCGCTCGGCGTGCTGTGCCGGCACCGGGAGCAGTCATGGGTCAATCTCGGCATCACCGACCTGCGCCGCGCCGACTGCGACGGACTGTGGTTCCCCGAGGTCAACTTCGACCACGCCTGCATGGAGGCGGCCGGCCTGTACCGCGCCAATCTGACCCAGACGTCCCTGGTCTCGGTCAACCTGCGGCACGCCGACCTCGCGACCGCGGTCCTGCGCCGGGCCCGCTGCGTCCTGGCCGACCTGCGGGCCGCGAAGCTGGTCGAGACCGACCTGCGGGACGCCGACTTCACCGAGACCGACCTGCGCGAGGCGAACCTGCGCAAGGCCGCCGCCCACGGCGCGGTCTTCCACCGCGCCGACCTCCGCATGGCCGACCTGCGCGGCACCGATCTGAGTACCGCCGACCTTGCCGAAGCACGCCTGGACGGCGCCCTGGCCAGCGAGCGCACCCGCTGGCCCGCCGGCTTCGACCACACGGCCGCCGGGGTCGTCGACGCCGACGACCCCGGGCCCGAGCCCTCGCCCCTGCTCCAGCCGCCCGGGATGACGTTGCAGGCGCCGCCGCTGCGGTCCACTCCCTGACCGGGACGCGCCGGTCGGGTCCGCGGCGTCCGCGGTCCGCCCGGTCGGCGCAGCCCGCCCCTATCGCTGGAGCACCGACAGGTCCTCGTCCGCCCGCGGCACCGAGACCGTCCCGCGGTCGTCGGGGAGGGTCTGGACGGTGAAGGACGCCACGTCCTCGTCGGACCCGGTCAGGGTGCGGGAGGCGTGGACCGGGCCGCCCGAGACGGTCTCGACCGTCAGGGCGTAGGTCCCCTTGAGGCCCGCGGGGACCGGCGCGTCGACGTCCTGCGTCGTGCCCCCCTTGACCGTGTACGTCTTGGTCGCCGTCGTACCGCCCTCGGTGCCCGCCGACGCCGTGACCTTGACCTTCGCGTCCTTGCCCGGCGCGACCAGGGACAGGGTCGTGCGCTTGGCGCGGTTGTCGGCGGCCGTCGCACGCGCACCCACCGGATCGGAGGCCGGGACGAACGCCGACTCCTGCTCGCCGCCCTTGCCCCGCACGACCCGGACCGCCGCCACGACCGGCACCGACTGGCCCGTCGGCGTCAGCACCAGCGAACCCGCTTCCCCGCGCGTGACCTCGCCGAGGTCGACGCCGGTGGTCATGCCGGCCTTGACGTGCACCGTCTCGTGCCCCGCGGGCGTGATCGGGCCGGACGGCGAGGCGAGCCGCACCTTCAGGTCGGCGTCGGTGCCCCCGGGGGTGAAGAGCACCAGGCGCACGGCGGTGGCGTCCTTCGGGATGCCCGGCAGGACCAGTTCGCCCGCCGGGTCCGCGGCTGCGGTCAGCCAGTCGCCGCCGGTCTTGTCGTCCAGGGCCTGCACCGCGGCCCCGACCCGGCCGCTGCGCACGCCGACGTGCACGGTCAGGTCGGTCTCCTCCACGTCGCTGAGCGTGGAGAGCAGCAGGGCCTCACTGGCGTGCGGCGGCACCGTCACGCCCTCCCCCACCGTGGACTTGAGTGCTCCGTCCTTGCCGTACAGCTCGATGTCGACGACGGCCGCCGAGTCGTCCGGGTTGGTCAGGTGGACGTAGTCGGTGCGTCCGCTCGACGTGCTGGCGCCCGGGAACCAGAACTCCGTGTCCGGGGCGGCGCAGTTGACGCCCTGGAGTCCGCGGCCCGTGCCGGCGGCGACCTCCGTGGACTGCTGGACCGTCCAGCCGGGAGCGTGGCTCCCCTCCGCGGTGCCGATCAGCGCGGGCGCCTCGGAGCCGGAGGTCTTTCCGGCGACCGGCTCACCGGGCTTCTCGGGCTCGAGAACCGGCTTCTCCTTCTCGTCGCCCTTGTCGTCCTTGTCGTCCTTGTCGTCCTTGCCTTCGGACTTTCCGCCGTCCCCTCCGTCTCCGCCGTCCTCGGCGGCCCCGCCCGGCTCCGCCGTCGTGAGCCCGGCGCTGCCCTTCTCCTCGGCGCCCTCGGTGACGGGTGTGAAGGACGTGTACGCGGTCTCGGCGAGGTCGGAGGTGCTGGGCGCCGGGCAGAGCAGGCTGGTCCGCTCCACGGGCAGCCGGGCGGCCGGCGTGGCGGTCGCGGCGCCGGAGGTGTCCGGGGCGGACACCATGGCGAAGCCGGTGACGGCGGCGAGCGCGGTCGCGCAGGCGATCAGGGACAGGGTCGTGCGCTTCACTGCTGGCTCCCGTCGGGACGCTCACTGCCCGTGCCGTGGGGGTGCTGGGGCTGGGAGGGGTCGTACGCCGTGTCGTATCCGGCCTGGCCGTACGCCTGGTCGTAGGCGGGGTCGTACCCGCCCTCCTGGGCCTGCGCCTGGTCCTGGTACGCGTACGGGTCGTACTGGCCCGTCTGGTACTGGGTGTCCTGGCCGCCCTGGTAGGCGCCCTGCTGGTAGGGGTCGGACTGGTAGCCCTGCTGCCCGTACGCGGCGGGGTCGTACTGCTGCTGGGCGCCCTGGTACTGCTCGGCGCCGTACGTCCCGTAGGAGCCGTACTCGGCGCCCGCGTACTCCGCCTGGTCCCAGGTGCCGTACGCCGGCTGCTGCGGCACTGGCGCGGGTGGCTCCGCGGGCTGTCCGGGCGCTTCCGGAGCGGCCGGGTCGCCGTCCGCCGCGTCGAAGCCGCCGGGCGTCTCCGGTGCCCCGGGCGTGTCGGGCAGGTCGAACTCGGGTCCGGGGCCGGCCGCGGCGTCGGCCGACGCGGCCTCCGCCTCGGCCTGGGCGCGCAGCCGCCGCGCGCGGCGTCCGTCGCCCTCCAGGTCCTCTGCGGAGACCACTGGCTCGTCGGGCAGGTCGTCGTCGACGTCGCGGCGACGGCCGGGCAGTGCGAGGACGACCAGAACGACGGCGAGGAGGCCCTGGGCCCACAGCCAGGCGGTGTGCGTGAAGGGGTCGTCATAGGTGACGTCGAGCCTGCCGCCGGAGGCGGGCAGTTCGAAGCCCTGGGCCCAGCCGTCGACGGTGGTGCGGGTGAGCGGCTTGCCGTCCAGGGTGGCCGTCCAGCCCTCGGCGGCGGTGTCGGCCAGCCGCAGGACGCGGCCGTCGGCGCCCGCCTTGATGTCGGTGTGGATCTCCACCGGGCCGGCCGCCACGGGCTCCGGCTCACCGGCGGACGCCGCACCGGACTCCTCGCCGGAGCCCCCGCCCGACACGATGGTCGCGCGGGCGACCTCCTGGTCGACCCGCCAGAGTCCGCTGCCGTCCTGCTGGCTGAGGCGGCTCAGGCCGGGTGTGGCGTCCAGGACGCGGGTGACGTCGCGGGGCGCGCCCTTGTGCACGAGCACGTAGCGCACGGCGTAGCCGCCGAGCTGGTCGGCCTGGTCGGCGCCGGAGCCGGCCACGAGGTTCGCGACGGTCTTGTCGAGCGCCTCGTTGCCGCCGCCGTCGGCCAGTTCGCCGTCGCCGAGGCGGGCACCGGAGCCGCGGACCAGCATGTAGCTCACGTGGGCGGCCGAGTCGCTGTCGAGGACGAGGGTGCGGGCCTGGTCGCGCGTACGGCTCTCCTCAGCGACGAACGCCGGCACCTGGACGGGGTCGCGGCGCTCCACGGGGCCGTCGGCGCCCCCGATCACCCAGCCGGCAGCGGCGATCAGCGGGCCGACCGCCGAGGCGAGGGCGATGAGGGCGGCGACGGGCTGACGCCAGCCGAAGCTCTGCTCGGCCACACGGGAGCGGGCCCCGTCGGCGCCCAGCGTCGCGGCGGCCAGCAGGGCGATGCCGTAGACGAGGGTGGCGGGGCCGGCCCAGGCGGAGCGGTTGGAGAGGACCGAGAGGACCAGGCCGACCAGGGCGACCGCCCAGGCAGTCCGGACGGCCGGCTGCCGCTCGGAGCGCAGCAGGGCGGCCAGCGCGGCCAGCACGATGCCGATGAGCACCAGTCCGCCGACCGTGCCGGGACCGCCGGGGCTGATGCCGAGCAGGTCGAGGGCGGAGGCCGCCGAGGCGCCGTAGTCGAGGCCGGCCTCGTCGAAGAAGCCGAACGGCAGCAGCGACAGCGACCAGGGGGCGAGCAGCAGCAGCGGGGTGCCCAACTGGGCGAGGAAGCGCAGCCCGTAGGCCGTGATCTCGCCACGGCGCAGGGCCAGCACCCCGATGCCGAGGATCAGCGCGGCCGGCCAGACGACGGGTGTGAAGGCGGTGGTGACCGTCAGCAGCAGCGCGTACGCCCAGGTGGCGCGCCAGCTGCCGCGGGCGCCGGACGTACTGGTGAGGCCCGCCGCCGCGACGCCCGCGCGCGCGATGAGCGGCAGCAGTACGGCGAGGACGGCGGTGCCGATGCGGCCGCCGGCGAGTGCCCCGGTGGCGGCGGGCAGGAAGGCGTAGGCCACGGCCGCCCAGGCGCGCAGCAGCCGGGAGGTGACGAGCGGGCGGGACGCGAAGTACGCCGTGACGCCGGCGAGCGGCACCGAGCAGACCAGCAGCAGGGTGACGGCGAGTCCGGTCGAGCCGAGCAGGACGGAGGCCAGTGCGGCGACGATCGCGAGGTAGGGCGGCGCGGAGGCGGTGCCGCCGGTGCCGACGCCGTGCCAGGTGTCCGCATACCGCGACCACAGCTCGCCGGCGCCGCCCGGGGCGGGCAGCAGCGCGCCGCCCGCCAGTGCGCCGCCGCCGAGGAGCGCGCGGCAGGCGGCCAGGGAGACCAGCAGGAGCACCACGAAGAGCAGCGGGCCGGGCTTGCGGGCGATGCGCTTGAGCCGGGCGAACTGCTCGATCTCCAGGAAGTCGGCGTCGTCGCCGCCGGGCCCGGACTCGATGCCGCCGCCGTGCCGTCCGGCGCCCGCGGCGGCCTCGGCGTCCGAACCGCCGAAGAGATCGCCCGCGACCTGCTCGACGGTGGCGCGGACGGTCGCACCCGGAGGCGGGAACAGGGGGCGCAGTTCGTCCTTCTCCACCTGCGGCCGGCCGCGTTCGCGCCGTCCGGCGAGGACGCGTTCGGGGCGCAGCAGCACGCTCAGCAGGCCCCTTATCTCGTCGAGCGCCTGGCCCGGGACCTTGCCGACGAGGTAGGCGAGGGTCCGCAGGAGGGTGCCGAGGACGACGCGCAGCAGCACCCAGGGCAGGGCGGCCGTACGGACGTTGACGAGGAGGGTGTGGACGGCGCCGGCCTTGTCCACCTTGTGCGGGGACGCGGTGGTGCGGCCCGCGCAGTCGACGGCGCGGCGCTCGCGGGAGGAGGCCTCGGCGTGGCGGACGACCGCCTCCGGGGCGACGAGGACGCGGAGTCCGGCGGCGTGGGCGCGCCAGCACAGGTCGACGTCGTCGCGCATCAGGGGCAGCCGGCGGTCGAACCCGCCGAGCCGCTCGAAGACATCACGCCGGATCAGCATGCCCGCGGTGGACACCGACAGGACGGACCGGACGTGGTCGTGCTGGCCCTGGTCCTGCTCGCGGCGGTCCAGACCGGTCCAGCGGCGGCCGGAGTTGGCGATGGAGACGCCGACCTCCAGCAGCTGCCTGCGGTCGTACCAGCCGCGGAGTTTGGGACCGACGACGGCGACGTCGTCGCGGCCGAGTTCGTACTCGGTGTCCACGACGCGCAGCAGCTGGGCCAGGGCCTCGGGCTCGGGGGCGCAGTCGTCGTGCAGCAGCCACAGCCACTGGACCGGCTCTCCGTGGGGAAGCTCCGGCAGGTCGTAGGCGTCGTCGCGCCAGGTGCGGGTGGCGGGGTCCCAGCCGCTGGGCCGCCTCAGGTACGGCAGCTCCTCGGGGGTGAGGAGGGGGGCACTGCGGGCGGCCTCCTCGACGGCCTGGCCGAAGCCGGTGCGCCGGGCGAGGTGGAGTACGTGGTCGTGGCCCAGGGCGTCGCCGACCAGGCGGGCGGAGTCGTCGGCGCTGCCGGTGTCGGCGGCCACGGCGTACTGGACGGGGCGCTCCTGGCCGAGCAGCCCGGTGAGCGCGTCGGGCAGCCAGCGGGCGCCGTCGTGGGCGACGAGGACCGCGGTCACGACGTGACGCGGGAACTCAGGTGTGGCAGCCAGGTCTTGCTGGGCTGCCGTGTGACTCTGCACGGACATCGAGGTACGGGCCCCGGTTCGGTGGACTGCGGTGGACACCCGTGCCTGTTGGGGAGGGCGGGTGTCTCGGACGAGCGCCCACACTATCGGCTGGGCAGCAAGGCGGCCCGCCGCCTGTGGACAACCCACCGGCGACGGGCCGTTACCGCTGCTCGGGCCGTTTCCGACGCTGCGTCAGTCCGTGACGGCTCCGGCGCACCGGACCGCGCGGCCGGCCCCGGTGCGTCAGACCGCGGCCTTCTTCAGTCGGCGGCGTTCCCGTTCGGACAGGCCGCCCCAGATACCGAAGCGCTCGTCGTTGGCGAGGGCGTACTCGAGGCATTCGGAGCGGACCTCGCAGGCGAGGCAGACCTTTTTGGCCTCGCGGGTGGAGCCGCCCTTCTCGGGGAAGAAGGACTCGGGGTCGGTCTGGGCGCACAGTGCGCGCTCCTGCCAGCCGAGCTCCTCGTCCGCGTCGTCGACCAGCAGTTGCTGCACCAGCTCGGTCATGTGCGCCCCTCGTCTGTCTTTCGCGTCCCCGTGATCCAGCCGTTATCGATTCCGGCTGAACGACACGAGTGAAATTACAAGTGTGCTGCTCCGGGCGAGTCAAGCCGGGATCTGCTATTGGGCCCCTTATTCACTCTGCAGAACCAAGGGAATGCGGAAAGTGTTCAAATCGCCATAAACCTTGACATCCTCGCGCGGCCCGCCGGCACACCCCGCCCGAGCGGCACCCGCACAAGGGAAGACGCCCGGGCGTTCGATCCCGTTCCGATACACACGCCGAAGCGAACCTGATCACATTCGGATCACGGGATCGCAACGGGGGTTGTGCGCCCGGCTTGTGCGCCATGTGTCCCGGAAGTCGTTTGAGCAAACCTTTCGTCTATGAGATGAACCGGATGAGGTGAAACATGTCCCACATAACGGGCACCGAGTTGACAGTGCAGGTGTGAACCGCTGTCCTTGTGGGCATGCTCGCGAACTTGGCGCTCGCCTCGACCCGCACCTCCGGGTCCCACGGTGCTGCCCGCGCTCGCTGTAGCTGTTGCCGCTGTTCCAGCTGTTGAGCCAACCGCGCTCCGGCTGTTCCGAGTCCCCCGCGACCCGGCTCCCGAGTCCATCCGACTCGACTTCCGCGTTCCCGCCCCACCAGGGCGTTCCGGTCATCCGTTCCGCTCCACGCACTCTTCCGCCGAGGAACCACCGCACCCATGAACAGCGACAGCGACCTCCAGATCGCCGGCGACATCCTCGAAGTACCCCACCTGCTGCAGGCTCCGCGCGAGCACCCGGCCACCGTCGCCGAGTTCGCGGGCCTGGCCCGCTCCGTCGCCGCCGACCGGGCCGAGTGGGAGCACCTCGTCCGCTACGACGCGACGGCACGCTGGTACCACCGGCTGCGCACCGGCCCCGGCTACGAGGTCTGGCTGCTGTCCTGGGTCCCGGGCCAGGGCAGCGGACGCCACGACCACGGACCCTCCTCCGGGGTGTGGACGGTCCTCGACGGCACCCTCACCGAGCGCACGGCACGCGGCACGCGCGCGCTGCGCGCCGGTACGCAGCGCGTGTTCGCACCGGGATACGTGCACGAGGTGGTCAACGACGCGCTGGAGCCCGCGGTCAGCCTGCACGTCTACTACCCGGGGCTGACCGAGATGCCCATGTACTCCCCGCAGTGCTCGGCCGCCGCGGTCCTGGGCGCCGACGCGGACGCCGGCGCCGCACCGGCACGGTGACGACTGGCTGACGCGCTGTCGTACCCGCCTGCAAGACTGGGGCCATGCGCATTGTGGTTCTGGCAGGCGGCATCGGCGGTGCCCGGTTCCTGCGCGGTCTGAAACAGGCCGCGCCGGACGCGGACATCACGGTCATCGGCAACACCGGGGACGACATCCACCTCTTCGGGCTGAAGGTCTGCCCGGACCTCGACACGGTGATGTACACGCTCGGCGGCGGCATCAACGAGGAGCAGGGCTGGGGACGGTCCGACGAGACCTTCCACCTCAAGGAGGAGCTCGCGGCGTACGGCGTCGGACCCGAGTGGTTCGGCCTCGGCGACCGCGACTTCGCCACACACATCGTGCGGACCCAGATGATCACTGCGGGCTTTCCGCTCAGCGCGGTGACCGAGGCGCTGTGCGACCGCTGGAAGCCCGGCGTGCGGCTCCTCCCGATGACCGACGACCGCGTGGAGACCCACGTCGCGGTCGAGCTGGACGGGGAGCGCAAGGCGGTCCACTTCCAGGAGTACTGGGTGCGGCTGCGCGCCTCCGTGCCCGCCGAGGCGGTCGTGCCGGTCGGGGCCGAGCAGTCCAAGCCGGCGCCGGGTGTCCTGGAGGCCATCGCCGAGGCGGACGTCATCCTCTTCCCGCCCTCCAACCCGGTCGTCTCCGTCGGCACGATCCTCGCCGTGCCCGGCATCCGGGAGGCGATCGCCGACGCCGGGGTGCCGGTGGTGGGCCTCTCCCCCATCGTCGGCGACGCACCCGTGCGCGGGATGGCCGACAAGGTACTGGCCGCGGTCGGCGTGGAGTCCACGGCCGCCGCGGTCGCCGAGCACTACGGTTCGGGGCTGCTCGACGGCTGGCTGGTCGACACAGTCGACGCGGACGCCGTCACGCGCGTGAAGGCGGCCGGCATCCTCTGCCGCGCCGTACCGCTGATGATGACCGGCCCCGACGCGACGGCGCAGATGGCCCGGGAGGCGCTGACGCTGGCGGAGGAGGCGCGGGAGGCATGAGCGACGAGACGTCCGACGACGCTCCCGGCCGCCGGGAGGGGTTCGAGGTCTGGGCCCTGCCCGGCCTGCCCGAGGTGCGGCCCGGCGACGACCTGGCCAAGCTGATCGCGGCGGCCGGGCCCGCACTGGCCGACGGGGACGTGCTCCTCGTCACCTCCAAGATCGTCTCCAAGGCCGAGGGCCGGGTGGTCCGGGCCGACGACCGGGAGGCCGCGATCGACGCGGAGACCGTCCGCGTGGTGGCCCGGCGCGGCCCGCTGCGCATCGTCGAGAACCGCCAGGGCCTGGTCATGGCGGCGGCCGGCGTCGACGCCTCCAACACCCCGGCCGGGACCGTGCTGCTGCTCCCCGAGGACCCGGACGCCTCCGCGCGGGGCATCCGCGACGGGCTGCGCGACGCGCTGGGCGTGAACGTCGGCGTGGTCGTCACCGACACCTTCGGCCGGCCCTGGCGGGCGGGACTCACCGACGTGGCGATCGGCGCGGCGGGCGTCCGCGTCCTCGACGACCTGCGCGGCGGCACGGACGCGCACGGCAATCCGCTGAGCGCCACCGTCGTAGCCACCGCCGACGAACTGGCCGCGGCGGGTGACCTGGTCAAGGGCAAGGCGACGGGACTGCCCGTCGCCGTCGTGCGCGGACTGCCGCAGGTGGTCGCCGAGGACGGCGGCGAGGGCGCGCGGGCCCTGGTGCGCGACGCGCGCGGCGACATGTTCCGGCTGGGCACTTCCGAGGCGGTACGCCAGGCGGTCACCCAACGGCGTACGGTACGGGCCTTCACGGACGAGCCGGTCGACCCCGGCGCCGTGCGCCGGGCGGTGGCCGCGGCCGTGACCGCGCCGGCGCCGCACCACACCACGCCGTGGCGGTTCGTGCTCCTGGAGTCGGCAGAATCCCGCACCCGGCTCCTCGACGCGATGCGGGACGCCTGGATCGCGGACCTGCGGCGGGACGGCAAGAGCGAGGAGTCCGTCGCCAAGCGCGTCCGGCGCGGCGACGTCCTGCGCGACGCGCCGTACCTCGTCGTCCCCTGCCTGGTCATGGACGGCTCGCACACCTACGGGGACGCGCGGCGGGACGGGGCGGAGCGGGAGATGTTCGTGGTCGCGGCCGGCGCGGGCGTGCAGAACCTGCTCGTCGCGCTCGCCGGGGAGCGGCTGGGGTCCGCGTGGGTGTCCTCGACGATGTTCTGCCGGGACGTCGTTCGGGAGACGCTGGGACTGCCGGACGGCTGGGACCCGATGGGGGCGGTGGCGGTCGGGCACCCGGCCGAGGAGCCGAGGGCGCGGCCGGAGCGGGACGCGGGCGCGTTCATCGAGGTGCGGTGAGGGTTCTACTCTCGTAGGGGTTGTCTCCTTTCTTCTTCCCGACCTCCCGACCTCCCGACCTCCCGACCTCCTGGCCTCCCGACCTCCCGACCTCCTCCTTTCGGCTCTCGGCTCTCCGCTCTCGCTTCGCTCAAGGACCTCACTCGTGGCAGGACGTTTCGCTCCCCGGCCCCAGCGGGCCGTCGTGCGCGACGGGATGCCGCGGCAGGGCACAGCGCCGGGCCGGGTACGGGTGTGGGTGCCGGACGGGCCGTTGGACCTGGGGCTCGTGCTCGGTCCGCTGCGGCGCGGGCCCGGCGATCCGACGTTCCGGACCATGCCGGACGGCTCGGTGTGGCGGGCCAGCCGGACGCCCGCCGGGCCGGGCACCCTCCGCGTCACCGCACGCGGCGAGGAGGTCCGGGGTGAGGCCTGGGGGCCGGGGGCCCAGTGGCTGCTGGAGCAGTTGCCCCGGATGCTGGGCTCCGACGACGACCCGGCCGCGTTCGTGCCGCGGCACCGGCTGCTGGCGCTGACGCGGCACCGGCGGCCGGGACTGCGGCTGACGCGGACCGGGCTGGTGCTCGAGTCGCTGATCCCCTCGATCCTGGAGCAGAAGGTCACCACGCTGGAGGCGTACCAGGCGTGGCGGTTGCTCGTACGGAGGTTCGGGGAGCCGGCTCCGGGGCCCGTGCCCGGGCGGATGTGTGTGATGCCGGCGGCGCGGACGTGGGCGCTGATCCCGTCCTGGGAGTGGCATCTGGCCGGGGTGGACGACAAACGGGCGTCGACGGTCCTGCGGGCCGTGCGGGTCGCCGCGCGGCTGGAGGAGGCGGCGGGGATGGAACCGGTGGCCGCGCAGGAGCGGCTGGAGGTCGTGCCGGGGGTGGGGCCGTGGACGTCCGCGGAGACCGTGCAGCGCAGTCACGGGGCGCCGGACGCGGTCACGGTGGGCGATCTGCATCTGCCGGGGATCGTGGGGTTCGCGCTGGGCGGGGACCGGCATGCCGATGACGCCGAGATGCTGCGGTTGCTCGAGCCGTATGCCGGGCAGCGGCACCGGGCGGCTCGGCTGGTGCTGTTGAGTGGGCGGGTGCCGGGGAGGCGGGCGCCGCGGATGGCTCCGCGGGGGATTGAGCGGTTGTAGGTGTGCCGGGGCTTCTTGGCCGGGGGCGCGGGGTGCCCGCGGGCGGCGCAGGGTGCGGGTACGGATTGGGGCGCCCGGTGTGGGTGCTGGGCGGGGGTGGGGTGCGTGGCCCGGCGTTGCGGGGTGCCACTGCGCCCACCCGTGCCGCCCCAGCGGCACGACTGCCCGCAGCGGGGGCGGCAGCGGGGGCAGGGGCGGCTGCCCGCAGCGGCAGCGGCAGCAGCGGGGGCGGGGGCGGCTGCCCGCAGCGGCAGCGGCTGGCCGCAAGTCGGGTGGGGGCGTGGGGTGGTTATGTGTCTGAGGAGAAGCGGAGGGCGGCCGGGGGGATGTGGGCGTCGCACCAGATGCGCGCGCCCGAGCGGAGCTCGTTGTCGGCGCCGATGGTCGCGCCGTCGCCGATGACCGTGTCGGTGAGGACCGTGCGGGTGCCCACGCGGGCGCGGGTGCCGATGAGGGAGTCGGTGATGACGGCGCCCGGCTCGATGACGGCGCCCGGCAGGATCGTGCTGCCGAAGACGCGCGCCCCCTCCGCCACGAAGGCGCCCTCGCCGACCACCGTGCCGCCGGCCAGTTTTGCGTCGGGGGCAACCTGGGCCGTGGGCAGGACCAGGCGGTCGCCGCAGCGGCCCGGCAGGGCCGGGGACGGAGCGCGGCCCAGCACCAGGTCGGCCGAGCCGCGTACGAAGGCGGCCGGAGTGCCGAGGTCCAGCCAGTAGGTGGAGTCGACCATGCCCTGCAGGTGGGCTCCGGCTGCGAGGAGGTCCGGGAAGGTCTCGCGCTCGACCGAGACGGGGCGACCCGCGGGGATGGTGTCGATGACCGAACGGCGGAAGACGTACGCCCCCGCGTTGATCTGGTCGGTGACGATCTCCTCGGGAGTCTGGGGCTTCTCCAGGAAGGCGAGCACCCTGCCCGTCTCGTCGGTGGGGACCAGGCCGTACGCCCTGGGGTCGGTGACCTTGGTGAGGTGCAGGGAGACGTCCGCGCCCGTCGTCTCGTGGGTGCGGACCAGCGCCCCGATGTCCAGGCCGGTCAGGATGTCGCCGTTGAAGATCAGGACCGGGTCGTCGGGGCCCGAGTGCAGCCGGGACGCCACGTTGCGGATCGCGCCGCCCGTGCCGAGCGGCTCCTCCTCCGTGACGTACTCCAGGTGCAGCCCGAGGGCCGCGCCGTCGCCGAAGTACGGTTCGAAGACCTCGGCCAGGTAGCTCGTCGCGAGCACGATGTGCTCGACGCCCGCCGCCTTCGCGCGGGCCAGCTGGTGCGTGAGGAACGGCACCCCGGCCGCCCGGACCATGGGCTTGGGCGTGTGCACCGTGAGCGGTCGCAGCCGCGTGCCCTTGCCGCCGACCAGGAGGATCGCTTCTGTCACCGTCGTCTCTGCTTCCTGCCGGGACCGGCCGAACTGTGTTTCGGCCGGCCAGTGTATGCAGACCGTTCCTTGGCGACCTCGATCGGCCGTGCGGTGTCCCGCCCTCAGCGGCCCTGGTACCGCGCCGCCGTCGAGCGGCTCGTGCCGAGCTTGCCGTAGAGCTTCTTGCCGGGGCAGTTCGTCGCGAAGCCGTCGCGGTGACCGGAGATGACGTTCAGTCGTACGTTCTTGCCTTTTCGGTAGAGATTGCCACCCCCGGACTTGAGGTATGTCTTGCCGCGCGGATTCATCCCGTAGAGCCCTAGCTTCCACGCGGTGAGCCGGGCGATCGCCTTCAGGGCCGCCGCCGACGGCTCGCCGTCGCTGTACGTGCCGAGCACGGCGATGCCCATGCTGTTGGAGTTGAACCCCAGGGTGTGGGCGCCCAGTACCGGCTTGGACACTCCCCCGGCCCGGCCCTCGTAGATCTGCCCGCACTTGTCGACGAGGAAGTTGTAGCCGAGGTCCCGCCAGCCCGTGCTCCTGACGTGGTAGCGGTAGATACTGCGGATGACCGACGGCGCCTGCGAGCAGTGGTAGTTGTTGCCGGTGGCCGAGTGGTGCACGAAGGCCGCCTTGACCTTCTTCGTGTACACGAACCCCTTCTCGCGCAGTTTCTCGTCGGCGCCCCAGCCTCGGCGTGTGGTGATCTCCGGTCGGGCGCCGACGTACGGGCTCGCCCGGTGCCCCGCGGTGAGTCCGGCCACGGTCGCGGACCGGCTCAGGGCCGGGATCTCGGTCGCGCCGAGGGGGGCCGGGCCCGCGTTGGCGCGGGAGGCGGCGGTCGCTTCGGCCGCCCGGGTGGTGGCCGGGGCGGTGGCGCGCGTGTCCTCGGCCCGTCGCGGGGCGACGGGAACGGGGGTGACGTCCTTGCCGGGGTCGACGAGTTCGAGGCGCAGGCCGGTGGGGAGAGGAGAGGCGGCGGTCCGGGAGGTCCCGGGCGCGCTCTCCGCCCGCACGCGGACCTCCACGCCGTCCGACCCGCCCACCCACAGCGGGGCGGTGGCGCCGCGGACCCGGCCGGAGGCGCCCTCGGCGGTGCCGGGGTCGGCCGCGTGGTCGGCGTTGTGGGTCTCCAACTGCTGCCAGCCGGACCAGGTGCCGGTGGCGGTCGCGCGGGTACGGACCTCGACGCGGCCGTGGAGTTCGGTGCCGGGGTCGTCCCAGACGACGCCGACCAGCGAGAACTCCCGTACGTCCCGGCGGCGCAGGCCCTGGGCCGCGGTGCCGGGCGCACGGTCGGCGGTGAGCGGGGCGAGGGCCAGCGAGCGGGTGCTGCCGGGGACGCCGGTAGCGGGCTGTGCCGTGGGTGTGGTGGGTGCCGTGGCGACGGTCGTGGGCGGAGGCGGGGCCGGGGGCGCGGAGGTGGCCTCCGCCGCGGGCGGGGCGAGCGGGACGGCGAGGGCCGTCGCACACGAGACACCGATCGAGGAAGCAAGGAATCCACGCATGCCCCAGATCCTGAACATATTCAGACAGATATGTCTATTTGGGAACTGACGGTGCGTAGGTTGTTCCCGTCCGGCGCGGTGGTGGTGCGGTGCTCCGTACGCTCGGTGCGCGCGGTGGGCGCCGCGTACGCTTGCCCGGGTGAACGCGACCAACCGCACCCCTGCCGACCTGCTGAGTTCCGCGCTCGCCGCGGACTCGGAACGCCCTCTGGTGACCTTCTACGACGACGCCACCGGCGAACGCGTCGAACTCTCCGTGGCCACCTTCGCCAATTGGGTGGCCAAGACGGCCAACCTGCTCCAGGACGAACTGTCCGTCGAACCCGGCGACCGGGTCGCGCTGCTGCTGCCCGCGCACTGGCAGACGGCGGTGTGGCTGCTGGCGTGCGCCTCGGTGGGAGTCGTCGCCGACGTGGCGGGGGATCCGGCGGCGGCGGACGTCGTCGTGAGCGGGCCCGAGCCGGAGTCGCTGGAGGCGGCGCGGGCGTGCTCGGGCGAGCGGATCGCGCTGGCGCTGCGGCCGCTCGGGGGGCGGTTCGCGCCGCACGCACCGGAGGGCTTCACCGATTACGCGGTGGAGGTACCGGGGCAGGCGGACCGCTTCGTGCCGTACGCGCCGGTCGACCCGGAGGAGCCGGCGCTGATCGTGGCGGGGCGGGAGTTCAGTGGCGCGGAGGTCGTGGAGCGGGCCCGGGCGGAGGCGTCGGGGCTCGGGCTCACGGGGCCGGGGGCGCGGATCCTGTCGGGGTTGCCGTACGACACGTGGGAGGGGCTGAGCGCGGGGTTGTACGGGCCGCTCGCGAGCGGGGGGTCGGTGGTGCTGTGCCGGCATCTGGAGCGGGCGGGGGCGGAGGCGGTGGACCGGCGGATCGAGGCGGAGCGGGTTTCTGTCGTGGCGCGGTAGAGGTGGGCCCGCGTCTCGTCACGCGCCGGCGCGGAAGTGGGTCTGCGTCACACGGCGCCCGGTGCGGGCGGGGGCCGGGGGTGGGTCGCGCCGCCCGGCGCTTGCGGGGTGCCGCCGCGCCCACCCGTGCCGCCCCGGCGGCACGACTGCCCGCAGCGGCGGCGGGGGCGGCTGACGGAGGCGGGGGCGGCGCGGCACGCACTGCCCGCAGCGGCGGCGGCCCGGCGCTGCCGTGCGCAGTGGGGGTCCGTGACCCGTTCGGCGTAGCTCCGTGCTGGCTCTCGCGCGGGGTCGGGGCATGGTCGTACCAGCGCTCGGGCGTGGGACGGAGTCGGATGTGGGGCAGGACGCGGGCAAGGGTGGCCGGGGGGTGCTGGGGCCCGGGGCGGGCGCGTCCGCGAGCGGGGGCGGGTTGCGGCGCCGGCGTCGCAGGCGGCGGCTGGTGGCCGCGGGGATCGGCGTCGTCGTACTGGCCGGAGGTGCCGTGTGCGCCGGCTGGGCGGTGTACACGAAGCTGAGCGGCAACATCACGGCGGACGAGGCGGCGGCGGCCGAGCTGGCCCGGTACGAGAAGGAGCGGCCCACACCCCTGGTCCGCGGCGCGCAGAACATCCTGCTGATCGGTTCGGACTCGCGCTCCGGCGCCGGCAACGGGCGCTACGGGCGGGACTCGGGGACCGAGCGGTCGGACACCACGATCCTGCTGCACCTGGCCGCGGACCGCGACAGCGCCACCGCCGTCTCCCTCCCCCGCGACCTCATGGTGGACGTCCCCGGCTGCCACCGCCCGGACGGGTCACTCGCCGGGCCGACCTTCACACAGTTCAACTCTGCCTTCTCCGTGGGCGGTTCGGCATGCTCCATTCGTACGGTGGAGAAGCTGACCGGCATCCGGATCGACCACCACGTGGTCGTCGACTTCCAGGGTTTCAAGGAGATGGTCGACGCGCTCGACGGTGTCGAAGTGTGCCTGCGCAAGCCGGTCGACGACAAGGACGCCGACCTGAGACTGCCCGCGGGCCGGGTGACCCTCGACGGCGAGCAGGCCCTCGGCTACGTCCGGGCCCGCAAGTCGCTCGGGGACGGCAGTGACACCGACCGGATGGACCGGCAGCAGCGCTTTCTGGGAGCGCTCGTGAGCAAGGCGCAGAGCAATGGCGTACTGCTGAATCCGGTGAAGCTGTACCCCGTTCTGGACGCGGCCACGTCGTCACTCACGACGGACCCGAATCTGGCGAATCTGCGCGGTTTGTACGACCTCGTACGCGGCCTGCGCGACATTCCCACCGAACGCGTGCAATTCCTGACCGTCCCCCGGGAGTCGTTCACGGGAGATCCCAATCGCGATCAACTCGTGCAGCCCGACGCCGAGAATCTCTTCACTCGCCTGCGGACCGACGAACCCGTGACGATCGCGGCACCCTCGCGCAACTCGGGCGCCGATTCCGGCAATTCCGGTAGGCAGGGCGACCCCGGCGGGGCCGAATCCCCGGCACCGACCTTCAGCGGGAACACCGCCGACGAGGACGTCTGCGAGTAAAACGCATTCCAAGAGGGAGCAACACGCGGGCAAGACCGGCGCGTACGCGCGGACAATTGTCCGAGGAATGCGCCGTATTGCCCAGTTGTAAGGTTCGTGGAATGCGTCACTGCCGTCGACCCGTACCGAACCGGGCGGTTAGTGTGAGCGATCCGGCGTGTCCGGCCGCGGAGTTGTACTTCGGGGCCGCGCACCGAAAGAGCCAGACCGGGCGCCTGGAGGGGAGGGCGCCGCGTGGCCCCGACGGAGGATTCGGACAACCGTGGACGCGCAGAGCCGTGGGCGGGCGGAGGACATCGACCCCGCAGACCAGTGGGTACTCAATCCGGACACCGGCGATTACGAACTGCGACTGTCTCCTTCCCCACCGCAGTCACCGGTCCCGCGCCCCCGCCGGGCCACCCCCGCCGAGGCACCGGCGCCCGAACGCGACGGTCGTGAACACCGCGAGGACCGTGAGGATCGCCAAGTTCCCGCGTCCCGCAGGCGCCGCGCGGCACCCGAGGAGGAGCCCCCGGGACGACGCGGCCGCCGCAGGCCGGCGAAGAAGAAGTCGAGGGGCAAGCGGATCCTGCTGTGGACCGGCGGCACGACGGCCTTCGTCGTCCTCGCCGCGGGGACCGCCGGGTACCTCTACCTCCAGCATCTCAACGGCAACATCCAGTCCGTGTCCGACGACGGCGCCGGCACCGGCGGCTTCTCGAAGGACAAGGCGATCAACATCCTGCTGATCGGCACCGACAAGCGCACCGGCGACGGCAACGAGGGCTACGGCGACAACGGCAGCGCCGGCCACGCCGACACGAACATCCTGCTGCACGTGTCCAAGGACCGCTCGAACGCGACCGCCCTCAGCATTCCCCGCGACCTGATCGTCGACGTGCCCGACTGCCCGACCACGCAGGAGGACGGGTCGACGAAGGTGATCCCCGGCGAGTCCGAGGTCCGCTTCAACACCAGCCTCGGCCAGAACGAACGTACGCCCAGCTGCACCATGCGCACCGTCACCGAGTTGACGGGCGTCACGCCGGACAACTTCATGGTGGCCGACTTCAACGCGGTCAAGACGCTGACCTCGGCGGTCGGCGGGGTGGAGGTGTGCCTGGCGAAGGACATCGACGACCCCGACTCGCATCTGAACCTGCCGGCGGGCAAGCACACCATCGAGGGCGAGGAGGCCCTGGCCTTCGTCCGCACCCGGCACTCCGTGGGCTTCGGCGGCGACCTGAGCCGGATCGAGATACAGCAGCAGTTCCTCAGCGCGCTGATGCGCAAGCTGAAGTCCAACGACACGCTCACCAGCCCGTCGAAGATGGTGAAGCTGGCCGAGGCGGGCACCGAGGCGCTGACCGTCGACTCCAAGCTGGACAGCATCACCAAGCTGAAGGACCTGGGTCTGGAGCTGGGCAAGCTCAACATCAAGAACCTGACCTTCGCCACGGTGCCGGTGGTGGACAACCCGGCCGAGAAGGTCGCGGCGACGGTCGTGCTGAAGGAGGGCCCCGCCCAGCAGGTCTTCGACATGATCAAGAACGACGTCTCCTTCACCGAAGTCAAGGAGAAGGAGAAGGAGGAGCAGAAGAAGGAGGACGCGGCCGACGCCGCCCGGCTCAAGGGCGAGAAGTCCGAGCCCGGCGAGGTCCGGGTCCGCGTCATGAACGGCGGCGCCTCGGACGGCAGTGCGGGGCGGGAGCTGACCTACCTCCAGAACGAGGCGGGCGTCACGAAGTCCGAGAACGCGGGCAACGCCCCCGAGGACCTCGACAAGACCACCCTGGAGTACGCCCCCGACCAGGCCGACCAGGCCCGCGCCCTCGCCGAGATCCTCGGCCTGTCCGGCGCCGCCCTGAAGCCCGGCGAGAGCGTCACCAACTCCCAGGGCCTGCCCACCATGACCCTCACCCTCGGCAAGGACTTCAAGGGCGCCGGCGTCAAGCTCGACGCCGCCTCCGGGAAGGCGCCCGAGGACGTGCAGAAGTCCACGGCGGACAAGGTCGAGTGCGCGAAGTGACCTGAGGGGCCCCACGCGCGTCTGACAGTACGACAGTCCGTCGGTGCGACGGTCCGCCAACGAACAACCCGACCACGGCCGATACGCCGACGGACGACCCGACCACGGCCGATACGCCGACGGACGACCCGACCACGGGCGATTCGCCGACGGACGACCCGTCCGCGGGCACTCCGTCGGCGAACAATCCGTCGGCGTCGCCGTACAGCCAACGTGGGGCTCCGTACGTCCAACTGTGCGACCAGGTCGCGCGCAGGGGCACGTCCGCGGGTCCGAAGCGGGAGAAGGACATGACGCAGGGCAGTGTGCACGAGGAGGGAACGCGACCGCAGTCCGTCCGGCACGACCACGGCCGGAACACCGGCGGCGGCCGGGACGAGGGCGGCGGGGGCACGGCGGGGCGGCAGGAGCCGCCGGGCGGGGACGGCAGACGGCCCGCTCGGGGCGGGCGCCGACACCGGGCGCTGCGCTGGTCGGCGACGACGCTGGCGGTCCTGATACTCGGCACGGCCGGCGCCGGTTACCTCTACTACGAGCACCTCAACGGCAACATCGAGAAGGGCGAGCGCAGCAGCGGCGACTCCAAGGCGCACCGGACCGAGCCGAACGCGGCCGGTCAGACGCCCCTCAACATCCTGCTGATCGGCTCGGACAGCCGCGCCTCCGACGCCAACGTGGCGCTGGGCGGCGGCCGGGACCACCGTGACAGTCCACCGCTGGGCGACGTGCAGATGCTGATCCACCTCGCCGCGGACCGCAAGAGCGCCTCGGTGGTGAGCATCCCCCGGGACACCCGGGTGGACATCCCGGCGTGCAAGGACCGCGGCACCGGGGAGGCGTTCCCGGCGACCAACGCCATCATCAACGAGTCGCTCGCCCGCGGCGGCGCCGGCTGCACCCTGGCCACCTGGGAGAACCTCACCGGCCTCTACGTCGACCACTGGATGACCATCGACTTCGCGGGCGTGGTCTCGATGGCGGACGCCGTCGGCGGGGTCGAGGTCTGCGTGAACCAGAACGTGTGGGACCGCCCGCTGCCCGGCGTGCCCGGCGGCTCCGGCCTGAAGCTGACGGCCGGCTCGCACAAGGTGCAGGGCGAGGAGGCGCTCCAGTGGCTGCGTACACGGCACGCGTGGGGCAGCGACCCGCTGCGGGCCAGGGCCCAGCACATGTACATGAACTCGATGATCCGCACGCTGAAGCAGCAGAACGTCTTCACCGACACCGGCCGGCTCATGGGCCTGGCCGAGGCCGCGACGAACTCCCTGAAGGTCTCCGAGGAGATCGGCACCGTCAAGAAGCTGTACGACCTGGGCATGCAGCTCAAGACGGTGCCCACCGACCGCATCACCATGACGACACTCCCCACCGTCCCGGACGACCAGGACGCGAACCATCTGCTGCCGGCCGCCGACGCCGACACGATGTGGGCGATGCTCCGCGACGACGTGTCCTTCGACGGCAAGGGCGGCGCGAGCGGCAGGGACGGCGAGGACGGCGAAAACGGCAAGGACGGCAAGGGGACCGGAGGCCGGGGGGAGGGTTCCGGCGGGGACGGGGCGGCCGGGGAGGACGCCGGGGACCGGCCCTCCGACGAGCCGGCCGCCGACGCCGAGATGGACGTGCTCGTCCAGAACGGCACCCGCTCCGCGACCCTCGGCCCGGTCACGGGCCGCGCCGGCGCGGTCGCCGGGACGCTGGTGGAGAAGGGCTTCACCAGGGCGACGACCGACGCCTCGGCCGCGCGCTCCGAGGAGAGGACCACGGTCCGCTACCCGGGCGACGAGCTGGCGGGAGACGCGCGGCGCGTGGCCGAGGCGCTGGGAATTCCGGCGAGTTCGGTGCGCGAGTCCACCGACGTGTCCGGGATCACCCTCGTCGTGGGAGCGGACTGGCGCTCGGGCACGTCCTACCCGAAACAGAAGACACCCGAGGCCGGAGACCTGCCGGACGACAGCGACGCCCTCAACGGCTCGGAAACCGACAAGTGCATGGAGGTCTACCAGCCCTACCGATGGTAGGAGTTCACGAATATAGGAGAGATTGCCCTGATGTAGGGGTGTCGAATGTGACACCAGAGTCGTTCGACGCCGAACCGGGCGGATAGTGTGAGCGCTCCAGTGCCCCGGCCGCGAGCTCAGCCCTGGCGTCGTGCACTTGTTGACCCTTTATCGTGCGCCTTCCATCGGAGGTGCCGCGTGGCCCCCGACGGAGGATTGGGAGACCGTGGACGCGCAAGGACGTGGGCGGGCAGACGACGTGGATCCCGCAGACCAATGGGTGCTCAATCCGCACACTGGTGAATACGAACTGCGACTGCCCTCTTCCGCTCCGCAGTCGCCCGCGCCCCAGCCGCCCGTGCCGGGCCCCCGCAGAGGTGCTCCGCGCTCGCCCGGGGCCCCGGGCGACGGCGACCGCCGCGACACCGCGGGCACCGCCCGTCGTCGTACGGCCGCACCGGGACGCGAGGTTCCGCCGCAGCGGCGGCGCCGGACGCCCGAGGAGCCGGTGCCCGGGCGGCGCGGACGCCGCCCGGAGAAGAAGAGGTCGAAGGGCAAGAAGGTGCTGCTGTGGACCGGCGGCACCATGGCCTTCGTCGTCCTCGCCGCTGGCGCCGGCGGCTACCTCTACCTCAAGCACCTCGAGGGCAACGTCGCGACGACGGACGTCGGCACCGCCGGAAGCAGCAGCTTCAAGAAGGACGAGGCCTTCAACATCCTCATCATCGGTACGGACAAGCGCACCGGTGAGGGCAACGAGGGCTACGGCGACAAGGGCAGCGCCGGGCACGCGGACACGAACATCCTGCTGCACGTGTCCAAGGACCGGTCCAACGCGACCGCCCTCAGCATCCCCCGCGACATGATCGTCGACATCCCCGACTGCGAGACCACGCAGGACGACGGGTCGACGAAGATCATCCCCGGCTCTTCCGGCGTCCGCTTCAACCAGAGCCTCGGCGACCTCGGCCGGGACGCGGGCTGCGCGATGCGCACGGTGGCGGAGACGACCGGCGTCAAGCCCGACCACTTCATGATGGCCGACTTCAACGCGGTCAAGACGCTGACCACCGCGGTCGGCGGTGTGGACGTCTGCGTGGAGAACGCCGTGGACGACCCGAAGTCCCACCTCAAGCTTCCCGCGGGCGAGTCCACGGTGAAGGGCGAGCAGGCCCTCGCCTTCGTCCGCACCCGGCACGCCTTCGGCAACGAGGGCGACCTGGACCGCATCAAGGTGCAGCAGCAGTTCCTGGGCTCGCTCATGCGCAAGATGTCCTCCGGCGACACCCTCACCAGCCCCACCAAGCTGGTGAAGCTGGCCGAGGCGGCGACCAACGCCCTCACCGTGGACAAGGCCATCGGCAGCGTGGGCACCCTCAAGGACGTCGCCCTGGAGCTGAAGAAGGTGCCGCCGAAGAACATCACGTTCACCACGGTGCCGGTGCTGGACAACCCCGCCGAGAAGGTCAAGGCGACGGTGGTCCCCAACGAGGCCAAGGCACCGCAGGTCTTCGACATGATCAAGAACGACATCTCCTTCACCGAGGTCGAGCAGAAGGAGAAGAAGGAGAAGGCAGCCGTCGCCGCCCGGCTCAAGGGCGAGAAGTCCGACCCCGGCGAGGTCCGGGTCCGCGTCATGAACGGCGGCGCCCCCGCCGGCAGTGCCCAGCAGGAGCTGGCCTACCTCCAGACGGACGCCGGCGTCACGAAGTCCGAGAACGCGGGCAACGCCCCCGAAGAGGCCGACAAGACGACCCTGGAGTACGACTCCGACCAGGCCGACCAGGCCCGCGCCCTCGCCGAGATCCTCGGCCTGTCCGGCGCCGCCATGAATCCGGGCGAGAGCGTCACCAACTCGCAGGGCCTGCCCACCATGACCTTGACCCTCGGCAAGGACTTCAAGGGCGCCGGCGTCAAGATCGGCTCCTCCTCCGTCAAGAAGCCGGACCTGGACACCGAGTCCACGGCCGACCAGAAGCAGTGCGCCAGTTGACCTGAAGGGCTCGTCGCGCGTCTCACAGGGCGGCGACGGGCCCGTGCGGTGGCGCGGGGGTGGGGAGAGGGACGCGGACATGACGCGAGGCAGTGTGCAGGGGGAGGACACGCGGGAGGGCGGATCGAACGCCCCGGAGCGTGCGGAGGCCGTACGGAAGGACGACGACAACGCTGTCGACGGCACCGAGGACAGCGAGAGCGCAGGCGAGGAGCCCGGCGGGGAAACCGGCCGCGAGGCCGGTGGGGAGACGGAGGGGGCAGACGCCGACGAACCCGGTAGGGAAACGGAGGGGACAGTTGGCGACGAACCGGGTGGGGAGACCGGTGGACAAGCAGCCGACAAACCCGGCGGGAAACCCGGCGACGCCCCCCGCGAGAAGGCGCCCCGTGCCGAGGACGCCGGAGAGGCCCTCACCGAGACCCCCGGCCGCCGCCCGCGCGGAGCCCGCCGCGTCCTGCGCCTGACCGCGGTGGGCCTTGCCCTGCTGCTGGCCTGCCTGGCTGGCGCCGGATACCTCTACTACGAGCACCTCAACGGCAACATCCAGCGGGACGCCCTGAACCTGGGCGACAGCAAGGTCGCCGCGCCGACCCCGAACGCGGCCGGGCAGACCCCGCTGAACATCCTCGTCATCGGCTCGGACGCCCGGGACAGCGAGGAGAACCAGCAACTGGGCGGCGCCCGCGAGACGTTCGGCTCCACGCCGCTGGCGGACGTGCAGATGCTGGTGCACCTGTCCGCGGACCGCAGCAACATGTCGGTGGTCAGCATGCCGCGCGACACCCTGGTCGAGATACCCAAGTGCACCGACCCGGACGACGGCGAGGTCTACCCGGCGAGCGACGGCCGGGTGATGACCAACCAGAGCCTCGGACACGGCGGCCCCGGCTGCACGGTGGCCACCTGGCAGGAGCTGACCGGCATCCACATCGACCATTTCGTGATGGTCGACTTCGCGGGCGTGGTGTCGATGGCGGACGCCGTCGGCGGCGTCCCGGTCTGCGTGGACGCCAACATCCACTCCCGCGACGGCCAGGGGCACGGCTCCGGCCTGAAACTGGCGGAGGGGACGCACCCGGTCAAGGGCGAGCAGGCCCTGCAGTGGCTGCGCACCCGCTACGGCTTCGAGGACGGCAGCGACCTGGCGCGGGCCAAGGCCCAGCACATGTACCTGAACTCGATGGTCCGGATGCTGCGCGAGAACGCCACCCTCGGCAACCCGAACAAGCTGCGCAGGCTCGCCGAGGAAGCCACCGCGGCGCTCACCGTCGACCCGGGCCTGGACACCGTCAAGAAGCTGTACGACCTCAGCGACGAGCTGCGCCGGGTGAAGCCCGAGCGCATCACCATGACCACGATGCCCAACCGGTACGTCGGCGCCCGCGTCGAGCCGACCGAGGACGCCGAGCAGCTCTTCCGGCTGGTCCGCGAGGACATCGCGCTGGACGGCAAGGACGCGAAGAAGGAGCCCGACCCCGAGCCGACGGCCCCGGCCGACCCGGCGGACCCCGACGACGAGCTGGCCGTCCAGGTCCGCAACGGCACCCGCACCGACGAGCTGGGCGCGGCGCCCGGGCGGGCGAACACCGTCGCCGGGCTCCTGGTGGACCAGGGGTTCGCCAAGGCCGTCGCCGACTCCTCGGTGCTGCCGAGCGAGGACCGCACCGTCGTCCGCTACCCGAGCACCGACCTGGAGGGCGACGCACGGCGCGTGGCCGAGGTCCTGGGCATCCCGGCCGGCTCGGTGCTGCGGTCGACGGAGGTCTCCGGCGTCACTCTCGTCGTGGGCGCCGACTGGCGCGAGGGTACGGCGTACAAGGCGCCCGAGGCCGACGACAGCACCCCGGAGTCGGCCGAGGCCCTCAACGGGGCGGACGACGACGCCTGCATGCACGTGGACCCGTCGTTCACCTGGTCCTGAGAACCGCAGACCCTGAGAGCCGCAGACCCCGAGAGCCCGCAGACCCCGTGCGCGGTCCGGGGCGCGCGGGTGCCGCTCCTCGTCGAGGACGGGGCATGATGACGGAAACGGCGGGCAGTCGCACGCCGGACTGGGCGTTCACCGGTGCTCGCGTTACCGCGAACGGGGGACACGGTTGCGTGCCGCGGGGGTCGCAGCCCCGGGCAGCAGATCCTATGGGCCTACGGTGCTCACGGATCCCACATCCGGCCCACGGAACCCACGTCCGGCCCCACCGGCTCGCACCCGGGGCCCGTCCTCGCGGAGGTGTCACCTTGCCCACGCCGCCCCGCTCCCCCCGGGTCCCGGCCTCGTCCCCCCACGGCGGCCCGCCGCGCGGACGCGGCGGCGCCCGGCCGTCCGGGCGGACTCCGAGGCCCCCCGTACGGCGGAAGAAGCCGCGCTGGGCCGTGCGGGCGGTGACCGCGCTGTCGGTGGTGGTGCTGGCCTCCGCCGGGATCGGGCACGCGGTGCTCTCGGGTCTGGACTCGGACATCTCGCGGGTCGACGCCTTCAAGGACATGAAGAACCGGCCCCGGGCGGGCGACGGCATGAACGTCCTGATGGTCGGCACCGACGGCCGGGACAGCATCAGCGAGGAGCAGCGGCGCAAGTACAAGCTGGGCGGCGCCCCCTGCCACTGCACCGACACCATCATGATCGTGCACATCTCGGAGGACCGGGAGCGCGCCAGCGTGGTCAGCCTGCCGCGCGACTCGTACGCCGAGACGCCCGGCCACACCGACCGCACCACCGGGGAGCAGCACAAGGGCCATCCGATCAAGCTGAACGCCGCCTACGCGGAGGGCGGCCCGCAGCTGACCGTCCGCACCGTCGAGAACATGACCCGCGTGAAGATCGACCACTACCTGGAGGTCGACTTCACCAGCTTCATGAAGACCGTGGACGTCCTCGGCGGGGTGCAGATCTGCACCGTCGAGCCGCTCAAGGACAGTTACACCGGGCTCGACCTGGCGGCCGGCACCCACACCCTGCAGGGCGGGCAGGCGCTGCAGTACGTGCGGTCCCGCCACCTCGACGGCGCCTCGGACCTGAGCCGGATGAAGCGCCAGCAGCGTTTCCTGGCCGCCCTGATCGACCGGGCGACCTCGTCGGGGATCCTGCTGAACCCGCTGAAGTTCCGGGACGTCACCCGGGCCGTGCTGGGCTCGGTCCGCGCCGACCAGGGGTTCGGGACCGACGAGCTGCTGACGCTGGGGCGGGCGATGCGGGACTTCTCGCCGTCGTCCTCGGAGTTCACCACCGTGCCGATCGGGCAGATGGGCTACGCCGTGAAGGGCGTCGGCTCGACCCTGAAGTGGGACCCGGCGAAGTCGGAACGGATCTTCGACGCCCTGCGCCAGGACGAGCCGCTGGCCGCGCCGAAGCCGGAGCAGAAGGGCCCGGGTCCGGTGCGGGTCCCGGTGGACCCGAAGCAGATCCGGGTCCAGGTGGAGAACGGCACCCGCACCGCCGGGCTCGGCAAGAAGGTGGACGACGCGCTGGCCGCCACCGGGTTCGGCACGACGAAGGCGCCGCAGAACGCCGCCGACCGGTCCGTCGAGCGGACCGTCGTCGCCTACGACCCCCGCTGGGACCGGTCGGCGAAGTCGCTGGCCGCCGCCCTGCCCGGCAGCGAGCTGAAGCCGGTCGAGGGGCAGGGGGCGACCCTGAAGGTGATCGCGGGCGCCGACTACGAGAAGGTCGCGAAGGTGACGCCGGCGGACCCGCCGCAGGAGTCGGGCGCCGTGGTGCGCGGCGACGAGGTGACCTGCGGCGGGCAGTGAGGGCGCGCCGGGCTCCGGTCAGTTGCCGGAGACGGTGACCTTCTCGTCGTTCTTCAGCTCTTCGACGAGCTTCTTGACCTTGGCGTCGTCCCACCTGAGGTTGCCGCCGACGCTGCCCGAGATCGGCATGTTCATCGAGGTGCCCTCGCCGCCGCTGACGCTCTTCATCGCCCAGAACATGCTCGCCAGGTCGAACAGGCCCATGTCCTTGTCGACGATGAGGGAGTCGAGGCCCGCGCCCATGGTCGGGTACAGCTTGAACGGGTTGAGGACCGTCGAGGGGGTGGCCACCTGGCTCGCCAGCGCCGACAGGAACTTCTGCTGGTTCTTGGTGCGGTCCAGGTCGGAGCCGGCCAGCGCGTACCGGGTGCGGACGAAGGCGAGGGCCTCCTCGCCGTTCAGGGTCTGCTCGCCCTTCTTGAGGTCGGCGCCGGACTTCTTGTCCTTGATGTCCTGCGGGATGTCGATGTCGACGCCGCCGACCGCGTCCACGATGTTCGCGAAGCCGGCGAAGCCGATCTCCACGTAGTGGTCCAGGCGCAGCCCGGTGTTGTGCTCGATGGTGCGCACCAGCAGCTCGGGGCCGTCCTCGGCGTACGCGGCGTTCAGCTTGGTGCGGCGGCCCGTGCCCGGGTACTCCTTGCCGGACTCGGAGCCGACGAAGCTCGGGATCTCCACGTCCGAGTCGCGGGGCAGGGAGATCAGCGTCGATCCGTTGTCCCCGGTGTGCAGGATCATCATGGAGTCGGTGCGCTTGCCCTCGGCGTCACCGGTGTGCAGGTCCTTCTTCTGGTCGTCGGTCATGCCCTCGCGGCTGTCGGAACCGACGATCAGGTAGTTCGTGCCCTCGCCCGCTCCGGGCCGCTCGATGACCTTGGACAGGTCGACCTCGCGGTTGAGCTTGGAGTCGGCCCAGAAGTAGGTGCCCACCGTCGTGACGACCAGCACGGTCACCACGGTGATCGCGGTCCACTTGATCCGCCGGCGCCAGTTCGGCGCGGGCCGCCCGGGGTCGTAGCCGCCGGGGCCCTGCCCGGGTCCGCGGCCGCCGGGGCTGCCGTAGACCTGGCCGGTGTTGTAGTCGCCGTCGTACCCGTCGCCGTGCCCCTGGCCGTCGGTGTACGACGGCTGCTGCGGGACCCCGGCGCCGTACGGCGGGGCCGGCTGGCCCGGGCCGGGAGGCGGTGCGCCGCGGCGGACCTGCCGCATCACACGCGCGCTCTCGGGCCGTGCGCTCGCGCTGCCGCGCCCGTACGCGTTGCCGCGGCTGTCACCGGACCATCCCTCGGGCCAATCATTCATGCGGACCAGTGTGCAGGGCCGCAGGGTGCGCGTTACAAGGGTCGTCGGAAAATCAGGGCCTGCCTGTTGCGAAGCCGACACAAAATCACGCCCGTGTACCCCCGGCATAAGGTGGAGGCCATGACAGACCAGGCAGAACAGGCCTCGGCCGCGCCGTCGGCGGCTCCGGAGATCCCGGGCAAGCCGACCTCGGCGTCCCGCACCACCCTCAGCCACATCATGACCCACAGCGACACCAACCTTCTGGGCACCGTCCACGGCGGCGTGATCATGAAGCTGGTCGACGACGCGGCGGGCGCCGTGGCCGGACGGCACTCCGGCGGGCCCGCCGTCACCGCGTCCATGGACGAGATGGCGTTCCTCGAACCGGTCCGGGTCGGCGACCTGGTCCATGTGAAGGCCCAGGTCAACTGGACCGGCCGGACCTCGATGGAGGTGGGCGTGCGGGTCATGGCCGAGCGCTGGAACGAGTCGGCCCCGGCCACCCAGGTCGGCTCGGCCTACCTGGTCTTCGCCGCCGTCGACGCGGACGGGCGGCCCCGCTCGGTCCCGCCGGTCCTCCCGGAGACCGAGAAGGACAGGCGCCGCTACCAGGAGGCGCAGATCCGCCGCACCCACCGCCTGGCCCGCCGCCGCGCGATCATGGAGCTGCGCGAGCGGCGGGTGGCGGAGGGCTACGCGGACTGACCCGCGGCCGGCGGCCGGCGACCGGCGACCGGCGACCGGCGACCGGCGACCGATCAGAGCATCAGCAGCAGTCGCGTGTTCGGTACGAGCTTGCGGTTCACGCTGGTGCTCTGCACGAAGATCGTGAACTCGTCGTTGTGGTCGGGCTTGATGCGGACCTCCACGTCCGGCAGGCCGAGCAGGGCCCGCGCCTCCGGTCCCGTGTAGATCCGGTCCGTCTTCTTCTCCAGCACCGATATCTGCTTCTTCGGCTGGACCTTCTCCGACTTGCTCAGCTGGTAGTACGCGCCGCCCGTGCGGTAGGTGTGGCCGGACTCGACGACCCAGTCCCGGATCGCCGCGTCCCGGGTCACCGGGACCAGCTGGTACTTCGTGGAGTCCACCGGCTTGAGTCCGGCGGCCTTGATGGTGTCCTTGTTGACCGCGTCCGCGCCCGTGGAGAACACCGCCCGCGAGCCCCGGATGCCCTTCGAGCGGCCGATCATGAACTTCTCTGTGGCCTCCTGGATGACCTGCCCGGCCTCCTGCAGCCCCTGGGTGCTCGTGGCGTCCCAGATGGCGACGTTGTCCTTGGGAAAGCCGTACTGCATGGCCTCGCGCTTGCCCATCTGGTCCGGCACCAGGACGGCCAGCGTCCAGTTGTCCTCCTGGGTCTCGATCATCGAGGCCACCGCGTCGACCAGCGCGCGCGGGTCCCGGGCGGGGGCGTCGGTACAGCGGTGGCTCGCGTTCTCCTGGCCGTCGGTGAGGACGAAGGTCAGGAAGCTGTGGTCGCCGTACAGCTGGGCCGTCTGCGCCAGCTCCCGCTGCGACTTGAGAGTGGCCGCCAGCAGCGCCGTCATGCCGCCGACGCGGTACATCTGCTTCAGGGACGGCATCCGCAGCACGTCCTTGTCGTAGATCACGCACTCCACCTGGTCGGCGAAGACGTACACCGTGACGCGGGTCTCCTGGTCCAGCTCCTGCGACCGGCGGGCCAGGTAGGCGATCTGCTCGTCGGCGACCTCGACCACCTTGCCGCTCAGGCGGGACATGGACGAGCTGGCGTCCAGCACGAGCGCGACGTGGTTGATGTAGTTCTGGCTTCCGGACATGGCGGCTCCCCCTCTGTTCGGACTCTCTCCGAGCGATGGACCTACCGTCTCACCCACCACTGACAATCGGCCGGACAGCGCGAGGGGCGCCCCGCGGTGCGGGCGCCCCTCGCGCTGTCCGGCCAGTCGCCCGCCCGTTACGGCAGGTTGCGGGCCATCACGATCCGCTGGACCTGGTTGGTGCCCTCGTAGATCTGCGTGATCTTGGCGTCGCGCATCATGCGCTCGACCGGGTAGTCGCGGGTGTAGCCGTAACCGCCGAGGAGCTGGACGGCGTCGGTGGTGACCTCCATCGCGACGTCGGAGGCGAAGCACTTGGCGGCGGCGCCCTGGAAGGTCAGGTCGCTGTCACCCCGCTGGGACTTGGCCGCCGCGGCGTACGTCAGCTGGCGGGCGGCCTCGATCTTCATCGCCATGTCGGCCAGCATGAACTGGATGCCCTGGAAGTCGGCGATCGGCTTGCCGAACTGCTTGCGCTCCTTGACGTAGCCCTTGGCGTAGTCCAGCGCGCCCTGGGCGATGCCGAGGGCCTGGGCGGCGATGGTGATGCGGGTGTGGTCCAGCGTCTTCATCGCGGTGGCGAAGCCGGTGCCCTCCTCGCCGATCATGCGGTCGGCGGGGATGCGGACGTTGTCGAGGTAGACCTCGCGGGTCGGGGACCCCTTGATGCCGAGCTTCTTCTCCGGGGCCCCGAAGGAGACGCCCGCGTCGGACTTCTCCACCACGAAGGCGGAGATGCCCTTGGAGCGCTTGCTCGGGTCGGTCACGGCCATCACCGTGTAGTACTCGCTGACGCCCGCGTTGGTGATCCAGCGCTTGACGCCGTTGAGCACCCAGAAGTCGCCGTCGCGCACGGCCTTGGTCTTCATGCCGGCCGCGTCGGAGCCGGCGTCGGGCTCGGAGAGGCAGTACGAGAACATGCCGTCGCCCTTGGCGAGCGGGGCCATGTACTTCTTCTTCAGCTCCTCGGAGCCGGAGAGGATCACCGGGAGCGAGCCGAGCTTGTTCACCGCCGGGATGAGGGAGGAGGAGGCGCAGACGCGGGCCACCTCCTCGATCACGATCACGGTGGCGAGCGCGTCGGCGCCCCCGCCGCCGTACTCCTCGGGTACGTGCACCGCGTGCAGGTCGTTCGCGGTCAGGGCGTCGAGGGCCTCCTGCGGGAAGCGGGCCTCCTCGTCCACCGCCGCGGCGTACGGCGCGATCTTCGCCTCGGCCAGCGAGCGGACGGCGTCCCGGAGCATGCCGTGCTCCTCGGACGGGCGGTACAGGTCGAAGTCAGCCGATCCGGCCAAGGTCTCTCACGCTCCCAAACGCTGCGATGCTGAGCACGCTAACTACCGTTAAGTAACCCAAATTTTAGAGCCCCGTACACGTCCGTGGATAGGTGAGGTTGGCGACAACCGACCGGACGGGTCCGGCCGCCCCCCGGATATGCTCGGGCGCGCACGCCCCCGTACACCTCTGGAGCATCCATGGCCCTGAAGATCACCGTGATCGGTACCGGCTATCTCGGCGCGACCCACGCGGCGGCCATGGCCGAGCTCGGCTTCGAGGTGCTGGGGCTCGACGTGGTGCCCGAGAAGATCGAGATGCTCAAGCGGGGCGAGGTCCCGCTGTACGAGCCGGGCCTGGAAGAGCTGCTGGCCAGGCACGTCGACGGGATCGGCGGCTCCAGCGGGCGGCTGCGCTTCACCACCGACTTCGCCGAGGCCGCGGCCTTCGGCGACGTGCACTTCCTGTGCGTGAACACGCCGCAGAAGCACGGCGAGTACGCCTGCGACATGTCGTACGTCGACTCCGCGCTGGCCTCGCTGGCTCCGCACCTGACCGGCCCCGCGCTCGTCGTCGGCAAGTCGACCGTGCCCGTGGGCTCCGCCGACCGGCTGGCCGCCTACCTCGCCGAGCACGCGCCGGCCGGGGACGGCGCCGAGCTGGCCTGGAACCCGGAGTTCCTGCGCGAGGGGTTCGCCGTCGAGGACACGCTGCACCCCGACCGGCTCGTGGCCGGCGTGCGCAGCGAGCGGGCGGAGAAGCTGCTGCGCGAGGTGTACGCGAAGCCGATCGCGGAAGGCACGCCGTTCGTCGTGACGGACTTCCCGACGGCCGAGTTGGTGAAGACCGCGGCGAACTCCTTCCTCGCCACCAAGATCTCGTTCATCAACGCGATGGCGGAGGTGTGCGAGGCCGCGGGCGGCGACGTGGCCAAGCTGGCGGAGGCGATCGGGTACGACGACCGGATCGGCCGGAAGTTCCTGCGGGCCGGGATCGGCTTCGGCGGCGGCTGCCTGCCGAAGGACATCCGCGCCTTCATGGCCCGCGCCGGCGAGCTGGGCGCCGACCAGGCGCTGACCTTCCTGCGCGAGATCGACTCGATCAACATGCGCCAGCGCGGCCAGATGGTGGAGCTGACCCGGCAGGCGCTGGGCGGCGGCCCCTTCCTCGGCAAGCGGGTCGCGGTGCTCGGCGCCACCTTCAAGCCCGACTCGGACGACGTCCGCGACTCCCCCGCGCTGAACGTCGCCGGTCAGGTCCATCTCCAGGGCGCCCAGGTGACGGTGTACGACCCCAAGGGCATGGAGAACGCCCGGCGGCTCTTCCCGACACTCGGCTACGCCGGCTCCGCGCTGGAGGCGGTGCGGGGCGCCGACGTCGTCCTGCACCTCACGGAGTGGCGGGAGTTCCGCGAGCTGGACCCGGAGGCGCTGGGCGAGGCCGCCGCGGCCCGGGTGATCCTGGACGGGCGCAACGCGCTGGACCCGGTGGCATGGCGGAAGGCCGGCTGGACGTACCGGGCGATGGGCCGTCCCACGGCCTGAGCGCCCTCAGGACGGCACCGGCCCCGCCGGGGCTCAGTCGGCCGTACCGACGCCGTCCGCGCTCCGCGCCACGGGGCACCGCCGCGACCGGCGAACCCGCCCGCGCGCATCGCCGGAGCACCTCGCCGTCCCACCGCGCGGTGCGGCGGACGGCCGGATCGGGCACAGCTGACCGCGGGGCCGTCCGTACTCAGCCGTCCAGGTCGGTGATGGTCGCCGTGGACGGCTCGCGGCGGGCCTGCGCCGCCCGGGCGGTGAAGGACGCCGCGCGGAGGACACGCTGGAAGTTGCCCCAGGTCAGCAGGGCCACATCCGCCTCGTCCCAGCCGCGGCGGAGCAGCTCGGCGACGAGCCGGGGGTAGCAGGAGGGGTCGCCCAGCTCCAGCGGGTGGGCGGTACCGGTGTCGTAGGTGCCGGACAGGCCGACGCCGTGCGGGCCGGCCACCGTGCGGACGTGGTCGAGGTGGTCGGCGACGTCCCGGACGGTCGGGCCGGTCTGCTCGGCGGTCAGCGGCACCATGCACAGGCCCCCGGCCGCGCCCAGCTCCGCGAGCAGGCCGTCGGGGAGGTTGGCGGGGTGCGGGCGCAGGGCGCGGGCGGCGGAGCGGGTGCACAGCGCGGGCGCCTTGGACACCGCGAAGGTGCGGCGGACGGTCTCGGCGGAGGCGCCGGAGAGGTCGGCGACGACCCCGAGCCGGTTCATCTCGCGGACCACCTCCTCGCCGAACCGGGTCAGCCCCGCCTCGCCCGCCCAGGTCACCCCGGACAGGGTCAGCACGCGCAGGCCGAGGGCGTGCAGCGAACGCAGGATGCCGAGGCGGTCGCCGAGCGCGGCGGCGCCCGCCGGGCCGGGCAGCACGGCGACCCGGCCGCAGTTGCGGGCGTCGATGGCCTGCCCCGCGTCGTACGCCAGGCGCAGCCCCTCCGGGTGCGCGCGCACGACCGTCTTGACCAGGTCCAGCTGTTCCAGCGTGGCACCGACCGCACCGTCCCCGGCACCGGACCCGGGCACGTGCAGCGACCACAGCAGCGCACCGACGCGCCCCTCGCGCAGCCGCGGCACGTCGGTGGCGACGCCGCTCTCGCCCAGCTCCAGGTCGTACCAGGACAGGCTCCTGAGCGCCCGGGGCAGACCGCTGCAGCCGTCGGCGACGGGATGCGCGGCCAGCACGGCCCGCGCCCGGGTCAGCGGCTCGTCGTCCGGGTCGGACACGGGCGCGTAGGGCTCCGGGGCGACGGCCTCCGCGGCGAGCGGCACGGGCAGGTCGTCGAGCCCACCGGCCTCGGTACCGGTGTGCAGGTCGTCCTGGAGGTCTGCCATGACGGGCTCCGTACGGTCGTCGTGAGGTACGGCCACCGTCACACGGAGCGGCGGGAGCTTCCTGGTGGACGGCGCGTTCGGGGGTACGCCCGCCCCGCTCCTCCGGCGGCATCGTCAGCGGCATCTCGGGGCACCTCTGAACGCGGTACGGGAGCGGCACCCGATGTACGGGGGCGGGGCGGCCGGATGCACCGGCTGCCCCGCCCCCGGCGAGAGGACGGCTCAGCCGTCGAGCTCCTCCAACGACGCGTTGGACGGCCCCCGCGTGTCCTGGAGCCCCCGGGCCACGTCCTCGGCGGCGTCCAGGACGCGGACCGCGTTCTTCCAGGTCAGCTTGGCCAGGTCGGCCTGCGACCAACCGCGGTCGAGCAGCTCGGCGATCAGGTTCGGGTAGCCGGAGACGTCGCCGAGGCCGTCCGGGGTGAACGGCGTGCCGTCGTAGTCGCCGCCGATGCCGAGGTGGTCGACGCCCGCGACCTCGCGCATGTGGTCGAGGTGGTCGGCGACCGTGGAGACCGTGGCGACGGGGCGCGGGACGCGCTCCTCGAAGGCCGCGTGGACCTTCATCGCCTCCGGGCTGCTGTCCAGGTGGTGGAAGCCGTGCGCGCGCATGTTGTCGTCGGCCTCGGCCGTCCAGTCCACGGCCGCCTGGAGCACGAACTTCGGCACGAACGTCACCATCGCCATGCCGCCGTTGCCGGGCAGCCGCTCCAGGACGTCGTCCGGGATGTTGCGCGGGTGGTCGCACACCGCGCGGGAGGACGAGTGCGAGAAGATCACCGGCGCGGTGGAGGTGTCCAGCGCGGCCCGCATCGTGGTCGCGGCGACGTGCGAGAGGTCGACCAGCATGCCCTCGCGGTTCATCTCGCGCACGACCGCGCGGCCGAAGGCCGACAGGCCGCCCACGCGGGGCTCGTCGGTCGCGGAGTCCGCCCACGCGTTGTTGTCGTTGTGGGTGAGCGTCATGTAGCGCACGCCGAGCGCGTACAGCGCGCGGAGCGTGGCGAGCGAGTTGTCGATGGAGTGGCCGCCCTCGGCACCCATGAGGGACGCGATACGGCCCTCCGCGCGCGCGGCCTCCATGTCGGCGGCGGTCAGCGCGGCGCGCAGCTCGCCGGGGTGGCGGTCGATCAGCTGCCGTACGCAGTCGATCTGCTCCAGCGTCGCCGTCACCGCGCCCGGCAGGTCGGAGCGGACGTACACCGACCAGTACTGCGCGCCGACGCCGCCGGCCCGCAGCCGGGCCAGGTCGGTGTGCAGGTACGCGGACTGGTCGGTGGCGATGTCCCGCGCGTCGAGGTCGTAGCGGACCTGCTCCCGCAGCGCCCAGGGCAGGTCGTTGTGCCCGTCGACGACGGGGAACTCGCGCAGCAGCTCCCGGGCCTTGTCCAGCGATGTCATCCGCGTCCCTTCCGTCATGCTCCGGTTGGTCACTCTCTGGTCCGCCGCTCCCGAACGCCGGGGCTCCGTCACGTGCCGAATCCGAAGCCGGCCGCGGCGCCCTCGACCTTGTTGCGCAGCCGCTTGCCCTTCTCGGTGGCCTGGTCGTTCAGCTCCTGCTGGAACTCGCGCATCCGCCCCTGCAGCTCCTCGTCGTGGGCGGCGAGGATGCGGGCGGCCAGCAGGCCCGCGTTGCGGGCGCCGCCGACGGAGACGGTCGCGACCGGCACACCGGCCGGCATCTGCACGATGGAGAGCAGGCTGTCCATGCCGTCCAGGTACTTCAGCGGCACCGGCACGCCGATGACAGGCAGCGGGGTGACGGAGGCGAGCATGCCGGGCAGGTGGGCGGCGCCCCCGGCCCCGGCCACGATCGCCTTCAGCCCGCGTCCGGCGGCCTGCTCGCCGTACGCGATCATCTCGCGCGGCATGCGGTGCGCGGAGACGACGTCGACCTCGTAGGGCACCTCGAACTCGTCGAGGGCCTTGGCGGCGGCCTCCATGACGGGCCAGTCGGAGTCCGACCCCATGACGATGCCGACGACTGGGCTCACCGGGCTGGCCTGGCTCATTCGGTGATCGTCCCTCTCAGGTAGCCGGCAGCGTGCCCGGCGCGCTCCAGCACGTCGTCCAGGTCGTCGCCGTAGGTGTTGACGTGGCCGACCTTGCGGCCGGGCTTCACGTCCTTGCCGTACATGTGGATCTTGAGCCGCGGGTCGCGTGCCATGCAGTGCAGATACGCGGAGTACATGTCCGGGAAGTCGCCGCCCAGGACGTTGGCCATGACCGTCCACCGCGCGCGGGGGCGCGGGTCGCCGAGGGGGAGGTCGAGAACCGCGCGGACGTGGTTGGCGAACTGCGAGGTGATCGCGCCGTCCATCGTCCAGTGGCCGGAGTTGTGCGGGCGCATCGCCAGTTCGTTGACGAGGACGCGGCCGTCGCGGGTCTGGAACAGCTCGACGGCGAGGTGGCCGACGACGCCCAGTTCCTTGGCGATGCCGAGCGCCATCTCCTCGGCGTGCAGGGCCAGCTCCTCGTCCAGGCCGGGAGCCGGGGCGATCACCGTGTCGCAGACGCCGTTCACCTGCCGGGACTCGACGACGGGGTAGGCCACCGCCTGGCCGTGCGGGGAACGGACCACGTTGGCGGCCAGCTCGCGGACGAAGTCGACCTTCTCCTCCGCGAGCACGGGCACCCCCGCGCGGAAGAGCTCGGCGGCCTCCTCGACGGAGTCCACGACCCACACGCCCTTGCCGTCGTACCCGCCGCGGACCGTCTTGAGGACGACGGGGAAACCGTCCCCCTCAGTGGCACCCTCCGCCGCGAAGGCGGCCACGTCGGCCGGGTCGCCGACGATCCGGTGCCGCGGGCAGGGCACGCCGATCGCGTCGAGCTTCGCGCGCATCACGCCCTTGTCCTGGGCGTGCACGAGCGCGTCGGGGCCGGGGCGCACGGGGATGCCGTCCGCCTCCAGGGCCTTGAGGTGCTCGGTGGGCACGTGTTCGTGATCGAAGGTGATCACGTCACAGCCGCGCGCGAACTCGCGCAGCGTGTCCAGATCGCGATAGTCGCCGACGACGACTTCGTTCACGACCTGTGCCGCTGAGTCCTGGGGAGTGTCACTGAGGAGCTTGAACCTGATGCCCAACGGGATGCCCGCCTCGTGTGTCATACGAGCGAGCTGGCCACCGCCGACCATGCCGACTACCGGAAACGTCACACCCATAGCGTATCGGCCATCCGGAGCCCACCTGTTTACCGGCCGTTTCCGGCCCCTCTCGCCGTCCGTTGCGGACGCTTCGGGTCCGTCCGCAGGAAGATCGCGCGTCCGGGTGGTTAGCATGAACGGATTGACGCCAACCGACGGACGGGGGCCTGCACGACCATGGAACGTGGTTCCTCGGGTGCTCACACCGCTCCCCCGGCGCCGCCGGAGCCCCGCAGCGCGCTGCGGGAGCGGATCGACCGGCTGGTGCGCGAGGTCGTGAAGTTCGGCGCAGTCGGCGGCGCGGGGGTGCTGGTCAACCTCCTCGTCTTCAACTTCGTGCGGCACACGACCGACCTCCAGGTGGTGCGGGCCAGCATCATCGCGACCGTCGTAGCGATCGTCTTCAACTACTTCGGCTTCCGCTACTTCACCTACCGCGACCGCGACAAGGGCGGCCGCACCCGCGAGATGACGCTGTTCCTGCTGTTCAGCGCGGCCGGCCTGGTGATCGAGAACGGCGTGCTCTACACGGCGACGTACGGGTTCGGCTGGGACAGCCCGCTGCAGAGCAACATCTTCAAGTTCCTCGGCATCGGGATCGGCACGCTGTTCCGGTTCTGGTCGTACCGCAGCTGGGTGTTCCGCGCCCTGCCCGAGCGGACGCCCGCGACGCGCGCGGAGTCCTTCCTGGAGCACGAGCACCCCACGACGGCGCGCCCGGCGGACGGCGCCCCGGCGGTCCGCCGCTGACCTTCTGTTCCGCCACTGACCTTCTGCTCCGCCACTGACCTCCTGGTCCACCGCGGGCCTTCTGGTCCACTGCGGGCCTCTGGTCCAGCGCCGACCCTCTGACGCGGCCGCCTCGGGCCCGGTCAGCGCACCGTCTCCCCGGTGTCGCCGGGGCCCTTCTTGGGCGGCTGCGTACGGGACAGGAACAGGCCGAACACCGGTGGCCGGCCCTGGAGCAGTTCGAGGCGGCCGCCGTCCGCCTCGGCGAGGTCGCGGGCGACGGCGAGTCCGATGCCCGTGGAGTTGCGTCCGCTGATCGTCCGCTCGAAGATCCGCGCCCCCAGGTCACCCGGAACGCCGGGCCCCTCGTCGGTGACCTCGACCACGGCCTGGTTGCCGGTCACCCGGGTCCGCAGGGCCACCGTGCCACCACCGTGCATCAGGGAGTTCTCGATCAGCGCGGCCAGCACCTGCGCCACGGCCCCCGGGGTGCCGACGGCCGTCAGATGGCGCTTGCCCGAGCTGACGATGGCCCGCCCCTCGCTGCGGTAGGCGGGGCGCCACTCGGCGATCTGCTGCTGGATGACGTCGTCCAGCTCGAAGGTGACGGCGGAGCCGCTGCGCGGGTCGCGGGAGTTGGTCAGCAGCCGGTCCACGACGTCCGTCAGCCGTTCCACCTGCGACAGCGCGATCGTCGCCTCCTCCTTCACTGTCTCCGGTTCGTCGGTGAGGGTGATCTCCTCCAGCCGCATCGACAGCGCGGTCAGCGGCGTACGGAGCTGGTGGGAGGCGTCGGCGGCCAGGCGGCGCTCGGCGGTGAGCATCCGGGCGATGCGCTCGGCGGAGGAGTCGAGGACGTCCGCGACCCGGTCCAGCTCCGGGACGCCGTACCGCTTGTGCCGCGGGCGCGGGTCGCCGGAGCCGAGGCGCTCGGCGGTCTCGGCGAGGTCGGTGAGCGGGGAGGCGAGGCGGTTGGCCTGCCGGATCGCCAGCAGCACGGCGGCGATCACCGCGAGCAGCGCCACCAGGCCGATGATCAGCAGGGTCCGGCCGATCTCCCGCGTCACCGAGGAGCTGGGCTCCTCGACCAGGACCGTCTCGCCCTCCTCGCCGGTGGCCGTGCCCCGCAGGACCTCGCCGGACGGCTCGCTGCCGACCTCGATGACCGGCTCACCGGGGATGCGGATCACGGCGTAGCGGGCGTCGCGGATCTGCTCCCGCAGGAACCGGGCGTCGACCGAGCCGGTGCCGATCAGCCGGCTGTCCACGATGCTGGCCAGCCGCACGGCCTCAAGGTCCACGCGTTCCTGGGCGGTGCTGCTGATCGTCCGGGTCTCGACGATCACCAGGGATACGCCGAAGACGGCGATCACGACGAGCACCACGGCGAGCGTGGACTGGATCAGTCGGCGGCGCATGTCCTCATACTCGGGTCACCCGGGCCGCCCCCGGCGGGGCGGCCCGGTTCTTCTCGGAGGCTCAGTTCTTCTCGAAACGGAAACCCACGCCGCGCACGGTGGCGATGTAGCGCGGGTTGGCCGCGTCGTCGCCGAGCTTCTTGCGCAGCCAGGAGATGTGCATGTCGAGCGTCTTGGTCGACGACCACCAGGTGGTGTCCCAGACCTCGCGCATCAGCTGGTCGCGGGTGACCACCCGGCCCGCGTCGCGCACCAGCACCCGCAGCAGGTCGAACTCCTTCGCGGTGAGCTGGAGCTCCTCCTCACCCATCCAGGCCCGGTGCGACTCGACGTCGATGCGCACGCCGTGGGTGGCGGGCGGCTGCGGCGGCTCCACGGCGCCGCGCCGCAGCAGGGCCCGTACACGGGCGAGCAGTTCGGCGAGGCGGAAGGGCTTGGTGACGTAGTCGTCGGCGCCCGCGTCCAGGCCGACCACGGTGTCCACCTCGTCGGCGCGCGCGGTCAGGATCAGGATCGGCACGGCGTGGCCCTCGGACCGCAGCCGGCGGGCGACCTCGAGACCGTCCATGCCCGGCAGGCCCAGGTCCAGCACGACCAGGTCGATGCCGCCCTGCAGTCCCGCGTCGAGTGCGGTGGGGCCGTCCTCACGCACCTCGACCTCGTACCCTTCCCGGCGCAGTGCGCGGGCCAGCGGCTCCGAGATGGACGCGTCGTCCTCGGCGAGCAGTACACGGGTCATGAGCTGATGGTAGACCGCTCCGCCAAGCGCCAGGGGCGTGATCGCCTTCCGGCCCTCTTACCTTCGGACAAGCCGGGCACCCGCCGCGTGACCAGGCCCGTCACCCCCGTACCGGAACCTGCACCTGTGGGATGCCATCCTGAGGGAAACCTTCGAAAGGCCGTTCAGGGTTCCACTATTACCTGTGATGTGTGCCTCAAGTCCTTCCATACCGGTCGGTGTCCTGCCGTATGGTGAATCAGCGCCTGTAGCACCCAGAGGACCTTTGGCGACAGTACGACGCTGAAGGTCCCTTTTGTGTGCGGGCCGGCCCCCACGGCCGGCCTTGAAAGGAATGACCTGTGGCCGGGCCTCGACGCGTGCGCTGACGCGCGCGAAGGCGTGGATCCCGGTGGCCGCCGCCCACCGCTTCGCAATCCGGAGCGGACTCCCCCAGGCGTGGGACGGGCGGGTGAGGCCGCCGGTGCCGGCCGCCCCCCACCGGGCGCGCATCGCCTCATGAGCGCGTCCCGACCAGCAAGGATCGACCATGGCGTCCAGCCTGACGAAGGACTCGGTCTCACCGGGCACCCCCGGCTCCGAGAAGACCTTCTTCGGCCACCCCCGCGGACTGGCCACACTCTTCATGACCGAGATGTGGGAGAGGTTCTCCTACTACGGCATGAGGGCCCTGCTCCCGCTGTACCTCGTCGCCCCGGGCGGCCTCGGCCTCAGCGCCGGCACCGCGACCGCGATCTACTCGGTGTACCTCTCGCTGGTGTACCTGCTCACGATGCCGGGCGGCTGGTTCGGCGACCGCGTCTGGGGCCCCCGCAAGACCGTCGCCGTGGCCGGCGGCGTGATCATGCTGGGCCACCTGACGCTGGCGCTCCCGTACGCCGGCACGTTCTACGCGGGCCTCGGCCTGGTCGCCATCGGCTCCGGCCTGCTGAAGGCCAACATCTCCACGATGGTCGGCCAGCTCTACGACGGACCCGACGACCCGCGCCGCGACGGCGGATTCACCGTCTTCTACATGGGCATCAACCTCGGTGCCTTCTTCGCGCCGCTGACCATCGGCACCATCGGTGAGAGCGTCAACTGGCACCTGGGCTTCGCGCTCGCCGCACTCGGCATGGGCCTGGGCGTCGTCCAGTTCCTGCTCGGCAGCCGCCACCTGGCCCCGCACTCCAGCACGGTCCCCAAGCCGCTGTCGGCCGAGGAGAAGACGTCGACGCTGCGCAAGGCCGCGTTCTGGGCCGCGCTCGCGGTCGTCTTCTACGCGATCGTCGGCTTCTCCGGCCACTACACCCTGAACTGGATCCTGGTCCCGCTGACCCTGCTCGGCGTGATCATCCCGGTGCTGGTGCTGACCAGCATCAAGCGCGACAAGTCCCTGGACCGCGCGGAGCAGTCCAAGATGTCGGCGTACATCTGGTTCTTCGTCGCCGCGGCCGTGTTCTGGATGATCTACGACCAGGGCGGCTCGACGCTGTCCCTCTTCGCCGACTCCTCGGCCGAGAACAGCGTCTTCGGCTGGGGCTTCCCGGTCTCCTGGTACCAGTCGGTCAACCCGGTCCTCATCATGGCGCTGGCCCCGGTCTTCGCCACGCTGTGGCTGGCGCTCGCCCGCCGCGGCAAGGAGCCCAGCACGATCGTCAAGTTCTCCTTCGGCCTGGTCCTGGTCGGGGCGTCCTTCTTCCTCTTCCTGGCCCCGCTGGGCATCGCGGAGGGCGGCCACAAGGCGGCGGCCCTGTGGCTGGTGGCGATCTACTTCGTCCAGACCTGCGGTGAGCTGCTGCTCTCCCCGGTCGGCCTGTCCGTGACGACGAAGATGGCGCCGGTGAAGTACGCCTCCCAGATGATGGGCGTCTGGTTCCTGGCGGTCACCGCGGGCGACGCCACGACCGGCCTGCTCTCCCTCGCCGGGGTCGACCTGAACAAGACGGGCATCGTCGCCGCGGAGGCGACCCTGGCCGTGGTCGCGGGCCTCGCGATCTGGATGTACCGCAGGCGCGTCAAGGAACTCATGGGCGACGTGCGCTGAGCCCCGTCCTTCCCGGCACCCGCTGTTGCGCGAGGGGCCGCTCCATCCGGTGGATGGAGCGGCCCCTCGGGCGTGGGAAACGTGGCTACGCCGGGGCGCCCAGCTCCGCCCACACGCGCTTGCCCGCGACCCCCGGCGTCCGGACGACGCCCCAGTCGAGGCACAGCCGCTGCACGATGAACATCCCGTGGCCGCCCGGGCGCCCGGCACGGTGCGGCGTGCGCGGCGACGGCTGGCCCGTGCCCCGGTCGGAGACCTCCAGCCGGATCACCTTCTTCTCGCAGGTGATCCACAGCTCGTCCGGCCCCTCGGCGTGCAGGCAGGCGTTGGTGACCAGTTCGGACACCACGAGCAGTACGTCCTCGGCGGCCGCCCGCTGGTCCGCGGTCGCGGAGGGCAGCCAGCCCCACGCGTACAGCGCCTCGCGGGTGAAGTCACGGGCGAGCGGCACCACCCCGCTCGCGTCCTCGAAGCTCAGCCGGCGGACCTGCCGCCCGCCGCCCTTTGCGGCACTTCCGGGCGCGGGTGAGGGAGCCACTGCGGACCCGTCCAGCACGGCGGCCTGACCGGCGCCCTGCACGGCGGACACGCCCCGCTCGGGCTCCCCGGGCCCGGGCAGGCCGGACATGGCCTCGGGCACCCCGGAAGCGCCGCTGGGCTCCGGACCGCGGTCGCCCGGCGAGTAGGGCCGGGTGGTGCTCATCAGCGCTTCACCTCACCGATTCACCAGTTCACGTTTCAAAGTCGTACAAGCACAGTCGTACACAGCTGTCTCAGGGACTCTCCTGCCCGACCGGGCCGCACGAACACCCCTGTATTCGGCACGAATATTCCGCACGGAGGCCGGGCCGGGGCGAGAACGCCCCATCCGGCAGGTACACGGAACCCTCCGACGGCCGGACAAGGACCGGCTCAGTCGGACTCGTCGGCCAGGGCGGCCTCGAGCGTGTCGTGCAGGGTGAAGACCGCTTCGGCCCCCGTGATCTCGAACACGCGGGCCACCACCGGCCGCATGGCCACGAGATGCACACCGCCCCCCGCGGCCTCCGCCTTCAGCCGCGCGCCCAGCAGGACATTGAGTCCCGTGGAGTCACAGAACTCCAGGCGCGAGCAGTCGACGACGAGCCGGTTGAATCCCTTGGTGAGGCACTCCTCCAGCGGCTCGCGCAACAGATCGGCGGTGTGGTGATCCAACTCACCCGCCGGGGTCACGACGGCGCTGGGGCCCTCTTCCCGTACCTCGACCAGAAGCCGGCCCGACTGGGCACTGCCGACCGTCCCGCGGTCCATGCCGTTTCTCTCTCCCGGGGTCGTACTGCTGCGGACGCACTCGAACACTACGCCTTCCCACCGCACTCCGACACCCGAACAACCGCACACAAACGGACATACCCGCACATAACACACTTGCGGTCAGCTCGGTCGACCCGGTATCGCTAGTAGGACACGTAAACCGACACGGCCGGCTTTGGAGGCGCCGCACACCGCAGTGCACGAATTTGGCTTCGGCAGCCGTATGCCGAGAACGATGGAGGACATCATGTCACCCCGGCTCGACGGATCGCGTACCCACGAAGCGACGTCGACACTCCCTCCGGAACATCTGGATCCCATCGAGCAGCACGACGCGGTCGACGCGGTCGTCGATCACGACGGCGTACTCGCCGGGCTTCCGGACATCCCCGCGTACGACGAGGTCGCTCCGGCGGACGCCCGGGTCCTGTCCAAGACCCTCTTCGAGCGGCTGGAATCGCTGCTGGAAGGCACCCACGAGTACGCGTACGTACGCAACACGCTCGTCGAGCTGAACCTCGCCCTGGTCAAGTTCGCCGCCTCCCGCTTCCGCTCGCGCAGCGAGCCGATGGAGGACATCATCCAGGTCGGCACCATCGGCCTGATCAAGGCGATCGACCGCTTCGAGCTGTCGCGGGGTGTGGAGTTCCCCACGTTCGCGATGCCCACCATCATCGGCGAGATCAAGCGCTTCTTCCGCGACACCTCGTGGTCCGTGCGCGTACCCCGCCGCCTGCAGGAGCTGCGGCTCGACCTGGCCAAGGCCGGCGACGAGCTGGCCCAGCGCCTGGACCGCGCGCCCACGGTGAGCGAGCTGGCCGAGCACCTGAGCCTGTCGCGGGAAGAGGTCGTGGAGGGCATGGCGGCCTCCAACGCCTACACCGCCTCCTCGCTGGACGCCCAGCCGGAGGAGGACGACGCGGAGGGCGCGCTCGCCGACCGCATCGGCTACGAGGACCACGGGCTGGAGGGCATCGAGTACGTCGAGTCCCTGAAGCCGCTGATCGCCGAGCTTCCCGCCCGGGACCGCAAGATCCTCTCCCTCCGCTTCGTCGCGGGCATGACCCAGTCGGAGATCGGCGAGGAGCTGGGCATCTCCCAGATGCACGTCTCGCGCCTGCTGTCGCGCACACTCGTACGGCTGCGCAAGGGGCTCACGGTCGAGGAGTGATCCTCACCGGGTGACGCTTGCCCTCAAGGGGGCGGTCCGAGGTCGGACCGCCCCCTTCGGGCTGTCCGGACGGTGTACGGGATGGGGCCGGCGGCCGGCGGGGCCCGCCCCGCCCGGTCCGCGCGCCCGTCAGTGCACGCGGACGCCCCGCCGCCACACCCCCGCGACCAGCGGTACGCCCGGCCGGTAGGCGAGGTGGACGTGGCTCGGGGCGTCGAGGAGGGTCAGGTCGGCGTACGCGCCCGGGGTGAGGCGGCCGACGTCGTCGCGGCGCAGGGCGGCGGCGCCGCCGGCCGTGGCCGACCAGACCGCCTCGTCCGGTGTCATCCCCATGTCGCGCACCGCGAGCGCGATGCAGAACGGCACGGAGGACGTGAAGGACGAGCCGGGGTTGCAGTCGGTGGAAAGGGCGACCGTGGCCCCGGCGTCGAGCAGGCGCCGGGCGTCCGGCCACGGGGCGCGGGTGGAGAACTCCGCGCCGGGCAGCAGCGTCGCGACCGTCCGGCTGTTCGCGAGGGCGTCCACGTCGGCGTCGGTGAGGTGCGTGCAGTGGTCGGCGCTGGCCGCGTCGAGTTCCACGGCGAGCCGGACGCCGGGGCCTTGGGAGAGCTGGTTGGCGTGGATGCGGGGGTGCAGGCCCTTGGCCTTCCCGGCGGTGAGGATCGCGCGGGCCTGGTCGCCGTCGAAGGCGCCCTGCTCGCAGAAGACGTCGATCCAGCGGGCGTGCGGGGCGCAGGCGTCGAGCATCTCGCCGGTGACCAGTCCGACGTAGGCGGCGGGGTCGTCGGCGAGTTCGGGGGCGACGATGTGGGCGCCGAGGAAGGTGACCTCGTCGGTGTGGCGGGCGGCGACGCGCAGGGCGCGGGACTCGTCGGCGGTGGTCAGGCCGTAGCCGGACTTGGTCTCGAACGTCGTCGTGCCCTGGCGCAGGGCCTCCGCGAGGTAGCGGACGAGGCCGGCCTCCAGCTCCGCGTCGCTCGCGGCCCGGGTCGCGGCGACGGTGGTGCGGATGCCGCCGGCGCTGTAGGGGCGGCCGGACATGCGGGCGTTGAACTCCTCGGTGCGGTCGCCGCCGAAGAGGAGGTGGGAGTGGGAGTCGACGAAGCCGGGGAGGACCGCCCGGCCGCCGGCGTCGACCCGATTGTCAGTGGCGGGTGCTTTGCTTGATTCACCGGTCCACACGATGCGGTCGCCTTCGACGGCGACGGCCGCGTCCCGGACCAGACCGAGCGGGGAGTGGTCGCCGAGGGAGGGGTCGTTGGTGACGAGTGCGGCGATGTTCGTGATGACGGTGCTGCTGCTCATGGGGTCCCTGGTGTCCTCGTCGGGGCTGGAGCGGGGGCTGGAGCCGAAGCGGGCGCGGAGTCGGGTGCGGGGGCGGGTGGTCAGGCGCGCAGGGCTTCCACGGCCCGCGCGAGCGCCTGCGGCACCTCGGGGACGAGGGCGTGCGCCCCGTCGCGTACGACGTGCCGCCCGCCCACGACCGTGTGCCGCACATCCGCTGCCGTCGCGGCGAATACGGCCGTCTCGGCGCCGAGTCTGGGCAGCGGCCCCGCTGTTCTGACCGAGTCCAGGGCGATCGTCGCGAGGTCGGCGCGGGCCCCGGCCTCGATGCGGCCGGCGTCGTCCCAGCCGAGGGCGGCGTGGCCGTCGGCGGTGGCGGCGCGCAGCAGGGCGGCGGCGGTCCAGTGGCCCCGGGTGCGGGTGCGCAGGCGCTCGTTCAGCTCCATCGCCCGCGCTTCCTCCAGCAGGTCGACGACGGCGTGGCTGTCGGAGCCGAGGGAGAGCGTCGAACCCGCTCGCTGCAGCGCGGCCGCCGGGCCGATGCCGTCGGCGAGGTCCCGTTCCGTGGTGGGGCACATGCAGGTGCCGGTGCGGCTGCGGCCGAGCAGGGCGATGTCCTCGTCCGTGAGATGGGTGCTGTGGACGGCGGTGGTGCGGTCGCCCAGGACGCCTTGGTCGGCGAGGAGTTGGGTGGGAGTGCGTCCGTGGGCCTGTCGGCAGGCGTCGTTCTCGGCGGTCTGCTCGGACAGGTGCACATGCAGCGGGGCCCGCCGCTCCCCGGCCCAGCGCGCCACGGTCGCCAACTGCTCGGCGGGCACGGCCCGTACCGAGTGGACCGCGGCCCCGATCCGTGCGTGATCCCGATCCTTGAGAACTGAACAGCGTTGCGCCCAGGCCTCCGCCGTGCCGTCGGAGAAGCGGAGCTGGTGGGTGTTCGGGGGCTCGCCGAAGCCGGAGGAGAGATAGCAGGTGTCGAGGAGGGTGATGCGGATGCCGGCTTCGGCGGCGGCCTCGATCAGGGCCTCGCCCATCGCGTTGGGGTCGGCGTAGGAGGTGCCGCCGGGCGCGTGGTGGACGTAGTGGAACTCGCCGACGGCGGTGATGCCGGCCAGTGCCATCTCGGCGTACACCGCGCGGGCGAGGGCGTGGTAGGTGTCGGGGGTCAGCCGGTCGGCGACGGAGTACATGACCTCGCGCCAGGTCCAGAACGTGCCGGCGCCGACCTGGACGGTGCCGCGCAGGGCGCGGTGGAAGGCGTGCGAGTGGGCGTTCGCCAGTCCCGGCAGGGTCAGTCCGCGCAGGACCTCGGCGCCGGGCGGCGGGGCGGTGACGCCCCGGTGGACGGCGGTGATGCGGCCGTCCCGCCCCGCTGCGTCGCCGCTGACGGACACCGTGACGGCGACGCCCGGCTCGACGTGGGTGCCGAGCCACGCGTGCTCCAGCCAGTACGTCCGTTCCGTGCCTGCCGGCGTCCGTACCGGCGTGCCTGCCGGCGTGCGTGTCGGCGCGTCTGCCGGTGTCCGTGTCGGCTCGGTGGGGGTCACGTGCGGGCCAGCCCTTCCAGTACGTCGGCCAGTGCGTGCACCCCGGCCGCGCAGTCGTCCTCGGCGGCGTGCTCGGCCGGGGAGTGCGAGACGCCGGTGGGGTTGCGCACGAACAGCATGGCGGTCGGGACGCGTCCGGAGAGGATTCCGGCGTCGTGTCCGGCGCCGGTGCCGAGGACGGGCACGCGCAGGTCCGCCTCCTTGCCGAGGATGCGGGCGAGTTCGTCGCGCAGGGCGTGGTCGAAGTCGACGACGGGGGTGAAGGACTCGCACTCGACGCCGAGGTCGACGCCGTGCGCGGCGGCGTACTCGCGGGCGGCCTTCTCCACACCGGCTACCACGGCGTCCAGGCCCTCCTGGTCGGCGGCGCGGGAGTCGAGCCAGCCGCGCACCAGGGAGGGCACGGCGTTGACGCCGTTGGGCTCGACGGCGACCTTGCCGAAGGTGGCGACGGCACCGGCGAGTTCGGCCTCGCGGCGCGCGGCGAGGACGGCCTCGGCGTACGGCAGCATCGGGTCGTGCCGGTCGGTGAGCCGGGTGGTGCCGGCGTGGTTGGCCTCGCCGCGGAAGTCGAACCGCCAGCGTCCGTGCGGCCAGATGGCGGAGGCGATGCCGATGCGGTCGCCGGACAGGTCGAGGGCGCGGCCCTGCTCGACGTGGAGTTCGACGAAGGCGCCGATGCGGGCGAGCCGCTCGGGGTCGGGGCCGAGGGTGTCCGGATCGTGTCCGGCGGCCTCCATCGCCTGCGGGAGGGTGATGCCGTCGGCGTCGGTGAGGCGGTGGGCCTGCCCGGCGGTGAGCGCGCCGGAGGTGAGCCGGGAGCCCACGCAGGCGAGGCCGAAGCGGGCGCCCTCCTCGTCGCCGAAGTTGACGATGCCCAGCGGCCTGGTGAACCGCGTCCCCCTCCCGCGCAGTTCGTCCAGCGCGGCGAAGGCGGAGACCACGCCGAGGGGACCGTCGAAGGCGCCGCCGTCGGGCACGGAGTCGAGGTGGGAGCCGGTGACGACGGCGTTCCCGGCAGCCGGGTCGCCGAGCCAGGCCCACTGGTTGCCGTTGCGGTCGGTCTCGTACGCCAGCCCGCGTGCCTGGGCCTGTTCCCGGAACCAGGTCCGGCAGTCGGTGTCGGCGCCGGTCCAGGCGTAGCGGCGGTAGCCGCCGGAGGCGGAGCTGCGGCCCACCGGCAGCAGCTCCGCCCACATGCTGTGGAAGCTCACGCGACGTCACCCTCGCGCCCGGCGTCGTCCTCGCGCGGCCCGTCATCGCCCTCGCGCGGCCCGTCGCCCTCGCGCATCGGCACCCGCACGCCCCGCTCCCCGGCCACCGACTCGGCGATGTCGTACCCGGCGTCGACGTGCCGGATGACGCCCATGCCGGGGTCGTTGGTGAGGACCCGGCGGATCTTCTCCCCGGCGAGCGCGGTGCCGTCGGCGACGGTGACCTGCCCGGCGTGCAGGGAGCGGCCCATGCCGACGCCGCCGCCGTGGTGGAGGGAGACCCAGGAGGCGCCGGAGGCCACGTTGACCATGGCGTTGAGCAGCGGCCAGTCGGCGATGGCGTCGGAGCCGTCGAGCATGGCCTCGGTCTCGCGGTACGGGGAGGCGACGGAGCCGCAGTCGAGGTGGTCGCGGCCGATGACGACCGGTGCGGCCAGCTCGCCGCTCGCGACCATGTCGTTGAACCGCTCACCGGCCTTGTCGCGCTCGCCGTAGCCGAGCCAGCAGATGCGGGCGGGCAGGCCCTGGAAGCGGACCCGCTCCCCCGCCAGCTTGATCCAGCGGGCCAGGGAGTCGTTCTCGGGGAAGAGGTCCAGGATCGCCCGGTCGGTCTTCGCGATGTCGGCCGGGTCGCCGGACAGGGCGGCCCAGCGGAAGGGGCCCTTGCCCTCGCAGAAGAGCGGGCGGATGTACGCCGGGACGAAGCCCGGGAAGGCGAACGCCCGGTCGTAGCCGGCGAGCCGGGCCTCGCCGCGGATGGAGTTGCCGTAGTCGAAGACCTCGGCACCGGCGTCCTGGAAGCCGACCATGGCCTCCACATGGCGGGCCATGGACTCGCGGGCGCGGGTGGTGAAGCCGGCCGGGTCCTTGGCGGCGGCGTCGGCCATGTCCTCGAAGGCGATGCCGGTGGGCAGGTAGGCCAGCGGGTCGTGGGCCGAGGTCTGGTCGGTGACGATGTCGATCGGGGCGCCCGCGGCGAGCAGCTGCGGGACCAGTTCGGCGGCGTTGCCGAGGACTCCGACGGAGAGCGGCTCGCGCCGGTCCCGGGCCTCGGTGGCGAGCCGGAGGGCGTGGTCGAGGGAGTCGGCCCGCACGTCGAGGTAGCGGTGCTCGATGCGGCGGTCGATGGCGCGCGGGTCGCAGTCGACGCAGATCACGACGCCGTCGTTCATCGTCACGGCCAGCGGCTGGGCGCCGCCCATGCCGCCGAGCCCTGCGGTCAGCGTGATCGTCCCGGCGAGGGTGCCGCCGAACCGCTTCGCGGCGACGGCCGCGAAGGTCTCGTAGGTGCCCTGGAGGATGCCCTGGGTGCCGATGTAGATCCAGGAGCCGGCCGTCATCTGCCCGTACATGGTCAGGCCGAGGGCCTCCAGGCGGCGGAACTCCTCCCAGTTCGCCCAGTCGCCGACCAGGTTGGAGTTGGCGATGAGCACGCGCGGGGCCCACTCGTGGGTCTGCATGACGCCGACCGGGCGGCCGGACTGGACGAGCATCGTCTCGTCCTGCTTGAGGGTCCTCAGCGTCCGGACCATCGCGTCGAAGGAGCGCCAGTCGCGGGCCGCCTTGCCCGTGCCGCCGTAGACGACGAGCTTGTCGGGGTGCTCGGCGACCTCGGGGTCGAGGTTGTTCTGCAGCATCCGCAGGGCGGCCTCCTGCTGCCAGCCCGGGGCACTCAGCCCGGTACCGCGTGGCGCTCGGACAGGTCGGGGTCCGGGGACGGACATGTCGGCCTCCTGGTGGCTTGCTCCCGGCGGACTGTTGCTACGGATATTCATATCGTCGTTGCGTGAATAGAAGTAGTCAATACGCGTTCGTGTCCCGTCCCGGGCGCGTGCGAGTGTGGATGTGGACGCGTGTGAGCAGGCAGCGACGGTATGGAGGCCCGCGTGAGCGACGGCAGGGACATCAGCGGCGAGTTCGACGGCTCCGACGCGGGGCGGGCGGTGCGCCGGGACGGGGCCGTGCGGGCGGCCGTGGAGCAGGGGCTGCTCGGCCCCGGCACCCCGATCGTCGGCCTGCTGGACGTCGCGGGGATACGGGAGTCGGCGGCGGCGCTGCGCGCGGCGTTCGACGCCGTGACGGCACCCGGCACGCCCGTGCTGCACGCCTTCGCGGTGAAGGCGACGCCGCTGGTCCCGGTGGTGCGGCTGCTGCACGAGGAGGGCATCGGCGCGGAGGTCGCGAGCCCGGGAGAGCTGGCGCTGGCCCGCGCGGCCGGGGTGCCGGCGGAGCGGACGGTCCTCGACTCGCCCGCCAAGACGCCGGACGAGCTGCGGGAGGCGCTGGCGCTGGGCATCGCCGTCAACGCGGACAATCCGCAGGAGCTGGAGCGCCTCGACGCCCTGATGGCCGAGGGGACGAGCGCCTCTCCGGTCGGTATCCGGGTCAACCCGCAGGTCGGCGGCGGTTCCATCGAGGCGCTGTCGACGGCGACGGCGACCTCGAAGTTCGGGGTGGCGCTGCGGGACGAGGGGGCGCGCGAGTGGGTGGTGCGGGCGTACCTGGACCGGCCGTGGCTGACCCGGCTGCACGCGCACACCGGCTCCCAGGGCATTCCGCCGGCTCTGATGACCGAGGGCGTGCGGGAGACGTACGCGCTGGCCGAGGAGATCAACGAGCGTGCCGGGCGGCGGCAGGTCGACACCCTCGACATCGGCGGCGGCCTGCCGGTGAACTTCGCCTCGGACGAGACGACACCGACGTACGCCGAGTACGCGCGCGTGCTGCGCGAGGCGGTGCCGGGGCTGTTCGACGGGCGGTACGGGCTGGTCACCGAGTTCGGGCGGTCACTGCTCGCCAAGCACGGCACGATCGTGGCACGGGTGGAGTACGCCAAGAGCGCCGGGGGCCGGCCGATCGCGGTGACGCACGCGGGCGTGCAGGTGGCGACGCGGACGGTGTACGCGCCGGGGTCGTGGCCGCTGCGGGTCGCCGCGTACGACGGCAAGGGACAGCCGAAGGAAGGCCCGGACGTCGTGCAGGACGTCGCGGGTCCGGCCTGCTTCGCGGGCGACCTGCTGGCCGTGGGGCGGGCGCTGCCGCTCCTGGAGCAGGGGGACTACGCGGCGGTGCTGGACACGGGGGCGTACTACTTCGCCCACCACTACGCGTACAACTCGCTGGCACGGCCCGCGGTCCACGGCTTCACCGTGGACGGAACCGGAACCGGAACCGGAACCGGAACAGGGACAGGGACCGAAGCCGAAGCCGGAGCCGGAGCCGGAGCCGGGGCCGCGGGTGTCGCCTTCGCCACCGTGCGGACGGCGCAGACGGTCGCGGAGATCGTGGCCGAGGCGGGAGGGGAGCACGCCGACGCGCTGACCGGGGAGCTGCGCCCCCGGCGGGCAGGCGCCGTGTAGGCCGCGCACGCGGCGGGCCCGGTCGCACCGGCGCGGCCGGGCCGGCACGATGCCTGCGCGGCGGGGCCGTACGGCGTACCGGCGCCGCGCCGCCTGTGCAGCGTGGGCGCGCGGCGCTCCGGTCAGACCAGTGCCGCGGTCTTCCGCCGGGCCCCGCCCGGGGCGGCGTCGCCCGCCGCGATGCCGGTGCTGCGGTAGCCCTTGACCGCCTTGCCCGCCGGGCGGCCGGTGTTCGCGGCCAGCCAGTCCACGCGGACCCACAGCAGTGCCTGCCCGGACTCCTCGCGGCGGCCGAGCCAGGCGGACTTGAGCCACAGTCCGGCGCCGCAGCCGGCCAGCAGCAGTCCGCCCGCGGCGGGCACCGCGAAGGCGCTGCCCAGGGCGGCGAGGAAGGCGAGGAGCAGCCACCAGCGGTGTCCCCGGCGCCAGTTGCGTACGGTGACGGCGCGGTCCTGGAGGACGTCGTGCTTGCCGGCGCGGGCGGCCGAGCCGGCCAGGGCGGTGTAGCGGCGCCGGCGCGCGTACGCCACGACGCCCGTGGCGACGACGAAGAGCGCGGCCCCGGCCAGTACGCCGATCCGGCGTCCCGTGAGTCCCGGCACCAGCACGCCGATGCCCGCCGCGAAAACGCCCAGCCACCACATCGGCGCCGCCCCCGCCCGTACGACGACGGCGACCCGAGCCAGTCCCACCTGTCCTCCGCGCGCCACGTCCTGCCTCCGTTCCGCTGGTGCCCGCCGGCGCCGGTCCGCGCCCGCGCGACGCGCATCGAGGGCGCGTCAGGCGCCGCACTGTAACGGGGCAAGCTGAGACGAATCTGAGAGCGCGTCCGCCGTCCGGGTCACGTGCGGCGTTCCGGGTCGCCGGCGGGCTCAGTCGACGAACAGTCCCCGCGCCGCCGCCCGGGCGTCGAACTCCTCCAGCCGGGCCTGCGCGTCCGGCAGGTCGTCGCACATCGCCTCCAGGAGCACGCGGCCGAGCAGCATCGGCGCGCAGGCGGTGTCGAAGGCGAGCCCGGTGCCGACGGCGGCGGGCAGCAGCAGGTCGGACACCTTGGCGACCGGCGCGAAGGCGGAGTCGGCGACCGTCACCACGGTGAGCCCCGCCTCCTTGGCGTGGGTGAGCGCGTCGACGACCTCGCGCGGGTGGCGGGGCAGGGCGAAGCAGAGCAGGGCCGTCGCCCCGGCCCGGACGGCGGCGTCGACGCGGTCGCGGAGCATCGTGCCGCCCTCGCCCAGGAGCCGGACGTCGGGGTGGACCTTGGCGGCGAAGTAGGCGAAGCCGTGGGCCTGGGCCGCGGCGGCCCGCAGCCCGAGCACCGGCAGCGGGCGGCTGGCGGCGAGCAGGGCGCCCGCCTCGCGCACGGGCGCCGGATCGGCCAGCACCTCCGCGAGGTGCCGCAGGTTCTCGATCTCGGCCGCCACGGCCTGCTGGTACTCGTTGCGGGAGCCGGTGTCCGCCACGGGCCCCGCGGGGGCGACCTCGCGCAGGTGGCGGCGGAGCGCCGGGTAGCCGTCGAAGCCGAGGGCGACGGCGAAACGGGTCACGGACGGCTGGCTGACTCCCGCCAGCTCGGCCAGTTCCACGCTCGACAGGAACGGCACGTCGGACGCGCGGCGCACCATGCTGTGGGCGATGCGCCGCTGGGTCGGTGTCAGCCGGTGGCCCTCGAAGAGCGCCTGCAGCCGCCCGGCCGGGCTGTCGGCCCCGCCCTCGCCGCTCGGACCGGTCGCGCTCATGACGTACTCCCCCTCCACCTGTCCACCTGCCGCCTGTGCCCCCTGCCCTCTATTCACCTGCCCAGAATCCTGCATACCGTTATACAGCGAGGCGGCGCCCGCCGGCCGCCCCTACGGGTCTTCCCCCGGCCGGAACGGGGGCTGTCCCCAGTGCGGCAGGCGTCCCCGCTGCCTACCTTGGGGGACATGACGGGAATGGACGCGCGGGACGCCGATCTCAAGAAGGAACTCGACGCCACCCTGCAGACCCGCAGGGAGCTGGGCGAGGAGTACGAGTCGGCGCTGGTCGACTCGTTCCTGGAGAAGGTCGACCAGCGCATAGACGGGACGGTGGAGCGCCGGGTGCGCCGGCAGTTCGCCGAGCAGCAGATGACGGCGGCCCGGGACGGCCGTTCGCCGCGCCCTGTGGACTCCTTCGGCGAGCGTTTCGGGTTCGGCATCGTCTCGCTGGTGCTCGCGGTCCCGCTGTCCGCGATCGGCGGGGGCGTCGGCCATCTCCCCGGGCTCCTGGTCACCTGGGCGGGCATCGTCGGGGTCAACGTCGTCCAGGCGGCCCGCACCAACCCCGGCCTGTTCGGGCGCCGGCACCGGGCCGAGAAGGGCGACGCCTGGGAGGGCTGAGCCGAGGGGGACCGATCGGGGGCCGTCGAAGGGCGCCGGGCCTGGGAGCGCCGAGCTGGGGGCGTCGGCCGAGAGTGCGCGAGAAGACTGCGCGGGGACCGCCGCACCCCCATCGCTGGGGGGCGGGACGACGGCGGTCCCCGCGGGGGACGCGCGAGCCGGGCCTCGCGGCCGGGCAGCGCGTCCGTGGCGTCCTTGGAGGTCCGGGAGCCGCTCCGGAAGGTCCGTGACGCCGTTCGGCGCCGGCGGAACCGGGGAGCCGCTCCCAGTTCCTGCCGACACCCCTTACTCTGCCGGTCCCGTGTTAAGCGACTGCTGCGCGCACATGACGCGCACGTACCACTTCCGCGAAGTCCACGAAGATCACCGAGCGGGCCCCGGCCCCCGTCGGCCGCTCCCCGCCCCTACCCGGATGTGCTTCCCGGGTCTACTTCCCGCCGGCCAGGAAGGACAGCAGGTCCTGCCGGCTCACCACGCCCGTCGGCTTGCCCTCGACGAGGACGATCGCCGCGTCGGCTGCGCCGAGCACCGACATCAGGTCCGCGACCGGCTCGCCGGAGCCGACCTGCGGCAGCGGGGCGGACATGTGCTTTTCCAGCGGGTCCTCCAGCGAGGCGCGCTTGGCGAACAGGGCGTCGAGCAGCTCGCGCTCCACGACCGAGCCGACGACCTCCGCGGCCATCACGTCCGGGTGACCGGCGCCGGGCTTGACGATCGGCATCTGCGAGACGCCGTACTCGCGCAGCACGTCGATGGCCTCGCCGACCGTCTCGTCCGGGTGCATGTGGACGAGGGAGGGGATGTGGCCGCCCTCCTTGTGGTTCAGGACCTCGGCGACGCGCGCGCTGGGGCCGGTGTCCTCCAGGAAGCCGTAGTCGGCCATCCACTCGTCGTTGAAGATCTTGCTGAGGTAGCCGCGCCCGCTGTCCGGCAGCAGGACGACCACCACGTCGTCCTCGCCGAGCGGCGCCGCCACCTCGAGGGCCGCGACGACCGCCATGCCGCAGGAGCCGCCCACCAGCAGGCCCTCCTCCTTGGCCAGGCGGCGGGTCATCTGGAAGGAGTCCTTGTCGGAGACGGCGACGATCCCGTCGGCGACCTCCCGGTCGTACGCCGTCGGCCAGAAGTCCTCGCCGACGCCCTCGACCAGGTACGGACGCCCGGAGCCGCCGGAGTAGACGGAGCCCTCGGGGTCGGCGCCGATCACCTGCACGGCGCCGTCACTGGCGTCCTTCAGGTACCGGCCGGTGCCGGAGATGGTGCCACCGGTGCCGACGCCGGCCACGAAGTGGGTGATCCTCCCCCCGGTCTGCTCCCACAGCTCGGGGCCCGTGGAGTGGTAGTGCGAGAGCGGGTTGTTCGGGTTGGAGTACTGGTCCGGCTTCCAGGCGCCCGGCGTCTCGCGGACCAGCCGGTCGGAGACGTTGTAGTAGGAGTCGGGGTGCTCGGGGTCGACCGCGGTGGGGCAGACGACGACCTCGGCGCCGTACGCGCGCAGGACGTTGATCTTGTCGGTGGACACCTTGTCAGGGCAGACGAAAACGCACTTGTAGCCCTTCTGCTGGGCCACGATCGCCAGGCCCACGCCGGTGTTCCCGCTGGTCGGCTCGACGATGGTGCCGCCGGGCTGCAGTTCCCCGCTCTTCTCGGCGGCCTCGATCATGCGCAGGGCGATGCGGTCCTTCACCGAGCCGCCCGGGTTGAAGTACTCCACCTTGGCCAGGACGGTCGCCCTGAGGCCCTTGGTCACGCTGTTGAGCCGCACCAGCGGGGTGTTGCCGACGAGGCTGATCATCGAGTCGTGGAATTGCACCGTGGTCTCCGGATGCTGAAAAAGGGGTCTGTATCGGTGCGGCCAGCCTATGGCCTGCGGGCTCGGCCGTGCCTCGTCACGGTCGTTCACTCCCCGTTGAGATTGGACCACCGTCCGTACGGGGCAAGGGATGGGTGTACGGGTTTCGGGAGGTGGCGGCTACACATGACGAGCATGTCGAGGGCGAGGGTCGCCCGGCGGATCGCGGCCGGCGCGGCGTACGGCGGCGGCGGCATCGGGCTGGCCGGCGCGGCCGCGGTCGGTCTGCTGCTGGCGGAGGTGCAGCTGGCCAGGCGACGGGTGGGCATCGGCACGCCCGACCGGGTGCCGAACGCGCGGGGGCTGTACGGCGGCACCCTGCCGACCGCCGGCGAGGCCCCGCTGCGGCTGATGATGCTGGGCGACTCCACCGCCGCCGGGCAGGGCGTGCACCGGGCCGGGCAGACGCCGGGCGCGCTGCTGGCCTCGGGGCTGGCGGCGGTGGCGGAGCAGCCGGTGGAGCTGGACTCGGTCGCGCAGCCGGGGGCGTGCTCGGACGACCTGGACCGGCAGGTGGCACTGGTCCTCTCCGGCTCCGGACGGGTGCCGGACGTCTGCGTGATCATGGTGGGCGCCAACGACGTCACCCACCGGATGCCGGCCACCCGCTCGGTCCGGCACCTGTCGGGGGCGGTGCGACGGCTGCGCACGGCCGGCGCGGAGGTGGTGGTCGGCACCTGCCCGGACCTGGGCACCATCGAGCGGGTGCGGCAGCCGCTGCGCTGGGTGGCCCGGCGGACCTCGCGGCAGCTGGCGGCGGCGCAGACCATCGGCGTCGTGGAGCAGGGCGGGCGCACGGTGTCACTGGGCGACCTGCTGGGCCCGGAGTTCGCGAAGAATCCGCGGGAGCTGTTCGGCCCCGACAACTACCACCCCTCCGCCGAGGGGTATTCCACGGCCGCGATGGCGGTGCTGCCGTCGGTGTGCGCCGCGCTCGGCCTGTGGCCGGCCGAGGAGGAGCACCCGGACGCGCTGCGGCGCGAGGGCTTCCTGCCGGTGGCACGGGCCGCGGCGGAGGCGGCGTCCGAGGCCGGCACGGAGGTCGCCGCCGCGATGCCGACGGGGCCGCGGGGTCCTTGGGCGCTGCTGAAGCGGCGGAGGCGCCGGCGGGTCGCGGAGGCGGAGCCCACCAGCCCGTCCGGCGTTTGAGGGCAGGCCGCTGAGGCGGAGCCGGGGGTCCGGGGGCGGCGCCTCCGGGCAGCCCGCCACCGGGCCCACGCGGGCGGAGGCACGCTCAACCGCCGGAAACAAAAGCAAGCGCTTAGACAGTTGCGGCCCATGTCACACCCCCGCCCCCGTGACCCGGGCCATACGGCCGGGTAACTTCCCCAGCAGCCGCCCGATCGCCACCCCCCTCTCGCCAATGGAGCCGTGATGCCCGAAGCCGTGATCGTCTCTGCCGCCCGCTCCCCCATCGGCCGCGCCTTCAAGGGCTCCCTGAAGGACCTGCGCCCCGACGACCTGGCCGCCACGATCATCCAGGCGGCCCTCGCGAAGGTCCCCGAGCTGGACCCGAGGGACATCGACGACCTGATGCTCGGCTGCGGCCTGCCCGGCGGCGAGCAGGGCAACAACCTGGGCCGGATCGTCGCCGTCGAGATGGGCATGGACCACCTGCCGGGCTGCACCGTCACCCGGTACTGCTCCTCGTCGCTGCAGACCTCCCGCATGGCCCTGCACGCCATCAAGGCCGGTGAGGGCGACGTCTTCGTCTCGGCCGGTGTCGAACTGGTCTCCCGTTTCACCAAGGGCAACTCCGACAGCCTTCCGGACACGCACAACCCGCTCTTCGCCGAGGCCGAGGCCCGCACCGCCACCGTCGCCGAGCAGGAGGGCACCACCTGGCACGACCCGCGCGAGGACGGCCTGGTCCCCGACCCGTACATCGCGATGGGCCAGACCGCCGAGAACCTCGCCCGCGCCAAGGGCATCACCCGTCAGGACATGGACGAGTTCGGCGTCCGGTCCCAGAACCTCGCCGAGGAGGCCATCAAGAACGGCTTCTGGGAGCGCGAGATCACGCCGGTCACGCTGCCCGACGGCACGGTGATCGGCAAGGACGACGGCCCGCGCCCCGGCGTCACCCTGGAGGGCGTGCAGGGCCTCAAGCCGGTCTTCCGCCCCGACGGCCTGGTCACCGCCGGCAACTGCTGCCCGCTCAACGACGGCGCCGCCGCCCTGGTGATCATGAGCGACACCAAGGCCCGCGAGCTCGGCCTGACCCCGCTCGCCCGCATCGTCTCCACCGGCGTCACCGGCCTCTCCCCCGAGATCATGGGTCTCGGCCCGGTCGAGGCGAGCAAGCAGGCACTCTCCCGCGCCGGGCTGGGCATCGGCGACATCGACCTGGTCGAGATCAACGAGGCCTTCGCCGCCCAGGTCATCCCGTCCTACCGCGACCTCGGCATCCCGCTGGAGAAGCTGAACGTCAACGGCGGCGCCATCGCCGTCGGCCACCCCTTCGGCATGACCGGCGCCCGCATCACCGGCACCCTCATCAACTCCCTGCAGTGGCACGACAAGCAGTTCGGCCTGGAGACGATGTGCGTCGGCGGCGGCCAGGGCATGGCGATGGTGATCGAGCGCCTGAGCTGACCTCTGGGGCCGGGGCCGCGGCACCGGCCGGGGGACTGTCAGTAGCACCCGCGGGACCCTGGGTGACGCCGCGGCCCGGGACCCTGACCTCCCAAGGTTCTGGGCCGTTTTGTGACCCAATCTCCCTCAGGATGTGACCTACCTCTCCGGACCCCTTGATTCGCGCAGGTCAGGCCAGCCACACGGGCGACTTCCGGGCCCAAAGTCCTGTCCGGTTCGTGACGTTACGCACTGACAGGCGGTTAGTCCTCCCTTCAAGCTGATGTAGGAAGTCGGGGGTCGACTTTGAACCGGGAGTACGTCAGTGAGCGCCATGCCGATCGCCCTGCTGCTCACCACGGCCGCCACCGGCGCCGTGGGCGTCGCCGTCCTGCGCAGCGTTCTGGTGCTGCGCAGGCAGGTGACGGCCCTGCACGCCGAGCTGGCCGAGAGCCGGGCCGCCGCCGCGCGGGGCCGTGTGCCCGCCGCACGCACCACCGCCGACGCCGAGGAGATACGCACCGCCGTCGCCGAGGCACTCGCCGACGAGCGCGAGCGGGAACTCGCCGAGGCTCGGGCCTTCTGGGCCGCCCAGGATTCCCGGGACGCCTCCGAGGCGCCCCTGCTCCTCGGCCTGTCCGACAGTGAGCTGTTCCTTCCGCGCCAGGCCGACCTCGCGGGCCTGGAGCCCCTGATCGAACCGGTCGCGGACACCGACGAGGCGTCCTCGCCGGACACGGGCCACTGCGGCCCGAAGGAGTCGGCCGAGCTGGCCGCCGCACGCCGCCGGCACCCCTCCCACCCGGACTTCGTACCGAACCCGTCGCCCGCCGTGAACGACCACGAGCGCACCGTCGCGACCCTGGAGGAGCTGGCCGAGTCCAGCGTCGCGCTCGCCGACGTCCGTCCCGGCCCGCTCGGCACGCTCGACGTGTACGTCTTCGCCGACGGCACCACGCTGTGCATGACCCCGGGCCACCGCGAGACCGCGGAGCGCCTGGCCGCCGCGCTCGGCGCGGGCCACACACCGTACCTGCTCGGCGGTTCGGGGATCTCCGGCGCCTACACGCTGACCTTCGCGTGCGGCGAGGAGAACGTGTACATACTGGCGGACCGCGTCATAGCGTCCCTCTAGCCGGCCGCACGGGCAGCAGCCCGGCCGGACGGGCCGTCAGACCCCCGCCCGTCTGCGGGCCTCCTCCACGAGTCCCGCCGCCGCCTCCACCTGGCCCTCGTCCTCCAGGACGAGGGCCAGGTCGTGTGCGGCCACGGCGATCTGGTCGGCGGCGGCGAACATGCCCGCGTCCGGCATCTCCCGCAGCTCGGAGCCGGGCTCCTCGACGAGCTGGGCGCGCCGGGCCAACTCCCTGGCCAACTCCAGCGCCTCGGCGGCGGCGCCGCGCTGCAGCCGGCTCTGCGGGGCGGCGCGCAGCCGGTCGGCGAAGTCGTCCACGGCACGGGTCAAAGGCGTCGTATCAACCACGGCGCGAGCGTACGCGTCCGTCCGGGACTGTTGCCAACGGGCTGAGGCTCAGGCACGGTGACCTGAAGGACCGGCTTACGACCCTTTCGCCCGGAGGCGCCGATGTCCCAAGTCTTCTCCGAGGAGACCCATCGCAATCTGCTCGCCCGTATCCCCCAGTGCACCGGCCGCGAGATCTCCGACTGGCTGCGAGCCGTCGAGGACGGCCCCGCCCTCTTGCGCTTCGAGGAAAAGGCCAGCTGGCTCCGCCACGAGCACAACCTCTCGTACGGTCACGCGAAGGCGATCGTCCACGAGTACGACCTGAGAAGGGCCGCGCGCAGGCTGCTGTGAGCAGGCGCCGGCCGCAGGACGCCGAACGACGACGAACGGCCCCGGGCACAAGCCCGGGGCCGTTCACCAGCTCTACGGTTCCGACCGGTCGTCGCCGACCGGTCGTCGCCCTCGTCGCTAGTCGTTGCTGTTCAGGATCGCGATGAGGCGCAGGAACTCGAGGTAGATCCAGACCAGCGTCAGCGTGAGGCCGAAGGCGGCGAGCCAGGCCTCCTCGCGCGGCGCGCCGTAGGCGAGCCCGTCCTCGACCTGCTTGAAGTCCAGGGCGAGGAAGCAGGCACCGAGGATGATGCCGACGATGCCGAAGACGACGCCGAGCGCACCGCTGCGGAAGCCGAGGCCGTCACCGCCGCCGAAGACGGCGAACAGCATGTTCACCATCATCAGGAAGACGAAGCCGAGGGCGGCCGCCATCACGAAGCCGTAGAAACGGCGGTTGACGCGGATCCAGCCCGCCTTGTAGGCGATCAGCACACCGGCGAAGACCGCCATCGTGCCGATCACGGCCTGCATGGCCGCGCCGTCCGCGATGCGGTTGTCGACGACGCTGGAGACCACACCGAGGAACACGCCCTCGAACGCGGCGTAGGACAGGATCAGCGCGGGCGAGGCCTTGCGCTTGAACGACTGGACCAGTGCCAGGACCATGCCGATCAGCGCGGCACCGATGCCGATGCCGTAGGAACGGCCGATGTTGGCGTCGTCCACGGGCAGCAGCGCCCAGGCGAGCGCGGCCGTCACCACGAGCAGGCCGAGCGTGCTGCCGGTGCGGATGACGACGTCGTCCATCGTCATCCGGCCGGCGGCGGGCGGAGCCTGCGGCGGCGCGCCGAACTGCTGGTCCTGCTGTGCGTACGGGTTCTGGGCGTACGGGTTGCCGGCGGGCTGGGCGTACGGGTTGCCCTGCGTGCCCTGCGCGTACGGGTTGGCCTGCGTGGCGACGGCGGGTCCCCCGGCCTGCGGCGCGGCGTTGAAGCCCGCGTAGCCGTTGTCGCGGCTGAACCCCCGTCGCGAGAAGACCGGGTTTCTGCTCCTCATTTCACTCCTCCATGGCCACACGGCGCAGCCTTGGCTCAAGAGTAATAGAACGGCAAAGGAAAGACCCTACTGCTTGGGGAGGATCTTTCCCTCACCTTGTGTGCCAACACGCTACGCCGCGCAGTGATTCCCCTCACGGCCGGGGCCCGGGGGCCCTCCGGGCGCCGCTCACCCGATCGGGAAGCCGGTGTAGGCCTCGGCGAGATCGGTCTCGGCAGCGCGGGAGGACGCGAACCGGTCGAGCCGGGCCAGCTGCAGCCGGTCGTCGAAGGGCGTGGCACCCGGCGCGCGGTGCAGCAGGGTCGTCATGTCGTACGAGAACCGCTCGGCCTGCCAGACGCGGCGCAGGCAGGTGGCGGAGTAGGCGTCGAGCAGTTCGTCGGAGCCGCCCCCGGTGCGGTGGGCCAGGGCCCGGGCGAGGGTGACGACGTCGCCGACGGCGAGGTTGAGGCCCTTGGCCCCGGTGGGCGGCACGATGTGCGCGGCGTCGCCGGCCAGGAAGAGGCGGCCGTGGCGCATGGGCTCGTGGACGTAGGAGCGCATCGGCGTGACCGACTTCTGGGTGATGGGGCCCCGGTCGAGCGTCCAGTCGTCGCGGGTCTCGAAGCGGCGCTCCAGCTCGGCCCAGATCTCGTCGTCGCTCCAGCTGTCGGCGTCCGTGTCCGCGGGGACCTGGAGGTAGAGGCGGGAGACGGACGGGGAGCGCATCGACAGCAGGGCGAAGCCGCGGTCGTGGCGGGCGTAGACCAGCTCGTCGTGGGAGGGGGCGACGTCGGCGAGGACGCCGAGCCAGCCGTAGGGGTACGTCCGCTCGAAGGTGCGTCCGTCCGGGACGGCGGCGCGGGCCACGCCCCAGAAGCCGTCGCAGCCGACGACGTAGTCGCACTCCAGCACGTCCTCGGCGCCGTCCGGGCCGCCGCGGCGGAAGCGGACGCGGGGCCGGTCCGTCTCGGCGCCCTCCACGGCCAGCGCCTCGGCCTCGAACAGCAGGGGGCCGCCGTCCGCCAGCTGGAGGGCGATGAGGTCCTTGCAGACCTCGGTCTGGGCGTAGACCATGACGGATCTGCCGCCGGTCAGCGCGGGGAAGTCGACGCGGTGCCGGCGTCCCGCGAACCGCAGCTCGATGCCGTCGTGGCGCAGCCCCTCGCGGTCCATCCGCTCCCCGGCACCGGCCGCGCGCAACACGTCCACCGTGCCCTGCTCCAGGATCCCGGCGCGCTGCCGGTGCTCGACGTAGGAGCGGTCGCGGCTCTCCAGGACGACCGAGTCGATCCCGGCGTTGCGGAGCAGCCGGGCGAGCAGGAGTCCGGCGGGGCCGGCTCCGATGATGCCGACGGTGGTGCGCATCGGTCGTTCCCTTCGATGGGCGTCGTTGCCATGAACCGACCGAGTGTTCGCCTGGTGAAATATCCTTCACTCGATCGTGCCGAGTCTCGGCCTCCCACACGCCGCTGTCAACGGGCCGGGACATGGACATGTCTCATCAGCCGGAGAGGGGGGAGCCGCTTGCAAGGGAAGGAGCCCGCACGCAAGGAGGAAGCGCGCACAGCAGGTGGCGCCGCGGTGAGTGCCCGGAGCCGGACTTGAACCGGCACGCCCGCGAAGGGGCAGCGAGGTTTAAGCTCGCCGTGTCTGCATTCCACCATCCGGGCAGGCCATGGGCTCCGCGTCGAGCGTCTTGAGCCTATCGGGACACACCTCCCCGGCCGTGGGCGGGAGGACCGATGTTGTCTTATTTTATTGGCGCCTGAGGGTCCATCAGCTTCCACAACTCGCCATCAGCACATGCCAACAGCCTTGCGCGCAACAGCCCGCGGCGTATGCGGAATGACGGGATTTCACCGTGTCGGACCGGGCCGCCCGCCCCGTTCCCGCCGGTCCGCGGGCCCCCGCCCCCGGGCGGATGCGGGTCGGGGTCGCCCGTCATCCGCAGGTATGACACCGGCACCCGGCGTCCGACCGAAGTCGCCCCCCGAAACCGGAACAGCGGCTGACTACACGGCGCCGCGCGGACGGAACGATGGACAGCGTCCCCGAGCAGTACCGCCGTACCGACAGGAGCCCTCCCGTGACCACCGCACCCCTCACCGACCGGTCCACCCTCGTGGCCGCGCGCGCCACGGAACTCTCGAAGATCTACGGCCAGGGCGAGACCCAGGTGGTCGCGCTGGACCAGGTCTCCATCGACTTCCGGCAGGCCGAGCTCACCGCGATCATGGGCCCCTCCGGCTCCGGCAAGTCCACCCTGATGCACTGCGTCGCCGGGCTGGACAGCTTCTCGTCCGGCTCCGTGCGGATCGGCGAGACCGAGCTGGGCACGCTGAAGGACAAGCAGCTCACCAAGTTGCGGCGGGACAAGATCGGGTTCATCTTCCAGGCGTTCAACCTGCTGCCGACGCTGACCGCGCTGGAGAACATCACCCTCCCGATGGACATCGCGGGCCGCAAGCCCGACAAGCAGTGGCTGGACTCCGTGATCGGGATGATCGGCCTGTCCGGGCGCCTCGGGCACCGCCCCGCCCAGCTCTCCGGCGGCCAGCAGCAGCGCGTCGCCGTGGCCCGCGCGCTGGCGTCCCGCCCGGAGATCATCTTCGGGGACGAGCCGACCGGAAACCTCGACTCCCGGTCCGGCGCCGAGGTCCTGGGCTTCCTGCGCAACTCGGTGCGGGAACTGGGCCAGACGGTCGTGATGGTGACCCACGACCCGGTGGCCGCCGCCTACGCGGACCGGGTGGTCTTCCTCGCCGACGGACGCATCGTCGACGAGCTGTACGGCCCGACGGCCGACTCGGTCCTCGACCGCATGAAGCGGTTCGACGCGAAGGGCCGCACCAGCTGACGGTTGCCGCGGCCCTCCTCCCCCGCCGGGAGAGCTCCCCCCGCAGCTCCGCCTCGCGCCGCCTCCCCCACCGCCCTCACGTCTGGACAGTGAAAGCCCCATGTTCCGTACCGCCTTGCGCAACGTACTCGCGCACAAGACCAGGTTGCTGATGACCGTGCTCGCCGTGATGCTCGGCGTGGCGTTCGTGTCGGGCACCCTGGTCTTCACGAACTCCATTTCCGAGGCGTCCGAGAGGGCCTCCGCCAAGGGCTTCACCGCGGTCGACGTCTCCGTCACGCCGGACTGGGACGAGGACAAGAGCGACGACGAGCAGACGAAGCTGACCCCGGACCTCCTCGACCGGGCCGACCGGACCGAGGGCGCGGCCTTCGCCATCGGCAGCGTCACCAGCTCCGTCGCCCTCGCCGACAAGGACGGCAACCCGGTCGGCAACGGCTGGCAGGTGGCGGGCGGCAACTACTGGGGCACCGACGACCCCCGCTACCCGATGGCCGAGGGCCACGCCCCGAAGGGCGGCGACGAGGTCGCCATCGACTCGAAGACCGCCGAACGGCACGGGTACAAGGTCGGGGACAAGGTCCGCATGTCCGTCGACGGCCCGGTCCTCACCCCGACCGTCTCCGGGATCTTCACCACCGACGACGGCAGCGTGGACGCGGGCGGCAGCCTGTCCCTGTTCGACACCGCCACCGCGCAGAAGCTGTTCGGCGAGCCGGGCGAGTACGACGAGATCATCGTGAAGGCGGAGTCGGGCGTCAGCCAGGACGCCCTCATGTCCGCGCTCGGCGCGTCCCTGCCGAAGGACAGCGTCGAGATGCAGACGGGCGCGGAACTCGCCAGCGACCAGGCCGCCATGATCGCCAGGTCCATGGACAGCCTGAAGCAGACCCTGCTGGTCGCCGCCGGCATCTCCCTCTTCGTCGGCACCTTCCTCATCGCCAACACCTTCACCATGCTGGTCGCCCAGCGCACCAAGGAACTCGCGCTGATGCGCGCCGTCGGCGCCTCGCGCCGCCAGGTCACCCGGTCCGTCCTGTTCGAGGCGTTCGTCGTCGGCATGATCGCCGCGGTCACCGGCCTCGTCGCGGGCGTCGGCATCGGCGCCGGGCTGCGTTCCCTGATGAACTCGTTCGGCGCCAACTTCGCGGACGGCCCGCTCGTCGTCTCCTCGGGCACCGTCGTGGCCGCGCTCGCCGTCGGCGTCCTCATCACCATGCTGGCCGCCTGGCTGCCCGCCCGCCGGGCCGCGAAGATCCCGCCGGTGGCGGCGATGAACAGCGTGCACGCCCAGGCGACCACCAAGTCGCTGGTACTGCGGAACACGCTGGGCTCCCTGATCACGGCGGCGGGCGTCGCCGTCGTCCTGGCCGCGACCACGATCGACAAGGCGACGACCGCCCAGGGCCCCATGGCCCTCGGCGCCTTCCTCGTCGTCATCGGCGTCTTCGTCCTCACCCCGCTGCTGTCCCGCCCGCTGATCGCGGCGGCCGCGCCGGTGCTGCGCGTCTTCGGCGTGTCGGGCAAGCTGGCCCGACAGAACGCGGTCCGCAACCCGCGCCGTACGGCGGCCACGGCCTCCGCCCTGATGATCGGCCTCACCCTGATCACGGCCATGACCGTGGCGGCGGTCGGCGTGCAGAAGGCGATCAACAAGATGGCCGCGGACTCGGTCAAGGCCGACTACGTCGTGTCGATGTCGAACTTCGGCTACCTCTCCCCGGACGTCGCGGAGAAACTCGCCGGGGTCGACGGCGTCACCGCCAGCAGCCCGCTGCGCAACAGCTGGGCGACCGTCGAGGACACGGACGAGTCCCTCACCGGTGTCACCGGCTCCGCCCTCGGGCAGCTGACCGACCTGCCGGTCAAGGACGGTGTCTCCGAGGTCGAAGGCACCCGGGTCGTCGTCGACGAGAAGACCGCCGAGGACCACGGCTGGAAGGCCGGTTCGGAGTTCACCGTCACCTACGACGACGACCAGGAGCAGCAGCTCACGGTCGCCGGGATCTACGAGGCCAACGAGCTGTTCAGCGGCATCATGCTCGACCTGCCGACGCTGTCCCCGCACATGGAGGACGCGGCCGACCAGCAGGTCATGGTGAAGATGGCCGACGGGACGTCCGACGCGGCGAAGGACAGCCTGCGGGCGGCCCTGGGCGACAGCCCGGCCATCAAGGTGCAGGACAAGCAGAACCTGTCCGACGAGATCGCCAAGACGATCACCCTGATGCTGAACATCCTGTACGGCCTGCTGGGCATGGCGGTGATCGTGGCGGTCCTCGGCGTCGTCAACACCCTGGCGATGTCGGTGTTCGAGCGCTCCCAGGAGATCGGCATGCTCCGCGCGATCGGCCTGAACCGCCAGGGCGTCAAGCGGATGGTGCGCCTGGAGTCCCTCGTCATCTCCCTCTTCGGCGCGGCCCTGGGCATCGGCCTGGGCGTGTTCTTCGGCTGGGCCGCGGGCGAGCTGGTGGGCGCCGAGGTGGCCACGTACGAGCTGGTGCTGCCGTGGGACCGGATCGGCGTCTTCGTGCTGCTCGCCGCGGTGGTCGGCGTCTTGGCCGCCCTGTGGCCGGCCCGGCGCGCGGCCCGGCTGAACATGCTCTCGGCGATCAAGGCGGAGTAGCGCGGGGCACGAGGACCCCACGAAGGGCCCCTTCCTCCCACCAGCGGGAGGAAGGGGCCCTTCGTACCGCGTGCCGGGCTCAGTTCCAGGTGCGGGCGCGCAGCGGCAGGCCCGAGGCGCCCGAGTCGGGCGTCTTCACCGCGATGACCTGGTTGACGCCGATGCGGTTGCGCTCGAAGGACAGCGCGGAGGCGGCCATGTACAGCCGCCAGACCCGGGCGCGGCCGGCGCTGACCAGCCGGCCCGCGGCGGCGTCCCAGCCGGCTTCCAGGTTGGCGACCCAGCGGCGCAGGGTGAGCGCGTAGTGCTCGCGGATCGACTCCACGTCGCGCACCTCGAACCCGGCCCGCTCCAGCTGGGTGACGGTGGTGCCGACGGGGGCGAGTTCGCCGTCGGGGAAGACGTAGGCGTCGATGAACTCGTCGACGTTGTACGCGGACTCGTCCCGCCGGGGGCGGCGGGCGATCTGGTGGTTCAGCAGCCGTCCGCCGGGCTTGAGCAGCCTGTGCAGGTCGGTGGCGTACTCCAGGTAGCGCTCGGCGCCCACGTGTTCGGCCATGCCGATGGAGGAGATCGCGTCGTACGGCCCGTCGGCGACGTCCCGGTAGTCCTGGACGCGGATCTCCACCCGGTCCGTGAGCCCCTCGTCGGCGACGCGCTTGCGGGCGTACGCGGCCTGCTCGTGGGAGAGGGTGACGCCCACGACGTGCACGCCGTGCTCACGGGCCGCGTGCACCGCCATGGACCCCCAGCCGCAGCCGACGTCCAGGAGGCGCTGACCCGGCGCCAGGCCGAGCTTGCGGCTGACGAGTTCGAGCTTGTCGTGCTGGGCGTCCTCCAGGGTGCCGCCGTCGGCCGGAGGGGACGGCCAGTAGGCGCAGGAGTACACCATGGAGGGGCCGAGGACGAGTTCGTAGAAGTCGTTGCCCACGTCGTAGTGGTGGCTGATGGCCCGTCTGTCGCTGCGCTTGGTGTGCAGGTGGCCGCGGGCCCGGCGGACCTCCTCCGGCGGCGGCGCGGGCGGCAGCGGCGGCCCGGCGAGCCTCAACAGGCCGCGTACGGCGGCGCGCACCTCGGGATCGCGCAGCGCCTCGACCAGCGTGCGGGCATCCTCCCCGCGCTCCCAGATGAGGCCGGCCATCAGGTCGAGGGCGGTGTAGAGGTCGCCCTCGACGTCCAGGTCCCCGGCCACCCAGGCGCGGGCCAGGCCCAGTTCCCCCGGCTTGAACAGCAGGCGGCGCAGGGCCCTGCGGTTGCGGACGACGAGGGTCGGCGCGCCCGGCGGCCCCGACTGCGAACCGTCCCAGGCGCGGATGCGCACCGGGAGAGGTGCTCCCAGCAACTGTTCGAAGAGGGTCTGCAGCCGCAGCGCGGCGTCAGCCATGGCATACCTCCGTGATGAGCGATCCCGGAATGTGCAACACCACGTAAACACCGGGGAGGCCGCCGTACAGTCCCCGGCGCGCGTTACGACTCGGCAAAATAGCTGTACACACCAACGGCTTTGTCGCCCCCTCGGCGCAACGCGAAAGCGGTGCGGACAGGGCGCGGACAGGGTGCGGGCACGGCGGGGACACGGCGCGCGCGGGCAGCACGAAGGGGCCGCCCGCACCACGGATGGCGGGCGGCCCCTTCGGGGTACTGCTATGAGGTACCGCGCGGAGTCAGGAAGCCTTCGCCTCGGTCTTCTCGGTCTTGCCGGCGGCCGGCTTCTCGCCGGCCTTCTCGGCGCCCAAGGCGCCCTTGTCGGCGGCCTTCGGCGCGGCCGGCGCCGGCTTGGCGGCCTCGTAGAACTCCTCGCGCGGCGTCTCCATCGCGCCGAGGGAGACGACCTCGCGCTTGAGGAACATGCCGAGCGTCCAGTCCGCGAAGATGCGGATCTTGCGGTTCCAGGTCGGCATCGCGAGGCCGTGGTAGCCGCGGTGCATGTACCAGGCGAGGCGGCCCTTGAGCTTGATCTTCATCTTGCCCATGACGATCATCGCGACGCCCTTGTGCAGGCCGAGGCCCGCCACCGCGCCCTTGTTGGCGTGGCTGTACTCCTTCTGCGGGAAGCCCCGCATGCCGGAGATGACGTTGTCGCCGAGGACCTTGGCCTGGCGCAGCGCGTGCTGGGCGTTCGGCGGGCACCAGGCGTTCTCGTTGCCCGCCTTGCGGCCGACGAGGTCCGGCACCTGGGCGTTGTCGCCCGCGGCCCAGATGTAGTCGGTGCCCTGGACCTGGAGCGTCGCCTGGGTGTCGACGTGACCGCGGGGACCCAGCGGCAGGCCGAAGCGGGAGAGCGCCGGGTTGGGCTTGACGCCGGCCGTCCACACGATCGTGTGGGAGTCGACCTCCAGCCCGTTCTTCAGCACGACGTGGCCGTCGACGCAGGAGTCCATGGAGGTGGAGAGGTAGACCTCGACACCCCGGCTCTCCAGGTGGTCCTTGCCGTACTGGCCGAGCTTGGGACCGACCTCGGGGAGGATCTTGTCGGCGGCGTCCACGAGGACGAAGCGCATGTCGTCGCGGGAGACGTTGGTGTAGTACTTGGCCGCGTCGCGGGCCATGTCCTCGACCTCACCGATGGTCTCCGCGCCGGCGAAGCCGCCGCCGATGAAGACGAAGGTGAGCGCCTTGCGGCGGATCTCCTCGTCGGTGGTGGAGTCGGCCTTGTCGAGCTGCTCCAGGACGTGGTTGCGCAGTCCGATGGACTCCTCGATGCCCTTCATCCCGATGCCCTGTTCGGCGAGGCCGGGGATCGGGAAGGTGCGGGAGACCGCGCCCATCGCGATGACCAGGTAGTCGAAGGGCAGCTCGTACGCCTCGCCGACCAGCGGGGCGACGGTGGCGACCTTGCGGTCCTGGTCGATGGTGGTGACCCGGCCGGTGAGGACCTCCGCCTTCGGGAGCACGCGCCGCAGGGGGACGACGACGTGCCGCGGGGAGATGCTGCCGGCGGCGGCTTCGGGGAGGAAGGGCTGGTAGGTCATGTACGACCGCGGGTCGACGACGGTGACGGTCGCCTCGCCGTAACGCATCTTCTTCTGGATGCGTCGAGCTGCGTACAGGCCTACGTACCCACCGCCTACTACGAGGATCCTGGGACGCTCCGTGGTGCTCATGCCATCGAGTATCCACCCGTCTCAGGGGGGTGGTTCGTGCGCCCCTTCACAAGGTTCGGTGGAGGCTGTGCTACCATCCGCCGCCCACGTGACGGAGATCATGGCGGGCGAAGGAACCAGCGTGTAGAGGGCTCCGTTGTCAATGCCGCGTGAGCTGCGCCTCCGCGATCCCGGGGCCGTGAACCACCGCTCCCGCAAGGCTCCTCGACACCCCCTCGAAGCACCGTCCTGAACACGTTCAAAGGGCAGTTGAAGCCCCAAAAGGGTCAACGGCCACGCTTTCTTCGCCCGACAGGGCCCAATTCCTTGTGAAGAACTTCACGAACTTCGCGGCGCGCGACGCGCCGAGGGGCCCGCAGGACCCCCCGACAGCCGCTCAAACGTCGTCCGCCCTGCTCAGCCGACCACCGCACGCCCCCTCGGGGGCCTCACGCCAGCGACCACGCGATGCCGTCGAGGATGTCGTGTTCGCTCACCACGACCTCCTCCGCGCCCGTCCGTTCCATGATCGACAGCAGTACGAGGGCGCCCGCGCCGATCACGTCGACGCGGCCCGGGTGCATGGAGGGCACGGCCGCCCGCTCGGCGTGGGTGGAGCGCAGCAGCCAGTCGGTGATCTCCCGGACCCGGTCGCGCGAGACGCGGGAGTGGTGGATCGCGGCCGAGTCGTACTCGGGCAGCTCCTGCGCGATCGCGGACACGGTCGTCACCGACCCGGCCAGCCCGACCAGCGTGCGCGCCTCGCCCAGCGGCACCGTGCGCCCGGCGAGGTCCAGGGCGGCCTCGATGTCGGCCCGCATCGCCGCGATCTGCGCCTCGGTGGGCGGGTCGGTCACCGCGCCGTCGTGCACCAGGTGCCGCTCGGTCATCCGGACGCAGCCGACGTCCACGGAGCGGGCGGCGCGCACGCGGCCGTCGCCGACGACGAACTCGGTGGAGCCGCCGCCGATGTCGACGACCAGGTAGGGCGTGTCGAGGTCCGCGCGGCCGGTGAGTTCCTTCGTCGCCCCGGTGAAGGAGAACTCGGCCTCCTGGTCGCCGGAGATGACCTCCGGCTCCACGCCGAGGATGTCCACCACCCCGCGCACGAAGTCGTCCCGGTTCTCCGCGTCCCGGGAGGCGGAGGTCGCCACGAAGCGCAGCCGCTCGGCGCCGTGCGCCTCGACGACCTCCGCGTACGCGCGGCAGGCGGCGAAGGTCCGCTCCAGCGCCTCGGGGGCCAGCCGTCCGGTGCGGTCGACGCCCTGCCCGAGCCGCACGATGGTCATGCGGCGGTCCAGGTCGGTCAGCTCGCCCGTCTCCGGGTCGGCGTCGGCCACGAGCAGCCGGATGGAGTTCGTACCGCAGTCGACGGCGGCGACACGGGTCACTGGGCGTCCTCCTGGTCTTTCTGGCCGGTGCCGGTGCCGACGGCGTCGGTGGGCGTCACGCACGGGCCCTTGCGCCACCACTCGGGCAGCATCGCGATCGCCTCGTCGCCCAGCGGGTTGACGCCGGGGCCGGCGGCCAGCGAGTGCGCGACCAGCACGTGCAGGCACTTCACCCGGTCGGGCATGCCGCCGGCGCTCGGGAAGCCGGTCAGCTCCTCGATCTCGTCGCGGCGCCGGACGTAGTCCTCGTGCGCGGCACGGTAGGCGGCGGCCAGCACCGGGTCGGCGGCGAGGCGCTCGGTCATCTCCTTCATCACGCCGTTCGCCTCCAGCGTGCCGATCGCGGAGGCCGCCCTCGGGCACGTCAGGTAGTACAGCGTCGGGAAGGGGGTGCCGTCGGGCAGCCGCGGGGCGGTCTCCACGACGTCCGGCTGCCCGCAGGGGCAGCGGTGCGCGATGGCGCGCAGCCCGCGCGGCGGACGGCCGAGCTGCTGCTGGAAGGCCGCCACGTCCGCGTCGGTCGGCTCGGTGCGCGGGGTGGTCGGCGGGGGAGTCTGCATGGCTGTCTTCTGCTGGTCTTCCTGTTGAGTCGCTGCCGGCGCGCCGCTGTCACTGCCGGCGGGCCGGTATCACTGCCGGGGCCGGATCACTGCCGATGGGCGACGGCGTCGGCCTTGTCGACCCCGTCCCAGACGTTGCGGTACCAGGGGCGGTCGGCGGCGCCGAGCCCGGTGCGCGTCTGCTCGGCCGCGTCCGGGTCGATGACGACGAACCCGGACTCCCCCGGCATCACGTAGTGCAGCCGCAGCCGGACCTGCTGCTCGGCGTAGGCGTCGTCCTGCCAGCGTGCCTTGAGGTCGCGCAGGTCCTCGACCCGCTGCCGGGTCTGCCGCTGCTCCTCGCGGAGGTCGGCGATCTCGGCGCGCTGGGCGACGTACTGCCGGATCGGGTAGGCGAGCGCCACGACGAGCGAGCAGAACACCATCGCCAGCAGCGCGGCCCGGCCGGTCAGCCGGGAGCGGCGGGCCTGGCGCTTGGTCTGCGAGCGGTAGACCCGGGCCGCGGTCTGCTCCCCGATGATCCGGATCCTGGTCGCGGTGGAGAAACGGTCCCGGTCCTTCACCGCCATGCCCGCGCCTCCGCCTCTGCGTCGTCCGTCAGTCGTCCCTGATACGCACGTCCGTGGCACGGGCGTCGTCCGTGTCACGGACATCCGTGACACGGGCCCTGCGTGCGTACGTCCCCGCACACGGTACGGGACCGAGTACGGGGACGTACGTACGACGCTGCCTCTTGCGGGCGGTCGGCCCTGAAGCCGGGTCAGCCCTTGAGGCCGGTCGGGCCTCGGCGCGGGTCGGGCCTCGGCGCGGGTCAGGCCTTGAAGCGGGGGAAGGCGCTGCGGCCGGCGTACACCGCGGCGTCGTCGAGGATCTCCTCGATGCGCAGCAGCTGGTTGTACTTGGCGACGCGCTCGGAGCGGGCCGGGGCGCCGGTCTTGATCTGGCCGCAGTTGGTGGCGACGGCCAGGTCGGCGATGGTGACGTCCTCGGTCTCGCCGGAGCGGTGGGACATCATGCACTTGAAGCCGTTGCGCTGGGCCAGCTCGACGGCGTCCAGGGTCTCGGTCAGCGAACCGATCTGGTTGACCTTGACGAGCAGGGCGTTGGCCGAGTTCTCCTCGATGCCGCGGGCCAGGCGCTCGGGGTTGGTGACGAACAGGTCGTCGCCGACGAGCTGCACCTTGTCACCGAGCTGGGCGGTGATGGTGTTCCAGCCGTCCCAGTCGTCCTCGAACAGCGGGTCCTCGATGGAGACCAGCGGGTACGCCTCGACCAGCTCGGCGTAGTAGTCGGTCATCTCGGCGGCGGTGCGGTTCTTGCCCTCGAAGGCGTAGGAGCCGTCCTTGTAGAACTCGGACGCGGCGACGTCGAGCGCGAGGGCGATCTGCTCGCCGGGGGTGTAGCCGGCCTCCTTGATCGCCTCAAGGATCAGGTCGAGGGCCTCGCGGTTGGAGCCGAGGTTCGGGGCGAAGCCGCCCTCGTCGCCGAGGCCGGTGGCCAGGCCCTTGCTCTTCAGGACCTTCTTGAGGGTGTGGTAGACCTCGGCGCCCCAGCGCAGGGCCTCGGAGAAGGACTCCGCGCCGATCGGGGCGATCATGAACTCCTGGATGTCCACGTTGGAGTCGGCGTGCGAGCCGCCGTTCAGGATGTTCATCATCGGCACCGGGAGCAGGTGCGCGTTCGGGCCGCCCAGGTAGCGGAAGAGCGGCAGGTCGGACGCCTCGGAGGCGGCGTGGGCGACGGCGAGGGAGACGCCGAGGATGGCGTTGGCGCCGAGCGAGCCCTTGTTGTCGGTGGCGTCCAGGTCGAACATGGCCTGGTCGATCAGGCGCTGCTCGGTGGCGTCGTAGCCGACCAGCTCCGGGCCGATCTGCTCGATGACGGCGAGGACGGCCTTCTCGACGCCCTTGCCGAGGTAACGGCCCGGGTCGCCGTCACGGAGTTCGATGGCCTCGAAGGCACCGGTGGAGGCGCCGGACGGGACGGCGGCACGCCCCGTGCTGCCGTCGTCGAGGCCGACCTCGACCTCGACCGTGGGGTTGCCTCGGGAGTCCAGGATTTCCCGGGCTACGACGACGTCGATGGACGGCACGAGCATCTCCTTCTTCAATGTGACGCTTCGGTGTGACGCGCGGGTCCGCAGGACCGCGGCGGCTCTGCGGGACCGAGCCTAACCGGCTCGGGGCGATCGGCCATCCGATCGTCCGTGCGCCGGACAGAACCGAGAGTAAATTGTTTCCGAACGGAACAAAGACGTTTCCGAAAACCCGTCGAAAACACGTTCGGGATCAGCGCCCCGGTGCGGGCGTGAAAAACCCGCCCCGGTGCGTACGGGGGAACACGCACCGGGGCGGGAGTCTCGGGGCCGCTGCTTACTTGAGGTGCAGCTGCTGGCCCGGGTAGATCAGGTCGGCGTCGTCGACGATGTCGTCGTTCAGCTTGAAGAGCTTCTCCCAGCCGCCCTTGACGTCGTGCTCCGCCGAGATCGAGCTGAGGGTGTCGCCCTTGACGACCTTGTACTCGCCGTCGCCCTTCTCGACCTTCTTGCCGGTCGGGGTGGTGACGGTCTTCTTCTCGGCCTTCTGCTCCGTCTTCTGCTCCGCGGCCGGACGCTCGGAGGAGCGGGAGGCCTTCTGCTCGGAGGAGCGCTCGGCGGAGTCGCCGCCCTGGCTCTGCGAGCTGCCGGAGCCGCTGTCCTGGCTCTCGGAGCCGCCGCCGGTGTACGCGGCGCCGGACAGTCCGGTGCCGCAGACCGGCCAGGCACCCTTGCCCTGACCCGCCAGCACCTTCTCGGCTATCTCGATCTGCTGGGCCTTGCTCGCCTGGTCGGCGCTGGACGCGTACTGCGTACCGCCGTAGCCGGCCCAGGTGGAGGCGGAGAACTGCAGACCGCCGAAGTACCCGTTGCCGGTGTTGATGGACCAGTTGCCGCCGGACTCGCACTGGGCGACGGCGTCCCACTCGGACGCGGTGGCGGCGGAGGCGTTGCCGGCCGCCATCAGCGGGGCGGCGACGGCGGCACCGGTGACGCCGGCGACGGCGATGACACGGGTGGCCTTGGACGGGCGACGGTGCTTGCCCTTGCCGGAAAACAGCATGGTTGATCCCCTCACCGACGCCTGCGAGGTGAGCTGTCGGGTTCGGGCCGGTTGAGTTGCCCGGCCGGGTTCCTCGCGGAACTCGGCTTCACCCCTAGCCGCTCCGGCTCAACTGCCCGGTGCGGCACTTACCTTGGGTCCCCCGCTCCTGCCTTCGGCGCTTGACGCGACGACTGTTCCCGTACGGCCGCTGGCAGGATTCGGCGTTGCGGCTGTCGGGGCCCGCGGTGGCGAGCGGTCATGACCGTAGACATGCGCTCCACGGAATATCAAAGACGATCACGGCTTCTGAGACCTATCTCTCACGAGATCCAAAACGGACATACAGTCTCTAACCGTGACGCGAACTCCCTCTGCTTTTCGCCCGATTCGCCCGTGACCGTGAGCGTCTGACCGGGCAGGACGCAGTCGTGGTCCGCACCCGCGACTCGCTACTTGTCGCCGTAGAGCGCATGCCATCCGCCGTCGACACCGAGGGAGTCGGCGATACCCCAGAGGTTGTCGCCAGATCGGACGATGTAGGAGTCGTCACCCTCGCCGGACCCACCGCTCGAGGCGTGCCGTCCCCCCGTCCAGTCGGTGAGGCCCCGCTTCGCCGTGTCCGCACCCTCGTTGGCGCTGTCGCCGCGGTGCCGGCCCGGGCTGGTCGCACCCTGGCCGCCCCGGTTGTCGACACCGGCCGACGGGCTGCTCCCGGCCGGCGTACCCGACGTGTCGGACTGGTCCCGCTCGGTGGACGAGTCCGCGGACGGAGTGCCGGACGAGGAGGAGGAAGAAGAGGAGGAGGGAGAAGAGGGCGAAGGGGACGAGGAGGGCGTGCCCGAGGGCGACTGGGTCTCCTCGGTCGAACCGGACGGGGAGGGCGACTCGGACGACTGCGGCGACTCCGACGACCCGGTGGCGTCCCCGGATCCGGGCGACTTGGTCTCGCTCTTGTCTTTGGAGGTGTCCGAGTCCTTCGACGTGTCGGCACCGGACGTGTCCGAGCCGCCGTCCAGGATGCCCGAGTCGTTGCCCAGGCCCGCGAGCAGGCCGCAGGTCGGCCAGGCGGCGATGCCCTGGTCCGCGTAGAGCTTCTCAGCGACCTTTATCTGCTGGGAGCGGCTGGCCTGGTCGGCGCTGGACGCGTACTCCAGGCCGCCGTACTGCTCCCACACCTCCTGCGACAACTGCAGGCCGCCGGAGTAGCCGTTGCCGTTGTTCTGGCTCCAGGCGCCGCCGGTCTCGCACTGGGCGATCTGGTCCCAGGCCGACGCGTCGGCCGCGTGGGCGCCGGCCGCGCCGAGCAGCGGGATGGCGATGGCGGAGCCGGTCACTCCGGCGGCGACGACCAGGGCGGGGGCCTGGCGGGGGCGGCGATGACGACCGTTCCCGGAGAGCATGCGACGACCTTTCACAAGACGACGGGGACCGCGCGGCGCGTGATGCTCTTCGCCACACTGATGCGTGAACGTATAGGCAGATCATCGGTAGTCACAAGTTAATGCCGCACAGATCACGTGAAGATCACAAAGTTGAGCGCGTGTCACTTTTGCATTGACGACGCACTGTTGTCGTCCGCTGACCGAGGCGGGGTGAACGAAACCGGCAGAGTACGCAGACCGCGCATGATGAGCCCGCCACGCCGGCGCAATTCGGCCGGATCGGCGGCGAGGCGCAGATCCGGGAGCCGGGTGAGGAGCGTGGCCAGCGCCGTCTGCCCCTCCAGCCGGGCCAGCGGGGCGCCCAGGCAGTAGTGGATGCCGTGGCCGTACCCGAGGTGCTGGCTGTCGCGGCGGGAGAGGTCCAGGGTGTCCGGGTCGCTGAACCGCTCCGGGTCCCGGTCGGCGGCGGCGAGCACGACGAGGACGGGGTCGCCGGCCGCGACACCCTGTCCGCCGAGGGTGAGCGGCCGGGTGGCGAAGCGCCAGGTGGCCAGCTCCACCGGCCCGTCGAAGCGGAGGAGTTCCTCGACGCCGGTCTCCAGCAGGCCGTGCTCGCCCGCGGCGAGGGAGTCCTGGAGCCGCTCCCGCTGCCCGGGGTGGGTGAGCAGGGCGTAGGTGCCGTTGCCGATGAGGTTGACGGTGGTCTCGAAGCCCGCGAAGAGCAGGATGAAGGCCATCGCGGCGGCCTCGTTCTCGGTGAGGTGCTCACCGTGGTCGGAGGCGCGGATCAGGCCGGATATGAGGTCCTCGCCGGGGCCGGGCTCGGGCGGCAGCGCGGCGCGCTTGCGGTGGATGAGATCGGCGAGGTAGCCGCGCATCTTCTTCACCGACCGCGCGACCCCGCCCCGCGGGCCGCCCTGGTGACGGATCATCATGCCCGCCCAGTCCCGGAAGTCGTCCTGGTCCTCGCGCGGGACGCCGAGCAGGTCGCAGATGGCGTAGATGGGCAGCGGGAAGGCGAACTCGTGGATCAGGTCGGCGGAACCGGAGTCCGCGAAGCCGTCGATGAGGCCGTCGGCCAGTTCCTGCACCCGCGGCGCGAACTCGGCCACCCGGCGGGGCGTGAACGCCTTGCTGACCAGTCGGCGCAGCCTGGTGTGGTCCGGCGGGTCGATGTTGAGCAGGTGGGTCATCAACTCGGCCTTCCGCTCCCCCGGGATGCCGGTCTTGCCCTTGGCGTGCGCGGGCCCGTCGTGGTGCGCCGGGTTCTTGGACAGCCGCGGGTCGGCGAGGGCCTGCTTCGCGTCGGCGTACCGGGTGACCAGCCAGGCCTCCACGCCGCTGGGCAGCCGGGTGCGGTGCACGGGGGCGTGCTCACGCAGCCAGGCGTAGGCGGGGTACGGGTCGTTCGCGAACTCCCAGGAGAACAACTCGGGAACGGGCCCGGTGACCTCGCGGTCGGCGGGGGCGGGCGCGGTGACCTCGCGGTCGGCGGGGGCGGCGTGGTCGGCGGCGGAGGCGCGGTCCTCAGTGGCGGGCGAGGAGCCGTCGGCGGGCGGTTGGCCGGAAACAGGCGTGCGACCGGCGCCGGACGGAGGGCCGGAAACAGACGGGGGCCCGTCGGCGTGCGAAAGGCCGGAAACAGGTGGCGGTCCGTCGGCGGGGCGGGGGTCGGGAGCGGGCGGGTGGCCGGTCACCCCTCGACCTCCCGGATCGCGTCCCGGTACGCGCGGGCCGCCGCTCGCAGCGCCGCCTCCGGGTCGGTGCCCTCCGCCTCGGCGCGGGCCGCCAGGGCGAGGAGTTCGTAGCCGATGCCCTCCCCGGCGGGGAGCGGGACCGCGAGGTCCGCGGTACGGACGCGGGAGGCGAGTTTGGCGGCGAGGGCGAGGCCCGGCTGGCCGAGGGGGACGCCCTCGGTGACCGAGGTGCGCTGCTTCTCGACGGCCTTGACGCGCAGCCAGTGCTCGCGGACCTCCTCGGGGGTGGAGGCCGTCTCCTCGCCGAAGATGTGCGGGTGGCGGCGGATCAGCTTGTCGACGATGGTGCCGGCGACGTCGTCGACGGAGAAGGGCGCCTCCAGGTCCTCCTCGGCGATCCGCGCGTGGAAGACGACCTGGAGGAGCACGTCGCCCAGTTCCTCGCGCAGCCCCTCGCGGTCGCCGTCCTCGATCGCCTCGACGAGTTCGTACGCCTCCTCGATGGCGTACTTGGCCAGTCCCTTGTGGGTGCGCTCGGAGGACCACGGGCATTCGACGCGGATGCGGTCCATGACCTGGACCAGATCGAGCAGGCGGGCGCCCGGGAGGTCGTAGGAGGCCGGAAGCAGCTCCAGCTCCGGCATGTGGACGCGGCCGGAGCCGGCGAGCCGGGCCAGTCCGTCGGTGAGCGCGGGCTCGCCCTCGCCGGTCGCCACGACGACCGCGGTGCGCCCGCCGGCGCACGCCTCGACCAGTTCCTCCGCGCCGGGGGCCGCTTCGTCGACCCGTATCCCCGCCTCGCGCAGATAGGGCAGCTGGGGATGGGCCCCGTCGGCGCACAGCACGCGGTCGGCGGTGCGCAGCGCCTGCCAGGCGGGCCAGGAGAGCAGGCCGGGGGCGACGCGGTGGCTGGTGGTGAGCAGGACGATACGGCCCTGGCCGGCGGGGGACGGATCGGCGGTGGTTGCGTTCACTCTCCGAACGTAACGCATGGGGCCGACGGCCCCCCGAGTTGTCCACAGGGCCGCGGGAGCGGCCCGGCGCGGGCGTCCTAGGCGGTCTGCTGCGAGGGCTCCGCCTCCGCGACCTCCCGCACCCACGGGGTCTCGCTGTCGACCCGGCCGGCCTTCTGGACGTCCCACGCGCCGTAGCGCGGGTTGAGGTCGATGTCGAGCTTGTCGGAGGCCTTGGACAGGGCCTGCCAGAACTCGGGGCGGCTGGTGTCGGTGCCGAGGCTCTCGGCCAGCTTCTGCGCCTCCAGCTGGACGCGGAGGTTGTCGTCGAGGCGCCCGGGGGCGACGCCGTACTGCTGGAGCCAGACCGTCTCCAGCTGCTCGGCGCCCCCGGCCTGGTCCTCCAGGTCGCCGCGCATCGCCTGTACTTCCTTGCGGCTGACGCTCACGTGGGCGTCCGCCGCGGCGCTGTGCAGCACCCGGTCGAGGACCATGCCGTGCAGGGTGTCGCGGGTGAGGGCGCCGCTCCTGGCGACGACCTGCTGGTACTGGCCGTCGTCCGGGACGGCGGCCCGCTGCGCCTCGCGCACCTCGTCGACGCGGTTCTCCAGCTGGGAGACGGTGATCCGCTGGTCGCCGACGACGGCCGCGGCACCCGGGTGCGCGTCGTTGCCGCAGGCGGTGAGCAGAGGGGCCGCGGTGGCGATCGCGGCGGTGAGGAGGAGCGCGGAGCGACGGCGGCGGTGCAAGGAAACCTCCCGAGGAGAGCTTGTGCGGCGGTGCACAAAGTCTTGCGATGATCGATGTTAGGCAGTGGCCCGGCTCTGGCCAACCCATTGGACCAACGATTCACCAGGACAACGATTCACCCGGTCTTCGGGCACCGCCTCACACCGGCCGCCCGTCAGCCGCCGCACTGGCGCTGCATCGCCTCGCGGTCCGCGGTGGTCACCGCCAGTTCGTACTTGGTGGCGACCTGGGCGAAGCGGACGGCGTACGCGCAGCGGATCGACTTGTCCGGCGGCAGCCAGGAGGCCGGCCCGGAGTCGCGCTTGGCGGAGTTGGCGCCGCCCTCGACGGGGAGGAGGTTGAGCGGGTCGTTGGCCAGTTGCTTGCGCTTGTTCTCCGGCCACCGCGAGGAGCCCATCTGCCAGCTGTACGAGAGCGGCACGACGTGGTCGATCTGGACCTCGCTCGCCTTCTGCTTGCGCCACTCGATGCTGGTCCCGGTGTACGGGTCGTCCAGCGTCATGGCGACGACCACGCAGTCGGAGCCGGACTTGAAGCGCACCTCCTGCCCGTCCCGCTTCAACAGGTCGTTCCGCGTGTCGCATCCGTTGCGGGCGAACGGGACGCCGTCGGCGGTGTCCATCCAGGCGTAGCCGAACTCGTCGCGGTCGTACCCGGTCTTCGGGCCGCGCCCCTTGGTCTTCAGGCCGTCGACGAGGTCGCGGGCCTTCGTCCGGGGGCCGTCTCCGGTGACCGGGGCGAGGCCCGGTTCGGTGCCGTCCGGGTTGTTCAGCGGGCTGGCGGCGTGGCCGGCGGCCGGGGCCTCGGCTCCGCCGCCCGAGGCCGGGGCGCTGTCCCCCTCGGCACCCTCGCAGCCGGTCACCAGGGCCAGAGCGAGGGCCGCTGCCACGGCCCCTCCGATACGAATCCTGCCGTGCCGCCTCATGCGTGCCCCTCCCCTGGTCGTCCGCCGGTACCACCGTAGCGACGGAGAGGTCCAGACCATAGCGGTCCTTAAGGGGCTCTAGTGGGCATGCGGGACATATCTGTCGTACGGTCGACAGTGAGTCACGTCTCGGAAGGAGCTCTGCATGGGCATCCTCGACAAGGTGAAGAACATGGCGGGCAAGAACAAGGAACAGTCACAGAAGCTGTCCGACGCCGCCGAACGCCAGGTCAACCAGAGGACCGGCGGCAAGTACAAGAAGCAGGTCGACTCCGCGCAGCAGCAGGCCGAGAAAAAGCTCGGCTTCGGGCGCGGCGGCGACCGCGAGCAGCAGTAGCTGCCGCGTCTTGGACATGCCGGAAGCCGTCCACGGGGCACTCCCGTGGACGGCTTCCGGCACGTCAGGACGTGTCCGACGGGTCCCGGCTGCTACGGGGCCGGGAGCGGCGGCCTGCGATCCAGGACCCCCGGGGCCGGGGCCCTACGAGCCCGGGATCGAGGTCAGGAACTCGCCCACCCAGCCGAGCAGTTCCCGGCCGACCAGCGGCTTGCCGCCGACCTTCGCGGTCTTCGGGCGCGGTACGAGCACCTGGTGCGTGCCCGCCTTGATGACGCTGCCGGGGTAGAGCCGCTTGAGCCTCAGCTCCTGGGACTCGCGCAGCTCCACCGGCGCGAAGCGGATGTTGTTGCCTTGGAGCACGATCTCGCCGACGGCGCACGCCCGCGCGAGCATGCGCAGGCCCGCCACCAGCAGCAGGTTCTCCACCGGCTCCGGAAGTTTGCCGTAGCGGTCGACGAGTTCCTCGCGTACGGACCTGATGTCCTCCTCGCTGTTGGCCGACGCGATGGACCGGTACGCCTGGAGCCGCAGCCGCTCGCCGGGGGCGTAGTCGTGCGGGACGTGCGCGTCGACGGGCAGCTCGACCTTGACCTCCAGCGGCGGCTCCTCCTCGACGCCGCCCTCCAGCGAGGCCCGGTAGTCGGCGACGGCCTCGCCCACCATCCGCACGTACAGGTCGAAGCCGACGCCGGCGATGTGGCCGGACTGCTCGCCGCCGAGCAGGTTGCCCGCGCCGCGGATCTCCAGGTCCTTCATCGCCACGTACATGCCCGCGCCCATCTCGGTGTGCTGGGCGATGGTCGCGAGGCGCTCGTGCGCGGTCTCCGTCAGGGGCTTCTCCGGCGGGTAGAGGAAGTACGCGTAGCCGCGCTCCCTGCCCCGGCCGACGCGGCCGCGCAGCTGGTGGAGCTGGCTGAGACCGAAGTTGTCGCCGCGCTCGACGATGAGGGTGTTGGCGTTGGAGATGTCGATGCCGGACTCGACGATGGTCGTGGAGACCAGCACGTCGTACCGCTTCTCCCAGAAGTCGACCACGACCTGTTCGAGGGCCTGCTCCGACATCTGGCCGTGGGCGGTGGCGATGCGCGCCTCGGGGACGATCTCGCGGAGCCTGGCCGCCGCGCGGTCGATGGACTCCACGCGGTTGTGGATGTAGAAGACCTGGCCCTCGCGCAGCAGCTCGCGGCGGATCGCGGCGCCGATCTGCTTGTGCTCGTAGGGGCCGACGAAGGTCAGGACCGGGTGGCGCTCCTCCGGCGGGGTGGTGATCGTGGACATCTCGCGGATGCCGGTGACCGCCATCTCCAGGGTGCGCGGGATGGGGGTGGCGGACATGGTCAGCACGTCGACGTTGGCGCGCAGCTTCTTCAGCTGCTCCTTGTGCTCGACGCCGAAGCGCTGCTCCTCGTCGACGATGACCAGGCCCAGGTCCTTGAACTTCGTCTCGGAGGAGAAGAGGCGGTGGGTGCCGATGACGATGTCCACCGAGCCCTCGCGCAGGCCCTCCAGGGTCGCCTTGGACTCGGTGTCGGTCTGGAACCGGGAGAGCGCCTTCACGTTCACCGGGAACTGCGCGTACCGCTCGCCGAACGTCCCGAAGTGCTGCTGCACCAGCAGCGTGGTGGGAACGAGTACGGCGACCTGCTTGCCGTCCTGGACGGCCTTGAAGGCGGCGCGGACCGCGATCTCCGTCTTGCCGTAGCCGACGTCGCCGCAGATCAGGCGGTCCATCGGGACCGTCTTCTCCATGTCGTCCTTGACCTCGGCGATGGTGGTGAGCTGGTCCGGCGTCTCCGCGTACGGGAACGCGTCCTCCAGCTCGCGCTGCCAGGGGGTGTCCGCGCCGAACGCGTGGCCGGGCGCCGCCATGCGCGCGCTGTAGAGCTTGATCAGGTCGGCGGCGATCTCCTTGACCGCCTTCTTCGCGCGGGCCTTGGTCTTGGTCCAGTCGGCGCCGCCGAGCCGGTGCAGGGTGGGGGCCTCGCCGCCGACGTACTTGGTGATCTGCTCCAGCTGGTCGGTGGGGATGTAGAGCCGGTCGCCGGGCTGGCCGCGCTTGGCGGGGGCGTACTCCACGACCAGGTACTCGCGGGTGGCGCCCTGGACGGTGCGCTGCACCATCTCGATGTAGCGGCCGACGCCGTGCTGCTCGTGGACGATGTAGTCGCCCGGCTCCAGGGTGAGCGGGTCGATGGTCTTGCGGCGCCGGGCCGGCATCCGCGCGCCCTCGCGTCCTGCGGCCTTCTGGCCGGTCAGGTCGGTCTCGGTGAGCACGGCCAGCCTGAGCGCCGGATCGACGAAGCCGTGGTCGATCGAACCGCAGGAGACGTGCACGACGGAGGGGCTGAGCGCGTCGAGGTCCTGGTCGAGGCGGGCGGCGATGCCCTCGCCGCCGAGGACCTCCACCGTGCGCGACGCGGGGCCGTGGCCCTCGGTGAGGTAGACCGCGCGCCAGCCGTCGGCCAGCCAGCCCTTGGTGTCGGCGAGCGCCTTCGCGGTGTCGCCCCGGTAGGTGTCAGGGGCATGCATGCCGAGCTTCAGGGTGTCCGAGTCGCCCGCCGCGTCGGCGGCGGACGCCAGCGTCTCGTCGGCGGCGAACGGCGAGACCGACCACCACATCATCTCCAGCTCGCGGGCCCGCTCGCGGATGTCCGCGATGGACCACAGCGAGGCCGCGTTCACGTCGATCGGTGCCTCGCCGCCGCCCGCGGTGGCCGCCCAGGACGCCTGCAGGAACTCCTGCGAGGTCGCCACCAGGTCGGCGGCCCGCGTCCGCACCCGCTCCGGGTCGCAGACCACGGACATCGAGCCCTTGGGCAGCACGTCCAGGAGCAGCTCCATGTCGTCCACCAGGACCGGGGCCAGGGACTCCATGCCCTCCACCGCGATGCCCTCGGCGATCTTGCCGAGCAGTTCGCCCAGCTCCGGGTGGTCCTCGGCGAGGGCGGCGGCGCGCTCGCGCACGTCCCGCGTCAGCAGCAGCTCGCGGCAGGGCGGGGCCCATAGGCCGTGCTCGGCGACCTCCAGGGAACGCTGGTCGGCGACCTTGAAGTAGCGGATCTCCTCGACGTCGTCGCCCCAGAACTCGACGCGGAGCGGGTGCTCCTCCGTCGGCGGGAACACGTCCAGGATGCCGCCGCGCACGGCGAACTCGCCGCGCTTCTCCACCAGCTCCACGCGCGTGTACGCCGCCGCCGCCAGTGCCTCGACGGCCTCCTCCAGGTCGGCGCTCTGCCCGGTGCGCATGGCCACGGGCTCCAGGTCTCCGAGGCCTTTGACCTGCGGCTGGAGCACGGAGCGCACGGGCGCGACGACGACGGAGACCGGGCCGGTCTCGGGGTCGTCGGGGCGGGGGTGGGCCAGGCGCCGCAGGACGGCCAGGCGGCGGCCGACGGTGTCGCTGCGGGGGCTGAGCCGCTCGTGCGGCAGGGTCTCCCAGGAGGGGTACTCCACGACGCCCTCGGGGGGCAGCAGGGAGCGCAGGGCCGCGGCCAGGTCCTCCGCCTCGCGCCCCGTCGCCGTCACGGCCAGCACCGGGCGGCCCGTCTCGCGGGCCAGGGCGGCGATCGCGAAGGGGCGGGCCGCGGGCGGGCCGACCAGGTCGACGTGCATGCGGTTGCCGTCTGCGGCCGCGGAGATCGCTTCCGCGAGGGCGGTGTCCTTGACGACGGCGTCGAGCAGACCGTGCAGGCTCATGGAGGGGGCGCTTCCGTCCTGGGGTGGGGCAACACGAATGACCCGACACGAGGTGAGGGCCGGGGGGTCTCCAGCGTACGTCGGTCTGCTCGGCGGTGTCGGGGCTGTGGACGACGCCGGTGCGTGGTGGGGCCGGCGTGGTGGGCGGCACCCCGGCGTCACCGTGGCCGTACCAGGGGGCTCCGCCCCCTGGACCCCCGGCCTGTGCCCACCCGCCACCCGACTCGGTCGGTCCGGAAGTGACCCAAAAGAGGCCCGCCGCCCCGCCGCGGCCTCCCGCGTAAGAGGCCCGCCGCCTCCCGCGCAAAAGGCCCGGCGCCGTCGTCCCCTGGGACGTCGGTGCCGGGCCCTCCCCCGCAACCCCCGTATGCGGTGGCTTCGGGTGCTACTCCGTCGCGATGGCGTTCAGGACGTTCATGCGACCCGCCCGGAAGGCCGGGACCAGGGCGGCGAACAGGCCCACGAAGGCCGAGCCGACGAAGACCCCGATGATCGTCGGCCAGGGGATCTCCAGGACGTTCAGTCCCTCCAGGGCGAGCAGCCGCTGCGCCGTGGCGCCCCAGCCCATGCCCAGGCCGAGCCCGAGCAGGGCACCGAAGAGGGCGATGACGACGGACTCCATGCGGATCATGCGGCGCAGCTGGCGGCGGGAGAGGCCGATCGCCCGCATCAGACCGATCTCGCGGGTCCGCTCGACCACCGACAGCGCCAGGGTGTTCACCACACCGAGGACGGCGACGATGATCGCCAGGGCGAGCAGGCCGTAGACCATGTTCAGCAGCTGGCCGATCTGGTCCTTCAGCTCCTGCTTGTAGTCGGTCTGGTCGGCGACCTGGTACTGCGGGTAGGCGTCCAGGGACTTCTTCAGCGCGGCGTACGCCTGGTCGGACTGCCCGTCCGCCGCCTTGGCGAACATGATCGTGTTCGGCGGGATCTTGTCGGCCGGCAGGTACTTCTCCATCGTCTCGATGCCGATGTACCGGGCGCCCTGGTCGATGGCCACGTCGTCGCTGGTGATCGCGGCGACCTTGAGCTCCGCCTTCTCCCCGCCCTTGAAGGCGACGGAGACGGTGTCGCCGACGTGCACGCCGTGCTTCTCGGCGTAGTCCGAGCCGACCGACATGGCGTCGGTGCCGTAGGCGGCGGAGAGCTTGCCCTCCGTCGTCGCGCGGCGCACGTCCTCGGCGTAGGTCGGGTCGGCGGCCGTCACACCGGAGTCGTCCGTCCTGCCGTCGGGCGAGGTCAGCGTGGCGTCGAGCGTCTTGTAGCGGGTGACGTGCTCCAGGCCGGGCGTGTCGTTCATGGCCTTCTCGGCCTGCGGCACGATCCGCTGGCTGCCCTGGACGATGAAGTCCGCGCCGACCGTCTTATCCAGCTCGCTGGTGGCCGAGGCGACCATCGAGGAGCCGACGACGGACAGGCAGGCCACCAGCGCCAGGCCGATCATCAGCGCGGCACCGGTGGCGCCGGTGCGGCGCGGGTTGCGCAGCGCGTTGCGCTCGGCGAGCCGGCCCACCGGGCCGAAGGCCCGCAGCAGCACCGCGCTGATCACCCGGACCACGAATCCGGCCAGCACCGGGCCGATGACGACGAAGCCGATGAGCGAGAGCACGATGCCCGCGCCGAGCATCAGCGAGCCGTCGCTCGCCTTGTCGGCGGAGGCGGCCGTCAGCAGGGCCGCGGCGCCGGAGCCGGTGAGGACCAGGCCGATCAGCCCGCGTATCCAGCCGGCCCTGCCGTCGGCCGGGGTGCCGGCGTCGCGCAGGGCGGCCATCGGGGAGACCTTGCCGGCCCGGCGGGCGGGCAGGTAGGCGGCCAGGACCGTGACGACGACGCCGAGGACGAGGCCGATGGCGGGGGTCGCCGTCTTGACGGTCAGGTCGTCGGTGGACAGGTTCATCCCCGCCGCCGACATCAGCTTCATCAGTCCGACGGCGATGCCGACACCGGCCGCGACACCGAGGACCGAGCCGACGACGCCGAGCAGCAGCGCCTCGATCAGCACCGAGCGGTTGACCTGCCGGCGGGAGGAGCCGATGGCCCGCATCAGGCCGATCTCACGGGTGCGCTGGGCGACCAGCATGGAGAACGTGTTGATGATCAGGAAGATGCCGACGAGGAACGCGATCCCGGCGAAGCCGAGCATGGCGTACTTGATGACGTCCATGAACTCGCCGATGTCCTTGCGGTCCTCGTCGGAGCTCTCCTTGGCCGTCTGCACCTTGTAGGCGCCGTCGAGGGTGCCGGCGACGGTCTGCTTGAGCCGCGCGTCGGAGACCCCGGCGGCCGCGGTGATGTCGAACTGGGTGAACCGGTCGGTGCCGCCGAGCAGTTGCCGCTGGGCGGTGGGCGTGTCGAAGTAGACGAGCGCGGCGCCCGGGTTGGTCACCGTGAAGGAGACGATGCCGACGATCTCCGCCTTGAAGTCGCCGGTCTGCGCGATGGTGCGCAGTTCGTCGCCGAGCTTCAGGCCGTGCTTGTCGGCGGTGTCGGCGTCGACCATCGCCTCGGTGGGTCCGCGCGGAGCGTGTCCGGAGGTGATCTCCAGCGACCGCTGGCTGTTCTCCGTCCAGTTGCCCGCGATGGTCGGCGCGCCGCTGGTGGCGCCCACGTTGTCGTTGTCGCGGTCGACGACGGTCACGTTCGTCGACGTGACCGAGCCCTGCGCCGACTTGACGCCCTCGACGCCGCGGATCTGCTCCAGGGCGGACGCCGGGAGCGACTCGGGCACGCCGTTCTGCGGGGTCTCCTCGCTCTTGGCGTCCTTCGGCGCGACCGTCACGTCCGCGGAGGTGACGGCGAACAGCTTGTCGAACGTGGTGTTCATGGTGTCGGTGAACACCAGGGTGCCGCACACGAACGCCACCGACAGCAGCACCGCCACCGCCGAGAGCGCCATCCGGCCCTTGTGCGCGACGAAGTTGCGCATCGAGGTCTTCACGACGGTCATGACGCACGTCCCCGGGCGTCGAGGTCGGGAGCCTGGGGGTTCTCACCGGAGATACGCAGCATGCGGTCGAGGACCGTCTCCGCGGTCGGCTGGTACATGTCGTCGACGATCCGGCCGTCGGCGAGGTACAGCACCCGGTCCGCGTAGGCGGCGGCCACCGGGTCGTGGGTGACCATGACGATGGTCTGGCCCAGTTCGGTGACCGAGCGGCGCAGGAAGCCCAGCACCTCGGCGCCGGCCCGCGAGTCGAGGTTTCCGGTCGGCTCGTCGCCGAAGATGATCTCGGGACGCGCGGCCAGGGCCCGCGCCACCGCGACCCGTTGCTGCTGGCCGCCGGAGAGCTGGTTCGGCCGGTGCTTGAGCCGGCCGGCGAGCCCGACGGTCTCCACGACCTGGTCCAGCCACGCCCGGTCGTACTTGCGGCCGGCGATGTCCATGGGCAGCGTGATGTTCTCGAGCGCGTTGAGCGTCGGGAGCAGGTTGAACGCCTGGAAGATGAAGCCGATCCGGTCCCGGCGCAGCTGCGTGAGCTTCTTGTCCTTGAGACCCGTTATCTCGGTCTCGTCCAGATGGATCTGACCGCCGGTCACCGTGTCCAGGCCCGCCAGGCAGTGCATCAGCGTGGACTTGCCGGAGCCCGACGGCCCCATGATGGCGGTGAACCGGCCGCGGGCGATGTCCACGTCGACGTGGTCGAGCGCGACCACCCGGGTCTCGCCCGACCCGTAGGCCTTCACGACCTGCCGCGCCCGCGCGGCGACGGCCGTCCGCCCTCCGGTGTCCCCGTGCGTGGGAATACTTACGGCCGATGTCATGTCAAGTCTCCTATGTCGGTCGCCGATTGAGCCGCCGGTGCCGACGGCGGACGCCGAGTGCTACCGGGGTGAGCGGCGCCACGACCCGCTGTGGGGCCCGTGCCGCCTCGCTGTGCCGTACGGCTGCGATGCGCCGTACGGCGGTGGTGTGCCGTATGCCGTGGTGCGCGGTACTGCCGTGCGTGCGTGTGGTGCGTGTGGTGCGTGTGGTGCGTGCGAAATGGTGTGTGCGTGCGTGTGCAGGGGTGCCGTGCGTGCGCCGTGCTGCTGTCCGGAAGAGTCTGACCGGAGCCGCGGGGTGAGCGCCCTGATGCTCAGCGCACTCTTCTCCTGGGGAAAACCCCACCCCCGCGGGTCCGGTTCGCCGCCCCCCAGCGGCGTAAAGCCAGACTAAGGACGCCACCGGTGCCGTCTCGTCCTCCGTCGGTACGAACCCTCCCCGAGCCGTAGTACGGAGGTACCCCTAGGGGCAGTCCACCCCTCGGTGGACCAGGCCTAGGTGTTCTGTCCGGGGAGGTTGTGGACGGGTGAGTCAGGTCTCGGCTGAGGGATCTTGAACAGGTGAGGGCCTTCCGGTTCGGTGTGGATTGCGACGTCTA
>NZ_JOFH01000029.1 GCF_000721235.1 Streptomyces olivaceus
CAATGGCTGCATACCTACAATCACCACCGCGGACACACCGCGCTGAAAGGGCAACCACCCGCCAGCCGCGTCCCCAACCTCACAGGGCAATACAGCTAGTCCGCGATTGCAACGCCGATGGGGCGGTCACCCGGATTCGGGTGACCGCCCCATCGGCGTTGCGTGGTGCGCCCCGCAAGGGGCGCGGGGAACTGCGCGACCAGCCACGGACGGCCCGCAGCCGCATACGGCCGCAGCCCGGACGAACGGTCCGCGCAGTCCCCGGCGCTACAAGCGGAGCGCTTACTTGCCCTTGGCGGCTTCCTTCAGCTTGGAGCCCGCGGAGACCTTGACGCTGTAGCCGGCCGGGATCTGGATCGGCTCGCCGGTCTGCGGGTTGCGGGCGGTGCGAGCGGCACGGTGGGTGCGCTCGAAGGTCAGGAAGCCGGGGATCGTGACCTTCTCGTCGCCCTTGGAAACGATGTCGCCGACAACCTCGGCGAACGCGGCCAGCACGGCGTCGGCGTCCTTGCGGGTCACCTCGGCGCGGTCGGCCAGCGCGGCCACCAGCTCACTGCGGTTCATGTTGTTACTCCCGTGTTCTTCTTGCCGTTGAGGCGTGCCACGCGGCGGAGCCGCATGATGGGCACAGCGATGCCGATGCTGCCAGGGACCTCTGACACTCCCCGGACCCGGGTCGGTCCTCAGACCCTCGCGCCCAGGGAGGCATCCTGCCTCCACCTGCGGCGGTAAAGCCAATCCGGCACCCCCAGGAGTCGTGAGAACACCCTTGGGAGTCACACGCCGAGAGGGCCTGAGCCTTGCGCCACACTAGAGGGCGATCCGAGGCCCGTCGTCCCGCGACGCGCCGGAGGAGCGGCCCGCCGTGGTGATCCTCACCACCACGCCACAGGCCGTCTTCCCCCGTACGCGGAACCTACGCCACCACTCCGGCGGCCTTCGCCGCCTCCCGCACGGCGCCCGCGACGGCACCGGCGACCTTGTCGTTGAAGACGCTCGGAATGATGTAGTTCGGGTTGATCTCGTCCTCGGTCACCACGTCCGCGAGGGCGTGCGCGGCGGCGAGCATCATCTCGGTGTTGACCGTGCGGGACTGGGCGTCCAGCAGGCCGCGGAAGACACCCGGGAAGACCAGCACGTTGTTGATCTGGTTGGGGAAGTCGCTGCGGCCGGTGGCGACGACCGCGGCCGTCTCGCGGGCCACGGCCGGGTCCACCTCGGGGTCCGGGTTCGCGAGCGCGAACACGATCGCACCGTCCGCCATGGCGGCCACGTCCGCGCCGTCCAGGACGTTCGGGGCGGAGACGCCGATGAACACGTCCGCGCCGTGCACGGCCTCCTTGAGGGTGCCGGTGAGGCCCTCGGGGTTGGTGTTGTCGGCGATCCAGCGCAGCGCGGACTCCGGCGCGGCGTCGACCAGGTCGGCGCGACCGGCGTGCACGACGCCGTGGATGTCGGCGACGACGGCGTTCTTCACACCGGCGGCGAGCAGCAGCTTGAGGATGGCCGTACCGGCCGCGCCGGCGCCGGACATGACGACCCGTACGTTCTCGATGCCCTTGCCCACCACGCGCAGGGCGTTGGTCAGGGCGGCGAGGACGACGATCGCGGTGCCGTGCTGGTCGTCGTGGAAGACGGGGATGTCGAGGGCCTCGCGCAGCCGGGCCTCGATCTCGAAGCAGCGCGGCGCGGAGATGTCCTCCAGGTTGATGCCGGCGAAGCCCGGGGCGATGGCCTTGACGATCTCGACGATCGCGTCGGTGTCCTGGGTGTCCAGGCAGATCGGCCAGGCGTCGATGCCGGCGAAGCGCTTGAACAGGGCCGCCTTGCCCTCCATCACCGGCAGCGCGGCCTTCGGACCGATGTTGCCGAGGCCCAGCACGGCGGAACCGTCCGTCACGACCGCAACGGAGTTGCGCTTGATGGTGAGGCGGCGGGCGTCCTCGGGGTTCTCGGCGATCGCCATGCAGACGCGGGCCACGCCGGGCGTGTAGACCATGGACAGGTCGTCGCGGTTGCGGATGGGGTGCTTGGACGCCATCTCGATCTTGCCGCCGAGGTGCATCAGGAAGGTACGGTCCGAGACCTTGCCCAGGCTGACGCCCTCTACGCCGCGCAGCTGTTCGACGATCTCGTCGGCGTGTGCGGTCGAGCCGGCCGCGATGGTGACGTCGATGCGGAGCTTGTCGTGGCCGGAGGCCGTGACGTCGAGGCCGGTGACCGAGCCTCCGGAGGATTCCACGGCCGTGGTGAGCTGCGATACGGCGGTTCCGCCCGCGGGCACCTCCAGCCTGACCGTCATCGAGTAGGAGACGCTGGGCGCCGTTGCCATGGCCGACTTCCTCTGCTTTCACCGTGTAACTGGGTTGTGCCGTCCGATCGTCGCACCTACCACCGAGTACGCGGTAGCCGCCCCGGATTGCGAACTTTATGTTCGCGCCCGCTTTCGGAAAACTTCTTCCACCATACGAGAAACGGCTTGTCGAGGGAAGAGGGCACCCGCCGAAAAGGGGCGTGCGTGCCGCGTTCCGGGGGATGTCGCGGGGGCGGTCCGGAGAGATACCTGCGGGACGGGAATTGCCTTGCGGGGATCGTTTGTTACCTTGGATGTGGCACCGGCTCGATCCAAGCCCCCGGGCCCAACCATCGTCGCTACGAGCGACCACTTGCCGCGAGGCGAGCATGGCGGGTCGGTGCCACTTGACTGATCGCGGGAGGCCCGCGCCGGACGACGGCGCGGGCCTCCCGTGCGTCCGCGGCGCCCCGGGGCTCGTGTCCCCACTCCCGCGGGTCCGCCCGCGGGACCGGGCCCGCAGGCGGCCCGCGGCTCGCCTCAGTCCCGCAGCAGGTCCGGCACTCCCCCGGCGTCCGGCTCGTCCCGCTCGCCGGAGACGACGGTGAGCTGCTGGGTGGCCCGGGTCAGGGCGACATACAGCACGCGCAGGCCCGCGGGCGACTCGTCGGCGATCTCGGCCGGGGAGACGACGACCGTGGCGTCGTACTCCAGGCCCTTGGCCTCCAGGCTGCCCAGCGCCACCACCCGGTCGCCGAGCCCGGCGAGCCGGCGCCGGAACTCCTCGCGCCGGTTCATGGCGACGACGACGCCGACGGTGCCGTCGACCAGGCCGAGGAGGCGGGCGGCCTCCGCACGGGCGGTGTCGGCCAGGGAGTCCCGGACGACGGCGAAGCGCGGCCGGACGCCGGTCGAGCGGACGGCGGACGGTGACCGCGAGCCGGGCATGGCGAGGGCGAGCACCTTCGCGGCCAGCTCGGCGATCTCGGCCGGGTTGCGGTAGTTCACGGTCAGCTCGAAGCGGCGCCGCGGGCGGGTGCCCAGGGCCTCGTCGCGGGCGGCGGCCGCCTCGTCGGGGTCGGACCAGGAGGACTGGGCCGGGTCGCCGACGACCGTCCAGGTGGCGTGCCGGCCGCGGCGGCCCACCATCCGCCACTGCATGGGCGTCAGGTCCTGGGCCTCGTCGACGATGACGTGCGCGTACTCGGTGCGTTCCTGGGCGAGGCGCTCGGCGCGCTCCCACTGGGTCTCCTCGCGCTGCGGCATCAGCTCCTCCAGGCCGGTGAGCTGGTCCAGCGGGTCCGCCTCGCGCCGCTTGCGGGGGCGGGCCGGGGTACCGACGATCGCCTGCAGCTCGTCGAGCAGGGCGACGTCGTGCACGGAGTACCCCGCGCGCCGCAGCGAACGGGCCACCTTGCGGACCTCCCCCGGGTTCAGGACGCGCCGGGCCCAGCGGCCGAGGCGCCGCTCGTCCGCCATGGCCGCCAGCACGGCCCCCGGGGTCAGCTCCGGCCACCAGGCGTCCAGGAACTCCGTGAAGGGGTCCTCGGCGCTGACGTCCTCGTCGAAGGAGGAGCGCAGCTCGGCGGCGAGCTCGGGGTCGGTGTGCCGGGCACCGGCGCCGGACTTCTCCCACAGGGCGTCCAGGAGCAGCCGGCGGGCGCGGGGGCGCAGCAGGTTGACGGGCGCGGTGCCGCCGAGGACGGTGCGGCGGATGCCGGCCAGTTCCTCGGCCTCCAGTTCGAGGCGGCGGCCGAAGGCGACGACCCTCAGCAGGGTCGGCGAGTCGGCGGGCTCCAGCGCCCCGCGCGCGGCCTTGCGCAGCACCGGCAGCATGCGGGACGAGCCCTTGACGCGGGCGGTCGCCGGGGAGTCGTACAGCGTGGCGCCCTCGCCCGCCGCGTCGTCGGCCAGCGAGCCGATCGCGCGGATGGCGACCTGCCCCTCCTCGCCGAGGGAGGGCAGCACGCCCTCGGTGTACGCCACGAGCAGCGGCGTCGGCGAGACGATGAGGATGCCGCCCGCGTACCGGCGCCGGTCCTGGTAGAGCAGGTACGCCGCCCGGTGCAGGGCGACGGCGGTCTTGCCGGTGCCGGGGCCGCCCTCGACGTACGTCACGGAGGCGGCGGGGGCGCGGATCACCCGGTCCTGCTCGGCCTGGATGGAGGCCACGATGTCCCGCATGGAGTGCGTACGGGCCTGTCCGAGGGCTGCCATCAGGGCGCCGTCACCGACGACGGCCAGCTCCTCGCCGTCCAGGCGGGCCGTGATCTCGGGCCGCATCAGGTCGTCCTCGACGCCGAGGACGCGCCGGCCCTTGGAGCGGATCACCCGGCGGCGTACGACGCGGCCCGGGTCGACCGGTGTGGACCGGTAGAAGGGGGCCGCGGCGGGGGCCCGCCAGTCGATGACCAGCGGGGCGTAGTCCGCGTCCAGGACGCCGATGCGGCCGATGTGCAGGGTCTCGGCGATCTCGGCGGTGCGGTCGGGCCCGAGGGCGCCCTCGGCGGGCTCGACCGCCGTGTACGCGCCGTCCGGGCCCTTCTTGCCGTCCTTGCCGAGGAGCAGGTCGATGCGGCCGAACAGGAAGTCCTCGAACTCGTTGTTCAGGCGGTTGAGGTGGATGCCGGCCCGGAAGACCTGCGCGTCGCGCTCGGCCAGGGCACCGGGCGTGCCGACGTGGCCGCGCTGGGCGGCGTCGTGCATGAGGAACTCCGCCTCGTGGATCTTCTCCTCGAGGCGGCGGTACACCCGGTCCAGGTGTGCCTGTTCCAGACCGATCTCCCGGTCCCGTACGGAGTCCTCGCGTACGGGGTCCTCCGGTCCGGAGTCGTGCACCGGGTCGACCGCTGAGTCCTGACGTGCCTGTGCGGCCACCTGGCCCCCTTCTGACGTGCTGGGCAGCCGTCAAAAATACGCGAAGGGGGCCGCGGAAGCCACGCCGCGACTACGCGTCCACCTCCACCAGCCGCTTGCCGTCGAAGGTCATGACCTCGAAGTGGGAGATCTGGTTGGGCTCGAAGGCGGCGCCGCCGTGCACGTAGAGCGGCTTCTTGGCCTTCTCCGTGGTGGCGTCCGGTATGCCGTACCCCCACTCCGGGACCGTCCAGGAGTTGAGGGTCTCCCGCTCGCCGTTCTTGCCGACGGCGACCAGGGAGCACTTCTGGGGGCCCTTGACGTTCTTCAGCTCCAGGACCGCCTCCGTGCCCCAGGCCTTCTTCTCCAGCGCCACGGTCGCGCTGACCTCGGTGGACGGGTCGGTGGCGGTGACCCGGTCGGGCATGGCGGCGAACGCCGACTCGGCGGGGGTGCCGGTCTGCTGCTGGGAGGCCTCGGTCTTCTTGCCGCCGCCGTCGTCGCTGCCGCCCGTGGTCGCCACGGCGGCGAAGGGGCCGCCGATGATCAGCGCGGCGGCGGTGCCCACCAGGTAGAAGTTGCGGCGGCGCTTGCCCGCGCGGCGCTCGGCGACCTCGTCCACCAGCTTCTCCGACAGGCGCGGGCTCGGCTTGGTGGTGAGCGACTCGGCGATCGCGGGTGTGCCGGTGCCCGGCAGGTCCGCGAGGGCGGCCATCATCGACTCCATGCCGGCCAGCTCGTCGAGTTGCTGGGCGCACCACTCGCAGGTGGCGAGGTGCGCCTCGAAGGCCGTCGCCTCCGCGTCGTCGAGGATCCCGAGGGCATAGGCGCCGACGGTCTCGTGCTCGTTCGGCGCCGGTGATCCCTGCATGGGGACAGAATTACCCGTATCCCCCGGACCGAATCCCTGAACTCCCCCGTAGCCGCTCATCACGCCGTCACCCCCCGCTCCTCCAGTGCCAGTTTCATCGAACGCAGGGCGTAGAACACCCGGGAGCGCACGGTGCCGCTGGGTATGCCCAGTGTCTGCGCCGCCTCATTGACGGTACGCCCCTTGAAGTACGTCTCGACGAGGACTTCCCGGTGGGCCGGGGTCAGGTCGTCGAGCGCGTCCGAAAGCGTCATCAGCCACAGCGCCTTGTCGATCTCGTCCTCCGCGGGGATGACCTCCAGCGGCGACGGATCGACCTCCTGCGGCCGGGCCTGCCGGCTGCGGTGGCCGTCGATGACGATGCGCCGGGCGACCGTCACCAGCCAGGGGCGTACCGATCCGGTCGCACGGTTGAGCTGACCGGCGTTCTTCCAGGCACGGATGAGCGTCTCCTGGACGACGTCCTCGGCGCGTTGCCGGTCCCCCGCGACCAGCCGCAGCACGTACGCCAGCAAGGGGCCGGCGTGCTCGCGGTAGAGCGCGCGCATCAGCTCCTCGTCGGGTTCCGAGGACGATTGGGACATGCGATGTCGGGCCCTGGCACCACGTTCACTGGCCACGACGGAATCCTTGCGCACGCCCACCTCCGGTGTCCGGGGGATCCCCCAGTTGGTCGCTCGCCCATTCGGTACGGGCGCGAAGTGCGGGGCGTTCAAAGTGAGATGACAGTTTTCTCGCGGACGGTTCACCGAGCGGGACATGGCGGCACATACCCGCCCCTACCTCTTCACGTTTTCCCCACACGGGGCGCGCCGCCGGTCCGCGGCGCGGTTCAGCGGGCGAGGGCCGCGCGGCGGCGGTGCCTGGCGACCCGCTCGCGGTTGCCGCAGATCTCGCTGGAGCACCAGCGGCGGCGCCGGCCGCGGGAGGTGTCCACGTACACGATGGGGCAGTTGTCGCCCGCGCACTGCCGCAGGCTCGCCCGCGCGACCGGGTCGGTGAGGAGGTCCACGGCGTCCCGGGCGAGGGCGCCGAGCAGCGCCGCGCACGGTGGCGGCCCGGTCAGCTCCCGCACCAGCGCGCCGTCCCGGCCGGGCACCGCGCGCGGGGCCGGGGGCGCGGCGCGGGCGAGGTCGTTGACGCGGGCGAGCGCGAGGTCGTACGGGCCGGTGTGCGGGGGCGGCCGGTCGCGCACCAACCGCCCGGTCGCGCACCGCAGTTCGCGGAAGGCGGTGAGCCAGGCCGGGTCGGCGTGGGCCAGCGGGGTGCCGGGCGGGACGAGGCCGGCGCCGGTGATCCAGGCGCGCAGCGCCGCCACGGAGTCGAGGCGTTCGACGGGATGGGTGGTGGCGAGGAGGTCCAGGCAGCTCCGCCCGGTGTCGAAGCGCAGCTCGTACGGGTCGGTGGTCGTGCCCGGTGCCAAGTTCGCCATGTTCCTGTCACCACCTGGGCTTGCCCGCGGCCGAGGGGGTACGCGGGCCGGGGTACGGGCTGGGAGGGGAGAACGGGTGGACCGCTCCCTCTACAGTGCCTGCCCGCTCCGACGCCCGGAACCCCTCGTACCGCTCCCGGGCCACTCCGGGCCACTCCGGGCCACTCCCGGGCCGCTCCCGGACTCAGCCGCCCGCGCCGCCGGCGCCCCCGGCCGTGTCGTCCGTGTCGGTGTACTTGGCGTCCGTCGCCGGGTCCAGGGCGAGGCGGTAGCCGCGTTTGACCACCGTCTGGATCAGCTTCGGCGCGCCGAGGGACGTGCGCAGGCGGGCCATCGCGGTCTCCACGGCGTGTTCGTCGCGGCCGGTGCCCGGCAGGGCGCGCAGCAGCTCCGCGCGGGGCACGACCCAGCCCGGCCGCCTGGCCAGCGCCCGCAGCAGGGACATGCCGGCGGGCGGCACGGCCCGAAGCTCCCCGTCGACGAGCACCGCGTGCCCCCGGATCTCCAGCCGGTACCCGGCGACCGGCAGGGCGCGGGCGCGGGCCGGGAGTTCCCGGCACAGCAGCTGGACGAGGGGGCCGAGCCGGAAGCGTTCGGGCTGGACCGTGTCGACGCCGCGGGCCTGCAGCGGCACCGCGGTGACCGGTCCGACGCAGGCGGGCAGCACGTCGTGGCCGAACGCGGCGAGCAGCTCGGGCAGCATGCCGCGCTCCTCGGCGCGGCCCAGCAGGGACACCGCGGCGGGCGCGCTGGTGAACGTCAGGGCGTCCACGCCCCGCGACACGGCGGCGTCCAGCATCCGGTCCACCGGGCCGATGTCCTCAGGCGGCAGCCACCGGTACACCGGCACACCCACGACCTCGGCGCCGCCCTGCCGCAGCGCCTCCACGAACCCCGGCAGCGGCTCACCGTGCAGCTGTACGGCGATCCGGCGGCCCTCGACGCCCTGCTCCAGGAGCCGGTCGAGCACCTCGGCCATGGACTCGGACGACGGCGACCAGCGCTCGGTCAGTCCGGCCGCCCGCACCGCGCCCTTGACCTTGGGCCCGCGCGCCAGCAGCTCCACCCCGCGCAGCCGCGCCAGGAGGTCGTCACCGAGCCCCCAGCCCTCGGCGGCCTCGATCCAGCCCCGGAACCCGATGGCGGTGGTGGCGACGACGACGTCCGGTGCCTGCTCGACGATCCGCTTGGTCGCGGCCATCAGCTCGCTGTCGTCGGCGAGCGGCACGATCCGCAGCGCGGGGGCGTGCAGGACGACGGCGCCGCGCCGCTGGAGCAGCGCGCCGAGTTCGTCGGCCCGCCGGGCGGCGGTCACGCCCACGGTGAACCCGGCCAGCGGCCCGTGGCCGGACGGCCGCCGTACGTCGTCCACACCGCCGTCCGCGCCGCCCGTGCCGTCCGCGCCCTTCACGCCGTCCACGTCGTCCATCGCTCGCCGCGCTCCGATCCGTTGGCACCCACGCGCACAGTCATGTGCACACAGGCCTGTGCACCGTCACGTGCCGACCGAGCCTGTCAACGGTGCGTGACAGGCTCGGTTCCGCATCATGTCACCCGTGTTACGTCACACCTCGGCGTGGCTGAGCTGCGCCTTCGGCTCCGCCCCTGCCGCCGGGCCCGCCGCCGGACGGGTGACCGGACGCCGAAGGTATACCGCCCACGTCACCGCGTAACACACGGCGTAGAAGACCAGGAAGGCGACGAAGGCGCCGGTGCCCGAGCCGAGGGAGAGGAAGGACTGCCGGAAGGCGAGGTTGATGGCGACGCCGCCGAGCGCGCCCGCCGCGCCGATCAGTCCCATGGACGCCCCGGAGAGCCGCCGCCCGTACGCCACGGCCGCCTCGCCGGTCAGGCCCTTGCCGAGCGCCTTGTTCTGGAAGATCCCGGGGATCATCTTGAACGTCGACCCGTTGCCGAGCCCGGTGAGCACGAACAGCACCACGAACGCCGCGACGAACAGCGCGAGCGACTCCGCCGTGCTCGCCGCGACGAGGACGGCGGTGGCGGCGGCCATGGCGACGAAGTTCCACAGCGTGATCCGCGCGCCGCCGTACCGGTCGGCGAGCCTGCCCCCCAGCGGCCGGATCAGCGAGCCGAGCAGCGGGCCGATGAAGGTCAGGTAGGCCGCCTGCAGCGGGGTCCGCCCGAACTGGGTGGTCAGCACCTGACCGAAGGCGAAGCTGTACCCGATGAACGAGCCGAACGTCCCGACGTACAGCACGGACATGATCCAGGTGTGGGCGTCGCGGGCGGCGTCCTTGGCGGCGCCGGTGTCGTTCTTCACGGAGGCCAGGTTGTCCATGAAGCGGGCGGCGAGGACGGCGGCCACCAGGATCAGCGGGATGTAGATGCCCAGCAGCACCCGCGGCCCGCCGTTGGCCCCGATGATCGCGAGTGCGGCCAGCTGGATGACCGGCACGCCGACGTTGCCGCCCCCGGCGTTCAGACCGAGCGCCCAGCCCTTCTTCCTGAGCGGGAAGAAGGCGTTGATGTTGGTCATGGAGGAGGCGAAGTTGCCGCCGCCGATGCCGGCCAGCAGCCCGACGAGGAGGAAGGTCGAGAAGGACGTCCCCGGCTCCATGACGGCGAAGGCCGCGACGGTCGGCACGAGCAGCAGCCCGGCGGAGACGATCGTCCAGTTCCGCCCGCCGAAGACGGCCACGGCGAAGGTGTACGGCACCCGCACGACCGCGCCGACCAGCGTCACCACCGAGGTCAGCAGGAACTTGTCGGCCGGCGTCAGCCCGTACTCGGGCCCCATGAAGAGCACCAGCACGGACCACAGCGTCCAGACCGAGAAGCCGATGTGCTCGGAGAGCACGGAGAAGAACAGGTTCCGCCGGGCGGTGCGCTCCCCCGTCTCCTTCCAGAAGGTCTCGTCCTCCGGATCCCAGTGCTCGATCCAGCGGCCGCCAGGGAAAGTCATGACGCCTCCACGGTGCTCCACAGCTCGGTCGTTCCGAAGGTCGTCCCGAAGGTAGGGAGGACGCGTTTCGGGCCGGTGGGGCTGTGGATGACCACGAGGGAACGTTGCTCTCACCCGGCACCGGCGCGGGATGAGAGGTCGCGCCGGTCAGCCCTGCGGGTACGGGGGCTGCTGCGGCTGCCAGTGCGGGTTCTGCTGGGGAGGGGGCTGCTGCGGGGCGTACGGCTGCTGGGCCTGCGGCGGGTACGGCGGCTGCGCCTGGGGCGCCGGGTACCCCTGCGGCTGCTGCGGGGCGTACGGCTGCTGCTGCGGGTACGGCTGGTGCGGCGGGGCGTACGCCCCCTGCGGCTGGGGAGCGTACGGGGCGGACGCCGGCGGCTGCGCGTATCCGGCGGGCGTCGGCGGCTGTCCGTATCCGCCGCCGGGTGCCGGCTGTGCGTACCCCCCGGGTGCCGCGTAACCGCCCGGTGCCGCGGCGCCGAACGGGTTGCCGTGGCCCGGGAACTGCCCGCCGGGCGGCAGGTACCGCACCCGCCCCGTCTCGTCGGCCGCCGCCACGAACCCGGCCGCCTGCAGACGGGCCGCGAACTTCTCGTTGCGCGCCCGTGTGACGAGGAACCCGACGCCCACGAGCACCATGACGACGACCCAGAAGATGCCGGCCATGACGAAGTCCTCGGACTCGCCTCCCGCGCGGACGCCGAGCACGGCGCAGCCGACGGTGGCGCCGAGTACGGCGAACCCCATCCGCTTCTGGGCGTTCTTGCCGGTGAGGTCGAAGTTGATCCGCGCCTTGAGCAGTTCGAAGGCGTCCGGCACGAGCGGCGGCAGCGAGACGCCGTCGCCCGCGTTCGGGTACTGCGCCCAGTTCTGCGCGGCCCGGCTCCGGGCCTGCGGGCTGGGATCGGGCACCAGCAGCATGGTGAGCGAGCCGTTGGTCCCGCCGCCCTGCCGCGCGTCGGCGTACTCGTACCCGAACTGCTGGGCCGTGAAGGCGAGTTTGGCGAGCTTCTTCACGGACGCCATCGGGCTGGTGAGCTGGACCGGCTCCCCGCTCGCCATCAGCCCCAGCATCTTCTGCGTCTGCCGCCTGCTCATCCCGCTGCTCCCCCCGACCGGCTCACGCCACCCTGTTCACGTACGCAACCGAGGCAGTCTCGCACGGCGCGGCGAGGGCCGTCAGCCCCGGTGCGCGGCACGGCTCCCGGGTTGTCCCCGCGCCGGGCGCTTCGTGCCGTTCGGCCACAGCCGCGGCCCGCGCTTCGCCGCGAGGTCCTCGATCCAGCCGACCGCGAGCACCGCCAGGGCGATGAGGGGCCAGACCAGGGCGAACATCCAGATCGTGTACGAGCTGTCGATGGCGTGCATACCCCGTTCGCTCTGCAGGAACGGGACCCGGTACAGCAGGTCGACGAACGGGACGGTCGCCATGATCAGCAGGTTGTGCCACAGGTAGATGGTGACCGCGCGGTTGTTGGAGAGCGTCACCAGCTTGTCCCACTTCGCCAGCCGGCCCGGGAGTTCCCGCCAGGACGGGGAGTACTGGAGCAGGATCACGACGAACCCGAACGACCAGGCGGCCTGGGCGAGCGGGATGTCGTTCAGGTCCCAGCCGTCGTCGCCCTGGTGGCCCGAGGCCCACCAGAGGCCGAAGGCCATCACGAGCGCCGCGCACGAGACGGAGACGTACCTCGGGACCTGCTTCAGCATGCCGTCGTGGTGGGCGAAGCCCAGGACCCAGCAGCCGCCGTAGACCGCGAAGTCACTGATCGCGTGGCCGGTCTCGCCGGGGATCGTCACCAGGCCGGTGCCGACGACCGCCGTGAGACCGAGCGGGGCGAGCAGCGTGGGCCAGGGCGCGCGGCGGAACGCCCACAGCAGCAGCGGTGAGGCGATGACGAACCACAGGTAGGCGCGCAGGTACCACAGCGGCCCCACCGCCTGGTCGGCCCAGGAGCCCTCCAGCCAGTCCAGCGGGGCGCCCGCCTCCCAGGGGTAGGGCGGCGCACCGATCGGCACGAGGTAGTTGAAGAGCTTGACCAGGCCCCAGGCGCCGCCGCCCTGGTCGGGGTCGTCGCCCGGATTCCAGCCGCCGGCGAACAGCAGCGTCAGCGCGAGCGCCGAGAACGCCCACACGGGCGGCAGCAGCCGCCGGACCCGGCCGCGGATGACGCTCCACGCGGGGCGCTTCAGCGAGCGTGCCATCAGCGAGCCCGCGAGCGCGAACATCACGCCCATCGACGGGAACAGGATCGAGAGCCAGGCCCAGCCGAAGAGGTGGTACACCACGACGCGGACCAGCGCGATCGACCGCAGCAGGTCCAGGTACCGGTCGCGGCCGGGCTTCCCGGCGGCCGGAGCGGGCCCGGCCGCCGGCCCGGCTCCGGGTCCGGCATCCGACACGGAGCTTTGTCCGGCTTCGGGCACGGGGCCCTGTCCGGCTTCGGGCACGGGGGCGGCCGTGCGCTGCTGGGGGAAGTCGTACGGCGCTCCCGCGCTCGCGCCCGGGGTGGGCGCGTAAGGGTGGCCGTACGGGCCGGCCGGCTCCGGGTCCGCGCCCGGTCCGGTCGTGTAACCGTGGGTCATGCCACGGGCCTCCGATCGTCGCTGCTCCGCGAGCGCTGGCGCGGCACGGAGCCGCCGGGCGCCTCGACGACACCGGTGCGCCGCAGCTTCTGCCAGCGCAGCCGGCCGCCGGTGAGCGCGGTGATCCAGGACTGGAGCAGCACCACGTACATGAGTTGGCGGTAGAGGATCTGCTGCAGGGGCAGCGAGATCAGATGGGTCATGCGTTCGCGGTCGAGGCGGAAGGCGTACGCCGCGCAGACCGCCTGGATGGCGAGGACGCCCAGCCACGCCACGACCGTCTTCTCGGTCGGCCCGAAGACGATGCCGTAGAGCAGGAACACGTCGATCAGCGGGGCCAGGAGCGGGGCCAGGACCATGAAGAGGGAGACGAAGGGCAGGCCCACGCGGCCGAAGCGGCCCGAGTGGCCCTTCTCGATCACCGCGCGGCGGTGCTTCCAGATGGCCTGCATGGTGCCGTACGACCAGCGGTAGCGCTGGGACCACAGCTGCTGGACGGTCTCGGGGGCCTCGGTCCAGGCGCGGGCGTTCTCGGCGTAGACCACGCGCCAGCCGGCCCGGTGCAGCGCCATGGTGACGTCGGTGTCCTCGGCGAGCGTGTCGTCGCTCATGCCGCCGATGGGCTCCAGGGCGGAGCGGCGGAAGGCGCCGACCGCGCCGGGGATGGTCGGCATGCAGCCGAGGACGTCGTACATCCGGCGGTCCAGGTTGAAGCCCATCACGTACTCGATGTGCTGCCAGGCACCGATGAGGCTGTCCTTGTTGCCGACCTTCGCGTTGCCGGCCACGGCGCCCACCTTCGGGTCGCCGAAGGGCTGGACGAGTTCCCGGACGGTGGACGGCTCGAAGACGGTGTCGCCGTCCATCATCACGATGATGTCGTGACGGGCGTTCGCCAGGCCGCGGTTGAGCGCCGCCGGCTTGCCCGCGTTGAGCTGGCGGATCACCCGGACGCCCGGCAGCCCCAGGCCCTCCACGATCCGGGCGGTGCCGTCGGTGGAACCGTCGTCGATGACGATCACCTCCACCGGATGGTCGCTCGCCACCAGCGAACGCACCGTGTTCTCGATGCACTTGGCCTCGTTGTACGCCGGGACGAGCACCGTCACCGGTTCGGTGACCGTCCGTCCCCAGCTGAAGCGCTTGCGGCGGACCCGGCGGGCATGGACGCCGGAGAGGAGCAGCATCAGGCCGAAGCGGCCGATGACCAGGGTACCGATCACCGCCAGGCCCACCACCAGGACGTCGGTGATCTTCTCCGAGGCCTGAACCAGGAAGACCCACGCCTTGCCCTTCCACAGTTCGGCGCCGGTCACCGGCGACATGGCGCTGGGCATCTCCAGGGCCTCGGTGAGGTTGTCGAACTCGTAGCCCTTCTCCTTCAGCCCCGGCAGGAACTCGTCCAGGGCCTGCACGGTCTGGTGGCGGTCGCCGCCGGAGTCGTGCATCAGGACGATGGCACCCTTGCCGCCGTGCGGCGTGGCGCGGCGGATGATCTCGCGGACGCCGGGCTTCTTCCAGTCCTCGCTGTCGGTGTTGTTGACGACGGTGATGTAACCGCGGCTGCCTATGTACTCGGTGACCGGCCAGGACTTGTTGTCCATGGCGTCGGCGAAGGAGGAGTACGGCGGACGGAACAGCGAGGTGCGGACACCGGCCGCGCCGGTGATCGCCAGCTGGTTCTGCGACAGCTCCCAGTCGATGCGCTTCGTGGACTGGAAGGACAGGTCGGGGTGGTTGAAGGTGTGCAGGCCCACCTCGTGGCCCTCGTCGACCATGCGCTTGACGAGGTCCGGGTAGCGGGAGGCCATGGTGCCGGTGACGAAGAAGACCGCGTGCGCGTCGTGCTTCTTCAGCACGTCGAGGACGCGCGGCGTCCAGGTCGGGTCCGGGCCGTCGTCGAAGGTGAGGACGAGCCGGTGGTCGGGCACGCTCAGGCCCTCGGTGCGGCCGCCGCGGACGTCGATGACCGGGCCGCCCTCGAGGATCTTCTCCGGCACCTTGTCGGTGGCGGCGGGCGGCTGGACGCGGTGGTCGGCCAGGATCTCGCTGTGCACGTAGCCGCGCAGCATGAGCATCGCCGCCAGGGCGACCAGGACGAGCAGCGGGAGCAGCAGGCGCAACGGCAGGCGTCGGCGGAGGCCGCCACGGGCGCTGCGCGCGGCCCCGTGACGGCGGGTGCGGGATGCCATCAGAGGGTGTTCTCCGGGGACAGGGAAAGGGACTGGTCGCTGACGCCGTTGGCGTTGGTGCCGCCCGCGCCGGCGTCGGTGCCGGTGGGGTCGCCGGTGGGCGCGGTCGGGTCGGTCGAGGCGTCGCCGTCGCCCGTGGGGGCGGACGGTCCGGTGGAGCCCGGCTGCTCCGACGACGACTGCCCCGGGTCGGGGTCGGTCCTGCCGGTGCCGGCGCTGCCGCCGGGGTCCGGGTCGGTGCCCCCGGCCGCCGGGGACTCGGGGCCGGTACTGGTACCGGGCTGCCCGGTGGCTCCGCCGGTCGCGCCGGACGTACCGGCCGCGGGGGTGTCGGAGCCCGGCGCGGTCGTCACGCCGGTGCTCGCGGAGGGGTCGTCGGCCGGCGCGGTGGCGGTGCCGGTGGCGGAGGGCTGCGCCGACTCCGAGGGCAGCGGGGTGGTGTCGACCTGGCCGGCCGGCTTGCCCTCCTCCTGACCGGGGACGGGCAGCCAGGGCGCGTCGGAGTTGCCGGAGAGCAGCGTGGAGACGATGACGACGGCGTAGACCGCGCAGGCGATGCCGACGAGGATGCCGAGGCGGCGGTAGAGGCGGCTGCGGCGGCCGGAGGAGTCGACGAAGACCGGGCCGTCGGAGGCCTCCGGGCCGGCCTTGCCCTTGCGGTGGCCGCTGTCGGCCCGGCGGATCACTCCGTCGCCCAGCTGGACGGCGTCGAGCTGGACCGTCACCTCGTGCGGGTCGTGGGTGTGGTCACCGGCGTCGGCGCCGGCGTCCTCGTTCGCGCCCGGGTCCTGCTGCCAGGGGTCGCGCAGGGGGGCGGTGCCGGGGCCGGCCGTGGGGATGACACGTGTGGGCGACGCCGAGGCGACCGGTGCGACCGGTGCGACCGAGGGGAGCACGTCCGTGCGGTCGCCCTCCGGGGGGACCGGGGGGACGTGAGAGTCCTGGGGGGCCTGACGGGTCTGACGGGTCTGACGGGTCTGACGGGTCTGACGGGTCTGACGGGCCAGGGAGACCTGGGGCAGTACGTCCGTACGGTCGGCGTCCGGAGCGGCGCTGACGCCGGTGGCGGCAACTGCGGCGGTCGCGGCGCTCCCGACGGAGGAGCCGGTCCCGGCCGGGAGTATCTCGGTGCGGTCGGTCGCGGCCGGGAGTACCTCGGTGCGGTCGCCTGCGGTCGGGGCGGCGTTCGGGACGCGGCCGTCCTGGCTCGGGACCGGCCGCGTCGGGGCGGACTGGCTCGGCGCGGGCCGGCCCGGGGCGGAATCGCGAGGTGCCGCCGTCCCGTTCGGGTCGCTTTGCTGCGGTATACGCCGACGCGAGGCATCCTGCCCCGGCTGCCGCGGTATGAACCGGTCCGCGGCGGCGCCCGGTTGGCCGGGTCGATCCGCCCCCGCACCGGCCCGGTCGGTCTGTCCCCACGTTATGCGGCCCCGGGCCATCGGGTCGGGAGCCGCGTGCCGGGGACGGGTCGCGTGGCCGGCGGACGCGGGGGTTCCGGTATCGACTGCTCCCCCGACGCCCCAGCCTGCCGCGTCGCGGTCGCCGCGAGGGTCGTGGTGGTCGCGGTCGTCGCCTATTCGGGAGCCGTGGGCTTCCGTCTCGTCCGCGTCGGGAACGGCGTGACGGCGCGTGGGACGACCCGGACTCCCGAACCACCCGGCGCCGTCCGCCCCGGACTCCGCCCCGGCACCGGTTCCGGAGGAGCCACCGGACGGCGTTCCGCTCATCGGGGGCTCCCCTGCGGGGAAGGCACGGGTCGCCGGGAACGCATCGGTGACGTCGGCATCCTGTCTTGCCTCCGGGAGATCACGAGCCCCGGACTCGGCTGCGAGCCACTCCGGTTGGGCGTCTTTTTGCCATTTCTTCACGCGCGCGCACTTCCCCCCACGGAACACTTCCGGGTGCGCATACGACTCCGAGCACCCGTCGGCCGAACCGCCCCTCACCTGGTTCGAGCGCCCCCTGTATCACACCGTGCTCAGGGAGAGAATGTAGCGCACGCGGAGGTTGTGTGGTGGCCGCGTGTCATTTGTGGACGGACATCACAGCCGCGTCGGTGGCCGGAATCCACCCCCCGGCGGGGAACCTGAGCCAGCTCTTTTCGGCCGCGACCTGGGAAGTCGCCAGGCGCAGCACCTCCAGGGCGGGATGCACCAGCCCCTTTCGCCAGACCAGGGAGACCGGCGACAGCGGCACGGGATCGACGAGCGGACGCACCACGGTGGAGGCCATGGCCGGAAAGCTCACCACGGCCAGGATCGGGTTGCGCGTCTTGTCCATGATCCGCTGGAACTCCTCCTCTCCGACCGCCAGCGGAAGGGGTGGCGCCACGTCGATGCCCCGTCCCTCGAACAGGCGATGCGCGAGGTCCGTCCACTCCGGCGTGCGCGGGTTGCCCGCCCCGGCGTACACCGTCTCACCGGCGAGTGCGGAGAGCGGCACCTCGGTGAGCCGGGCCAGCGGGTGGTCCTCGGGCAGTACGACCGCCATGGGTTCGTAGCGCACCGGCTGGTGGCGGAGCCCGGCCCGCAGCGCGGGGGCGAGCCCCGCGAACCGGCCGAGGGAGGCGTCGAGGCGGCCCGCGAGGAGTTCGGCGGCGGCGTGGGCCAGCCCGCTCTCGTACCGCGCCATCAGCTCCAGCTCGGGCGCGAGTTCGCGGGCCCGCTCCAGCACCAGGCGGCCGGTGACCAGTCCCGGGGAGTTGAGGTCGACCAGCAGGGGGCGGGCCTGCCCGAAGGCGGCCAGGAGGTCGTCCTGCGCCTGGAGGACGCCGCGGGCGTACGGCAGCAGGCGCTCGCCGTCGGCGGTGAGGGTCACCTGCCGGGTGGTCCGGAGGAACAACTCCGCGCCCAGTTCCCGCTCCAGGCGCCGCACGTCCCGGCTGAGCGCCTGCTGAGCGACGTACAGCCGGGCGGCGGCGCGGGTGAAGTGCAGGTCCTCGGCGACGGTGACGAAGGCGCGCAGGAGGCGGGGGTCGAGGTGGGCAGGCGCGGGCATCCGGCGAACTTACAACGCAGGTGTGTGAATGGCGAGGGAGCAGGTGTTGGACCCCTCGGCCGCTGCGGGAGGACGGTGAACGCATGCCGCAACCGATTCCCGCCCACTCCTCCCGCACCCCCAGCCGCTCCGCCCTCTCTGCTCCCTCCCGCCCCTCCCTGCCCTTCCGTCCCTCCCGGCCCTTGCCGACCCATGCGACGTCCACCCCGGCGCACACCCCGGTCCTCACCGTCACCGCCGACGCCCTGGTCGTCGCCGACTTCGGCCCCCGCACCCGGCGCCCGCGTCGGCCGCCCGGCCCGTACCGGCGGCTGCTCGCCACGCCCGGCGCGCGGGCGTTCACGGCAGGGAACCTCCTGGCCCGGCTCCCGGCGGGCATGTTCAGCGTCAGCGCGGTGGTGATGATCGCCGGCACCCGCGGCTCGTACGCCCTCGCGGGTGCCGTCACCGCCACCGGGCTGGCGGCGACGGCGCTGGCCGCTCCGTGGACCGCGCGGCTCGTGGACCGGTACGGCCAGGCCAGAGCGGCGCTGCCCGCCACCCTGGTCGCCGCCCTGGGCTCGCTCGCGCTGCTGCTGTGCGTGCGCTGGGACGCGCCCGCCTGGACCCTCTTCGCCGCGTACGCCGCCACCGCGACGACGCCCAACACCGGCGGCATGGCCCGCGCCCGCTGGGCGCACCTGCTGAAGGGCGACTCGGGGGCGCTGCACACCGCGAACTCCTTCGAGCAGGCCATGGACGAGCTCTGCTTCATGCTCGGGCCGGTCCTCGCGGCGTTCCTGTGCACGGGGCTGTTCCCAGAGGCGGGCACGCTCGTCGCCGTGGTGCTGCTGGTGACCGGCATGCTGCTGTTCACCGCGCAGCGCTCGACCGAGCCGCCGGCCCGGCCCCGGCCGAACGCGAAGGCACCTCTCAGGACTCCCGGCATCCCGGCGCTGCTGGTGGTGTGCCTGGCGACGGGCGGCGTGTTCGGTGCCACGGAGGTCGTCACGATCGCGTTCGCGGACGCACAGGGACACCGCGCGGTGGCCGGTGCGGTCCTCGCCCTCCAGGCGGCGGGTTCGTGTGCGGCGGGACTGCTGTACGGCGCGCTGAAGCCGGCCGGCCCGGCCGCCCGGCGACTGCCGTGGTGTGTCGCGGCGATGGCGGCCCTGCTGACGCTGCCCCTGCTCGCGGCGTCCCTCAGCGGCTCGCTGCCGCTGCTGGCGCTCACCCTGCTGGTCGCCGGGATGGCGACGGCCCCGACGATGGTGACCACGATGACGCTGGTCCAGCAGCGCACCCCGCGGGACCGGCTGAACGAGGGGATGACCCTGGCGGTGACCGGCCTGCTCGGCGGCATCGCCTGCGGCAGCGCGGCGGGCGGCTGGACCGTGGAGCACGTTTCCCCCGCGGCGGCCTACGCCATCCCGGTCACGGCGGCCGCGACAGCTCTGCTCCTCGCCCTGCCTTCCCCGCGGACGCCCCGGCACAGCCTCCGGGACGCCGCTCACCGGCACTGACCGGCACGGACCGCCCGGCGGACACGCACGCAGACCCCTTGGCGCGGCGGGCCTGGGGGTCCGGGCCTCCGGGGGTGCGGGTGGCGCAGCCCCCGCCTCGCGCGGCGCAGCCGCACAAAAACATCGAGGGCGACGTGGCTCGCGCTGTACGCGAGCACACGTCGCCCTCGACCTCGTGGAGATGGCGGGAATCGAACCCGCGTCCAACGGTGCGGAATCAGGGCTTCTCCGTGTGCAGTCCGCTTCGATTTTCTCAGCCCCGGAGATCACGCGGACAAGTCTCCGACGGGCTCAGTCACTGTTTGGTTTCCCTCTTCACCCCGTGACCGGGATCAAGGTTTAGTCCCCTAGCTGATGCCAGGATCCGGGTCGGGAACAGCCCCGGGCTGACACTCCCGTAGTAGGAGGCTCGCTCTGCTACCTGAGATCAGGCAGCGAGGGCGAAGGCCTGCTGGGAGGAATCGCGCTTGGTGTTGGCGATTATTTTTTTCGGCCTGTGGTTTACGAGATCATGGCCGCTTCCTCGACACGCTTCCCCTGCTTCGACAGCCGCTGTCGAAACCGATCATCCCCATGTTGATTTTTCAAACCCTCCGAGGAGGGTGCCTGCGCCTGCTGTGAGGCACAGGTGCCATCGTACGTGACCAACGCACGGACGTGCCAGCCTGTTCCCGCGGCCCGGCGCTCGGCTCAGGCCCGCTGCTTGCGGCGGATCGCGGAGATCGTCCGCTCCGCCTCGCGGCGGTCCTGCTTCTCCCTGAGCGTCTGGCGCTTGTCGTACTCCTTCTTGCCGCGCGCCAGCGCGATCTCGATCTTGGCTCGGCCGTCCTTGAAGTACAGGGCCAGCGGCACGATCGTGTGCCCGGTCTCCTGGGACTTCGCCTCCAGCTTGTCGATCTCCACGCGGTGCAGCAGCAGCTTCCGCTTGCGCCGGGCGCTGTGGTTGGTCCAGGTCCCCTGGCTGTACTCCGGCACGTGCACGTTGTGCAGCCACGCCTCGTGCCCGTCAAGCTGCACGAAGCCGTCGGCCAGCGACGCCCGCCCCTGGCGCAGCGACTTCACCTCGGTCCCGGACAGGACGAGACCCGCCTCGTAGGTGTCGAGGATCTGGTAGTCGTGCCGCGCCTTCTTGTTCTGCGCGATCAGCTTGCGCCCTTTTTCCTTAGCCATAGTGCGGTCCATTTTGGCACTACGGAGGGGTCCCGCGGAAAGCCGATTACGCGTACCGCGTGCCCGCGCCGACGCCCCCTAGCGTCCCAGTCCGCTCAGGACCGTCCGCGCCCGCTCCAGGGTGGCCGGGTCCGCCGGGTCGACCTCCAGGTCCGGCGTGATGCCCTTGCCGTCGACGCCGCGGCCGGAGGGCGTGCGGTAGTGGCCGACGGTCAGCTCGGCCACCGAGCCGCCGGGCAGCGTGCTCGGCATCTGGACCGAGCCCTTGCCGAAGGTGCGGGAGCCCAGGACCACCGCCCGGCCCCGGTCCTGGAGGGCACCGGTGAGCAGCTCGGCCGCGCTCATCGTGCCGCCGTCGACGAGCGCGACCAGGGGTCTGGCGGTGTCGCCGCCGGATGCGGCGTGCAGGGCCCGCTGGTCGCCGTCGACGTCGTACGTGGCGACCAGGCCGCCGTCGAGGAAGGCGGAGGCGGCCGTGACCGCCTCGGTGACCAGGCCGCCGGAGTTGCCGCGCAGGTCGAGGACGACGCCGGTGCCGGACGGCACCCGCGCGGCGGCCTCGCGCACCCGCGCGCCGACGCCCTTGGTGAAGGAGGCGACCCGGACGACGGTGACGCCGTCGGCGAGCGTGCGCACGGTCACGGAGTCCGCGGAGAGCCTGGCCCGGCGCACGGTCTCGGTCCACGCGCGCGTGCCGCGCTCCAGGCCGAGCCGGACGGCGGTGCCGGCGGGCGCGGACTCGGCGTCGCCGCGCAGTATGGAGACGACCTCGGTGACGGGCCGCCCGTCGACCTCCTCGCCGTCGACGCTGCGCAGCCGGTCGCCCTCGCGGATCCCGGCGTCGGCGGCCGGTGAGCCGGAACGCACCTCGGTCACCTCGATACCGCCGTCGCGCTCGCGGCGGGCGGAGATCCCGACGCCGGTGTACCGGCCGTCGAGGGCGTCCTCCAACTCCTCGTACTCGCCCCTGGAGTAGACGGCGCCCCACCGGTCGCCGCTGCGGCTGACGGCGCGCTCGGCGGCCTCCATCGGGGACTTGCCGTCGGCCATCGCCCGGGCGGCGGCCCGGGCCACGTCCTCGTGCCGGTCCGGGTCACCGGCCGGAGCGGCCGAACGGACCGGTTCCGGCTCGGACTTGCGGTCGGTCCCGGAGAACGATCCCGTGGCCGCGCCCGTGGCAAGGACGCTCGCGAACACCAAGGTCAGGGCGGCCCCGTGGCGTACGCGGCGGGGCTGACAGAACGGGTCACGGCCTGACATGCCGGTGAGTCTAGGACAACGCAAGGGGGCCGGACGGTCGCTTGACCGTTCGGCCCCCTTGGTATGTGTCACACCTTCAGGTACTTGCGCAACGCGAAGAACGCCGCCAACGCGGGCATCAGCAGACTCGTGGCCAGGATGAGCGGCAGCTTCGTCAAGACGGCGTCCCAGCCGATGAAGTTGATCAGGTTCAACTTCTCGGACAGGGCGAGTCCGTGGTCGATGATGAAGTATCTGGCGACCACAAGGAAGCCGCAGGCGACACCACCGCCGATGAGCCCGGCGACGGCCGCCTCCATGATGAACGGCGCCTGGATGTAGAAGCCGGAGGCGCCGACCAGGCGCATGATGCCGGTCTCGCGCCGCCGGCTGAACGCCGAGACGCGCACCGTGTTGACGATCAGCATCAGGGCGACGACCAGCATGAGCGCCATCACCGCGCGGGCGGCCCAGTTCATGCCGTTGAGGAGCCCGAAGAGGTTGTCCAGGATGCCCTTCTGGTCCTGCACGGACTGCACGCCCTCGCGGCCGTCGAAGGCGGTCGCGATGACCTGGTACTTCTCCGGGTCCGTCAGCTTGATCCGGTACGACTCCTGCATCTGGTCCGGCGTGAGGGAGCTGGCCAGCGGCGAGTCGCCGAACTGCTCCTTGTAGTGCTTGTACGCCTCGTCCTGCGACTCGTACGTGACCTTGTCGACGACGGCCATCTCGTCGAGGTCCGACATGACCTGCTTCTTCTGGTCCGCGGTCACCGCGCCCTTGGCGCAGTTGGGGTCGGACTCCGCGTCGCTCTTGTTGCAGAGGAAGACCGACACGTTGACCTTGTCGTACCAGTAGCCCTTCATGGTGTTGACCTGGTCGCTCATCAGCAGCGAACCACCGAACAGGGCCAGGGACAGGGCGACCGAGACGATGACCGCGAAGGTCATCGTCAGATTGCGGCGAAGACCGACACCGATCTCCGAGACTACGAACTGGGCGCGCATGGGCGTCTCGTTAAGCCTTTCGTTCCTCGTCGTCGCTGCTCGTCAGTGCTGGTAGCCGTAGACACCGCGGGTCTGGTCGCGGACGAGGCGGCCCTTTTCCAGCTCGATGACGCGCTTGCGCATCTGGTCCACGATGTTCTGGTCGTGGGTGGCCATGATCACGGTGGTGCCCGTCCGGTTGATGCGGTCGAGCAGCTTCATGATGCCGACGGAGGTCTGCGGGTCGAGGTTGCCGGTGGGCTCGTCGGCGATCAGCAGCTTGGGCCGGTTGACGAAGGCGCGCGCGATGGCGACGCGCTGCTGCTCACCGCCGGACAGCTCACCGGGCCTGCGGTCCTCCTTGCCGCCGAGTCCGACGAGGTCGAGCACCTGGGGCACGGACTTGCGGATCTCGCCGCGGGACTTGCCGATGACCTCCTGGGCGAAGGCGACGTTCTCGCCGACCGTCTTGTTCGGCAGCAGGCGGAAGTCCTGGAACACCGTCCCCAGCTGGCGCCGCATCTGCGGCACCTTCCAGTTGGACAGGCGGGCGAGGTCCTTGCCCAGGACGTGCACCTGCCCGTGGGTGCAGCGCTCCTCGCGCAGGATCAGCCGCAGGAAGGTGGACTTTCCGGAGCCGGAGGATCCCACGAGGAAGACGAACTCGCCCTTCTCGAGCTCCAGGGAGACATCCCTGAGTGCGGGGTGGCTCTGTTTGGGGTAGACCTTGGAGACGTTGTCGAATCGGATCACGGATGCACCACGGGTCGCCGGGGGTAGATGTGCGTGACCATACGCGAACCGGGGAGCCGACCGCAGTCACCGGTCGGGGTTGCGCATCAGTTGCGCGTTTTGTCCCCGCCTGGAGGGCGAGCGGGGCCCCACGGAACCTGGCACAGTGGAAGGGGGAACGTTCGCGTCGCCGCGGGCGTTGTTCATACGGAGCCGGTGGCAAGGAGGGCGAGCGCATGACGTACGACCGGTTGGTGTGCGCGAACTGTGCGGCGCCCGTCAGTGAGGGCCGGTGCCCGGTGTGCCGGGCGAACCGCGAGCGGATGCAGCAGGAGAGCTTCTTCGCCGGGCTGAATCCCGTGACGCTGGTCGCCCTGCTCGCGATGCTGGTCGCCGCGGTGGCCCTGCTGGCCCACCAGACCGCCTGAGGGCACCGGAAGCACCCACGAGACCGCCCGAGGGGCGGGAAGCGGCCTCCAGGGGCGCGGAGACGTGCCGTACGCGGCCGCCGAGGACGCCGAGGACACGGAGAGGGCCCGGAGCAGTCGCTCCGGGCCCTCTCGCTGCGTGCGCCGTGCGTACGCGGACGACTACCGTCAGGCAGCAGCCTGGCCGCGGCCGTTCATCATGCGCGGCAGCAGGCGGAAGCCGATGCCACCGGCGATCATCGTGGCGGCGCCGACCAGCAGGAACGTGGTCTCCGCGGCGCCGGTCTCGGCCAGCTCGTCACCGTTGCCCTGGGCGGCGGTGTCGGAGGCCGGGGCCTCTTCGCCGGTGTCGGTCAGGGCCGAGGAGCCCTCGTCCTGGGTGACGTTGTCGTTGCTGCCACCGTCGGGGGTGGTACCGCCGTCGCCGCCACCGGCGTTGCCGCCGCCGTTGCCGCCGTTGCCGTTACCGCCGGCGTTGCCGCTGCCGCCGTTGTCACCGGACCCGCCGTTGTCACCGGACCCGCCGTTGTCGCCGGACCCGCCGTTGTCACCGGACCCGCCGTTGTCACCGGAGCCGCCGTTGTCGCCGGAACCGCCGTCGCCGTTGCCACCGTTGTCACCGGAACCGCCGTTGTCGCCGGAACCGCCGTCGCCGTTGCCACCGTTGTCGCCGGAGCCGCCGTTGTCGCCGCCCTCGGACGTGCCCTCGGAGGCGCCGACCGAGGTGCCCTCGGACGTACCTTCAGAGGTGCCTTCGGAGGTGCCCTCGGACGTACCTTCCGAAGTACCTTCGGAGGTGCCCTCCGACGTGCCTTCAGAGGTGCCCTCGATCACGCCGGCGATGGAGCCGCCCTCGGTCGTGCCCTCGATCACGCCGGCGATGGAGCCCTCGGTGTCGCCCTCGGCGCCACCCTGGACGGTCACGCCGGTGCCTTCGTCGCCGACGTTCACGCCGATGTCGAGCGCCGAAGCGGCGCCCGCCGCGGTCAGGGAGGCGCCGGCGGCGATCACGGCGCCGGCCGCTATGCGCGCGACACGGATGCGCGTCTTCTTCGTCATGTAGTTGCTACCCCCAGTAGCCGATTGGTCGGTGAGGCGGCACTCGGGGGCCGTGATCGACGGGGGCGGCTGCAGGTGCTCAAGTCCCCCGGTTCACATGCGCCCCAGAAATACGCATGCCGCGCCTCACCCTTGCGAAAGTTCAAAGCAACGTCAAGGCCATTGCGTACGCGATGTCCGAGTACGGGACGTATGCCGGACACAAAGGGTGTGAGTGTGATGTAAAACCCAGACATCACCGGCGGAGCACGCCGGGGAACACGGGCAGAGGAAAGGCAACCGCCGCCGTACGGGCGGCAGTTGCCTTGTCGACAAAGCGGCGTCGTCGCGTGCTACTTCTCGCGCTGCTTGCGCCAGCGAATCCCGGCCTCCAGGAAACCGTCGATCTCGCCGTTGAACACGGACTCGGGGTTGCCCACCTCGTGTTCCGTGCGCAGGTCCTTGACCATCTGGTAGGGGTGCAGCACGTACGAACGCATCTGGTTGCCCCAGGAGTTGCCCCCGTCGCCCTTGAGGGCGTCCATCTTGGCCTGCTCCTCCTGGCGGCGCCGCTCCAGGAGCTTGGCCTGCAGGACGTTCATGGCCGTGGCCTTGTTCTGGATCTGGGAGCGCTCGTTCTGGCAGGAGACGACGATGCCGGTGGGGATGTGGGTGAGGCGCACGGCGGAGTCGGTGGTGTTGACGCCCTGGCCGCCGGGTCCCGAGGACCGGTAGACGTCCACGCGCAGCTCGGACTCGTCGATCTCGATGTGGTCGGTCTGCTCGACCACGGGGAGGACCTCGACGCCCGCGAAGGAGGTCTGTCGGCGCCCCTGGTTGTCGAAGGGCGAGATGCGCACGAGGCGGTGCGTGCCCTGCTCGACGGAGAGGGTGCCGTAGGCGTACGGCGACTGCACGGCGAAGGTCGTCGACTTGATGCCGGCCTCCTCCGCGTACGACGTCTCGTAGATCTCCGTCTTGTAGCCGCGCTGCTCGGCCCAGCGCAGGTACATGCGCTGGAGCTTCTCGGCGAAGTCGGCGGCGTCGACGCCACCCGCCTCGGCGCGGATGTTGACGAGCGCCTCACGCGCGTCGTACTCGCCCGAGAGCAGGGTGCGGACCTCCATCTCGTCGAGCGCCTTGCGGACGGCCGCGAGCTCGGACTCGGCCTCCGCGCGGGTGTCCGGGTCGTCCTCCTCCTCGGCCATCTCGAAGAGCACGCCGAGATCGTCGATCCGGCCGCGCAGGGCCTCGGCCTTCCTGACCTCGGCCTGGAGGTGCGAGAGCTTGCTGGTGATCTTCTGCGCCGCCTCCGGGTCGTCCCACAGGGAGGGCGCGGCCGCCTGCTCCTCGAGCACGGCGATGTCTGCCCTCATCCTTTCGAGGTCCAGGACGGCCTCGATCGACTCCATGGTCGAGGAGAGGGACTTCAGCTCTTCGGATACATCGACGACTGCCACGCATCCAGCGTAACGGCTCCGTCCACCGGTCTTCGTCCGCCCGTCGACCGCGCTTCGGACGCCGGGTCCACGGGAGCCGGACCCGCGGAGGCCGGGCGTCCGGCCGAGGCCCCGCGGGTCAGGGAGAGGCCGGTGCCGAGTTCCGCGTGTCCTGGGGGCCCGTGCCGTCCTCGTCGTCGCCCGCGGCCAGCCAGCTGCCGACGCCGACCGCCGCCACCAGGGCGACCGCGCCCGCGCCCAGGGCGAGCCGGCGGCGCCGCGCGGCGGCCCGGTTGCGGGCCGAGCCGGGGCGCGGGGCGCCGGACGCGCGCGGGGCGCGGGCCGTGCCGCGGGCACCGCCGGCCAGCTCGTCCGGGGCCGGTACCCGCATCGACGTGTGCGTGTCGCGATTGGAGTCGGCCGGCTTGGCGCCCGGCACCAACGGCACCGCTCCCCGGCGCCGTACCGGCTCCCGCGCGGGCTCGGCGGAGGCCGGGGACTCCTCGGGCGCGTCGTCCTCCTGCTCGGCGTCGGGCTCGTCCACCTCCAGCGGGCCCATGCCGGCCAGCATCGGCAGCAGCTCGCGCAGCCGGGCGCTCAGCTCGGAGGCGCGCAGCCGCGAGGCGGGTGCCTTGGCGAGGCACTGCACGAGCAGCTGCCACAGCTCGTCCGGGATGCCGGGCAGCGGGACGACCCGCTCGGTCACGTGGCGGCGCAGCACCGCGCCGGGATGTCCGCCGCCGAACGGCGTGAAGCCGGCCAGCAGCTCGTACAGCACCGTGGCCAGCGCGTAGATGTCGACCGCCGCGCGCGGGGGCAGCCCTTCGACGATCTCGGGGGCCAGGTAGTCCGGCGTGCCGATGATCTTGGTGGCGCGGGTGCGCCGCGGGGTGTCGATGAGCTTGGCCACCCCGAAGTCCGTGAGCAGGGCCGGGTGGGAGCCGCCGGGACCGAGCGGGCCCTGCATGTCGAGGAGCACGTTCTCGGGCTTGACGTCGCGGTGCACGATCCCGGCGGCGTGCGCGGCGGCCAGGCCGTCGGCGACGTCGGCGGCGACGGCCACCGCGGCCTCGGGTGCCAGGCGCCGCTCCCGGTCGAGGCGGGTACGCAGGTCGGTACCGCGGACCAGGTCCATGACCAGCGCGAGGTCGTTGCCGTCGACGACCAGGTCGCGGACGGAGACGACGTGCGGGTTCTCCAGGCCGAGCAGGGCGGTGCGCTCCTGCACGAAGCGCGAGACGAGCTCCTGGTCGGACGCCAGGTCCTCGCGCAGCAGCTTGATCGCGACCGGCCCCTCGGGACCCTCGCCCAGCCACACCGTGCCGGCGCTGCCCCGCCCGAGGATCTGGTGGGCGGTGTACCGGCTGCCGATCTTCCGTGCCAAGACTGCTCCTACCGACGCGTGTTGCGCCTTAAAGTACGCGCCCGAGGAGCCAACCTTCACCGCGGAGGCGGAAATCACCCTCCGGATGTCGACAAGTCGCCGGACTCGGCCTCAGCCGGAGCCGCCCACGTCCTTCATCCAGTCGGTCACGCTGGTGAACCAGTCGGACAGCTGGGCCCAGTAGCCCTTGCCGGTGCCGATCCAGTCCTGCAGCGGGCTCAGCTCCCAGATCAGCCAGCCGGCCACGAACAGGATGACGATGGTGACCAGGCAGCCCTTGAGGCAGCCGAGGCCCGGGATGCGCATCGGGTTGGCGCTGCGCTGCCGCGGCGGCCTGGGCTCGCGCCGGGGCGGCTGCGGCTCGGGCGCGGGCGGCGGCGCGTACCGCTGCGGCTGGGGCCGGGGCTGCTGCTGGGGCTGCGGAGTGGCGTACCGCTGCGGCTGTTGCTGCTGCCCGTAGCCGTAGCCGGACGGCGGGGCCTGCCGGGGCGGCTGCTGCGGCTGCTGCTGCGGGCGGGACACCTGCCGCTGGGGGCGGCGGCGCAGCGGGTCCTGGTTCGGGTCGAGGTACTGGACCTGCGTCTGTTCGTTGCGGTCGCGGGCGGCGCGCAGCTGGTTCTGCCAGGGGTGCGGGTCCTCGGGACCGCCCTGCTGCCCGTCCTGACCGGGCGCGCCCGGTCCGCCCGGCTGTCCCGGCGGCACCGGCGGCATGACGGCGGTCGGGTCGGCGGCGCCCCGCTGGTTGCCGGTCTGCGGCAGGACGCTGGTCGCGCCGTTGGGGTCGTAGCCGCCGCTCGGGTGCTGCGCGTTGTGCGGGAGTACCTGGGTGGGGTCGGCGGCTCCGGGCTCGCCGGGGACCTGCGCGGGCGCGGGGTCGGGGGCGAGCAGTGCGCCCACGTTCTCGGCGGCGCCGATCTGCGCGCTGCTCGCGTGCACGCCGATGCCCTCGGCGACGACGCGCAGGCCGTGCGCCAGGTTCTCGGCGCTGGGGCGGTCGTCCGGGTTCTTGCGCAGGCAGCGCTCGATGACCGTCCACAGCGGGTCGGGGACGGTGGAGGGGCGGCGCGGTTCGGCGCTCAGGTGCTGGTGCAGCACTTCGAGGGCGGAGCCGCCGCCGAACGGGGGACGGCCGGTGACCAGCTCGTACAGCAGGATGCCGGCGCCGTACACGTCGACGGCGGAGGTCTGCGGGCGGCCCTCGGCGGACTCGGGCGCGACGTACGCGGGCGTGCCGACGAACTCGTGGGTGCGGGTGAGACCGGGTGAGTCGGCGAGGCGGGCGATGCCGAAGTCGGTGAGCATCGGGTGCATCTCGCCGCCGGTCTGCTTCAGCAGGACGTTGGCCGGCTTCAGGTCGCGGTGGACCACGCCGTCGGTGTGGCTGGCCGCGAGGGCGTCCGCGATCTGGGCGGTGAGCAGCGCGGCGGCGACCGGGGTGAGCGGCCCGTTCTCCCGCAGGTAGCGGTGGAGGTCGGGGCCGTCGACGAGGTCCATGACCAGGGCCAGCAGCTCGCCCTCGACGACCAGGTCGCGGACCCGGACGATGTTGGGGTGGGTGAGCCGGAGCAGGACGGAGCGCTCGCGCAGGAAGCGCATCACGATGTCGGGGTCGCTCGCGAGCTCTTCCTTGAGGACCTTGATCGCGACGGTCTCGCCGGGCTGCCCGGCCACGGCCGCCTCGGCGCCCGCGGTCTCGCGCTGGCGGGCCCGCCAGACGGTGCCCGTGGCGCCGCGGCCGAGGGGCTCCTCGAGGAGGTACTTGCTGCCTACCGGCCGCACGTCATGCGCTCCTAGTTGCTTGCTGGCTGTTCGGACCCACTGTAGTGCCGGGCTCCCGGCACCGGGCTGCCGTCTCCGGACGGTTCCCGGGCAGGTTCGAAGGAAAGACGCTCGCCCCGGTCCCTTGGTTGCCGCTGCCCGGACGTGAACGATCTCAAGCAGACGACATTCGGTCATCCACAGGTCACCTGTCAGGCATTTTTGGGGTCAGAGCCGACCAATCAAGATCATTTGACGGCGGACGGCGGGCGCGCTGTCAGTGGCAGGTGCGAGGATGCGTGCAGTACTGGCCGACGTGCTCGTGTGGCGGTGGGGGAAGTCCGCGGTGGGGGACCGTGGTGCGGCTTCTGTCCCGGCGTGCGGGCGCCCGCGCGAAGGGACCGCTGACGGCGATGCAGATCCGGCTGACCGTCGTAGACCCGCTGGGCCCGCATGCCGCGGCGGGGGACCGCGCCGCGAGCTGCGACGTACTGGTCACCGCGCCGGCCGGCACCGCCCTGGCCGCGGTCGCCTCCGCCCTGGCCGCCGCGCTCCCCGGCGGCGAGGGCCAGCACTCCGGCCAGGTCGTGCTGTACGCGGGCGCGCAGCGGCTGGACGCGCAGCGCGGCATCCTGGGCGAGCCGCCGCTGATCGACGGCGCCGTGCTCAGTCTGGGCGCTCCCGGCGAGCCCGACGCGCACACCGAGCCGAGCGACGTACCGGCCCAGCTCCACGTGGTCGCCGGCCCCGACGCGGGCGGCGTCCACCTGCTGCACGGTGGCCAGATCCGCCTCGGCCGCTCCGCCGACGCCGACGTCGCGCTCGACGACCCGGACGTCTCCCGGATGCACTGCGCCGTGACCGTCGGCTCCGACGCCCGCGTCTCGGTCGCCGACCTCGGCTCCACCAACGGCACCACCCTGGACGGCGCCCGCGTGGGCGACCGTCCGGTCCGCTTCGCGCCGGGTGCGCTGCTGCGGATCGGCGAGTCGGCCCTGCGCCTCGTGCCGGTGCCTCCGGCGGCGGAGGTGCGGGTGACGACGGTGCCGGACGGGGAGGGACACGTACGGCTGTCCGGGGCGCGGGTGCCCCGGCCGGGCGGCGGGGACGGCGACACGGTGGCCCACGCGCGCGCGGCCGACGGGGCGGAGGGGCACACGCGCGAGGCGCCCGCCGCCCCCGCGACCGGGCGGGGTGGCGGTGGCGGTGGCGGTGGCGGTGGCGGTGGCGGTGACCAGGGGACGACTGCCGGGCCCGGCGGCCGGACCCACCACGCGTACGGCACCTCGGGGTACGCCACGGGCGCGGCACCCGCCGGCCCGCCCCAGGTCCCCGGCCAGGCCGGGGCACCCCGCATCGAGAGCCACGGCACGGGTCCCACGGCGGGACGGCCCCGCCAGGCCCCGGCCGCGGGCGAGACACACGGCGGGGGATACGACACCGGCGGCCTCGGCGCCGACGGACGAGGCGCGGGCGGACGGGGCGACGACGGCCGCGGCACGAGCGGACGGGGCGACGACGGCCGCGGCGCGGGCGGGCACGGCGGCCGGACACACGGCGGCGACGCCCCGGGCGCGTACGGTCCGGAATCCGCCGTACGCCCGGGCGGCGCGGACGCCGGTGGATACGGCGCGGGCCCGTCCGGCCCACGTGGCCCCCGGACGGGCACGCCCGCCGGGGGCGCTCACGGCGGGGCCCCGCACCACGGCGAGGCCCCGTACGGCGGGACCGTGTACGGCGGGGCAGCCGACGGTGTGCCGACCCGTGCGGACGGCACCGGGCGCAAAGGGACGCCGCTGCGCGGGACCGACGTACCGCCGGGTGTCCGCAGGCGGGGCGGGATAGGCGCCTGGGCGCGGCGGCTGACCGGGGGACGCCCGGACGCGCAGGACGCCGCCGCGGCCGGTGTGCACCCCTACGACCACGACGAGGCGCCGCCGGGACCGGCACCGTCCGGCGCCGCCGGTGCCTCGACCGCACCCGAGACCTGGCCGGACCCGGCGTCCCTCCTGCTGACGGCCCTGGGACCGGGGCCGCGGCTCTGGGAGCGCGGCCCGGGCCACCCGGAGGCGCTCACCGTGCGGCTCGGCACGGCCGACCGGGTGGCGCCCGGCGGCGACGCCCCGCTGCCGGCGGTCCCGGTGACCGCCGGGCTGCGCGAGGTCGGCGCGCTCGGGCTCGCGGGTCCGCGCGCGCGGCTCGCCGGGCTGGCCCGCTCGGTCGTGGCCCAGCTCGCCGCCCTGCACTCGGCCGACGTCCTGGAGATCGTCCTGATCAGTGCGGACCGTTCCAGGCCGCTCGCCGAGCGGTCCGCCGAGTGGTCCTGGCTGGGCTGGCTGCCGCAGGTGCGCCCGGGGCACGGCCAGGACTGCCGCCTGCTGCTCGCCCACGACCGCGAGCAGGCCGCAGCCCGCGCCCACGAACTGCTGCGCCGCCTGGAGGACCACCTGTCCGACGACGGCCGGACCGGTGCCACGCCTCTGTCCGGCCCGGCGGCAGCCGCCCCGCACCGGCCGGCCGCGTCCGGGCCCGGCGCGCGTCGGGCCGGTCCGGTGCCGGACGCGCACCCGGGCGCCACGGTCCCGCACGCGGACGCCACGGGTCCGGGCGACCAGGGCGGCATCGGCCACCGCCCCTCGTGGGCCCACCCGGACGCCGGCGCCGACCCGGCCGGCGGCTTCCCGGGGCCGTACACGGTGGTCGTGGTGGACGGCGACCCCGGCGGTGCCGACGTACGCGAGACGGTGGCGCGGCTGGCCCTGGAGGGCCCGCGGGCCGGTATCCACGTCGTCTGCCTCGCCGAGACGGCCGCCGCCTCCCCCACCTCCCCGGTGGCGCGGACGTACGAGGCGGCCTGCGCCGTGTCGCCGGTGTTCCGGGAGTGCGGTGCCGTGGCACTGCTCAGCGGCGACGTGGCGACGACCCTGCGCCTGCTGCGCGTCGCACGCACGGCCGGCGCCCCGGGCACCCCGCACGTCCCCGGCAACCCGGCCGCCGCGTCCGCCGGCCCGGTCGGGCACGGCACCCTCGCCACGGTCGACGCCGTCTCCCCCGCCTGGGCCGAACGGTTCGCCCGCGCGCTGGCGCCGTTGCGCACCGACACGGCCGCGGGCGGCGCACCCGGCGCGCGCGTGTCCGCCCCGCTCCCCCAGATGGCCCGCCTCCTCGACGAGCTGGGCCTCGCCCGCGCCACCCCCGCCTCGCTGATGGCCCGCTGGGCCGACGCGGGCGACGACCCGCAGGCCCTCGGCGGCCGCGCGCAGGCCGTCCTGGGCGCCGGAGCGCGCGGCCCCGTCGTGGCCGACCTCGCCGCGGAGGGACCGCACCTGCTGATCGAGGGCCCGCCGGGCAGCGGCCGCACCGAGCTGCTGCGGGCGCTGGTCGCCTCGCTCGCCTCCGCCGAGCGCCCCGACCGGCTCGGCATGGTCCTGATGGACGGCCGCGACGGCGTGAGCCCGGGCGCGAGCCACGGGGAAGGCCTGCGCGTCTGTACGGACGTACCGCACGTGACCACCCACCTCACCGGCAACGACCCGGTGCGCATGCGGGAATTCGCCCAGTCGCTGAGCGCCGAGCTGAAGCGGCGCGCCGAGTTGCTCGGCCGGTCGGACTTCGCCGAGTGGCACACGGGACGCGAGCTGTCCGGCCGGCTGGTCGCCCAGCGCACCCCCACGGCCGGCGCCCCCGGCCCGGCGGGCGCGACGGGGGACGGGGACATAGATTCCCCGCCCAGCTCGACCATGCGCCTGCGCCCGGGAGCGGCCCGGCGCCGGGCGTCGGCCGTACCGCCGCTCCCCCGCCTCGTCGTGGTCGTCGACGACCTGGACGCCCTCGTCACGCCGCCCCTCGGCTCCCCCGGGCGCCCCGCGGCGGGTTCGGTGATGCGGGCCCTCGAAGCCGTCGCGCGGGAGGGCGAGCGGCTCGGCGTCCACCTGGTCGCCGCCACCGCGCCCGGCGGCCGGACGGACCGGACGGAGCCCGCCCTGCGCGCGACCCTGCGCGTGCGCCTCGACGCCCCGGTGCCGGGCCCCGACGAACCGGCGCCCGGACGCGGCCGGTTGACCCGCCCGGACGGCGGCACCGCGCTCTTCCAGGGCGGCCGGGTCACGGGCCGCATCCCCCGCACGGCGACCCTGCGCCCCACGGTGGTCCCCCTGGAGTGGCACCGCATGGGCGACCCGCCCGCCCGCCGCCCGGTCCGCGAACTGGGCAACGGCCCGACGGACCTGGCCCTGCTGGCCAGCGCGTTGGAGCGGGCGGCACGGGAGGTGTCGGCGGCGGAGATGCCATCGCTGCTGTAGCACCGCGGGGGAACCCGGCCCGTCCGGCAGCACCGCGGCGAAATCCGGCCCGTCCGGCAGCACCGCGACGGAACCCCGCCCGTCCGGCAGCACCCCTGCGGAACCCGCCCCATCCGGCGTTCGCGGACGAGGCCGTCCAGGCCGCAGCGGGGTTCGACAGGGGGCGGCAGCCTCCGGGGCCGCCCGCGTCCACGCCGGTCGCCCGATCACGGTCACGACCCCGTCACGATCCCCCTGTTGACGGCGGACGCGCTCTTGCCGCCCTCACCCCCCTGGCGTACACCAGAGCGCACGGAAGAGCGCCGGACGTTCGACGACGAACGAAGAACGGGGCAGTGATGCGCACGAGCAGCACCAAGGGGACACGCAGCACACTCGGCAGGACCACCCGGGCCGCCGCCACCCTCGCCGCGGGAGCGCTCGCGCTCTCGCTCACCGCCTGCGGCGGCGGGGACGACGACAAGAGCGGGGACGACGGCAAGAACGGCGGCGACAAGCAGCAGCCCGCCTCCGTCACCCTCCCGAAGCTGGACGGCGAGAGCCTGGAGGTCGCCGCCGTCTGGACCGGTACCGAGCAGGAGAACTTCAAGAAGGTCCTCGCCGAGTTCGAGAAGCGCACCGGCGCCGAGGTGACCTTCGTGCCCGCCCAGGACCCCATCATCAACTTCCTCGGCTCGAAGGTCGCGGGCGGCGCCCCGCCGGACGTGGCGCTGCTCCCGCAGCCCGGAGCCATCAAGCAGGCCGTCGACAAGGGCTGGGCGAAGCCGCTGGGCGCCGAGGCGACCAAGGAGCTCGGCGAGAACTACTCGCAGGGCTGGCAGGACATCGGCACGGTCGACGGCAAGCCGTACGGCGTCTACTACAAGGCCGCCAACAAGTCGCTGATCTGGTACAACGCGCAGGTGTTCGCCAACGCGGGCGCCGAAGAGCCCAAGACCTGGGACGAGTTGCTGACCACCGCCCAGACGGTCTACGACTCCGGCGTCACACCGTTCTCGGTCGGCGGCGCGGAGGGCTGGACCCTCACCGACTGGTTCGAGAACGTCTACCTCTCGCAGGCGGGCCCGGAGAAGTACGACCAGTTGGCCAAGCACGAGATCAAGTGGACGGACCCGTCCGTCAAGGAGGCGCTCACCACGCTCGCCGGGATCTGGGGCAAGGCGGACTACGTCGCGGGCGGTCCGACCGGCGCGCTGCAGACCGACTTCCCGACCTCGGTGACGCAGACCTTCACCGGCGGCGACCAGCCCAAGGCGGGCATGGTCTTCGAGGGCGACTTCGCCCAGGTCAACATCGGCGAGACGGAGGCGGAGGTCGGCACGGACGCGAAGGCGTTCCCCTTCCCGGCCGTCGGCGACACCGCGCCGGTCGTCTCCGGCGGCGACGCGGCCGTGATCCTGGAGGACTCGAAGGCGGCGCAGGCGCTGGCCACCTGGCTCGCCTCGCCGGACGCGGCGTCGATCCAGGCGAAGCTGGGCGGTTTCCTCTCGCCCAACGGCGGCGTCGACTCGTCGGTGTACCCGAACGCGGTGCAGAAGAAGATCGCCGAGGCGCTGGTCTCGGCGGGCGACGACTTCCGCTTCGACATGTCGGACCAGGCCCCGCAGGCGTTCGGCGGCACCCCCGGCAAGGGCGAGTGGAAGGCGCTGCAGGACTTCCTGAAGAACCCGAAGGACGTCGCCGGCGCCCAGGAGAAGCTGGAGGCGGACGCGGCTGCCGCCTACGGAGGCTGACGCGGTGGCGTCGGCCGCGGCGGCGGGGACCTCACCGGGCCCCGCCGCCCCCAAGTCGCGCAGGAGCGTGACCGGCACCCGCAGGACCGTGGCGGCGCTGTTCCTGCTGCCCGCCCTGGTGCTGCTCGGCGCGCTCGTGGTCTACCCGATCGGGTACTCGCTGATCCGCAGCTTCTACGACCAGTCCGGCGACTCCTTCGCCGGATTCGACAACTACCGGGCGCTGTTCACGGACGACGGCATCCGCACCGCCCTGAAGAACAACGTCCTCTGGGTGGTGTTCGCGCCGACGGTCGCCACCGCGCTCGGTCTGATCTTCGCGGTGCTGACCGAACGCATCCGCTGGGGCACGGCGTTCAAGCTGGTCGTCTTCATGCCGATGGCGATCTCGATGCTGGCGGCCGGCATCATCTTCCGCCTGGTGTACGACCAGGACCCGGACAAGGGGGTCGCCAACGCGGTGTGGGTCGGGGTGCACGACACGTTCGCCGAGTCGTCCGCGTTCCCGAAGGCGCACCCGGGCCGGGAGTCGCCGCTGGAGCCGGCCGGCGGGGGCGCGTTCATCACGAAGCAGCCGGTCGGCCTCGGGGTGCCGGTCGCCCTGCCCCTCGTGGGCGTCGCCCCCGACCAGATGCCCGACTCCGCGGAGCGGGCGGCGCCCGCCGAGCCCGAGGACGGCAGGGTCACCGGCACCACCTGGCAGGACTTCACCCGCGGCAAGGGCTCCGGGACGCCGGGCGGCGTCGACGCGACCGAGCTGGGCTATGCCGGGATGCGGATCGAGGCCGTCAAGGACGGCGAGGTCGTCGCGTCGGCGGAGGCGGCCGGCGACGGCACGTTCACGCTGCCCGCCGAGGCGGACGGGGCGCTGCTCCGGCTGCCCGCCGCCAACTTCGAGGAGCCGTACAACGGGCTGAACTGGCTCGGTCCCTCCCTCGTCACCCCGGCGGTCATCGGGTCGTACGTATGGATGTGGGCGGGTTTCGCGATGGTGCTGATCGCGGCCGGTCTCGCCGGTGTGCCGCGGGAGCTGCTCGAGGCCGCCCGGGTCGACGGCGCCAACGAGTGGCAGGTCTTCAGACGGGTCACGGTGCCGCTGCTCGCCCCGGTCCTCGCGGTCGTGGTCGTCACCCTGATGATCAACGTGCTGAAGGTCTTCGACCTGGTCTTCATCATCGCGCCCGGCTCCTCCCAGGACGACGCGAACGTGCTCGCCCTGGAGCTGTACCGCAAGGGCTTCGCCTCCGACCAGCCGGGCATCGCCAGCGCCATCGCGGTGTTCCTGCTGCTCCTGGTGATCCCGGTGATGTGGTTCAACATAAGGCGACTGCGGCGGGAGGTACGGCGATGACGGCTGACGGGGTTGCCCCGGCCACCACCGCTCCACCGGAGCGCGAGAGTTCCCCCAGGGCGAGGCAGTCGCTCGGCTCCCGTCTCGCCGAGGCCGCGAGCGGCGGCCTGGTCCGGGTGTTCCTGCTGGTCGTGGGCCTGTTCTGGCTGGTCCCGACGATCGGGCTGCTGCTGTCCTCGCTGCGCACGCCCCAGGACGTGGCGGCGAGCGGCTGGTGGGAGGTCTTCACCAAGCCGTCCCAGCTGACCTTCCGGAGCTATGAGGAACTGCTGAAGAACGGGGACATCACCTCGTCCCTCCTCAACACCGTGGCGATCACGGTCCCGGCGACCGTCCTGGTCGTGATCATCGGTGCGCTGGCCGGGTACGCCTTCGCGTGGATGGACTTCCCGGGCCGCGACTGGTGGTTCCTGGCCGTGGTCGGTCTGCTCGTCGTCCCCGTGCAGGTCGCCCTGATCCCGATCGCCGAACTCTTCGGGAAGATCGGGCTGTTCGGTTCGGTCCTCGGCGTGATCCTGTTCCACGTCGGCTTCGGCCTGCCGTTCGCGGTGTTCCTGTTGCGGAACTTCTTCGCGGAGATCCCCCGGGAGCTGCTGGAGGCGGCGCGGCTGGACGGCGCCGGCGAACTGCGGCTGTTCGCACGGGTGGTGATGCCGCTCGGCGGGCCCGCGATCGCGAGTCTGGGCATCTTCCAGTTCCTGTGGGTGTGGAACGACATGCTGGTCGCGCTGATCTTCTCGGACTCCGGGAGCCAGCCGATCACGGTCGCGCTGCAGACGCAGATGCGCCAGTTCGGCAACAACATCGACGTACTGGCGCCGGGAGCCTTCATCTCGATGGTGATCCCGCTGGCCGTGTTCTTCGCGTTCCAACGGCAGTTCGTCTCCGGTGTGATGGCGGGCGCCGTCAAGTAGACGCCATGAAACCACTCTTGAGGGGGTGGGCCGGTCGCCGGCCCGCCCCCTCCTCCGTACGTGCACGTACGTGCACCGAATCCCCCCGAACGCCACGCGGAACGTAACCGAATCACTCCATTGGCCGTTGCCGGGCAGTAGGCCCGCGCCGACCGACCCATGGATGTCCCCGTGCCCAGGTTCAGTGTCATCGTCCCCGCGTACCAGGTGCAGGCGTATCTGCACGCGTGCCTGGAGTCGGTGCTGTCCCAGTCGTACCCGGACCTCGAACTGATCGTGGTCGACGACCGCTCGCCGGACGCCTGCGGCGCGATCGCCGACGAGTTCGCCGCCCTCGACCCGCGCGTCCGCGTCGTACACCTCTCGCGGAACCGGGGCCTGGGGCCCGCCCGCAACGCCGGCCTGGAGCGGGCCCGCGGTGACTACCTGGTCTTCCTGGACGGCGACGACACCCTGGCCCCGCACGCGCTGCGCGCGGTGGCCGACCGGCTCAAGGAGACCGGGGAGCCGGACGTCCTGGTCTACGACTACGCCCGCTCGTACCGGACCGGCGAGACCGTCCGCAACCGGGCCGCGGCGCACCTCACCGAGCAGGGCCCGGCACCGTTCCGGCTCGCGGACCGCCCGGGGCTGCTGAACCTGCTGATGGTGGCCTGGAACAAGGCGGTCCGGCGGGAGTTCGCCGAGCGCGCGGGCCTCGCCTTCCCGCCCGGCTACTACGAGGACACCCCGTGGACGTACCCGGTCCTGCTGTCCGCGCAGTCCGTCGCCACCCTGGACCGGGTCTGCGTCCACTACCGGCAGCGCCGCACCGGCAGCATCCTCGGCACGCCCAGCGAGCGGCACCTGGACGTCTTCGCGCAGTACGACCGGGTCTTCGCGTTCCTCGACGCGCATCCGGAGCACGCCCGCTGGCGGCCGGTGCTGTACCGCCGGATGGCCGACCACCTGGCGACGGTGTTCACCCGGCCCGACCGCCTCCCGCGTCCGCTGCGCGCCGAGTTCCTGCGCCGGGCCCGCGCCCACTGCCGCCGCTACCGGGTGCCGGGCGCCCCGGCCCCGCTGGCCGTCCGGCTGCGCCACGTCCTGCTCCGGCTGGGCCTGCGCCGCACCTGGGCGGCGCTCAGGCTGGCGTCGGCGCTGCGCCGCCGGTCGGCCCGGGGCGCGGCGGTCCCCTTGCGTGCCGTGCGCCGGGCGGCCCTGCGCCTGCACTACCGCGTCCAGCGCCTGCTGCCGCTGCGCCCGGACCGCGCCGTCTTCGCGGTGGCGGGCGGCCGGGGGTACGGCTGCAACCCGGGCGCGCTGGAGGAGGCGTTCCGGCGCCTCGCGCCGCACGTGCGCACGGCGTGGGCCGCCGAGCGCGTCCACCACCACACCGTCCCGCCCGCGACCCGCCGCCTGACCCCCGGCACGGCCGCCTACTGGACGGCCCTGGCCCGTTCCACGTACCTGGTGCACAACTCCGCCTTCGACGCGGGCCTGGTCAGGCGCCGGGGCCAGGTCCTGGTCCAGACGCAGGCCGGGACGCCCCTGGGCCGCATGGGCCTGGACCTCGTGGAGCGGCCGGCCGCCGCGGCCGGCGCCGACCTCGGGCGGCTGCTGCGCGAGACCGGCCGCTGGGACTACGTGGTCTGCGCCAACCGCCACTCCGCCCTCACCTGGGAACGCGTCCACCCCGGCGGCTGGACCGCCCTCGAGTACGGGCAGCCCCGCACCGACGTCTTCCAGCGGGCGAGGCCCGAGGACGTGGCCCGGCTGCGCGAGACCCTCGGCATCCCCAGGGGCACCGTCGCCGTCCTGTACGCGCCCGTGCACCGCGACTACCGGCGCACCCAGCGTGCCGTCCTGGACCTGGAGCGCCTCGTGCGCCGCCTCGGACCGCGCTTCACGGTGCTGGCGCTCGGCCTCCCCGGCGGCGGCGCCCCGCCCTCCGTCCGCGGGGACCGGCTCGACGCGGCCGGGGACCCGCTGCTCGGCGCCGGGGGCCGGCCCGCGGCGGACGCGGACCCGCTCTCCGGGGCCGGAATCCGCGTCACCCCGGCCGGGGGCCGGGTCGTCGACGTGGGCGGCCATCCGCACGTGGAGTCGCTCTGCCTGGCCTCGGACGTCCTGGTCACCGACTACTCCCCGCTGATGTTCGACTACGCGGGCCTGGACCGGCCGATCGTGCTGCACGCCGCCGAGCCGGAGGCGTACGAGGAGGCCCGCGGAACCTATGTCGACCTGGGCTCCTTCCCGCCGGGTCCGGTCGCCCGGGACGAGGACGAGCTGATCGGCGTCTTCGCCGGCGGCGACTGGCAGGGCGCCCGGTCGGCCCGGCTGCGGGCCGCCTTCCGGGAGCGCTTCTGCCCGTACGACGACGGGCGCGCCGCCGAGCGCGTCGTACGCCGCGTGGTGCTCGGCCAGACGCAACTGCCCCCGGTCGTACCGCTCGACGCACGCCGCCCGCCCGCCGCGGCCGTCGCCCGCTCCCCGCTGACGACGGTGCCCCGGTCCGGTGCCCCCGTACCTTCGGCGACGGCCTCTGACCGCTGCCCGTCCACCGGGAGTTAGCATGCCTGACAACTCATCGCGGCCCACTCCGGCCCGGCCGTCCACCGTGCGGCCGGCGGGGCGTCCGGGCCGTCGCCAGGGCCCGGCGGGGGGCTCCCGTCGGGCCAGGACAACGAGAGAAAGAGCAGTATGCCCCGCTTCAGTGTCATCGTCCCGTCCCATGGGGTCGCGGGGCGGCTCTCCCGGGCGCTGGACTCGATCCTCGCCCAGTCCTTCGGCGACTTCGAGCTGATCCCGGTCTGCGACGCCCCGGAGTCCACCGCGGCGGACGTCGCCCGGGAGCGCGCCGGGCGGGACCCGAGGGTGTCGCCCGTGTACTCCCCGCCGTCGGCCGGGCTGGCCGGGGCGCGCAACGCGGGCATGGCGGCGGCGACCGGCGCCTACCTGCTGTTCCTGGACGGCGACGACGTGCTCGTGCCGGGCGCGCTGACGGCCCTGGACGCCCGGCTGACGGACACCGGCGGCGTCGACGTCCTGTACTTCGAGTACGAGCGGATGCCCTGGTGGGAGGGCGAGGCGACCAACCCGGCCGCTCCGCTGCTGGCCAAGGCCCCGAAGGGCGCCTTCACCCCCGACCGCGCCCCCGCGCTGACCGGCGTGCAGCTGCCCGCGTGGAGCGCGGTGCACCGCCGTGCCTTCCTCGCCGAGCGGGACCTGGTCTTCCCCGACGGGCACTTCACGGACGTCGGCTTCGGCGCCCGGGTCGCGGCCCGCGCGGAGCGCGTCGCGGTGCTGCGCTCCGTCGTCGTACGGCACATGGCGCGGCGGCAGGGCAACCGGCTGAACCTGCCGGGCGCGCACCACGCGGAGCTGCTCGACCAGACCGAGCTGGCGCTCGCGGACGCCGCCGGGCTGGGGCTGCCGGCCGAGCGCCGCGGACCGCTGTTCGAGCAGCTGTTCGCCGCGGTCCTGAAGACGGCCACCGACCCGCGACGGCTCACCCGCGGGCAGCGCCGCGCCTTCTTCCGCCGGGCCAGCCGCCTCTACCGGCAGTACCGCCCCGCCGGTTTCCGGCCGCCGGGCGGGCGCGTCGGCGTGCAGTACCGGCTGCTGGCGTCCGGGTCCTACGCCGGTTTCCGCACCCTGCGCGCCGCCAACCGGGCCGCGGGCGGTGCCGTGGCCCGCGTGCCGCGCCCGCGGGGGCTGCGCACCCGCCTGCAGTACCGCCGCGAGCTGCGCCGCCCGCTGGACCCGAACCTCGTCGTGTACTGCGCCTACTGGGGCCGCGGGTACGCCTGCAACCCGGCCGCGGTCCACGCCAAGGCCCGCGAGCTGGCCCCGCACCTGAAGTCGGTGTTCCTCGTCGAGCGCGACCAGGCGCACACCGTGCCGGGGGACGTCGACCACGCCGTCATCGGCAGCCGGCGCTACTGGGAGGTGCTGGCCCGCGCCACGTACCTGGTGAACAACGCGAACTTCGCCGAGGGCGTCGTCAAGCGCCCCGGCAGCGTGCACCTGCAGACGCAGCACGGCACGCCGCTGAAGACGATGGGCGTCGACCAGTCGACGTACCCGGTGGTGGCGGCGGCCAGCGGCAGCTTCACCAAGCTGCTCGGCCGGGTGGACCGCTGGGACTACAACCTCTCCTCCAACCGCCACTCCACCCGCGCCTGGGAACGCGCCTACCCGGGCGGTTACGAGCACCTGGAGTACGGCTATCCGCGCAACGACGTCTACCACACGGCCACGGCCGAGGACGTCGCCCGCGTCCGGCGCGAGCTGGGCGTCCCGGAGGGCAAGACGGCGGTGCTGTACGCGCCCACGCACCGGGACTACGAGAGCGGCTTCGGCGCGGGCGCCCTGGACCTGGAGGCGTTCTGCGAGGCGGCCGGCGAGGACGTGGTGGTGCTGCTGCGCGCCCACTACTTCTACGACCGGGGCGGGAAGCGGGAGCGCACCGGCCGGATCATCGACGTGACCGCGCACCGCTCCTCGGAGGACGTGTGCCTGGCCGCCGACGCGCTGATCACGGACTACTCGTCGATCATGTTCGACTACGCCAACCTGGACCGGCCCATCGTCGTGTACGCCGACGACTGGGACGTCTACCGGGAGACCCGCGGCGTCTACTTCGACCTGATGGCGGCGCCGCCGGGACCGGTGGCGCGCACCCCGGAGGAACTGACCCGGGTCTTCGCCGAGGGCACGTACGCGGACGCGGAGTCGACCGCGCTGCGGGCGGCCTTCCGGGAACGTTTCTGCGAGTTCGACGACGGCCGGGCCGCCGAGCGCGTCGTGCGCCGGGTGCTGCTCGGCGAGCCGCCCGAGTCGCTGCCGCCCGTGGTCCCGCTCGCGGAGCGCGTCCCCGCCCCCGCCGCCACCCTCGTCAGGAGCTGACCCGCCGTGCCCCGCTTCAGCATCATCCTCCCCTGCTTCAAGGTGCAGGGCTTCCTCGGCGAGTGCCTCGACTCGGTCCTCGGCCAGTCCTTCCGGGACATCGAGGTCATCGCCGTGGACGACTGCTCGCCGGACGGCTCCGGCGCGATCCTCGACGAGTACGCCGCCCGCGACGACCGGGTGCGCGTGCTGCACCTGGAGGAGAACGCCGGCCTCGGCCGCGCCCGCAACGCGGGCATGCCGCACGCCACCGGCGACTACCTCTTCTTCCTCGACAGCGACGACACCCTCACCCCGGGCGCCCTCGCCGCCATGGCCGACCGGCTCGCGGAGGCGGAGGACCCGGACGTGCTGGTCTTCGACTACGCGCGCACCTACTGGTGGGGCGGCACCCGGCGCAACGCCCTGGCCCGCGTGCTGGCCGAGGCGGGCGACGGCACCTTCACGTCCGCCGAGTACCCGGAGATCCTCGACCTGCTGATGGTGGTGTGGAACAAGGTCTACCGGCGCGACTTCGTCGAGCGGGAGGGCTTCACCTTCCCGCCGGGCTACTACGAGGACACGCCCTGGACCTTCCCGGTCATGTTCAGCGCCGAGCGCGTCGCCACGCTGGCGCGGATCTGCCTGAACTACCGCCAGCGCCGCCAGGGCAACATCCTGTCCACCACCAGCCGCAAGCACTTCGACGTCCACGCGCAGTACGAGCGGGTCTTCGCGTTCCTGGACTCCCACCCGGACCTGGCCCGCTGGCGGCCCTTCCTGCACGCCAAGATGGGCGAGCACTGCCTGGACATCCTCTCCAAGCCGGACCGGCTGCCGCCGTCCGACAAGGAGGAGTTCTTCCGCCGTACCGCCGAGATGTTCCGCGCCTACCGGCCCGAGGGCGCCGAGACCCCGGCCGAGCTGCGCGTCCTGGAGCACGGCTACGGCGCCTACCGGCTGCGGCGGCGCTCGGGGCAGGCGTCCCGGGAGGTGCAGCGCCGCGGGAAGCAGGTGCGCGGGGCGGCCGGCACGCGGCTGCGCCGGGTGCGGACCGCGGTGAACACGCGCCGCCCGCTGGACCCGGACCTCGCGGTGTACTCGGCGTTCTCGCACCGGGGCGTGCTGGGCGACCCGGCCGCGATTTACCGCAAGGCCGCCGAGATCGCCCCGGGGCTGCGCGGCGTGTGGGTGGTGCGCGACGAGGAGACCGCGGCGCTGCTGCCGCCGGGCACCGAGCACGTGCTCCTGAACAGCCCGGAGTACCGCCGGGTGACGGAGCGGGCCACGTACTTCGTCAACAACGTCAACTGGCCCGGCGCCGTGGCCAAGCGCGAGGGCAGCGTCCACATCCACACCCACCAGGGCACCCCGCTCAAGTACATGGGCGCCGACCTCCTCGACCGCCGCGGCGCCCGGCAGAACCTGGACGTGCCGGGCATGCTGCGCCGCGCCGACCGCTGGGACCACAGCCTGGTCGCGGGCCGGTACGCGGAGCGGGTGTGGGAGCGGGCGTACCCCTGCCACTTCGCGTCCGCACGCACCGGCAGCCCGCGCAACGACGTGCTGGTGAACGCGGGCCCCGACGACGGCCGCCCGGTCCGCGCACGGCTCGGGATCCCCGAGGGCGACACCGTCGTGCTGTACGCGCCGACCCGCCGCGACTACCGCAGGGACGGGCTGGTCGAGCGGATCGACCTGGCCCGGCTCGCCGCCGGGCTGGGCGAGGGCCACACGCTGGTGGTCCGCATGCACCCGTCCCTCGCCGGCGGCCCGGTGCGCGGGCTCGGCCTGTCGGAGCTGCACCGGCGGGGCGTGGTGGTCGACGCGACGGAGGAGCCGGACGTGGCGGACCTGATGCTCGCCTCCGACGTGCTGGTCACCGACTACTCCGCCCTGATGTTCGACTACGTCCTCCTGGACCGGCCGGTCGTCCTGCACGCCGACGACTGGGACACCTACACGGCGAGCCGCGGCGCCTACTTCGACGTCACCCGGGAAGCACCCGGCCACGTCACGCGCACCCAGGGGGAGCTGGCGTCGCTGCTGGCCTCCGGCACGCACCGGGACGAGGAGTCGGCCCGGCTGCGGGCGGCGTTCCGGGAACGTTTCTGCGAGTACGAGGACGGCCGGGCCGCCGAGCGCGTCGTGCGGACGCTGATGCTGGGCGAGCCGATGCCCGAGCCGGAGCCCTCCGGCGTCCCCGGGGCGCGCGCGGTCACCACCGGGCAGGACCTGCTCTCGGCGACGTAGGACTGCCGGGGACTGCCGAAGACTGCCGGCCGGACGGTCGGTGCCGTACGGCGCGCCTTACGGCACCGACCGTCCGGCCACCGGGGAGCGGCTGACCGCGGCGGGAGGCTTCCGCCGCACGGGTGACATGGGTTGATGAGGGCGACCCGGCCGGGAACATACGCCAAATGTCCCGAATGCCCCGCCCCTCCTCTCCCACGTCGTGAGCGCCGACGTCCTCGTCCGCCGCCCGGTGCGCGGCGCGACGGCGCTGCGCGGCGGCCGCTCCTGGCGCCCCACCCCGTACCAGGTCGCGGGCTTCGCCTTCTTCCTGCTGATGACGCTGGCGTACTGGGCGGTGCCGCTGTGCTGCGACGCCGGCCAGCACGCGGCGGTCGTGGAGCGGCTGAAGGACGACCTGCTCCGTCCGCGCCACCCGATGGCCGACCTGCCGGGCGCGGGCAGCGCGTACTACTCGCCCTACGCCCTGGCGCAGGGCGTCTTCGCGCGGCTGACGGGGCTGGGCGGCTGGGAGGTGGTGCGGCTCGCCGGGCCGCTCAACCTGCTGGTCCTGCTGACCGGACTCGGCCGCTTCGTGCGGATGCTGACCGCGCGGCCGTGGGCGCCGGTGCTGGCGCTGGGCGCGATGACGCTGCTGTGGGGGACGGAACGGGCCTGGTGGAGCGGCTACCTCGGGCTGATGTCGATGACCGGCAACCTCGGCTACCCGTCGACGTTCGCGATCGGGCTCACCTTCTGGGCCTGGGCGCTGACCGGTTCGCGGGCCCGGGACGCGCGCCGGGTGCGGTACGTGGGCCCGAGCGGCCTGCGCGGGCTGCCCGGGTACGCGGGCCTGGGCGCGCTCTACGGCCTGATCCTGCTCGTCCACCCGATCACCTCGGCGGCGGCGGTGCTGGGCGCGGTGGCGCTGGTGGCCGGCTGGCAGCGCCACTGGCGCGGGCCGGTCGTCGGGCGGTGGGCGCTGACGGCCGCGACGGCGGTGGCGACGGGGGCGCTGTGGCCGTACTTCGACGTGTTCGCGCTGGCAGGCGACGGCAGCGTGGACGCGATGCACCGGGTGCTGTACCTGCGGCTGCCCGGGGAGTTCTGGCTGGCCCTGCTCGGCCTGCCGGCCCTGTGGGCGCGCGGGCGCCGCTCGCCGCGCGACCCGCTGGTGCTGATGTTCGCGCTGGACTGCGCGGTGGTGGCGTACGGCTGGTTCAGCGGCCACTACACCTACGGCCGGATCCTCGGACTCACCCTGGTGCCCCTGCAGTTCGCCCTGGCGGTGGAGCTGGCGGCGCCCCGCCCGTGGGGCCGGTGGCGCGGGGCGCTGGGCGGACTGGCGGCGGCGGGCGCGCTGCTCGGCCTCCTCACGGTCCACGCCGGGGCGGTGGTGCCGAGGGCGCTGGACCCGGTGGGCTTCGCACAGCCGCCCCAGTGGCCGGAGTACGCATGGGCGGCCCGGCACATCGGCCCCGGCGAGGTCGTGCTCACCGACGGCTACTACGCCGTGCGCACCGTCGCCGGGTACGGCCCGAACCTCGCGGCGCCCGCCTGGCCGGACGCCGCGCTGGACGAGCGGGACCGCAGGCGGCGGGTGGCCGACGTGCGGGCCTACCTCGCACCGGACTCGACCCGCGCCGAGCGCACCGCGGTCGTCCGCCGCTACCACGTCCGCTGGCTGCTGCTGACCCGCCTGCAGCGGGTGCCCGAGGAGGCGGTGGTGGTGGCGTGGAGCGACCGGACGGGCGAGGTGCTGGCGCGGGTCGGGGCGGCTCCGACTACTCGATGACGAGGTCGACCGGGATGTTGCCGCGGGTGGCGTTGGAGTAGGGGCAGACCTGGTGGGCCTGCTCGACGAGCCCCCGGCCGGTCTCCTTGTCGATGCCCTCGGGCAGCTCGACCCGGAGGGTGACGGCGAGCGCGAACCCTTCGCCCTGCTTGCCGATGCCGACCTCGGCGGTCACGGCCGCGTCGCTGACGTCGACCTTCGCCTGGCGGCCGACGACGCCGAGGGCGCTGCCGAAGCAGGCCGCGTACCCGGCGGCGAACAGCTGCTCGGGGTTGGTGCCCTCTCCGTTGCCGCCCATCTCGGTGGGGGCGCTGAGCGGCAGGTCGAGCTTGCCGTCGGAGGTGACGGCGCGGCCCTCGCGGCCGTGTGTGGCGGTGGCGGCGGCGGTGTAGAGCGCTTCCATGGGAACCGTCCCTTTCAGAGGGGGCTGCGTGCCTGACTCCACCAAGTAGAGCACACAACCAAGTAACCCACAACTAACAAGGGTTCAACTGAATAGCCCACAACTTAATGACGTACAAGAACCCTGCGGGTTACGCTGGGACGCATGACGACGCCCGCGACGGACTGGCTCCGCCTGGACCAGCAGATCTGCTTCTCCCTGAACGCCGCCTCGCGCGCCTTCGGCGGCGTCTACCGCGTGGTCCTCAAGGACCTCGGGATCACCTACCCCCAGTACCTGGTGATGCTGGTGCTGTGGGAGCACGGCGAACTGCCCGTGAAGAAGCTCGGCGAGCATCTGCGCCTCGACTCCGGCACGCTGTCGCCCCTGCTCAAGCGGCTGGAGGCGGCCGGTCTGGTCCGGCGGGAGCGCAGCGCGCGCGACGAGCGCTCGGTGGAGGTGCGGCCGACGCCCGAGGGCCTGGCGCTGCGCGAGCGGGCCGAGGAGGTGCCGCGCCGGATCGCCACGGCGACCGGGCTGGACTTCGCGGAGGTCCAGGACCTGCGCACCCGCCTCGACCGCCTCACGGCCGCTCTGGACGCGTACGGCACCGAACCGGCCTCCGCGCCGTCCTGACGGATGTGGCGCCCGGCGGGCGCCGGCGTGAAGGATCATGTCTACCCAGGACCACTGACGAGGGGACGGCCACCATGACCTGGCTGATCACCGGCGGCGCCGGATACATCGGGGCGCACGTCGTACGGGCGATGACGGCGGCGGGCGAGCAGGCGGTGGTCTACGACGACCTGGCCACCGGCATCGCCGACCGCGTGCCCGACGGCGTCCCGCTGGTGGTCGGCTCGGTCCTGGACGGCGAGCGGGTCGCCCGCGCCCTCAGCGACCACGCCGTCACCGGCGTCGTCCACCTCGCGGCGAAGAAGCAGGTCGGCGAGTCCGTGGACCTGCCGCTGCACTACTACCGGGAGAACGTCGAGGGCCTGCGCGTCCTGCTGGACGCGGTCACGAAGGCCGAGGTCCCGTCCTTCGTCTTCTCCTCCTCGGCCGCCGTGTACGGCATGCCCGACGTCGACCTGGTGACGGAGGAGACGCCGTGCGTGCCCATGTCGCCGTACGGCGAGACCAAGCTGGCCGGCGAGTGGCTGGTGCGGGCCACCGGCCGGGCCACGGGCCTGTCCACGGCCTCCCTGCGCTACTTCAACGTGGCGGGCGCGGCGAGCCCGCACCTCGCGGACACCGGCGTCCACAACCTCGTCCCGATGGTCTTCGAGAAGCTGACGGAGTCCGCGGCCCCGCGCATCTTCGGCGACGACTACGCGACGCCGGACGGCACCTGCGTCCGCGACTACATCCACGTCGTCGACCTGGCCGAGGCCCACGTCACCGCGGCCCGCGCCCTCCAGTCCTCCCCCGGACGCTCCCTCACCCTCAACATCGGCCGGGGCGAGGGCGTCTCCGTCCGGGAGATGATCGACCGCATCAACGCCCTCACCGGCTACGACCGGCCCCCGACGGTCACTCCCCGCCGCCCCGGCGACCCGGCCCGCGTCGTCGCCTCGGCCGACCGCGCCGCCGTCGAGCTGGGCTGGAAGGCCAAGTACGGCGTGGACGACATGATCACCTCGGCCTGGGCGGGCTGGGTACGCCTCCACCCGGAAGCGGCCCGCGACTAGGAGGTGCGTGCCGGGGCACGCGACCCCGGCCGGATCCACACGACGCCCCCTGGGGGTGCCGTCGCCTTCCCGTCACCCGGCCGGGGTGACCAGCTCGCGCACCCGGGCCGGGTCGGGATTGGTGTACACCCGGCCCGCCACCAGCACGGTGGGCACGGTCTCGTCGCCGCCGTCGGCCGCCCGCACCAGCGCCGCGCCCTCGCCGTCCCGCCAGATGTCGACCCAGTACATCCGCCGGGCCCGGTGCCCCAGCCGCATCCGCAACCGCAACCGCATGCAGAAGGCGCACCCCGGCCGCCAGAACACCACCGGCCGCCCGTCGACGGCACTGCGCCGCTGCGCCTCCACCGCGCCGATCGACCGCGGGAAGGCCAGCGGCGACATCACCCCGGCCAGCAGCACGAACACCCCCAGCGTCACCGCGGCCTCGAACGGGTTCCCGCCGGCGGCCGGAGCGGCCGCCGCGGCCCCGCCGACGACGAGCAGCAGGACCGGCAGGGTCCACACACGTCTCATATCCACAGCCTAGGGCGGTACCGGCCACGGCCGGCCCCGTTCCCGCAGGGGCCGGTCAGAGCGGCTGGACCGGCGGTCAATGCTTCTTGCATGTGTGACCGTGTTTCGCCCGCGGCGGTCCCGGTGCCGCGGGCGAATGTGCGGTGCCGCGGTCTGCCCGCCCTACTGCCCGGCCCCCAGCGAGTCCCGCAGGGCGAGGAAGCCGGCCCTCTCCTCCGCCACCACCGCGTGATGCTCCGCGTACACGTGGTCGAAGAGGTCGGTGGGCGCGGGATCGGGCATGGCGCGGACTCCCTCACGGACGTGCTGCGCCAACTTCTCGCCCTCCTCCGCCACTTCGGCGAAGAAGGCCTCGTCGGCCTGACCGGACCTGGTCAGGTACGCGTGCAGACGGTCGAGGGGGTCCTTGCTCTTCCACTCGGCGCGCTCGGCCTCGTCCCGGTATCGCGTCGGGTCGTCGGAGGTCGCGTGCGGCGCCATGCGATAGGTGAAGGCCTCGATCAGCATGGGGCCCTCGCCCCGCCGCGCCCGGTCGAGCGCGTACCGGGTCACGGCGAGGCAGGCCAGCACGTCGTTGCCGTCCACCCGGACCCCGGGGAAGCCCCATCCCTCCGACCTGCGGCTGATCGGGTAGGAGGTCTGCCGCGCCGTGGGCGTGGAGATCGCGTACTGGTTGTTCTGGCAGAAGAACACCACCGGCGCGTTGTTGACGGTGGCGAAGGTGAAGGCCTCCGCCACGTCCCCCTGGCTGGAGGCGCCGTCGCCGAAGTAGGAGAGGACCGCCGTGTCGGCGCCGTCCCGCATCACGCCCATCGCGTAGCCGGTGGCGTGCAGCAGCGGCGGACCGATCACCAGGGTGTACAGATGGAAGTTGTGCTCCTGCGGGTCCCAGCCCCCATTGCTCACTCCGCGGTACAGCCCGAGGAGTTGAAGGGGATCGACCCCGCGGGTCCAGGCGACACCGTGCTCCCGGTAACAGGGGAACACGTAGTCCTCGGGCCGGGTCGCCCGGCCCGAGCCGATCTGGGCGGCTTCTTGCCCCAGCAGCGAAGCCCACAGACCGAGTTCGCCCTGGCGCTGCAGCGACGTGGCCTCCGCGTCGAAGCGACGGGTCAGCGCCATGTCACGGTAGAGCCCCCGGAGTTCGCCGGAGCTGATGTCCAGAGCGTAGTCCGGGTGCTCGACCCGCTTTCCCTCGGGAGTAAGCAATTGAATCATTTCCGCCTGGGCGGGATTCTTTCCCACTTTTCGTCTCCACTGGTGTATGGGCTACTGAGGGGCGGGGGCGGGGCGAGGACCTCGTCCGGCGACTCCCGGTGTCCGTCCGGGAATTCTTCCGGACGGGCCGGCGGAAAGAGCGATGTTGACCGCGGCGGAGCGGGCGCGGCGGAGGTCCTTGTGCGGGCCGTCCTGGAGGTTCTGGTCCTGGGTGTAGGCGTGCACCGTGGTCATCAGGCCGTGCTCGACACCGAACCGCTCGTGCAGCACCTGGGCCATGGGGACCAGGCAGTTCGTCGTGCAGGAGGCGTTGGACACCACGTGGTGGACGGCCGGGTCGTAGCTCGTGTGGTTGATGCCGTACGCGAGGGTGATGCCCTCGTTCGCCGCCGGGGCGGAGATGAGGACCTTGCGCGCGCCCGCGTCGAGATGCGCGGCGGCCTTCCTGGCGTCGGTGAACCTGCCGGTGGACTCCACGACCACGTCAATGTCCAGCTCGCCCCACGGGAGCTTGCCCGGCTCACGCTCCGCCGCCGGGCGTTCGGAACGCCCCCCAGTCGGTGACCTCCGGGTCCTCCAGGGTCAGCGTCATCAGCAGCATCACCGGCGCGCTGGCAAGGAAGTGCACGGCGGTGCTGCTGCGGACGTCCGCGCCCTGGGCGAAACGCTTCTGGTAGACGGTGCCAGCGCTGAGACCGAGCAGGCCGACGAAGGACAGCACGATGGCGGTGACGGAGAAGTCCAGCGCTCCGGCGACGGCGAGCGCGACACCGGCCCCGCCGACGCCGAAGCCGAACCACTGCCGCCTGGTGATCTGCTCACCCAGCAGGAAGCCGGCCATCAACGCGATCAGTACGGGGTTGAAGCCCTGGATCAGCGCGACCAGGCCGCCCGGCAGTCCCTCGCTGATGGCCGTGTAGAAGGCACCGAACTGCACGGCCTGCATCAGCAGTCCGGTGACGACGACGTGCAGCAGCAGCCGGCCCTTCGGCCAGGGCGACTTGGACACCAGCGCCACTGCCATGAGGAGAAGGCCGGCGAGCGCGAAGCGGGAGAACGTCAGCAGCAGCGGCGGAGCGGCGTCGGTGCCGATCACCGCCGCGATGAAGGCGCTGCTCCACAGGACGACGAAGACGGCGGGGACGGCGGCGGAGCCCACCGGGGATGCCGCGGGCGCCTCTGGTGCCGGCGACGGGGGCACCTCCCCCTCCACGGTGTCGGTTGCAAGGTCGTCACGTTCCGGCACAGAAGTGGCCTCTCGCTTCAAGTAACCAGTTACAGGGGTTATCTGACGCACTGTATCGACGACACGAACAACTAGTCAATGCGGTTAGCCCTTACGCAAGACTAACCAGTTTGACCGGTTACTACGTGATGCCGCGAAGCCGTCGTCGCGGTTACCATGGCGAGATGGAGTTCGTATTCGTCAGCGGCAGCGCGTCCCTCGACTTCGTCGGCACGGTCAGGAGCCGGCGCGATGCTCCGCTGGACTCACTCACCACCCCGGGCGACCTGGCGGAGTGGACCGTCGCCTCCGGAATGCTGGACGCTCCGCCTCCGGTGACCGAGGCGGACCTGGCTTCGGCGGTGCGTCTGCGTGAGGCGATCCACCGTCTGATGCTCGCCTCGATCGGCGGTTCGCCCCTCCCGGCGGAGGACTGCGGCATCCTCAACCGCGCCACGGTCCGCGTCCCCGTGCGCCGGGAGTTGCAGCCCGACGGCACGCTCCTCAGGAGCGGCTCGGTCAGGGCCGTTCTGGCCACGCTGTCCCACGACGCCGTGGACCTGCTCACCCAATGGCCCACGCTGGTCAAGGAGTGCGCGGCACCCAACTGCACCCGGCTGTACGTGGACCGGTCACGCCGCTCCTCGCGCCGCTGGTGCGACATGATGCGCTGCGGCAACCGGGCCAAGGCCGCCACTCACCGCTCCCGGCACCACGTCTGACGCACGGCCGGCACCGGTCGCGCCCCGCCCTGCCGCCGGGGGCCGTGGAGCCGGCTCCTGCCGGCCCGCTGTCCACGGCACCCCGTGAACCGGGGAGCCGCGGCGACCACCGGAACCCGAACGTCCGACCCCCTCTCCTGGTCCACGTCAGGAGAGGGGGTCGGACGTTCAGGCCGCCTCGTTGTCCGGCCGCCGCGGACGCCCGCACCGAAGGAGGCCTTCCCCAGGGCCTTCGGGGACGGTCACAGGGCGACGAGCCCGGCCGCCGTCTCCCTGAAGCCGCACGCCTCGACGTAGAAGGCGCGCAGGTGGTCCTCGAAGTCGACGTGGAGCCACTCGCAGTGCGCGGCGCGGGCCTCCTCGGCGGCGAGCGCGACCAGCCGGGTGCCGACGCCGCGGGAGCGGCAGTGCCGGGCCACTACCGTGTCCAGGAGGAAGGCGTGGGCGCCGCCGTCCCAGGCGACGTTGACGAAGCCGACCAGCGAGCCGTCCTCCTCGGCGCATACCCAGCCGAGGCTGTGCCGCTCCAGCCGGGCCCGCCAGCCGGTCCCGTCGGCCGGGTGGCCGAAGCCTTCGGCGTGCAGCGCGTCGAGGTCGGTGTCGTCGAAGTCGGCCCGCCACCGGTACGTGATCGTCATCGTCCGATCGTAGGGTGGCGGGCTTCACCAGGAGTCGCATATCCGTGCGGGCCGTCTCCGGCACGGCTCACACTGCAGACATGGACCAAGAAGCCAGCACATACGACCTGTTACTCATCGGCGGTGGCTCCGGCGTCGGGAAGTCCACCGTCGGCCGGGAGGCGTCCGCGATGCTGCGGGACGCCGGGACCGCGCACTGCCTGATCGAGGGGGACGGCATGGACCGGATCCACCCCGCCCCGGACGGCGATCCGCACCGTACGGCGGTCACCGAGCGGAACATCGCGGCGGTGTGGGCCAACTACGCGGCGCTCGGGCAGCGCCGGCTGATCTACACCGACACCGTCAGCATCCTGGAGTCGCAGATGATCGGGCGGGCCATGGGCGGGGACGAGGTCAGGGTCACGTGCGTGCTGCTGACCGCCGAAGAGGCCACGGTGCGGCAGCGGCTCGCCGCGCGGGAGACCGGGGCGCGGCTCGGCGCCCGCATCGAACGGAGCCTGCGCACGGGGCACCGCCTGGCCCAGGAGGCTCCCGTCGGCACGGTACGCGTCCCGACGGACGGCCGGGCGGTGCAGGACGTCGCGGCCCAGGTGGTCCGGCTCGCGGCGTGGTGAGTGGCGTCGACGGTGGACGGGGACGGCGCCGGCGAAGAGGACGAAGAACAGGGCGGGTCACGTGGACGCCGGCAGGCGGGCACACGGCGCTCGACGCTCAGGCGGCGCGCTCCGCCGTCGCTCCGCCCAGCGCCAGGCGGTGGCCCCGACGCCATACCGCACGGGTGTTCAGCGTTGAGGAGAGCCGCGAGGTCGGGTCGCCGTCCACGAGCACCAGGTCCGCCGAGGCACCGGGTTCGATGCGCCCACGGTCGGTGAGACCGAACCGGTCGGCGGTACGCCTCGTCGCCGCGGTGAGCGCCTCGACGGGACTCAGCCCTGCGGCTTCGAGCAGCCGCAGTTCGTCGTGCAGGCTGGCACCGTGGGCGATGCCGGGAGCCCCGAGGTGGGCCGCGTCGGTACCGGCCAGGATCTCCACGCCGGCGGCGTGGAGCAGCCCGGCCGAGCGCAGGGCGGTGGGCAGGTGGGCGTTCCAGCCGAACTCGCGCCCCAGGTTGTCACGCCACTCCGCGTCCAGACGGGAGGCCACCCGCAGGTCGGCACCCAGGCGTGGACCGGCTCCGTCGGAGGCGCCGGAGGCGGCGACAGCCAAGGTGGAGATGACGAACATGCCCTGCTCGCGCATCCGGACGACCAGATCGTCGCTGATGACCTCGTCGTGGTGCAGGTGGGTCACGCCGTCCGCGCCCGCCTCGACGGCCACTCGTGTGGCCGCGGCGCCGAGAGCGTGGACCAGGGCCATCACCCCGCGCTCGTGAGCCGCCTCGACGACCGCGACGACGACGTCGTACGGCACCAGGGGCAGCGACGTACCGAACACGTCACCGTCCTCGACCATGATCTTGATGTAGTCCGCGCCCTCGGACAGGCGCCCGTCGACGAAGGCGGCCGCCTCGCCCGGCACGGTGGCGGTGGGCCACACCGGGTCGCCCAGGCCGCGTCGCAGCTGGTGCGGATGCCCGTCGGGATGGGCGAGGCCCCACGAGGCCGTGCGGACATCGGCCACGTCGAACTCGGCCCGTGCCTTTTTCCGCAAGGGCTCCATGGCGTCCGGCACCGACATCATGTCCAGCTCGGTCGTCACGCCGAACCTCAGGGCCGTGCGCAGACCGTCCTCGTCCGTGTGGGTGTGGGCGTCGATCAACCCCGGCAGCAGGGTCCCGCCGACGCCGTCGATCTTCTCCACACCTTCGGGGGCCTCATGGCCGACCTCGGCGATCGTGCCGTCCTCGACGACGACCACTGAGGCATCGGCCACGTGTGTTCCGGTGAAAACGCGGGTGTTCGTCACCGCGAACCGACTCATGTTTCCTCCACTGTCCGCTCGATGGCCGGTCAGGAGGGACCTGACCGACGGCATTCTCCGCACGACCGCGTCACGTCCGCCCCCATGGGCCTGGTTACGACATGTCCATGCCATGCCACGCCACGCACGGACCCACCCCGGATCGCGACACAGCGACACGGCGACATCGCGACACAGCGGCAGCGTGACATCACCGCGGACTGTATCGCTCAGTACAGAGAATGTGCGCCAGACTGTATCAGCAAGTACAAAGACTCTGTACTCCGAGTACAGAGAACGGAGGGGGCTCCATGGGACGCACACCGACCACCGCAAGAGGCCGCGCGACCCGGCGGCGCATCCTCGACGCGGCAGCGGCCCTCATCGAGCGGCGTGGCGTCGCGGCGGTGACGCTGGACGATGTCGAACACGCCGCAGGGGTGGGCCGCAGCCAGCTCTACCACTACTTCGACGGCCGGGACGACCTCGTCCGGTCCGTGGTTCACTCCACCGTGGACACGGTGCTGGCCGCACAGGAGCCGCTGCTCCTGGAGACCGACTCGCTGGCCGGCATCGACCGCTGGTTCGACGCGATCGTGGCCAACGGGACGCGGCAGGACGCTGTGGGAGGCTGTGCGATCGGTTCGCTGGCCGGCCAGCTCAGCGGCCAGGACGACCTCACCCGTCAGGCGTTCGTCGACGCGTTCGCGCGCTGGGAGGCCCCCCTCATCGCGGGCCTGCGCCGGATGCAGGAAGCGGGCGAACTGCGCCCGGACACGGACGTGACGGAGTTGGCCGACCTCACCATGGCCGCCGTGCAGGGTGGCCTCCTGCTGGCCCAGGTCCGCCGTTCGCCGGACCAGTTGCGCCTCGCCCTCCGCGGCGCGCGAGCGGCGTTGGAGGACGCGCTCACCAACGCCTGAACGGCACACCGGGTTGAGCCCCGGCAGCCCCCCTGCCTCTTCCGGCCCGCCCCGCGGTGACGACCGCCCCGCGTCAGAGCGCCTTCAGCCCCTCCGCAGTCGCCCGGGTCAGCGCGGCCAGGTAGCCCTTGGGCGGCTTGGGACCGCGGACGACCACAGAGCGCCAGTACAGCGGGCCCGAGATCAGGTCGAGCGCCAGGTCGGGGTCGAGGGAGGGGCTCAGTTCGCCGCGTTCCTTCGCCGCCGCGAGGATGCTGCTGGCCACGCCGTCCTGGCCCTCCCGCAGGGTCTTCTGCAGCGCCTCGGCGATGTCGGGATTGCGGGCCGCCTCCGCCTGGAGGTCGGGGATGATCTGCGAGGCCACCGGGTGGCGCAGGGCGCGCGACGTCACCTCGTAGAGCAGCCCGAGGTCGCCCTCCAGGGAGCCCGTGTCGGGTGCGGGCAGGCCCTGGACGGCGAGGGCCGAGACGATGTCGAGGACCAGGTGCAGCTTGGAGCGCCAGCGCCGGTAGACGGCGGTCTTGCCGACCCCCGCGCGGCGCGCGATGCCCTCGATCGACATCCGCGCGTAGCCCACCGCCGCCAGTTCCCCGAAGACCGCCGCCCGGATGGCCTCCGTCACGTCCTCGCGCAGCACCGCCGCCCCGGCGGGCGGCCGGCGGCGGCGCGGGCGCGGCTGCGGCTCGTCGGCGGCGTTGGTCGTCATGCGAGCCAAGCATAGGGCGTTACGACGAAACGGTTGCGTTCCGGCGTGACCACGGCCTACGCTCACGTCACGACGATACGGTCCCGTCCCGACGTAAGTGAACACGCACGGTCACCCAGGTGAACGACGGGCGTCGTACCTCCCCCATCTCTCCCGACACCTCTCCCGGCATCTCTCCCGATACCTCTCCCGATACCTCTCCCGGTACCTCTCCCGAGCGAAAGCAGCGGATGTGAGTCAGGTCCTCCACACACCGCCCCCGACCCCGCAGGCCCCGGCCGGCACCGTCCCCGCCAGCCACGACCTCGCGGCCCTCGCCGCCCGCCACGGCCTGTCGGTCAGCGGCGCCCGCCCCTCCCTGCGCGAGTACGTGCGCCAGCTGTGGGCGCGCCGGCACTTCATCGGCGCCTTCTCCACCGCCAAGCTGACCGCCCAGTACAGCCAGGCCAAGCTGGGCCAGGTCTGGCAGGTGATGACGCCCCTGCTCAACGCGGCGGTGTACTACTTCATCTTCGGCGTGCTGATGAACACCAAGCGCGGCGTGGAGGACTACGTCCCGTTCCTGGTCACCGGCGTGTTCGTGTGGACGTTCACCCAGAGCTCGATCATGGCGGGCACCCGGGCCATATCCGGCAACCTCGGCCTCGTCCGCGCCCTGCACTTCCCGCGCGCCGCGCTGCCGGTCTCCTTCTGCCTCCAGCAGCTCCAGCAGCTGCTGTTCTCCATGGCCGCCCTGGTCGTGATCCTGCTGGCGTTCGGCGTGCCGCCCGCCGTGTCCTGGGTGCTCGCCGTCCCGGCGCTGGTGCTCCAGTTCCTGTTCAACGCCGGGGTGGCGATGGTCATGGCGCGGGTCGGGTCCAAGATCCCCGACATGGCCCAGCTGATGCCTTTCCTGCTGCGCACCTGGATGTACGGCTCGGGCGTCATGTTCAGCATCCACCACATGACCGGCCCGGACAGCAACGTGCCGTCCTGGGTCGGCACGTTGCTCCAGGCCAACCCCGCCGCCGTCTACATCGACCTGATGCGGTTCGCGCTGATCGACAGCTTCGACGGGAGCATGCTCCCGGACCACGTCTGGGCGCTGGCCCTGGGCTGGGCACTGGTCGCCGGGATCGGCGGTTTCATCTACTTCTGGAAGGCCGAGGAGACATACGGTCGTGGCTGACACCCCCGCGCACAACACCTCCGCCGGCGGACCTTCCACCGGCAACGCCCCCGACGCCGGCGCTTCCGCCGCCGGCACCCCCGCCGAGCAGGTCCCCACCGTCGTCGTCGACGGCGTCGACATCGTCTACCGGGTCAACGGCACCGGGGCAGGCCGCGGCTCCGCGACCGCCGCCCTCAACCGCATCCTGCGCCGCAGGAAGAGCGAGAAGGCGGCCGGCGTACGCCGGGTGCACGCCGTGAAGAACGTGTCCTTCGTGGCGTACCGCGGCGAGGCGATCGGCCTGATCGGCACCAACGGTTCCGGCAAGTCGACGCTGCTGAAAGCGGTCGCCGGCCTCCTCCCCGTGGAGAACGGCCGCATCTACACCGACGGCCAGCCCTCCCTGCTCGGCGTCAACGCCGCCCTGATGAACGACCTCACCGGCGAGCGCAACGTGTACCTGGGCGGCCTCGCGATGGGCATGTCACGGACGCAGATCAAGGAGCGCTACCAGGAGATCGTCGACTTCTCCGGCATCAACGACAAGGGCGACTTCATCACCCTGCCGATGCGCACGTACTCCTCCGGCATGGCGGCCCGCCTGCGGTTCTCCATCGCCGCCGCCAAGGATCACGACGTCCTCCTCGTCGACGAGGCCCTGGCCACCGGCGACCGCTCCTTCCAGAAGCGGTCCGAGGAACGCATCCGGGAGCTGCGCAAGCACGCCGGCACGGTGTTCCTGGTCAGCCACAGCAACAAGTCGATCCGCGACACCTGCGACCGGGTGCTGTGGCTGGAGCGCGGCGAGCTGCGGATGGACGGGCCGACGGAGGACGTCCTGAAGGAGTACGAGAAGTTCACGGGCGGACCGGACAAGAAGGCGAAGGCGAAGCCCGCACCCAAGCCCGCGCCCAAGGCGGGGACGGCCGCGTGAGGGCCGACGTCCCCCGGGAGGCGTACCCGCGATTCACCCTTTTGCCCGACTAGTGCCACTATGACCGCATAGCAACCGACCCCCACAGGAGTACTCCGGGAGCGACGAAGGCAACGGCGAAGGAGTCCCCACGATGGCCGAAACGATGTCCGAGACGGCCCCCGACCTCAGCGTCGTCGTGCACGGTCCCAACGTCCAGGACCACCTGCCCGCCCTGCTGGACTCCCTGGACGCCCACCCCCTCACCGGCGTCGAGGTGATCGTCGCCGCCGTCGGGGACTGGGCGCGGGAGACGGCCGAGCGGCACGCCCCCGCCTTCACCGTGCTGCCCCTCCCGGAGGGGGCCGGCGACGCGGCGACCCGTTCGGCGGGGGCGGCCCGGGCGCGGGGCCGGTGGCTGCACTTCGTCCACGCCGCGGACGGCGTGCCCGTCGGCGCCCCGACCGCCGTCGCCCGGCACACCGGGGGCCTCCCCGGCACCGTGGACGTCCTGCTCCTCGACCACCTCCGCAGCACCTGGCACACCGTGGCCCGGCCCTCCCCCGACGGCCCCCGCCTCGCCCGCGCCGGCCGCGCCGACCTCGCCCTCGACGACCGGGCGGCCCTGCTCCGCCTGGCCCCGCTGCTCGGCAACCGCGTCGTACGGGCCGGCTTCTGGAGGGCGCACGAACGGCTGCTGACCACCGAGGACGAGCCGTTCGCCGCGTACGCCGCCCTGCTGCTCGCCGACCGCGTCGCCTGCCTGCCCCACCCCGCGTACGAGGACCGCCGGCTGCGCCCCGAGAGCCTCCCGCCCGTGCCGCCCGAGCAGCGCTACGCCCTGGTCGACCGCTACGAGACCCTCCTCGCCCTCGCCGCCGACCGGCCGGCCGTGCACGGCGTCCTGTACGACCTCATGGTCCGCGACTGCCTGCGCGCCTTCGCCCGCGCCCGGATGCCGGACGACGTGGCGCGGGAGTTCTTCCGCCGGGCGTCGGCGGCCACCCGGCGCCACCGCCCCGACGGCCACCGGCACCCGGCCGGACTCGAAGGCGTACGGCGCTCCCTGCTGGAGGAGGGCGCCTACGCGAAGTACCGCGCCCTCCAGCAGGCCAGCCACGCCCGCCGCGGGGTGCGGTCGGCGGCCCGCGCCGGACGGCGCCGGGCCGGGACACGGCTGGCCGCCCTGCGCTACCGCCGCGCCCTGACCCGGCCCGTCGACCCGCACCTCGCCGTCTTCTCCGCCTACTGGGCCCGCGGCGTCGCCTGCAACCCGGCCGCGATCGCCGCCCGGCTCGCCGAACTCGCCCCGGGCGTCCACCCGGTGTGGGTGGTCACCGCGGGCAACGCGGCCCTGCTGCCGCCCGGCACCGACCACGTCGTGCCCGGCACCCGCCGCTACTGGGAGGTGCTGGCCCGCGCCAAGTACCTCGTCAACAACGTCAACTTCCCGGACGCCGTGGTCAAACGGCCCGGCACGGTCCACCTCCAGACCCACCACGGCACCCCGCTCAAACGCATGGGCCTGGACCAGCTCCCCTACCCCGCCGCCGCCCACGGCCTGAACTTCCAGGCGCTGCTCGAACGCGTCGACAAATGGGACTTCAGCGTCTCGGCCAACAGCCACACGACCCGCATGTGGCAACGCGCCTACCCCTCCCGGCACATCTCCCTGGACCACGGCTACCCGCGCAACGACGTCTACTACACCGCTGGCGCCGCCGAGGTCCGCGCGGTCCGCGAGCGCCTCGGCATCGCGCCCGGCCGCCGCGCGATTCTCTACGCGCCCACCCACCGCGACTACGAGGCGGCCTGGAGCCCGCGCCTGGATCTCGCCGCCCTCGCCGACCGCCTCGGCGAGGAAACGGTCCTGCTGGTCCGCGCCCACTATTTCTACGAGAGCGCCTCCGCCTGGCCGGCCGCGCTGCGCCGCACCGGCCGCCTCGTCGACGTCTCCTCCTACGAACCCGTCGAGGACCTGTGCCTGGCCGCCGACGCGCTGGTCACCGACTACTCGTCGATCATGTTCGACTACGCCAACCTCGACCGCCCGATCGTGATCCACGCCGACGACTGGGAGACGTACCGCACCACCCGCGGCGTCTACTTCGACCTGATGGCCGAGGCACCCGGACCGGTCGCCCGCAGCCAGGCAGAACTGACCGAGATCCTCACCACGGACGCCTGGCACGACGAGCGCGCGGCCAAGGCACGCACCGCCTTCCGGCGCCGCTTCTGCGAGTACGACGACGGCCGCGCCGCCGAGCGCGTCGTCCGCCGCGTCTTCCTCGGCGAGGACGAACGGCTGCTGCCCCGCGTCCTGCCGGTCGACGAACGCACCCCGGCCCCGACCCCCGAGGAGGCCACCGCGTCATGAACACCGTCACGGGCCCGGCCGGGCGCACCCCGACGACCGCACCGCCCCCGCCCGCCCCCGACGTCACGGTCACGGTCATCGTCTACAACGACGCCGAACGCCTCCCCCGCGCCGTCGCCTCCGTACTGCGCCAGACCCACGCGAACGTCGAGGTCGTCATCAGCGACGACCACTCCACCGACGCGACCGAGGACGTGGCCCGCGAACTGGCCGCCCACGACCCCCGCGTGGTGTACCTGCGGCTGCCCGAGAACAGCGGCGGGTGCAGCGCCCCGCGCAACCGGGCCCTGGAGATCGCGCGGGCGCCGTACCTGATGTTCCTCGACAGCGACGACGAACTCCCCGAGCGCGCCGTCGAGATCCTGCTCGCCGCACACCGCGAACGCGACCTGGACTTCGCGATGGGCGCCGTGCACCGCATCCGCGTCGACGGCGGACGGCGCACCACCTGGATGCCGCACCTGGTGGCCGAGCGCCGCACCCTCGACGGCATCGAGGCCGACCCGCGGCTCCTCTTCGAGCACCTGTCGACCAGCAAGATGTACGCCCGCCGCTTCCTCGACCGGCACGGCCTGCGCTTCCCCGAGGGCATCCACTACGAGGACCAGCTCTTCTCGGCCCAGGCGTACTGCCTGGCCAAGACGTTCACCGTCGTCCCCGAGCCGGTCTACCGCTGGTACATCGCCCCGTACGCCGCCGCCGGGGCCGCCTCCATCTCCAACCAGCGGGACAAGCTGACCAACGTCCGCGACCGCGTCCGCGTCCAGTGCCTCATCGACGCGTTCCTGGCCGAGAGCGGGCACGAGTCGCTGCGCGAGGACAAGGACTTCAAGTTCCTCAAGCACGACTTCCGGATGTACGCCGGTGACCTGCCGTACCGGGACGACGCGTGGCTCGCGTCCTTCGCGGACCTCGTCAACCCCTACCTCGACACCCTCGCCGAGGGCGCATACGCCCGGCTGCCCCGCGCCGAGCGGGTCGTGCTCCGCCTGCTGCGCGACCGGCGCCTGTCCGACGTGCGCACCGCCGCCCGCGGCCTCGGCCACGCGGTGGCCCCGCGCCGGGTGACACCGGACGAGGCGGACGGCCGGCTCTACTGGGGCGCCGAGGTCCCGGCGACCCCCGAGGCCCGCCGCGAACTGGACCTCTCGGACCTGGAGTTGGACACCCGCCCGTTCTTCACCGCCCTGCTCCGGCACGAGATCACCGACGTCGCGCGCGGTCCCGGCGCCTCGGTCGACCTCACCGTCCGCACCTACGACCCGGCCCTGCGCCTCCCGGTCGGCCCCCGGCGCGCGGTGCTCCACCTCTCCCCGGGCCGCCGTCGCCTCACGGTGCCCTTCCGCCTCTCACCCGTGGGTCCCGGCCTCTTCGAGGGCCGCGTCCGCCTCGACCTGGGGGCGGCCCGCCTCCCCGTCCAGGGCTTCGAGGGCGTACGCCATCCCGTCCTCCGCCTCCGCCACGAGGGCCACACCCACACCGGCATCCTCCTGGCGCCCCCGGCCTTCCCGCCCCTCACGGCCCGCGTCCCCTACCGCGCCGGTACGACGCCCCACCGGGTCACGGTGTCCCCGGAGGGCCACACCCCGGGCCGCCTCCAGCTCACCTGGCACCCCACGGGCCCGACGTCCACACTCATCCGCCCGGCGCTACGCCGCCTCGCCACCCCCCGATCCCGCAGAGCAGCCCGCCTGGTATCGAACATCCTCCACTGACCCCCGGCCCCCCGACTGCGGGCAGTCGTGCCGCTGGGGCGGCACGGGTGGGCGCAGCGGCACCCCGCCAACGCGGGCGAGTGAAACCCACCCCGACGCCCGCTCGCACGCCGGGCGCCAGGCAAAGGTGCCCCGGACCACCCGGCCCGGGGCACCTCACGCAACCTCACACGACCTCACCCGGCGAAGCCGTCAGCCGTCAGCCGTCACCCATGCGTGCGCAGCAGCGTCCGCATGGTCCGCATGGCCACCGACAGGTTGGACAGGTCGAACGCCTCCGACCCCCGGATCTCCTCCAGCGTCGTCCGCGCCCGCCCGAGAATCGCCGCGTTCCTCTCCTCCCAGGCCTTGAACCGCTGCTCCGGCGTGGCCGACCCGTTGCCCACCGCCAGCACGTCGGCGGTCAGCGACGCGTGCGCCGCGTACAGGTCCTCGCGGATCGCCGCGCGGGCCATGGACTGCCAGCGGTCCGTGCGCGGCAGATCGCTGATCCGGTCCATGAGCTGGGTGACGCCGAGCCGGTCGGCGAGGTCGTAGTAGACCTCGGCGACGTCCAGCGGCTCCTTGCCCGTGCGGTCGGCCACCGACACGATGTCCAGCGTCGCGAAGGCGGAGGAGAACCCCGCCACCCGCGTGGCCGGCTCGTCCGGGACGCCGGCGGCGGTCAGCTCGTCGTAGATGTGCTGGTACCACTCCGCGTCCGCGCCGCGCAGCAGCTTCGGCAGCTGCGACCAGACCTGCTCGACCCGCTCGGCGAAGAAGTCGACCGTCTCGGCCAGCTCCAGCGGCTGCGGCCGGTTGTTGAGCAGCCACCGCGTGCCGCGCTCGACCAGGCGGCGCGAGTGCAGCCGGATCCGGGTCTGCACGGCGGCGTCGGCCTTGTTGTCCAGGGCCTCCACCGCGTCCCACACCGGGGAGGAGCGGAAGATCGCCCGGGCCACGGTCTGCGCCCGCACGATCTCCTCCAGCGAGGCGCCGGTCTCCTCGCGCATCCGGTGCAGATACGTCGTACCGCCCGTGTTGACCGTGTCGTTGACCAGGACGGTCGTCGTGATCTCGCGGCGCAGCGGGTGGCTGTCGACCTGCTCCAGGTACTGCTCGCGCAGCGCCTTCGGGAAGTAGGCGTGCAGCAGGCCCTTGAGGTACGGGTCGTCCGGCAGCGAGGTGTGCAGCAGCTCCTCGGCGACCGTGATCTTCGTGTACGCCAGCAGCACGGCCGTCTCCGGGCCGGTCAGGCCGTGCCCGGTGCTGAGCCGCTCGCGGATCTGGCGGTCCGTGGGCAGGAACTCCAGGGCCCGGTTGAGGTGGCCCTCCCTGACCAGGTGGCGCATGAAGCGCTGCTGGGCGTGGAGCATGTCCTTGGACTGGGCGAGCGCGTTGGCGATCGCGGTGTTCTGCGCGTAGTTGTTGCGCAGGACGAGCGCGCCGACCTCGTCGGTCATTTGGGCGAGCAGCTTGTTGCGCTGCTTGACGGTCATGTCGCCGTCCTTGACGAGACCGTTCAGCAGGATCTTGATGTTCACCTCGTGGTCGGAGGTGTCCACGCCCGCGCTGTTGTCGATGGCGTCGGTGTTGATCCGGCCGCCCTGCAGCGCGAACTCGATCCGGCCCAGCTGGGTCAGGCCCAGGTTGCCGCCCTCGCCGACGACCTGCACCCGCAGGTCCTTGCCGTCGACGCGGATGGCGTCGTTGGCCTTGTCGCCGACGTCGGCGTTGGACTCGGTGGAGGCCTTGACGTACGTGCCGATCCCGCCGTTCCACAGCAGGTCGACCGGGGAGCTGAGGATCGCCTTCATCAGCTCGGCCGGCGTCGTCTTGGTGACGCCGGGCTCGATGCCGAGGGCCTCGCGGATCTGCGCGTTGACCGGGATGGACTTGGCCGTGCGCGGGAAGACGCCGCCGCCCGCCGAGAGCAGTTCGGTGTTGTAGTCCGCCCACGACGAGCGCGGCAGCTCGAACAGCCGGCGGCGCTCGGCGTACGAGGTGGCCGCGTCCGGCACCGGGTCGATGAAGATGTGCCGGTGGTCGAAGGCGGCGACGAGGCGGATGTGCTCGCTGAGCAGCATGCCGTTGCCGAAGACGTCGCCGGACATGTCGCCGACGCCGACGACGGTGAAGTCCTGGCTCTGGGTGTCCACGCCCAGCTCCCGGAAGTGCCGCTTGACGGACTCCCAGGCGCCGCGGGCGGTGATGCCCATGCCCTTGTGGTCGTAGCCCGCGCTGCCGCCGGAGGCGAAGGCGTCGCCGAGCCAGAAGTTGTAGGACTCGGCGACCTCGTTGGCGATGTCGGAGAACTTGGCGGTGCCCTTGTCGGCGGCGACGACGAGGTAGGTGTCGTCCTCGTCGTGCCGGACGACGCCCTCGGGGTGGACGACCTCGCCGGCCACCATGTTGTCGGTGATGTCGAGCAGCGCCGAGATGAACGTCTTGTAGCTGGCGATGCCCTCGGCCATCCACGCGTCGCGGTCGACGCCCGGGTCGGGCAGCTGCTTGGCGACGAAGCCGCCCTTGGCGCCGACCGGCACGATGACGGTGTTCTTCACCATCTGCGCCTTGACGAGGCCGAGGATCTCGGTGCGGAAGTCCTCGCGGCGGTCCGACCAGCGCAGACCGCCGCGCGCGACCTTACCGAAGCGCAGGTGCACGCCTTCGACGCGCGGCGAGTACACCCAGATCTCGAACGCCGGGCGCGGCGCGGGCAGGTCGGGGATGGCCTGCGGGTCGAACTTCATGGAGACGTAGTCGTGCGGCCTGCCGCCGCTCGCCTCCTGGAAGAAGTTGGTCCGCAGCGTCGCCTTGATGACGGTGAGGAAGGACCGCAGGATCCGGTCCTCGTCGAGGCTCGCGACCTGGTCGAGGGCGGCGTCGACCTCTTCGAGCAGCGCGTCGACGATCTCGTGGCCGGCGCGCTGCCGCTCCGGGGCCATCCGGGCCTCGAACAGGTTGATGAGCAGCCGCGTGGTGTGGACGTTGTTGCGGAGGGTGTCCTCCATGTAGTCCTGGCTGAAGGTGGAGCCGGCCTGCCGCAGGTACTTGGCGTAGGCCCGCAGCACCATGGCCTCGCGCCAGTTCAGCCCGGCGCTGAGCACGAGGGCGTTGAAGCCGTCGTTCTCCGCCTTGCCGGTCCAGGTGGCGGCGAAGGCGTCCTGGACACGCTCGCGGGCGTCGTCGCCGAGGTAGTCGGCGCCGCCGGCCGGCGCCTTGGGCATGCGCAGGCCGAAGTCGTAGATCCAGGCCGTGGTGCGGTCCGCGCAGCGCAGCTCGTAGGGCCGCTCGTCGGTGACCTCGACGCCGAGCCGGCTGAGCACCGGAAGCACGGCCGACAGGGAGACCGAGCCGCCCTTCTGGTAGATCTTGAAACGCCGTTCCTCGGGCGCGGCGCCGACCGGCTCGTACAGGCTGAGCGCGAAGGTCTGCTCCTCGTCGAGCCGCTCCAGGTGGCCGAGGTCGGCGACCGCGGAGCGCGGGCCGTGGTCGGCCTTGTAGCCCTCGGGGAAGGCGCCGCCGTAGTGGCGCAGCAGCTCCGCGGCACGCTCCTCGCCGACCTCGGCGGTGAGTGCCTCGGCGAACCCGTCGGCCCAGGAACGGGCGGCCTCGACGAGGCGGGCCTCGATACGGTCCTTGTCGGCGTCGGACAGCTGCGGCAGCTCGGTGCCCTGCGGGACGCGGACCACGAAGTGCAGCCGGGACAGGATCGACTCGGTGTTCCACGCGGTGAAGTCGACGTTGGTGCCGCCGAGCTCCTCCTTGAGGATGTCGACGATCCGCAGCCGGACACCGGTGGTGTAGCGGTCGCGGGGGAGGTAGACGAGGGCCGAGTAGTAGCGCCCGTACTCGTCCTGGCGCAGGTAGAGCCGCAGGCGGCGGCGCTCCTGGAGGTAGAGCACGGAGGTCACGATCGGTTCGAGTTCCTCGACCGAGGTCTGGAACATGTCGTCGCGCGGGTACGTCTCCAGGATCTGCAGCAGGTCCCGGCCGTCGTGGCTGTTGGGCGAGAACCCGGCCCGGGCCAGCACCTGTTCCACCTTGCGCCGGATCACCGGCACCCGGCGGACGGACTCGGTGTAGGCGGCGGAGGAGAACAGGCCGAGGAAGCGCCGCTCGCCGACGACGTTACCGTTCTCGTCGAACTTCTTGACGCCGACGTAGTCCAGGTACGACGGCCGGTGCACGGTGGCCCGGCTGTTCGCCTTGGTCAGCACCAGGAGCCGGTGCTCGCGGGCCTTGGCCCGGGCGTCGGCGGGGAGCCGCTCGAAGGACGGGCTGACGGGGTGGCTCTCGTCGGCCGCGTGGTGCGGGTCGGAGCGCAGGACGCCGAGACCGGTGCCGGGGACGGCGGCGAGGGAGTCGTCCTCGCGCAGTTCGTACTCGCGGTAGCCGAGGAAGGTGAAGTGGTCGTCCGCCAGCCAGCGCAGCAGCTCGCGGGCCTCCTCCAGCTCCCGCGCGGGGAGGTCGTCCGGAGTGGCCTCGGTCCCCAGCTGCTCGGCGATGCGGACGGCCGCGTCCCGCATCTTGCCCCAGTCCTCGACGGCCTCGCGGGCGTCGTTCAGGACGCGCAGCAGGTCGGCGGTGATCTGCTTCAGGTCGCCGCGGTCGGTCTCGCGGTCGATCTCGACGTGGATCCAGGACTCGACGTGCGCGTCGTGCGGCAGGTCGGCGGTGGGCGGGCCGGGGAGCACCTCGGCCAGCTTGCCGGCGACGTCGCGCCGCACCACGATCTGCGGGTGGACGACGACGTGGATGCCGCGGCCCTGACGGGTCAGCTCGTTGGTCACGGAGTCGACGAGGAAGGGCATGTCGTCGGTGACCACCTCGACGACGGAGTGGCTGCAGGTCCAGCCGTTCTCCTCGACCGTCGGGGTGTGCACGCGGACGTTCGCCGTGCCCTGCGGGCGGTTCTCGGCCAGCCGGTAGTGCGAGACGGCGGCGCCGAAGACGTCGACCGGGTCGCGGTCGGCCAGGTCCTCCGGGGCGGTGTGCCGGTAGTAGCGGTGGAGGAACACGGGCAGGGACGCGTAGTCCGGGGCGCCGTCCGCGCCGTCGGGGCCGTCCGGGGTGCCCGGAGAGCCCTCGCCCGTCGTCCCAGTCGGTAGGTGCCCCCCGACCGGGCTGTTCTCAGCTACCCGCGCAGCCCTTTCGAGCAGCTCGGCCTTTGCTTCGTCCAGCTTGGTCTGCATTGTCCTCTGACTCCTGTCGCGCGCCGTTGCGTGACGTAGAAGGAAGTACGGTCTCCTGCCTTCCGGCACGACGTCGGGACCGGGGGTGTCCGGCCCTCTCCGACGCTATGCCGCAAGACGAGAGGAGCGGGGGCATATCAGCCAATGTCGCCGCACCGACCGGGTGTGACTTCGCTCTCGCCGTCACCGTCCGGGGGATGCGAGGCGCCGTACCGGGGGTCTCTTCCGCCCGGTCCCGCCCGCGAAGACCAGCGACCGCCACCCGGACACGGATGTCGTCCGTGCGCACCGGGCGCGGGGCGGAGGCACCAGTGCCCCCGCGAACTATCGCGCTGATCACGCGACAAGGCTATCCCCCTCCCCGGCCCGTCCGTCACGAGCCGCTTCTGTACAAAACCCGGCCCCCGACTTGGCCGTTCCGCACAGCTGCGGGCAGTGGCGTCCCTCACCGGAACCACCGCGCTACGACTTCACGCCCACCAACCGCTCGGCCACCCCCACCGCCTCCCCCAACGTGTCCACCACCGGCACCCCCACGTCCTCCAGACTGGCCCGACTGTGCGACCCGCCGGTGTAGAGCACCGCCCCCGCCCCCACACCCCGCGCCGCCACCGCGTCGTCCGCCGCGTCCCCGATCACGACGGTCCGGCCCGGCTCCACCCCCGCCTCCGCCAGCTCCGCGAGATGCCGCACCATGTGCTCCGCCTTGCTGCCCCCGGACGGCCCCGTCCGCCCGTCGACGCGTATGAAGTGCGTTTCGATCCCGAACGCGCGCACCAGCGGGACCAGCTCCTCGTGGCCGTACATGCTGAGGATCGACTGGCTCCGCCCCGCCGACCGCCAGCCCGCGAGCAGCTCGGCCACGCCGTCGGCCAGCCCGCACCGCCCCATCTGCGCGCTGTAGTGGCGCTGGAAGGTCGCGTCCATGACCTGCCACTCGGCGTCCGTCGGCAGCCGGCCCATCAGCCGCTCGTAGAACTTCGGCACCGGTACGCAGTACAGCGCCCGGTACTGCTCCAGCGTGATCGGCGTCAGCCCCAGCTCGGCGAAGGCCGCGTTCGTCGCCCCGATGATCGCGTCGTTGTCGTGGAACAGCGTGCCGTTCCAGTCCCAGACGATGTGCGCCCCTGTCTGCATCCCCATGCCCGAAAACGTACCCGCAGCCACTGACAGTCAGGGCACCGCCGGCGCCGACGACCCGTCAGCGCCGCGCACCCACCAGGTTCGGGATCTCCTGCGTGGCGTACCACAGCAGTTCGTGGTCCTCTGCCCCGCCCACCGTGAACTGCGCGTCGTCGTCCCCGCCGTCCGCCGCGGCGAGGGCGCCGGCCGCGGCGGTCACGTCGGTCTCCGCTTCGGCGGCGTCGACGTGCACCGCGGCCGCCTTGGCCAGCGGCAGCGGCCCGGCCACCCGCACCTCGCCCAGCGCCTGCGGATCGAGCCCCCGGTCCGGATCGACCGAGGCCGCGCCGTCGGACACGTCGGCGGCGACCACGACCCGGCGGCGCTCCGCACCGGCGTCGGCCGCCAGCAGCCGCAGCGAGGCCAGCGCGGCGCGGTTCAGGGCGGCGTACTCCAGCTCCTCGATGTCGTCCGACAGGTACCACTCGCGCAGCGCCGGTGTGACGGCGTAGGCGGTCAGCGGTCCGGGCGCCCCCAGCTCTCCCGTCCGGTGCGCCTCGGCGAGGGCGGACAGGGTGAGGGGGACGTAGACGCGCATGGGACCGCCGCTTCCGTGGTCGGGGACACCGCCGGGGTGCTCGGAGGCCGGCGGGAGGACCTTCAGGATACGTGCGGGTGTCCCCTTTCGAGTTCCCGGCACAGGGCCGGAGGCGTCCACCCCCGGCCCGGGATTCACCCGCCGCTCCCGCGCCGCCCCGGGCCGCCGACCGCCCCGGCCACCCTGATAGGTGAATTCTCCTGCCCCCTCACCCCGGCCGCGCCGCTCCTTGCCGTGCCGGGCCTTCACCCCGTACAAGGTCCTCGACCGCAAGTTACTGCCCGGTATTGCCAGTCCGGGCCGCCGCCGAAACGGGGATCTTCATGTACAAGGTCATGACCAGGGCCGCCAGTCGCCCCCTGCCCCTCGCGTACGCCCCCGCGGGCCCCGCGTCCCGCGCTCCCGGCGCCGCACCTCCGCGCCGCCCCGGCGGCGTCGTACGGACCGCGGCGCCCGGCGGCCGCCCGCCGGGCGCTCCGGGCAGGTCCCCGCGCGCCCGGACGCGGCCTGCCGACACCCGGCCGGCCACGGCCGGACCGGGCCGGCGGACCACCGGCGCACCCCGCGCGAGCGCGCCCGCGACGGACCTCGCCGCCGCGGAGGCACGGCAGGCCGCCCAGGACGCCCCGGGCACGCGCCTGAGGGCCTCTGACGCACGGCCGGCCCGTCCGGAGGGGCCGCCGACCGCAACGGCCCCGGCAGCGCCTCTCGTCCCCGCCCAGACACCTCGCCGCCCGGTTCCCCAGCTGAGCCCCACCGACCGGTTCGCCGAACTCCTCCTCCACGTGCTCAGCGGCCGGCGCCCCGTCCACTCGATGCTCCGCCACACCGTCGGCCGGGCCTACGACGACCTGGCCCACCTCGCCGAACGCGGCCCCCTGCGTACGCGCGGCGCCTCCCCCGTCGTCCGCGACATCGGCTGGTTCGAGCCGCGCGAGGGCGCGCTGGAGGTCTTCGCCCGCATCGGCGCGGGCGACCAGCTGCGCGCCATGGCCTTCCGCCTGGAGCAGGGCCGCGACCTGCGCTGGCGCTGCACGGCGGTCGAACTGGGCGGCCCGCGCAGCCCCCGCGCGGACGACGACTGACCGTCCCCGGCCCGCCGCTCACCCCCCGTTCCGCCGGGGCCGCCGGGGCCGTCGAGCAGGCCGAAGGGCCGGCCACCCGCAGGTGAACCGGCCCTTGCCCCACTCCGACGCGGTGCCCGCGGGCACCGCACCGTCACTTCTTGCGGCGGCGTCCGCCCTTGGCCTGCTTGCGGCGCTCCGCGCGCGTGAGACCGTCCGACTGCGCCTGCGCGGACTCGCCGTCGGTGAACTCGCCCTCGACGACACCGCCCTCGCCGTCCACGGTCGGCGCGGAGAAGTGCAGATCCCGTCGCTGCGGGGCGTCGAGCCCCTTGGCGCGGATCTCCGGACGGGCACCCGCCTGGGCCGGGACGGCGTCCTGGACGTCCTTCTCGAGCGACGGCGCCGCGTCCTCGACCGGGACCTCCTCGACCTGCTGCTCGACCTGGACCTCCAGGTTGAACAGGTAGCCGACGGACTCCTCCTTGATGCCCTCCATCATGGCCTGGAACATGTCGAAGCCCTCCCGCTGGTACTCGACCAGCGGGTCCTTCTGCGCCATCGCGCGCAGGCCGATGCCCTCCTGGAGGTAGTCCATCTCGTAGAGGTGCTCGCGCCACTTGCGGTCCAGGACCGAGAGCACGACCCGGCGCTCCAGCTCGCGCATGATCTCGGAGCCGAGCTGCGTCTCACGCGCCTCGTACTGCTCCTGGATGTCGTCCTTGATGGACTCCTCGATGTAGTCGGCGGTCAGCCCGGCCCGGTCGCCGGCCGCCTCCTCCAGCTCCTCCACGGTCACCTTGACCGGGTACAGCTGCTTGAAGGCGCCCCACAGCCGGTCGAGGTCCCAGTCCTCCGGGAAGCCCTCGGCGGTCTCGGCCTGCACGTAGGCGTCGATGGTGTCGTTCATGAAGTGCTGGATCTGCTCCTGCAGGTCCTCGCCCTCCAGGACGCGGCGCCGCTCGCCGTAGATGACCTCGCGCTGGCGGTTGAGGACCTCGTCGTACTTCAGGACGTTCTTGCGCGTCTCGAAGTTCTGGGTCTCGACCTGCGACTGCGCGGAGGCGATCGCGCGGGTGACCATCTTGTTCTCGATGGGCACGTCGTCCGGCACGTTCGCCATGGACATCACGCGCTCGACCATCTGGGCCTTGAACAGGCGCATGAGGTCGTCGCCCAGGGAGAGGTAGAAACGGCTCTCTCCGGGGTCGCCCTGCCGGCCGGAACGACCGCGCAGCTGGTTGTCGATGCGCCGCGACTCGTGCCGCTCGGTGCCCAGGACGTAGAGCCCGCCCAGGGACTTGACCTCTTCGAACTCGGCCTTGACCGCCTGCTCGGCCCGCTCCAGCGCGGCCGGCAGGGCCGCGGCCCACTCCTCGATGTGCTGCTCGGGGTCGAGGCCCCGCTGGCGCAGCTCCGCCTCGGCGAGGTCCTCGGGGTTGCCGCCGAGCTTGATGTCCGTACCACGGCCGGCCATGTTGGTGGCCACCGTCACGGAGCCCTTGCGACCCGCCTGGGCGACGATCGTCGCCTCCCGGTCGTGCTGCTTGGCGTTGAGCACCTCGTGCTGGACGCCGCGCTTGCTGAGCTGCTGCGAGAGGTACTCGGACTTCTCGACGGAGGTGGTGCCGACGAGGATCGGCTGGCCCTTGCGGTGCTTCTCCTCGATGTCGTCGACGACCGCGTCGAACTTGGCGACCTCGGTGCGGTAGATCAGGTCGGACTGGTCCTGGCGGACCATCGGCCGGTTGGTCGGGATGGGCACCACGCCGAGCTTGTAGATCTGGTGGAACTCGGCGGCCTCGGTCATCGCCGTACCGGTCATGCCGGACAGACCGGGCTGTTCCTTGTCGTTGTGGTCGTGGCGCTTGTAGAGGCGGAAGAAGTTCTGGAGGGTGATGGTGGCGAGCGTCTGGTTCTCGTCCTTGATGTCCACCCCTTCCTTCGCCTCGATCGCCTGGTGCATGCCCTCGTTGTAGCGGCGGCCGGCGAGGATACGGCCGGTGTGCTCGTCGACGATCATGACTTCGCCGTCCATGACGACGTAGTCCTTGTCCTTCTTGAAGAGCTCCTTGGCCTTGATGGCGTTGTTCAGGTAGCCGACCAGCGGGGTGTTCACCGACTCGTAGAGGTTGTCGATGCCCAGCCAGTCCTCGACCTTGGAGACGCCCGACTCGTGGATGGCGACGGTGCGCTTCTTCTCGTCGACCTCGTAGTCGCCGGTCTCCTCGATGCCCTTGAGGGTGTTGCCGGCCTCGCCCTTCTTCAGGCGGGTGACCAGCTTGGCGAAGTCGCCGTACCACTTGGTGGCCTGGTCGGCCGGGCCCGAGATGATCAGCGGCGTACGCGCCTCGTCCACGAGGATGGAGTCGACCTCGTCGACGATGGCGAAGTTGTGGCCGCGCTGGACGAGCTCGTCCTTGGACCACGCCATGTTGTCGCGCAGGTAGTCGAAGCCGAACTCGTTGTTCGTGCCGTAGGTGATGTCGCAGCCGTACATCTCGCGGCGCTGGGCCGGCGTCTGGTTGGCGAGGATGCAGCCGACGTTGAGGCCGAGGAACTTGTGGACGCGGCCCATCATCTCGGAGTCGCGCTCGGCGAGGTAGTCGTTGACCGTGACGATGTGCACGCCCTCGCCGGACAGGGCGTTGAGATAGGCCGGGAGCGTGCCGACGAGCGTCTTGCCCTCGCCGGTCTTCATCTCGGCCACGTAGCCCATGTGCAGGGCGGCGCCACCCATGATCTGCACGTCGTAGTGCCGCTGGCCGAGGACGCGCTTGGCGGCCTCGCGGACGGTGGCGAAGGCTTCGGGCAGCAGGTCGTCCAGGCTCTCACCGTCGGCGTACCGCTGCTTGTACTCGTCGGTGAGGGCCCTCAGCTCGGCGTCGGAGAGGTCAGCGAAGTCCTCTTCGATGGAGTTGACCTGGTCCGCGATGCGGTGCAGCTTGCGCAGGATCTTGCCTTCGCCTGCACGCATGATCTTCGAGAGGACGGACACGGGGGTTTGTCTCCTTGCCGGTCGGGCCTGGGACGGTCGGTTTCCTGTCACGGACTGAGCAACGGCCATCGTATGCGAGGACCCCACCGCCCCGGGAGGCCTGCCGCGACGGGGACCGTCCGCTCTGCGTCCAGCCTTGCATCCGGTCCCCGGTCCGCTGTCACCCGGTTCAACGTCCGGGCCCCGTGGATGGTGCCGCACCCCCCGGCGAATTGCACTAAAGGTGACCACCTGTTCACGCAGGGCAAAAAGTTGGCGTCCGCCGCGGGCCGCCGCGCAGAATCGGCCGATGGAACCCGTCACGCTGACCACCGACCGCCTCGTCCTGCGCACGGTCGGCCCCCAGGACACCGAGGCCGTGTACGCCGCCGCGCAGGATCCCGACATCCAGCGCTGGACGACGATCCCCTCGCCCTACCTCCTGGAGCACGCGCGGAACTTCGCCGAGCAGGCGGTCCCCGACGGCTGGGCGAACGACTCGATGTTCACCTTCGGCCTCTTCCTGCCCGACGGGGACCTGGCGGGCATGCTCGGCGTCACCATGATCTCCCTGGGCGTCGGCGAGATCGGGTTCTGGGGCACCAAGGAGCACCGCGGCCACGGCTACGTCACCGAGGCCGCGGTCGCCGTCTCCCGCTGGGCGTTCACCGAGCGGGCCGTCGACCGCCTGGAGTGGCGCGCGGAGGTCGGGAACACGGCCTCCCGCGCGGTGGCCCGGCGGGCGGGCTACACCATGGAGGGCACGTTGCGCTCCGCGATCAACAACAACGGCGTACGCCGCGACTGCTGGATCGCCTCCCTCCTCCCCTCGGACCTCACCCTCCCGTCCACGTCCCCGTACCTGCCGGCCCCGTAACACGCCCCCCGCCGCCGCGGGCAGTCATGCCGAACCGCTACTGCGGGCAGTGCGTGCCGCGCCGCTGCGGGCAGTCGTGCCGCTGGGGCGGCACGGGTGGGCGCAGCGGCACCCCGCCCGCGCCGGGCCTCGCGACCCACCCCCGGCCCACAGGCACGCCGGGTGCCACGTACAGAGACGTACAGGGACGTACAGCCACCTCCCCGCACCCACCTCCCCGCACCCACCCCCACTGTCAGACCCACCCCCTATCGTGCGGACGTATGACGACCCTCCCGCCCCCCGCCACGGAACTGTCCGCAGACGAGGCCCGCCGCCTGGCCCTCCGCGCACAGGGCTTCCTCGGCGCCCCCGACCGCCGCGCCGGCGTCCGCGGCGTCCTCCGTCACCTGGGCGCGGTGCAACTCGACACCATCTCGGTCCTGGCCCGCTCCCACGAGCTCATCCCGTACGCCCGCCTGGGCGCCGTCGGCCGCAGGACGGTCGAGGACGCCTACTGGAAGGACACCCACGCCTTCGAGTACTGGTCGCACGCCGCCTGCATCCTCCCCATCGAGGAGTGGCCCCACTTCGCCTTCCGCCGCCGCGCCTACCGCAACCGCCCGCACTGGAACCACCACCTCCCCGACGGCGACTACGACCGCGTCGTCAAGCAGCTCCGCGCCGAGGGCCCGCTCACCGCCACGGACCTGGGCGGCGCGAAGCGGACCAGCGAGTGGTGGGACTGGTCGGGCACCAAGGTCGCCGTCGAGCGCGCGCTCATGTACGGCGAGGTGGTGTGCGTCGAGCGCCGCGGCTGGAAGCGGGTGTACGACCTGGCCGAACGCGCCGTCCCGGCCGCGCTGCTGCACGACGACCTGGACGACACCGAGTGCCTGCGCCGCCTGGTCCGGCTGGCCGGCCAGTCACTGGGCGTCGGCACGCGCGCGGACATCGCGGACTACCACCGGCTCAAGGCCGAGCAGGTCGACGCCGTGATCGCCGATTCGGGTCTGGTGCCGGTCACCGTGCAGGGCTGGGGCCGTCCGGCCTGGGCCGACCCCGCGGCCCTGGAGACGACCCCGCGCGGCCGCCACCGCACCACGCTGCTCTCCCCGTTCGACTCCCTCGTCTGGGAGCGTGCGCGCACGGAGCGGATCTTCGGCTTCACCCACCGCCTGGAGGCGTATGTGCCCAAGCAGAAGCGGGTGCACGGCTACTTTGCGATGCCGGTGCTGGCGGGCGGACGGCTCGTCGGCCGGGTGGACCCGGCGCGTGAGGGCCGCACGCTCGTCGCCAGGCAGGTGACGCTGGACGGCCCCAAGGCCGCTCCCGCGGTGGCGCAGGCCCTGGTCGAGGCGGCGAGCTGGGTGGACTGCACGGATGTGCGCGTGGAGCGTGTCGACGCCCCGGACCTGCGCCGGCCCCTCACCGCGGAGCTGACCCGCCTGCTCGCCTGACCCGCTCTCCGGCCGGCTTACCGGATCTCGAGGATCTTCTCCCGCATCGCGTACACCACGGCCTCCATCCTGGAGTGCAGTTGGAGTTTCTCCAGGATGTTGCGGACGTGGTTCTTCACGGTGTTCTCGGAAATGAACAGTTCCTTGGCGATGTCCCGGTTGTTCATTCCGGTGGCGACGAGTTTGAGTACTTCCAGCTCGCGGTCGGTGAGCCGCGGCGCGGGCACCAGCCGGCGTTCGTCGGTCCGCTGGATCATCGACTTGAACTCGGTGAGGAGTTTCGACGCCATGGACGGACTGATCTGGGACTGCCCGTCGGCCACTGCGCGAATGGCGGTGGCCACCTCGTCCGTCGAGATCTCCTTGAGGAGGTATCCGGTCGCCCCCGCCTTGATCGCGTCGTAGAGGTCGGCCTCTTCGTCGCTTATCGTGAGCATGATGATCTTGGCACTGGGTGCCACCTCCTTGATGGAGGTGCACGCTTCGATCCCGCCGCGCTTGGGCATGCGCACATCCATCAGGACGATGTCCGGCAGCAGGTCTGCGGCCTTCTCCACGGCCTCGGCGCCGTCCCCGGCCTCGCCGATGACCTGGATGTCCTCCTCGGCCGCGAGCACGATCTCCAGACCGCGGCGGAAGAGGGCGTGGTCGTCCACGACCAGGACCCTGATCGGCTCCTCGCGCGGGACGCCCGTGTCCGGGCCCATGCCGGCGGCCCCGTCGTCGATCCCGTGGTCGACGCCCGCGACCCGCATCGGTCCGAAACTGTCCGCCATCGTTCCTCCCCTGAAGGCTGCGGCCCTTGGTCCTGAGCCATCGCCAACCCAGAGCAACGACCCACCGGTTGGGCCGTTGTCGCCATGATTCCATGCCCGGCCGACAGTGGGGTGCCCGAACGGGCGGCGATGGGGGTCGCACACCCTCGCGCACCGTCGCACACCGATGCCCCTGGGGGCGCACACACGCTCCAGGGGCACCGGTTCGCTGTCACCGACGGTGCGTCAGCCGCCGAGCGCATCGCCCGCGTCGGGGGCGTGCGCCTGGGTGACCATCGTGTCCGTGGTGAGGTGGATCACGCCGTAGTCGTAGGCGTGCCGCCGGTAGACGACGCTGGGCTCCTTCGTCTCGGCGTCGACGAACAGATAGAAGTCGTGCCCGACCAGCTCCATCTCGTAGAGCGCCTGGTCGAGGGACATCGGTGCGGCCACGTGGGTCTTCTCCCGGACGACGAGCGGGCCGTCGCCCTGGACCTCCAGCGAGCCGATCTTCTTGGTGGGTACGCCGTCCCGCTTCTCCTGCGGGACGACTTCGCCGTTCCCGTTGAGCGTCGCCGCGTCCGGTACGTGGTCGGCGACCTCCGCCGCCGAGATCCGGCGTGCGCCCCGGCGCGAGAAGCGCTTGTCGTGCTGCTTGCGCAGCCGTGCGCCGAGCTTCTCCGCCGCCAGGTCGAGCGCCGCGTAGGGGTCGCTCGCCGCCGCCTCCGCCCGAATCACCGGACCGCGGGAGCGGAGCGTGATCTCCACTCGGTCACAGCGGTCGGCCTGCCGGGGGTTCGGCTCCTTGGACACCTCGACGTCGAGGCTGATCACCTTGCCATCGAGCTTCTGGATCTTCTCCAGCTTCAGCTTCTCGGCCACGTGCTTCCGGAACCGCTCGGGCACCTCGGTCTTGCGGCCCTTGACGACGATGTCCACGCAGAACTCCGTTCCCGGATCGCTCCGCTTCGACGGCGGAGCATCTCCCTTTTGCACCAGGTTCCGGATCACCCGGAACCTCGGACTCGGTGACGTCCACCTCCTCCCCGGCGGGCGGGTTCTCCACTCCACCGGCGCGGGTGATGACGGTGAAAACCCGCAGCGCGGCATTCGGATTCGAGAGGTGTGGCCTGCGGCTTTGCCTCACAACCGAACATATCTCGCCCGGACGGATGTCGTCACCCTCTACCGCGGTGTACCTCCGTTCCAGTGAATTGACCCTCTCATTACCTGCAACGATGCAAGCTCTCAGTCAGTTCCGGTTTATTTTCGAAAGAATCCGGTGAGGCGGCGACCACTGCCGCACAGATCGCTTCACCTATCACCGCGCCGCCTCCGTTCGGGCCCGCCATTTCGGGTCCCGGCTTCCGTTCCTCTCTGCCTTCCCCCACCGCCGACGGATACACAGCCGATCTCGCCGTCCAGTACGTGCCGGGTCCCGCCCCCGACTCAGCCGGTCCGGCCCGGTCCGGCGGTCCGCCCCGGTCCGTGGCGGTTCCCGCACCGCCCGCCGTCGCCGCACGTACCGCACGTGCCGCCTCGGTCAGCGACGCCCCCGTCGTCATCAGGTCGTCGACCAGGACGACCGTCCCACCACCGCACAGCAGCCGGGCACCGCCCGGGACCACCGCCAGCGCCCCGGTGAGGTTGTCCAGCCGCTGCCGGGCGTCGAGCCCCGACTGGTCGGCCACGGCGTGCCGTTGCCGCAGCACGGCCGACACCCGGGCGGACACTCCGGTCCGCCGCAGCTCCCCCGCCGCGGCGAGAGCGATGCGCCGCGCCGGGTCGTGCCCGCGCGTCCGCACCGCCCGCCGCGCCGACGGCACCGGCACGAGCAGCGCCGGCACCGACACCGGCCCACGGCCCGGACCCGGGCCCGGTCCCGAGAAACCGTCCCCGTCGCCGGTGCCCGACTCCCGCAGGCCCGCCCGTACCGCTCCCGCCAGGGCCGCGCCGAGCGGCGCCGTCAGGGCCAGCATGCCCCGCTCCTTGTGGGCCAGCAGCGCGGCCCGTACCTCGTCCGCGTACGGCGCCGCCGCGTGCACCACCGGCAGCCCCGGTGGCTCCGGCACCGGCCGCACCCGACGCGGCGCGGCCCCGCCCAGCGCCGTACGGCACCGGGAACACAGCACCGCGCGGCCGTCCCCGCACCCGCCGCACTCGGCCGGCAGCACCAGGTCCGTGAGGTCCCGCCATCCCCTGCGCAATCCCCGCAATTCCAGCAATCCCCGCATGGCCACCACTGTGCCAAGGTCCGCGGAACCCTGCCGGGCCTGTGGAAAACCCTCACCGGCCGCCTGTGGAAAACCCGGGCGGCGAGCGCCTCAGCCCGGGTAGACCGGCGCCGTCCCCTCCGTCACCTTCTGCCACTGCAGTCCGGACGGCAGCCGCACGATCAGGTCCTCCGAGTACGCCACGAGCGGCAGCCGCTCGTCCTCGGTCGCGGCGATCTCCGCGACCCCCGTCAGGGCCGCCGGCACCGAGGCCTCCGGCGTCGAGCCGTCTACCTGCACGTACCCGATCTGCTGAACGCCGCCGCGTTCACGTCCGACCACCACGAGCCGGCTGTCCCCGGCCCACGACATGGCCGTGACCTCCTCCAGCTCGGGCGTCGCGGAACGCAGTTCGAGAACGGTGGCAGCCGCCTCCTCCCCGGGCCTGCCGTCCCGCTCGATGCGTCCGATGAGCAGCGACCGCTTGCCGCCCTTCTCCACGATCAGCGCGATCCGCACTCCGTCGGCCGCCGCCCGCACGGCCTGCACCCGGCCGTCCAGTCCCGGTGTCCGGACCTCCACCGGCTCGCCCGCGCCCGCCTTCAGCAGCAGCAGCCGCGGATCGGCGGGGTCCCGGTCGGCGATCCAGAGATCGCCCTGCGCGTCCCAGCTGGGCGGCGTCAGCCGGTCGTCCTCCGCCTCGCCCTCGCTGACCAGGACGGGCTCGCCGAGCGAACCGCCCGGCACCAGCGAAGCCACGTACAGCGACTTGTTGTCGAGGCCGATACCGGCGGCGCTGTGCTCGTCCCGCGCCACCGCGACCGCCCGCAGCGCCTTCTCGCCCTCGCCCAGCGGGCCCGGGACGGGTTCCGGACGGGTTCCGTTGCTGCCCGCCGCGATCCGCACCACGCTGTCGTCCTGGCCGACGAAGTACAGGTAGTCGGGCCGCTGCGCCGAACCGCGCGTGGCGACCGTCTCGGCCCGGTCCTCGGTGAGCGAGCACAACTTCTCGCCGCCCGAGCGGAGTTCGACGTCCTCCACCGCCGGAGTGAGGGCCTGCAGCGTGAAGAGGAGCTGTGCGGCCATCTCGTCGCACTTCTCCTGACCGACCCCCGCCGCCTTGTCGTTCAACGGCACCGTGAGCCTGCTGCGGTCGTCGGGCGCCAGCGAACCGGCGTTCTCCGCCAGCGCCGTACCGGTCGGGAAGCTGGACCTGACCACGGGACCGAGCAGGCTCGTGGGCCCGCTGATCAGGGAACGGACCACCTGCGTCATGGGATCGACGCGCCGGCGCACGTACACGGGATCGGCGACGGCCGCCGGCTGCGGGCTCGTCCCCTCGTCGGCGTCCGCCCGCACCACGGAGTTCGAGGCGAAGTAGTACCGGTTGACCGACATGTAGTTGCGCTGGAAGTCCGACTTGCCCATGACGACGCCCGGCGGCAGCGCGTCGATGCGCCACTGCCTGGTCTTGCCGTCCCGGGTGAGGTGCACCGGCTTGCGGTACGAGCCCTCGGCCGGCGAGTACGACTGCTGCCCGTCCACGGTGGCGACCTTCGTGCCGGTCAGGGTCACCGAGTAGTCGTTGGCGTCCTCGCGGCTGCCCGAGTGGTCGGACTCGGTTCCCGGCCCGCCCTCCAGCACCGTCGCCGACTCGTCCGGCTGCCAGTTCTTCGCGGCGTCACCGGTCAGATACCTGCGCGCCGTCTCGTAATGCGGATCGTCGCTGGTCAGCGCCTCCAGGAAGCCCTGCACGATGTCGGAGGGCGGGGCGTCGTCCTGCGGCGGCATCGCGAACACACGGACCTGAGGGTCCTGCCGGGGCGTGGACTCCACCCCCCGCAGGTCTCCGTCGTCGGGCATGGACGCGCAGCCCGCCACCAGTACGACGCCGCAGAGGGCGTACGCCAGCACGCGTGCCGGCCTGCGCCGACCGCCTCCCTCGCGGTCAGCGTCCACGAGATGCCTCCCCTTGCCTGCTCGTTTCCTGCGCCCCGGCGTCCGGACGGCTCGCCGCCTCCGGCGCGGGCCCGCCGTCCTGTCCCCGGGCTCCCGACACGTTCTTCGGCACCACGCGCGCGCCGTTGCCGGGGAGCGCCGTCGGATCGGCCGCGGGGGTCGCCGGGGCGGGCCTAGGAGGTATCGGTCCCCGCGCGGAGGGCGACTGCCCGGCCGACACCTGTGCCGGGGCACCGGCCGCCCGGTCCGCGCCGTTCACCGCACCCGCCTCGCCGAGGCCGGCGTCGTGGAGTTCCTGGTTGCGCCGCGAGTCCGTCGGCTCCAGCGGTATCGGCGAGCCCCTGAGCGGCTCGTCCGCGGTCCTGGGCAGCGTCAGCCGGAACTGCGAGCCGCCGCCCGGCTCGCCCCAGGCCTGCAGCCAGCCGCCGTGCAGCCGCGCGTCCTCCAGGGCGATCGAGAGGCCCAGTCCGGTGCCGCCGGTGGTACGCGCCCGTGCCGGGTCGGCCCGCCAGAAGCGGCTGAAGACCCGGGTGGCCTCGCCGGGCTTGAGTCCCACGCCGTAGTCGCGCACCGCCACGGCGACCGCGCCGCCGGCCACGGCGAGCTTGACGACCACGTCCCTGCCCTCGCCGTGCTCCACCGCGTTGACGACGAGGTTGCGCAGCACACGCTCCACTCGCCGCGCGTCCGCCTCGGCGACCACGGGCTGCTGGTCGCCCAGGACGCGTATCTGCGTGCCCTTGCGCTCGGCGAGCGGTTCGGCGCCGCTGACGACCCGCCGTACGACCTCCCTGAGGTCTATCGGCTCCGCCTCCAGGGCCGCGGCGCCCGCGTCGAAGCGGCTGATCTCCAGCAGGTCCGCGAGCAGCGTCTCGAACCGGTCGAGCTGGTCGGCGAGGAGTTCCGCCGACCGCGCGGTGACCGGGTCGAAGTCCACGCGCGCGTCGTGGATGACGTCGGCGGCCATCCGCACGGTCGTCAGCGGCGTCCGCAGCTCGTGCGACACGTCGGAGACGAACCTGCGCTGCATCCGCGACAGGTCCTCGAGCTGGCTGATCTTGAGCTGGAGGTTCTGCGCCATCTTGTTGAAGGCCTCGCCGAGCCTGGCGATGTCGTCCTCGCCGGTGACCTTCATCCGTTCCTGCAGGCGCCCGGCGGACAGCCGCTCGGCGATGCTCGCCGCCATCCGTACGGGCGTGACGACCTGGCGCACCACGAGCCACGCGATGGCCCCGACCAGCACGACGACGAAGAGCCCCGCCGTCGCCAGTGTGCCCCTGACCAGGCTGAGGGACTTCTCCTCCTGAGTGAGCGGGAAGAGGTAGTACAGCTGGTACGGCTCGCTGTTCGGGTCGTTGACCTGCTTGCCGATGACCAGGCCGGGCTCGGAGTCCTGGCCGGAGCTGTACTTGATACGGGTGTAGCTCTGGGCCGCCGCCGTACCGCCCTCGACCCTTGCCCGCAGTTCCTCGGGGACGCTGACGGCCCAGTCGACCGAACCGGAGGCGCGCGGGCCGCGTCCGCTGCCGCTCTCCCCGCCCATGGGGAGCGTGACGACGTCGAAGGCGCCCTGGCCGCCGCTGGAGAGCGACTTCACCAGTTCGCTCATCCACTGGATGACGTTCTGCGAGGGGCGCCCGTCGGCGGGGGCGTTGTCCTCGCCGTCGGCGCTCGCCGACTCCTCGGCCCTCTGCTTGGCCGCCGTGAAGCCACCGGTGGCCTGGCTCTGGGACGCCTTCACCTTGGCGTCCAGCAGGCCGTTGCGGACCTGTCCGATCACCACGAAGCCGAGCAGCAGCATCACGCCCAGCGACATCAGCAGGGTGGTGGCGACGACCTTGAGCTGGATGTTGCGCCGCCACAGCCGCATGACGGGCAGCAGCGGACGGCGCACCCAGCGCACGAAGAGGCGGAGCACCGGACTGCCCTGCACGCCGCCGTGCAGCAGCCCGCCCTCCAGCAGGCGGCCCCAGCGGGAGCCGGGCGGCTTGCGACCGGCAGCCGTGTGACCGGGGAGCTTGCGGCGGAGGGGCTCGTGGGCGACAGGCCGCCCGGCGCGGGCCCCGGACCCGGGCGCCGAAGCGGCACTGTCCCTGGCCATGTCAGCTCGGTCCGGCCTTGTAGCCGACTCCGCGGACGGTCACCACGATCTCCGGCTTCTCCGGGTCCTTCTCGACCTTGGAGCGCAGCCGCTGCACATGCACGTTGACCAGGCGGGTGTCGGCGGCGTGCCGGTAGCCCCAAACCTGCTCGAGGAGCACCTCCCGCGTGAACACCTGCCACGGCTTGCGGGCCAGCGCCACCAGCAGGTCGAACTCCAGCGGCGTCAGCGCGATCGACTGTCCGTCCCGCTTCACGGAGTGACCGGCCACGTCGATGACCAGGTCGCCTATGGCGAGCTGTTCCGGCGCCGGTTCCTCGGACCTCCTCAGGCGCGCCCGGATGCGGGCCACCAGCTCCTTCGGCTTGAACGGCTTCACGATGTAGTCATCGGCGCCCGACTCCAGGCCGACCACGACGTCGACGGTGTCGCTCTTCGCCGTCAGCATCACGATCGGCACACCCGACTCCGCCCTGATCAGGCGGCACACCTCGATGCCGTCCCGACCGGGCAGCATCAGGTCGAGCAGCACCAGATCGGGCTTGGTCTCCCGGAAGGCGGCCAGCGCCTTGTCGCCGTCGGCTACGAAAGACGGCTCAAAACCCTCACCACGCAGCACAATGCCGAGCATCTCGGCCAGTGCGGTGTCGTCGTCGACGACAAGGACTCGTCCCTTCATAAACGACATCATCCCATTAGCTAATCGTTACCTGGCGTGACCTGGCACACAGCTCCGCGAGGGCCTCGCCGGTCACGGGCGAAACCGCGCCCTCCTCGGTGACGATCGCCGTCACCAGCTCGGGCGGCGTCACGTCGAACGCCGGGTTGTACGCCTGGGTCCCCAGGGGTGCCACCGGAATCCCGCCTCCCGCTCCCGCCACCGGCACCTGCGGCGCCGTGACCTCGGTCACTTCATATCCGGGGCGCTGTTCCACCTCGATGGACGCCCCGTCCGGCGTGTCCGGGTCCACCGTCGTGACCGGAGCCACGACGATGAACGGCACATGGTGGTAGCGCGCGAGCACCGCGAGCGGATAGCTCCCCACCTTGTTCGCCACCGAACCGTCGGCCGCGATGCGGTCCGCGCCGACGAGTACCGCGTCCACCTCACCCGCCGCGAAGAGCGAACCCGCCGCGTTGTCGGTGAGCAAGGTGTACGCCATGTCGCTGCGGGCCGCCTCGTATGCCGTCAGGCGAGCACCTTGCAGCAAGGGACGCGTTTCGTCCACCCACAGGCGGCGCAGCCGACCCGCCCGGTGGGCCGCGAGCGCCACCGCGAAGGCGGTCCCCTCGCCGCCCGACACCAGCGAACCGGTGTTGCAGTGGGTCAGGACACGGTGCCCGCCGGCGGGCAGCAACTCGTCCAGCAGCCTCATTCCGTGCCCGGCCATCCGTGCGCTGGCCTCGGCGTCCTCCTGGTGCAGCGCACGGGCCGCGGCCAGCGCCGCGTCGGCCGCCCGGCGGGTGTCACCGGTCCTGGCCAGCGCCTCCTGGTGGGCGGCTCGTGCCCGGCGCACTCCCACGGCGAGATTCACCGCGGTGGGACGGGCTCCCTCCAGCGCTGCCGCCGCCTCGGCCACCTCGAAGCCCCGCACGGCGGCGAGCGCGACGCCGTAGGCGCCCGCGATGCCCAGCAGCGGCGCCCCGCGCACGGCGAGCGAACGGATGGCCTCCACGAGGGCGGCCGCGTCCGTGCAGACCAGTTCGACCTCCTCGGCCGGGAGCCTGGTCTGGTCCAGCAGCACCACCACCGGCCCCTCGGGAGGCTCCTCCCAGCGGAGCACCGCCGGTATCCCGGTCGGCAGCCTGTCCTCGCCGCTTCGCGCGTCTCGATCAGCCATGCGGTCAGTCTGCCCCCTGTCCGGCGGACAATTGAAGGTGCGCAGCCCATACCGTGCCTGGTCCGCTGCCGACCGCCCCATGACACGATGGCTGCCAACCTGCCGCCGCGCACGCGGACGGGCACCGTGAAGGAGCGACGATGAACGACACTCCGGGCTGGGCCTCGCCCGGATCCGCCCCGTCCGACGGGCGTGAGCCCGGCGCGTCCGGCCCCGCCGAGCCCGCCGACCGCCCCGCCGGTCCCGATCAGCCCGCGCAGCCCGCGGACCGGCCGGGTGCGGAACCCACGAGCCCCGGCACGAAGTGGTCCAAGGAGCAGCCGCCCCCCGGCCAGTGGTCCGCGCCCACCGGGCCCACCGCCCCGGGCCAGGCCCCGCCTCCCCCACCGCCCGGCCAGGGCTGGGGCGCCCCGCCCCCGGCCCCGCCCGGCGGCGGCCACCGCGGGCCGGGCGGGGGATGGGGAGGCTACGGCGCCCCCGGCGGACACGGCGGCTGGGGAGGCGGCTGGGGCGGTCCCCCGCCCGCGGCGAAGCCCGGAGTGATCCCGCTCCGCCCGCTCGGCGTCGGCGAGATCCTCGACGGCGCCGTCTCCACCATGCGCAGCTACTGGCGCACGGTCCTCGGCGTCTCCCTGACCGTCGCCGTCTTCACGGAGATCATCGTCGTGCTGCTCCAGGGCCTCGTCCTGGACAACACCAGCACCGAGGCCCTCAACGACCCGGACGCCACCCTGAGCGAACTCGGCGACGCCCTGACCGACACCACGGTCAACTCCGGTGTCGTCTTCCTGCTCTCCCTGATCGGCACCGTCCTGGCCACCGCGCTGCTGACCACCGTCACCAGCCGCGCCGTACTGGGCCGGCCGGTGACGACCGCCGAAGCCTGGCGGGACGCCCGGCCACAGGTACTGAAGCTCTTCGGCCTGATCATCCTGCTGCTGCTCATCGTCGCCGGCATCGTCACCGTCGCCATGGCACCCGGTCTCCTCGTCGCGGCCGCGGGAGCCGGCGGGCCCGGACTGGCCCTGACCGTCCTGGGCTTCCTCGGGGGCGGCGTGGTCACCGTGTGGCTCATGGTCCGCCTCTCGCTGGCGTCCCCCGCGCTGATGCTGGAGAAGCAGAGCATCAGGAAGGCCATGGGCCGCTCCGCGAAGCTGGTCCGCGGCTCCTGGTGGCGGGTGTTCGGCATTCAGCTGCTCGCCACGGTCATCGCCAACGTCGTCGCGTCGATCATCGTCATCCCCTTCACCTTCCTCGCGGCCACCCTCGGCGGCGACGGCGTCGGTGGGCTCCTGGAGGGCAGCGGCGACCTCGGCTGGACGTTCCTCGTCGTCAGCGGCATCGGCTCGGTGATCGGCTCCATGATCACTTTCCCGATCACGGCGGGCGTCACGGTGCTGCTCTACATCGACCAGCGCATCCGCCGCGAGGCCCTCGATCTCGATCTGGCCCGCGCCGCCGGCTCCCGGGGCCCCGGCGCTCCCGGCGCCGTCCCGGGGAGCTGATGCGGTGAGCGGGGCGGGGGGAGTTCTCACAGAGGTGCTGTCGCGCACCGCCGTACGCACCGTGTCGCGCACCGACGCCACCCTCGTACGGTCGTTGCCGCGCTCCGGCGACGAACCGCCGGTGACGATTCCGCGCGACCCCGCGCGGGAGGCGGCGCGACGCGAACTGTCGAAGCAGATGTACCACGAGAACGACCCGAGCTGGTTCCAGAAGGCGCTGGACGCCTTCTGGGAATGGATCGGCGAGCTGCTCGGCCGGGCGTCCGCAGCGGCACCCGGAGGAACGCTGGGCCTGGTCGTCATCGTCCTGGCCGTCGTGGCGGTGCTGGGCGCCCTGTGGTGGCGCCTGGGCACCCCGCGCCGCGGGCCGGCCACCGCGCCCGCCCTGTTCGACGAACGCCCCCGCAGCGCCGCCGAACATCGCGCCGCCGCACAGGCGCACGCCGCCCAGGGCCACTGGAACCAGGCCGTCCGGGAACGCATGCGGGCCGTCGTCCGCGCCCTGGAGGAACGCGCTCTGCTCGACGTCCGCCCCGGCCGCACCGCCGGCGAGGCGGCCACCGAGGCGGGCCGCGCCCTGCCCGCCCACCTCGGCCGACTCCGCACCGCGGCCCGCGACTTCGACGACGTGACGTACGGCGGCCGCCCCGGCACCGAACAGTCGTACCGAAGCCTCACCGAACTCGACCGCGACCTGGAGCGCAGCAAGCCGCGCCTGGCGAGCAGCACGGCCGCGGCCGGCGAGGACCGCGACAGCGGCCGGGGAGCCGCCGGATGACCACCGAGGCCACCGCGCCCACCACCTCGGCCTCGCCCACCGCCCACCAGGTGTGGACACGCGCGCGGGGCATCGCCCTCGCCCTCGTGGTGCTGCTCGTAGGGGCAGTCGTGATCGCCGCCGTCCGCTCCGACGCACGGCACGGCGAACTCGACCCCCGCTCCGCCGACCCCCGGGGCAGTCGCGCCGTCGCCGAACTCCTCGCCGACCGCGGCGTGTCCACGCGCGTGGTCACCACCGCCGACGAGGCCCGCTCGGCCGCCGGACCGGACACCACCCTGCTGGTCGCCGCCCCCGACCTGCTGACCGAGCGCCAGCAGAACGGGCTGCGCGCCGCGACCACCGGCTCCGGCGGCCGCACCGTCCTCGTCGCCCCCGGCGGCCCCGCGGTCGAACGCCTCGTCCCCGGCGTCACCGCCGACCCGGCACTCAGCTTCGACTCGACACTGTCCCCCGCCTGCGACCTGCCCGCCGCGCGGCGCGCGGGAGACGCCGACACGGGCGGCATCCGCTACAGCACCCACCTCGAAGCCGACACCTGCTACCCCGCCCGCCGCCTGGCCACCCTGCTCCGCGTCCCCGACACGTCCGAGCAAGCGGCCCAGGGAGACACCCCGGGCGACACCGTCGTCCTCGGCGCCCGCGACATCCTCGTCAACGACCATCTCGACGAGCAGGGCAACGCCTCGCTCGCCCTGCAACTGCTCGGCTCCCGCGACCACCTGGTCTGGTACCTCCCCTCGCTCTCCGACATCCCCGAACCGGACGACGAACGCAGCTTCTTCGACCTGCTTCCCTCCGGCTGGCTGTGGGGCGCCCTGCAACTCTTCGTCGCCGCCGGCCTCGCCGCCCTCTGGAGGGCACGCCGGCTCGGCCCCCTGGTCGCCGAGAAACTCCCCGTCGCGATCCGCGCCTCCGAAACCGCCGAAGGCCGCGCCCGCCTCTACCGCAAGGCGAACGCCCGCGACCGCGCCGCCGCCGCTCTCCGCTCCGCCACCCGCACCCGCCTCGCCCCCCTCGTAGGCGTCCCCGTCACTCAGGCACACTCGCCCGAAGCCCTGCTCCCCGCGCTCTCCGCCCACCTCCACGGCGACGCCCGGCCGCTCCAGCCCCTCCTCTTCGGCCCGCCGCCCGGCGACGACGCGGCCCTGATCGCCCTCGCCGACCAACTCGACGCCCTCGAAAGTGAGGTACGCCGTCCATGATGGACCCGACCACTGACAACGCCGGGCAGAGCGCGGACCCGGGCAACGCCCGCACCGCCCTCGAAGCCCTGCGCGCCGAGATCGCCAAGGCCGTGGTCGGCCAAGACGCCGCCGTGACCGGTCTCGTCGTGGCCCTCCTGTGCCGCGGCCACGTCCTCCTCGAAGGCGTCCCCGGAGTCGCCAAGACCCTCCTGGTCCGCGCCCTTGCCGCCGCCACCGAACTGGACACGAAGCGCGTCCAGTTCACCCCCGACCTGATGCCGAGCGACGTCACCGGCTCCCTCGTCTACGACAGCCGCACCGCCGAATTCTCCTTCCAGGCCGGCCCCGCCTTCACCAACCTGCTCCTCGCCGACGAGATCAACCGCACGCCACCGAAGACCCAGTCGTCCCTCCTCGAAGCCATGGAGGAACGCCAGGTCACGGTCGACGGCACGCCCCGCCCCCTGCCCGAGCCCTTCCTCGTCGCGGCCACCCAGAACCCGGTCGAGTACGAGGGCACCTACCCCCTCCCCGAAGCACAGCTGGACCGCTTCCTCCTCAAGCTCACGGTTCCGCTCCCGACCCGGCAGGACGAGATCGACGTCCTCACCCGCCACGCCTCCGGCTTCAACCCGCGCGACCTGCACACCGCCGGCGTACGCCCCGTCGCGAGCGCTGCCGACCTGGAGGCCGCCCGCGCCGAGGTCGGCAAGACGACCGTCTCCCCGGAGATCACCGCGTACGTCGTCGACCTCTGCCGTGCCACCCGCGAATCGCCGTCCCTCACCCTCGGCGCCTCGCCGCGCGGAGCGACGGCACTGCTCTCGACCGCCCGTGCGTGGGCCTGGCTCACGGGCCGCGACTACGTCACGCCCGACGACGTGAAGGCCCTCGCCCTGCCCACGCTCCGGCACCGTCTCCAGCTCCGCCCGGAGGCCGAGATGGAGGGTGTCACCACGGACTCCGTCATCAACGCGATCCTCGCCCACGTCCCGGTCCCCCGCTGATGGCATTCACCGGACGCGCCGCACTCATCGCGGCCCTCGGCTCCGTCCCGATCGGCATCTGGGACCCGGGCTGGACGGGCATCCTCGCCGTCAACGCTCCGCTCGCCGCGGCATGCGCCTGCGACTTCGCCCTGGCCGCCCCCGTACGGCGCCTGAGCCTCACCCGCTCCGGCGACACCTCCGCACGCCTGGGCGACACGGCCGACGTCACTCTGACGGTCAGCAACCCGTCCAACCGCCCCCTGCGGGCCCGCGTGCGCGACGCCTGGCCTCCCAGCAGCTGGCAACCCGGCACGGAGACGACAGCCTCCCGCCACAGCCTCAGGGTGCCCGCCGGGGAACGCCGCCGTGTCACGACCCGCCTACGGCCCACCCGGCGCGGCGACCGCCAGGCCGATCGCGTGACCATCCGGTCGTACGGCCCCCTGGGCCTCTTCACCCGCCAGGGCAGCCACCGGGTCCCCTGGACGGTACGCGTCCTGCCCCCCTTCACCAGCCGCAAGCACCTCCCCTCCAAACTGTCCCGCCTGCGCGAACTCGACGGCCGCACCAGCGTCCTCACCCGCGGCGAGGGCACGGAGTTCGACAGCCTGCGCGAGTACGTCCCCGGCGACGACACCCGCTCCATCGACTGGCGAGCCACCGCACGCCAGTCCACCGTGGCCATACGCACGTGGCGTCCGGAGCGCGACCGGCACATCCTGCTCGTCCTCGACACCGGCCGCACCTCGGCCGGCCGCGTGGGCGACGCTCCACGCCTCGACGCCTCGATGGACGCCGCCCTGCTCCTGGGTGCCCTGGCCTCGCGCGCAGGTGACCGTGTCGACCTCCTCGCCCACGACCGGCGCGTACGCGCCCTCGTGCAGGGCCGCTCCGCGGGTGACGTGCTGCCCTCGCTGGTGAACACGATGGCCGTGCTGGAGCCGGAACTGGTGGAGACCGACGCCCGTGCCCTCACCGCCACCGCTCTCAGGTCGGCGCCTCGCCGCTCTCTCGTAGTCCTGTTCACGACGCTGGACGCCGCTCCCATCGAGGAAGGCCTGCTGCCCGTCCTCCCACGACTGACCCGGCGCCACACGGTCCTTCTGGCCGCCGTGGCCGATCCGCACGTCGCGAAGATGGCAGAGGCCCGCGGCCACGCGGAGGCCGTCTACGAAGCCGCAGCGGCCGCGCAGGCCCAGTCGGAACGGCGTCGTACCGCCGACCAGCTCCGCCGCCACGGCGTGGTGGTCGTCGACGCGACCCCGGACGAACTGCCGCCGGCACTCGCCGACGCCTATCTGGAACTCAAGGCAGCAGGGCGCCTGTAGGAATGCCAGGAGGCCAAGCCGGGGGGCAAACTGCCCTTGAACGCAGAAAAGCCCCACACCGTTCCCGGTGCGGGGCTTTCCCAGCAATAATTGTTCGGCGGCGTCCTACTCTCCCACAGGGTCCCCCCTGCAGTACCATCGGCGCTGTAAGGCTTAGCTTCCGGGTTCGAAATGTAACCGGG
>NZ_JOFH01000030.1 GCF_000721235.1 Streptomyces olivaceus
GAATATGCCTCGGCAGCGGCCGCCCGAACCGCGGTGACCTGCGGTGGGCTGGGCGGGGTGGGTGCGGTGGGTCCGGGGCCGGTGTCTGTTCGGTGCCCGGCGTGGGTGCGGGCCGGGGGTGGGTCTGCGGCCCGGCGTCGGCCGCGTGCCCGGCGTGGGCGCCGGCCGGGGGTGGGGCGCGCTGCCCGGCGCTGCGGGGTGCCGCTGCGCCCACCCGTGCCGCCCCAGCGGCACGACTGCCCGCAGCTCGGGCGGCACGACTGCCCGTCAGCGGGGGCGTGGGGTTACTGGCGGGTGTAGGTCAGGTTGTCTCCGCTGTTGTCGGTTGCGCGGCGCAGGGAGCCGTTCGGTTGGAGGGTGAGCGTGGTGGGTTCGCCCGGGGTGCAGGAGGAGGGCGGTTCGGCGGCGGTCACGGTGGACAGGCCGAGGCGCACCGGTCCGTCGGAGCCCGGGGCTTTCGCCAGGTCGGCCTCGAAGACGCAGTGGTAGGTGGCGTCGCCCGCGGGACCGTCGGCGGTGAGGGAGAGGACCGTGTCGCCCACGTCGCCCTGCCGGATGGTCAGGCGGCGGGTGTGGATGCCGGACTCGTTGTCGATGGTGGCGGTCCACGTACCCAGGTACGCCGTCGGTATCGAGCCGTCCGGGGCGCCGGCCCCCGGGTTGCGGGCCGCCGGAGACGTCTCGGCGCGCAGGGGCTCGTCGCCGGCCCGGTGGTCGCCGTCCCCGCTCATCAGGGCGTAGACCGCGCCCCCGGCGCCCAGCGCCACGACCAGGGCGACGACGACCAGCAGCGCGGTGCCCCCGGCCCTGCGGGAGGGCGGCTGGGGGGAGAAGGGGTGAGAGGGAGGGCTCTGGTCCGTGACGACGGTGGTGGGGTGGATCGGCGGCGGGGCGGAAGCCGGTTCCCCCGCCGGAGCCGCCTCCGGGTCCGGGACCGGAACCGGCGTCGGCGTCGGCGTCGGGGGTGCCTCCGGGGCCGGGGGCGTCAGGGGCTCCGGGTTCTCCGTGTCCAGGAGGCTTACCGCGTGCCGGCCCAGCTGGGCCACCAGGGGACTCGGCAGCCACGGTTCGTGCGAGCGGCCGTCCGCGACCGTGTCCTGCGCGCCCGTGCGCCTCAGGACCTCCGCGAGACCGGGCCGTGCCGCGGGATCCTTCTCCAGGCAGTCCCGTACGAGGTCCACGAGGGCCTCCGGTACGCCCTCCAGGTCGGGCTCCTCCTGCGCGATGCGGAACATCACCGCGTGCGCCCCGGTGCGGGCGGTGCCGAAGGGCAGCTTGCCGGTGGCGGCGTAGACGAGGATCGAGCCGAGGCAGAAGACGTCGCAGGCGGGCGTGATCCCGTCGCCGCGCACCTGCTCGGGCGCCATGAAGCCGGGCGAACCGACGAGCGCGCCGGTACGGGTGACCCCGCCGTCCTCGGACACCGTCTCCAGGGCCCGCGCGATGCCGAAGTCGATGACACGGGGGCCGTCGATGGTGAGGAGGACGTTGGACGGCTTGAGGTCGCGGTGGACGATCCCGGCGGCGTGGATGTCCCGCAGGGCGTGGGCGAGGCCGGCGGCCAGCGTGCGCACCGAGCGCTCCGGCAGGGGCCCGTGGTCGTGCCCGACGACCTGCTGGAGGCTGGGGCCGGCGACGTAGCCGGTGGCGACCCACGGCACGGCGGCCTCGGTGTCGGCGTCCAGCACCGGAGCCGTCCAGTGGCCGCCGACCCGCCGCGCCGCCTCCACCTCGTACCGGAAGCGGGCCCGGAACTCCTCCCGCGCGGCCAGTTCCTCGCGCACCAGCTTGACGGCGACCGTGCGCCCCCGGTCCGACCGGGCGAGGTGGACGTGGCCCATGCCGCCCGTGCCCAGCCGCCCCAGCAGCCGGTACCCGCCGATCTGCGTCGGGTCCCCGTCCCCGAGCTCCTGCATGTGGCGCCGCCTTCCCCGCACGTGTCCCCCGCACGTGAGTACACGTGAACAACAGGGCGAGGATAGTGCGGCACGGGCACACCGTGGGACGGGCAGGTCCACGGTTCGGTAACGGACGCGGCGGCCTCCCGCCTCGACAGTCTGTCGTGGAAAGCCCCCGACTCCGGACAGGACGCCGATTCCGTTTCCGCATCGCGGACATCTACCCTCGGCCGCATGACCCCTCAGCCCCACCCCCGGGCCGGCGCGGCCGTGAAGGCCGCAGACCGTGCGCACGTCTTCCACTCCTGGTCCGCGCAGGAACTCATCGACCCGCTCGCCGTCGCCGGCGCGGAAGGGTCGTACTTCTGGGACTACGACGGGAAGCGCTACCTCGACTTCTCCAGCGGCCTCGTCTACACCAACATCGGCTACCAGCACCCCAAGGTCGTCGCCGCGATCCAGGAGCAGGCGGCGACGATGACGACGTTCGCGCCCGCGTTCGCCGTCGAGGCCCGCTCGGAGGCGGCCCGGCTGATCGCCGAGCGGACCCCCGGCGACCTGGACAAGATCTTCTTCACCAACGCGGGCGCCGACGCCGTGGAGCACGCCGTGCGCATGGCGCGCCTGCACACCGGGCGCCCGAAGGTGCTCTCGGCGTACCGCTCGTACCACGGCGGCACCCAGCAGGCGGTCAACCTCACCGGTGATCCGCGCCGCTGGGCCTCCGACAGCGGCACGGCCGGGGTCGTGCACTTCTGGGCGCCGTTCCTGTACCGCTCGCGCTTCTACGCCGAGACCGAGGAGCAGGAGTGCGCGCGGGCATTGGAGCACCTGGAGACGACGATCGCCTTCGAGGGCCCGGCGACGGTCGCCGCGATCGTGCTGGAGACGATCCCGGGCACCGCCGGGATCATGCTGCCGCCGGCCGGCTACCTGGCCGGGGTCCGCGAGATCTGCGACAAGTACGGCATCGTCTTCGTGCTCGACGAGGTCATGGCCGGCTTCGGGCGGACCGGCACGTGGTTCGCCGCCGACCTGTACGACGTGGTGCCCGACCTGATGACCTTCGCCAAGGGCGTGAACTCGGGCTACGTCCCGCTCGGCGGCGTCGCGATCTCCGGCGAGATCGCCGCGACCTTCGCCGAGCGGCCCTACCCCGGCGGGCTGACCTACTCCGGGCACCCGCTGGCCTGCGCCGCCGCCGTCGCCACCCTCACGGTGATGGAGGAGGAGGGCATCGTCGAGCACGCCGCCCGGCTCGGGACCGACGTGGTCGGACCGGCGCTGCGGGAGCTGGCCGAGCGCCACCCGAGCGTGGGCGAGGTCCGCGGGACCGGCATGTTCTGGGCGCTGGAGCTGGTGCGGAACCGGGAGACCCGGGAGCCGCTGGTGCCGTACAACGCGAGCGGGCAGGCGGCGACGCCCATGTCGGCGTTCGCGGCCTCGGCCAAGGCGCACGGCGTGTGGCCGTTCGTGAACATGAACCGCACCCACGTGGTCCCGCCGTGCAACATCTCCGAGGCGGAGCTGAAGGAGGGCCTCGCGGTCCTGGACACGGCGCTGTCCGTGGCGGACGAGTACACGGAGTAGACACGGGGCCGCGGGACGGGCCGGGGGAGGAAAGGCGGAGGGGGACGGTCCGGAGAAGGGCCGGGAGAGGGGCGCGAGCGCGTAAGGTTGCGTGCTCGTACACGTGTGCGCGGTCCACCGCGGCGAGCCGCCGTGGACCCGTGCAGGCGCATGCGTACGAGCACGCACCCGCACGCGACGAGGAGACGCCCGACATGCCCGGCCCCAGCGGAACCGGTGCCGTCACGCGCAGCACCCTGCGGCAGCAGATCGCCGAAGCCCTCCGCGACGAGGTGCTGGCGGGGCGGCTCCAGCCGGGGCAGGAGTTCACCGTCAAGGAGATCGCCGAGCAGTACGGGGTGTCCGCGACGCCCGTGCGCGAGGCCCTGGTCGATCTGTCGGCGCAGGGGCTCCTGGACGCCGACCAGCACCGGGGCTTCCGCGTCCACGAGTACTCGGCCGACGACTTCCGCGGCATGGTCCGGGCCCGCAGCCTCGTCACCGACGGCATGTTCCTCGCCCTCGCCGACGATCTGCGGGGCGGTCCCGATCCCGACGACCCGCGCGTCGCCGCCGCCCTCTCCGGGGTGCGCCGGCGCGGCGAGGAGGCCCAGCGGGCCGCCGCGGCCGGGGAGCTGACCGTCCTGATCGGCTACGACCTGCGCTTCTGGCGCGAGCTGGCCGTCCTGTTCGGCAACCCCTACCTCTCCGACTTCCTGCACCGGCTGCGCGTGCAGAGCTGGGTGTGCACGGTGCAGCACCTGCGCCGGCTCAGCGATCTGCGGGGCGCGCTGTGGTCCGGGCACACCGCGCTGGTGGACGCCCTCGCCCGCCGCGACGTACCGGGCGCCCGCTCGCTCGTCGACGCGTACAACCGGCACTCGCTCGGCCTCATCGAGCGCCTCGCCGAGGGATGAGGCAGGCCTGACGTGTCGTGGTCCGGCCCCAGATGGGTATGGGACCTGCACGCGATGCCCACCGACTACGCTTCCTGATCACCGTGTCCCACCGCCTGATCACCGTGTCCGACCGCGCCGTGCTGTGTGAGGAGCCCTCTTTTGGCCTGTGACCTGTGGCTGGTACCGCTCGTCGACGTCTTGTGCCACACGCCGGACAACCCGTTCGCCGAAGAACTCGCGCAATACGACAAGGTGCTGGCCGAGGCGGGGTTGCCTCCGGTGCCGGTGTACCAGTACATGCCGGGGCTCTCCGGCGAAGTCGCGCCGGTGGCCGGTTTCGACTACGACGCGCTGCATTTCCTGCGCCGGGCGTACCTGCTGCAGGTGTGCGGGCTGCCGGTGACGCCGGTGGACGAACTCGGCGGCGACTACGAGCAGTTGCTGGAGATGTTCGAGTCGACGGCCCAGCAGTCCCACCTGGTGTGGCACTACGACCACGCGGGCGCCTACGTCCCGGTCGACTTCCCGCACCCGCTCGCCAACGACGACCTCCTCGCGGGCGGCGGCCCGCTGGGCTCCTCCCACACGCTGCTGCGGGAGCTGGAGGCCGTCGCCCCCGCGCTCGGCATCGACCCGGCCAACCCGCCCGCACCGCCGCAGGCGCCGCCCGCGCCGACGGAGCTGGAGGAGCCGGCGGTGCCCGCGCCGTACGACGACAGCCCCTTCGCCCGGGAGCGGCACGTGTGGCTGGGGCTGCACGCGGCGGCCACGCGGAGCCTGGCCCAGGGATCGATGATCATCTTCAGCTGACCCGGCGGCCGGCCCGGCTGGGCCCGCCTTCAGGCCCGCGCCCGGATCAGTGAGATCACCGGCGGCCACAGCACCCCGTCCGCCAGGAGCAGGGACGGCCCCAGGTGTACGGGGCACACGTGCAGCGGCGTCCGCAGATGCCTGGCGACCTCGAAGCGGGCCGGGTCGCCGCAGCCGGCGGGGTCGGCCCCGCCACCGTACGGACCGTGACAGGGATCGTCGGCGCTCCAGCGGTCGGTCATGCCCCGATCCGACACCAGACCGTCTGCGGACGCCCCGTGGAGGGGGCCGAACGAAGGGCCGGACAGGAGGTGACCCGGCTCAGAGGACGTTGTCGGCCTCGTCCAGGCCGATGCACTTGCGTTCCTGCGGGAGCCACTGCACGGCCGGGTTCAGCTCGGTGAGGATGCCGCCGACCTCCTCGCGCGAACCGTGGTACGTGAACTCCACGGCCGGTGAGCGGCCGTACGTCCGCAGGACGCTCACCCCGTCGCTCTTGAGCCGTCCCTCGTCCAGGACCCAGTCGACGCCGTCGGCGGTGACGCAGAGGTTGATGTTGGGCTGCAGTTCCTCGGCGCCGCAGCGGAACACCGCCTTCTGGCCGCCCCAGGAGGCGACGCCGTCCCCGAGCGCCCAGTCGCGCGAGGCGCCGGGGATGTCGTCCGGGAGGCGGGAGAGCACCTTGTCGCACTTCGGGTCGCCCGCGTGCGGGGCGGCGGAGACACGGTGACTGTCGACGTAGAACAGGGCACCGGCGACGGCGACGACCGCCACGGTCAGCCAGATCCACGCCCGGGCGGACGGCCTTCGGCGCAGGGCGACGGGGAGGGGGTTGGTGATCCGCATGTTCCGCCCGCTCCGCCCGTCCGTTCCGTCCGCTGCCGGTGTCCGCCAGCGTAACCAGCGGCCGGACGCCGACGGCCGGGGCCCCCGCGCACGATCGTGCGGGGCCCCGGCCGCCCGGTTGCTACAGGAACGAGTTGATCTCGATCGTCTCGTCCCGGCCCGGTCCCACGCCGATCGCGGAGATCGGGGCGCCGGACATCTCCTCCAGGGCCCTGACGTACGCCTGCGCGTTCTTCGGCAGGTCGGAGAAGGACTTCGCCTTGGTGATGTCCTCGCTCCAGCCGGGCAGCGTCTCGTAGACCGGCTTCGCGTGGTGGAAGTCGGACTGCGAGTACGGCAGCTCCTCGACGCGCCTGCCGTCGATCTCGTACGCCACGCAGACCGGGATCTCCTCCCAGCCGGTGAGGACGTCGAGCTTGGTGAGGAAGAAGTCGGTGAGGCCGTTGACGCGGGTGGCGTAGCGGGCGATCACCGCGTCGAACCAGCCGCAGCGGCGGTCGCGGCCGGTCGTCACACCGCGCTCGCCGCCGATGCGGCGCAGGGCCTCGCCGTCCTCGTCGAACAGCTCGGTCGGGAACGGGCCGGCGCCGACGCGGGTCGTGTACGCCTTGAGGATGCCGATGACCCGGCTGATCTTCGTCGGGCCCACGCCGGCGCCGGTGCAGGCGCCGCCCGCGGTCGGGTTCGACGAGGTGACGAACGGGTACGTGCCGTGGTCGATGTCGAGCAGCGTGCCCTGGCCGCCCTCGAAGAGGACCACCTTGTCGTCGTCGAGCGCCTCGTTGAGGACCAGGACGGTGTCGGCGACGTACGGCGCGAGCTTGTCCGCGTAGCCCATCAGCTCCTCGACGACCTGGCCGGTGGCGATGGCCCGGCGGTTGTAGAGCTTGGTGAGCATCTGGTTCTTGACGTCGAGCGCCGCCTCGACCTTCTGGGTGAGGATCGACTCGTCGTAGAGGTCCTGGACCCGGATGCCCACGCGGTTGATCTTGTCGGCGTAGGTCGGGCCGATGCCGCGGCCGGTGGTGCCGATCTTGCGCTTGCCGAGGAAGCGTTCCGTCACCTTGTCGACGGTCACGTTGTACGGCGTGATGATGTGCGCGTTGCCGCTGATCAGGAGCTTGGACGTGTCGACGCCGCGCTCGTTCAGCCCGCTCAGCTCGGAGAACAGGACCGACGGGTCGACCACGACGCCGTTGCCGATGACCGGCGTGCAGCCGGGAGACAGGATTCCGGAAGGGAGCAGGTGCAGGGCGTACTTCTGGTCGCCCACGACCACCGTGTGGCCGGCGTTGTTGCCGCCCTGGTAGCGCACCACATAGTCGACGGAACCACCGAGCAGGTCCGTCGCCTTTCCCTTGCCTTCGTCACCCCACTGAGCACCGAGCAGCACAAGTGCGGGCACGCGCGTACACCCCTTCCGGGCGGGGCATGTCCATGGTCGAGGGCGTACGGGACGGGTTTCCGCCACGTACACCGCGACCGTCGTTGGCCGCCAACCGTCGGACCGGGTGCCCCGGAATAGACGAAGCCCCTGGCGCAACAGCGCAAGGGGCTCTTGCACAAAGATGCTACCCGAGGAAGCGAGGCATGGCCGAGGTGGCGACTTCCGCGAGCTCATCCGCGAACTCTTCCGCGAGGTCCGATCAGCTTCTGGTGGTCGTCGATCCGGTCGCCCGGCGGATGGACGGGGAGTCCGTCCGGATCGCGAAAGACGTGCTCAGCGCGGGTGCGTCGCACACGAAGGTGTGTCTTCCGGACGACCCGGAGGAGTTCGCGCGGGCGCTGCGGCGGCGGGGTTCACGACGGCCGGTGGTGATCGGCGACGACCGGGCGCTGCTGCGGGCCGTCGCCCTGCTGCACCGGCACCGGGAGCTGTCGGGCTGCTCGCTGTCGGTGGTGCCGGTGGGGTCGGTGCTGGGCCTCAGCCGGTCGCTCGGCCTGCCGTCGGGCGCGGTGGCGGCGGCGCGTGCGGTCCTGGCCGGTGCGGAACGGCGCCTGGACCTGCTCGTCGACGACAGTGACGGGGTGGTGCTGGGGGAGGTGGGTATTCCGCCGGGGCCGGGGCACGGGTCGCCGTCCGCGGGTGGGGGGCCGGGCGCGGAGGCGGGCGCGGACAGGGGGGCGAGCGGGCCCGGCCCGGCCCACCCGTGGCTGCGGACCTGCCAGTCCCTGGTGCGGACCCTGGCGTCCTCGCGGCCGGCCCGGACCGCGCTCGCCCCGGGTGCGGCCGGTCCGACCCGGCTGCGGGTGGAGGTGGACGGGGCGACGCTGGTGGACCTGGACCAGCCGGTCGAGGCCGTTTCGGTGGCGCCGGGCGCGGCTGGGGCGGCGGTGGTGGAGGTGCGGCCGCTGGCGGCGGGCGCGGAGACGGCACCGCTGACGGCGAGCGGGCACACGGTGACCGTGTCGGGGGCGCACTTCCGCTACCGGGCCGACTCGATCGAGTGCGGGCCGGTGGGGACGCGGACCTGGGTGGCGCAGGAGGGGGCGTGGGGGCTGACGCTGCCCATGGGGTAGGACGCTGCCGGTCCCCCGGCCTACTGCTTCCTCTCCGGCCGCTTCCTCTCCGACCGCCCCTCCGACCGCTTCGCCGATCGCCACTCCGGCCGCTTCTCCGACCGCCTTCAGCCCTGCCCGAACCGGTCCTCCCGGTGCAGGCGCCAGCGCTCCATCATCGCCGCGATCTCCCCGTCGACGAACTCGAAGAACGCCAGCGTCTCGACCATCCGCCGCCCCGCCGGGGTGTCGGCGCCGAGGCTGGCGACGCCCTCGCTCAGCGCGCTCTCCCAGCGCTTGATGATGGCCTCGCGGTTGGTGAGCGCCTCGTACCACTGGTTGCTGTGCACCCGGTAGCGCTCCCGTCGGGAACCGGGTTCACGCTCGCGCGAGACCATGTGCTGCTGCGAGAGGTAGCGCACGGCACCGGAGACGGCGGCGGGGCTGACCCGCAGGCTCTCGCCGAGTTCGGCGGAGGTCATCGAGCCGGAGTCGGAGGCCAGCAGCGCGGCGAAGACCCGGGCCGGCATCCGCTGCATCCCGGCCTCGACCAGCTGGGCCGCGAAGCCCTCCACGAACTTGGACACCGCCCCGGGGTCGCGCCCCGGCCCCGTCGTCATGCGTCTCGTCCCGTCGCGCGTTCCGTCGTCATGCGCCGATCATCTCTCATGTTCTTGACGGTTCCTTAACTTCACAACTTTCTGAAAGAAGCGTACTTTCCGAAACATGACGAAGGCAATCAGCGTCTCCGGACTCCACAAGTCGTTCGGACGCACGCACGCGCTGGACGGGCTCGACCTGGAGGTCGGGACCGGCGAGGTGCACGGCTTCCTCGGCCCCAACGGAGCCGGCAAGTCCACCGCCGTCCGCGTCCTGCTCGGTCTGCTGCGCGCCGACTCGGGCACCGCCCGGGTACTCGACCGGGACCCCTGGAGCGACGCGGTGGAGGTCCATCGCCGGATCGCCTACGTCCCCGGCGACGTGACGCTCTGGCGCAACCTCTCCGGCGGCGAGGTCATCGACCTCTACGGACGGCTGCGCGGCGGACTCGACCGGGGCCGCCGGGCCGAGCTGATCGAGCGGTTCGAGCTGGATCCGGCCAAGAAGGGCCGTACCTACTCCAAGGGCAACCGGCAGAAGGTCGCGCTCGTCGCCGCCTTCGCCTCCGACGTGGACCTGCTGATCCTCGACGAGCCCACCTCCGGGCTCGACCCGCTGATGGAGGAGGTCTTCCAGCGCTGCGTGCGGGAGGAGCGCGAACGCGGCCGGACCGTGCTGCTGTCCTCCCACATCCTCAGCGAGGTCGAGGAGTTGTGCGACCGGGTCAGCATCATCCGCAAGGGGCGGACCGTCGAGAGCGGTTCGCTCGCCGACCTGCGCCACCTGACCCGCACCAGCATCACCGCCGAACTCGCCGGAACACCGGGCGGGCTCGCCGCTCTGCCGGGCGTGCACGACCTCGACGTCCGGGGCCACCGGGTCCGGCTCCAGGTCGACACCGGCCGACTGGACGCCGTACTGCGGGCGTTGGGCGAGTCGGGCGTGCGGTCGCTGACCTCGACACCGCCGACGCTGGAGGAGCTGTTCCTGCGGCACTACCAGGCCGAGGGGGCCGAGGGGGCCGCCGGCACCGGGGACGCGAAGGGCGCGCACTCCGGCGGTCAGGTGGCCACGCGATGACCACGACCACCGGCGCCGTCACCGCCGCTCCGTCCGCGGCCCGTTCGGGCGGCTCGCGCCAACTGGCCGGTACCGGCACGCTGCTGCGCTTCGCCCTGCGCCGCGACCGGGTGCTGATCCCGGTATGGGTCGCGGTGAACGCGCTCATGGTGCTGTCCATGCCGAACACCCTCAGGGGCCTGTACGGCACGGCGGACGAACGCGCCGACCTGGCACGGCAGATGGAGACCAACGCCTCGCTGCGGGCGATGGTCGGCCCCCTCTTCGACGACGGCCTCGGCGCGCTCACCGCCTGGCGCGTCGGTGTGTACGCCGCCGCGCTCGCCGCCGTGACGAGCCTGCTGATCGTCGTACGGCACACCCGCGACGAGGAGGAGAGCGGCCGGCAGGAGGTCGTCGCCTCCGGCATGGTCGGCCGCCGGGCCGCTCTGACGGCGGCGCTGCTCGCGGCCGCGGTCGCCAACGGCGTCCTGGCCCTGCTGGTCGCCGTCGGACTGGCCGGGCAGGGAGCGGTCGGCGCGGTGGCCCTCGGGCTGGGGATCGCGGGCGTCGGGATGCTCTTCGCGACCATGGCGGCGATCGCCGCCCAGCTCACCGAGAGCGCGCGGCTCGCGCGGGGGCTGACGGCGGGGGTGCTCGGCGCCGCCTTCGTGCTGCGCGCGGCGGGCGACTCGACGACGGACGACGGTGCGTCGGTGCTCACCTGGCTGTCGCCGCTGGGGTGGCTGGAGAACCTGCGCGCCTTCGCGGGCGAGCGGTGGTGGGTGCCGGCGCTGATCGGCGGTGCGGTGGTGGCGCAGGGGGTGGTGGCGTACGCGCTGGCCGGGCGCCGGGATCTCGGCATGAGCTTCCTGCCGACCCGGCCGGGACCGGCCGCCGGGCGCCTCGGGACGGCCGGTGCGCTGGCCTGGCGGCTGCAGCGGGGCGCCGTTCTCGGCTGGAGCGCCGGGTTCCTCCTCGCCGGGGTCGTGTACGGCCGGTTGACGGAGGGGGCCGCGGATCTGGTCGGGGACAACGCGCAGGCCCGCCGGATCGTCGAGCGGATGGGCGGGCAGGCCGGGCTCACCGACGCGTTCGTGTCCGCGATGGTCGGGATGCTCGGGCTGGTCGCCGCCCTGTACGTGGTGGCGTCGGTACTGCGGCTCAGCGGCGAGGAGACCTCCGGGCGGGCGGAACCGGTGCTCGCGGGTGCCGTGGGCCGGCTGCGGTGGGCCGCGGGGCACCTCGTCGTCGCCTTCGGCGGCGCGGCGCTCCTCATGCTCTTCGCCGGGGCCGGTTTCGCGGCCGGTCACGGGCGGGACGCCGGGGCGATCCTGGCCGCCTGCCTCGTGCAGCTGCCCGCGGTGTGGGTGATCGGCGGAGCGGCGGTGCTGCTGCACGGCGTGCTGCCCCGGGGCGCGGTGGCGGCGTGGGGCGTGGCGGGGGCGGTCCTGCTGCTCGGGTGGATCGGGCCCGCGCTGGACGTGCCGCAGTCCGTGCTGGACCTGTCGCCCTTCGGGCACCTGCCGAAGCTGCCGGGCGGGGAGATGAGCTGGCCGCCGGTGCTGGCGCTGGTGCTGATCGCGGCCGTACTGGTGGCGGTGGGGCTGACGGCGCTGCGGCGGCGGGACCTGACGACGTGACCCACGCCGTGCGCGGGCACCCCGACCCGGCCCGAAGCGAACCGCCGGCCGGGTCGGGAGCGTCCTGGTGGTCATGAGACGAGATGCAGCGACGTGCGGCGGGTGCCTGGTGTCGGCGGTGGGGGCCGTGGGCGCCGTGTGGGTGTGGGCGGCGTCGGACCGCACGCAGCGCCATCTCGGGAACGAGTTCGAGAACAACGGGCAGGACTTCGGTGCCTTCTTCCTCGAACTGCCCCTCGTCGTGGTCGGCGGCGCGGTCGTGCCGGGGCTGGTCTACGCGCTGGGCGCCTGGCTGCTGACCAGGGGGCGGCGCTCCGGGGCGCCGCGCGGGTCAGAGTTCCACGCGTAGGTCCGCCAGGCCCCGCATCACGAAGTTGGGCCTGCGTTCCGGTTCCGCCGCGAGCCGCAGGGTCGGGGCCCGCTCCAGCAGGGCCGTCATCGAGGCCGCCAGCTCGATGCGGGCCAGCGGGGCGCCGATGCAGTAGTGGACGCCGGCGCTGAAGGAGATGTGGGGGTTGTCGCGCCGGGTCACGTCGAGGCGGCCGGGGTCGGCGAACACCGCCGGGTCGTGGTTGGCGGAGCCGAACAGCATCGCGATCTCGGCGCCGCGCGGGATCGTCGTCCCGTCGATCTCGATCTCGTCCAGGACCCAGCGCTCGAAGAGCTGCAGCGGGGTGTCGTAGCGCATCAGCTCCTCGACGGCGTACGGGACGAGGGAGTGGTCGGCGCGCAGGGCCGCCAGCTGGTCCGGGTTGCGGAACAGGGCCAGCCAGCCGTTGGCCGTGGCGTTGACCGTGGCTTCGTGACCGGCGTTCAGGAGCAGGACGCAGGTCGAGATCATCTCCTGCTCGGTGAGGCGGTCGTCGTCCTCGTCGTGGGCCGCGATCAGGCCCGAGACCAGGTCGTCGCCGGGTTCCTCGCGGCGGGCGGCGATCAGTGCGCGCAGGTACTCGGAGAAGTCGAGCGAGGCGCGGACGGCCTTCGCGGCGGTCTCCTCGGACGGGTTCAGTTCGTACATCCCGCAGATCTGCGCCGACCAGGGGCGCAGCGGGGCGCGGTCGGACTCCGGGATGCCCAGCATCTCGGCGATCACGGCGACCGGGAGCGGTTCGGCCACGTCCGTGAGCAGGTCGCCGCCGCCCGCCGCCACCAGCCGGGAGACCAGGTCGTCCGCGAGTCCGCGCACGTACGGCCGCAGCCGCTCCACCGTGCGCGGCGTGAACGCCTTCGACACCAGGCGCCGGATCCGGGTGTGGTCCGGGGGCTCCAGGTCGAGCATCCCGTGGTCGTTCAGCGTGTGGAAGGGCTCGTGCTCCGGCGGGGGCGCGGTGCGGCCGAACTCCTCGTGCGAGAAACGGTGCCGGTAGGTCCGGCCGAGCCGGCGGTCGCGCAGCAGCGCCGACACGTCCGCGTGGTGCGGGACGATCCACTGGTCGCTCGGCTCGTAGTAGTGCACGCGGCCCCGGGCCCGCAGCTCGGCGAAGGCCGGGTACGGATCGGCGACGAACGCGGGGTTCCACGGGTCGAACCCGGAGGAGCCGTCGAGGACGGCCGAGCGGTCGGGTGCGGCGGAGCCGGCAGTGGAACCGGCAGTGGAACCGGCGGTGGAGCGGTCGGAGGCGGCCATGGACGGACGCTAGCCGGTGCCGGAGGTCGGTGACCAGGGGCGGACGCCAGCCGGTGCCGGAGGCCGGTGGCCAGGGCGGGCCGGGCCAGGGGCGGGGCCCGGCTCGCCCCGGTCCTGCCCCGGCGCCCGCCCCGCGCGGCTCAGCCCGGGGTGACCAGGCGGGCCTCGTACGCGAAGACCGCCGCCTGGGTGCGGTCCCTGAGGCCCAGCTTCACCAGGATGCGGCTGACGTGGGTCTTGATCGTCGACTCGGCGACGACCAGGCGCTCGGCGATCTCCGCGTTCGACAGGCCCTGCGCGATCAGCACCAGCACCTCCGTCTCCCGCTCGGTGAGGTCTCCGTACGCCGCCTGCGCCGAGGGCATCAGCCGCGGGGTGTCGGACAGCTTGGAGAACTCCGCGATCAGGCGTTTGGTGATCGAGGGCGCGAGGAGGGCCTCGCCGGCGGCGACCACCCGGACGCCGTCGGCGAGCCGGCGGGCCGAGGCGTCCTTGAGGAGGAAGCCGGACGCGCCCGCGCGCAGCGCCTGGTAGACGTACTCGTCGAGGTCGAAGGTGGTGAGCACCAGCACCTTCGACGCCCCGTCCGCCGCGACGATCTCCCGCGTCGCCTCGATGCCGTTCAGCTCGGGCATGCGGATGTCCATCAGGACGACGTCCGGCGCGAGTTCGCGGACCTTGGTCACGGCCTCCCGTCCGTTGACCGCCTCGCCGACGACCTCGATCCCCGGCATCGCGTTGAGCAGGACCGAGAAGCCCTCGCGCACCATCATCTGGTCGTCGGCGATCAGTACCCGGATCGTGCTGTCGGTCATGCCTCGTCCTCGTTCGGTGCGGTGACCGGCAGGAACACCGCCACCTCGTAACCACCGTCGTCGGTGGGTCCGGCCGTGATCTCGCCGTTCAGCATCGACACCCGCTCCCGCATGCCGGTGACCCCGTGTCCGGCGCCGGGCGAGGGCTTGACCAGGGTGTTCTGGGGGATGGCGGTGTTGACGACGCGCAGGCCCAGGCCGCCCAGGACGTAGGAGACCTCGACGCGGGCCGTCGCGCCGGGCGCGTGCCGCAGGCTGTTGCTCAGGGCCTCCTGCACGATCCGGTACGCCGACAGCTCCACGCCGGGCGGCAGCTCGCGCACCGCGCCGGTCACCGCCTTGTCGACGGCCAGGCCCGCCTCGCGCACGTTGTCGAGCAGGGCGTCCAGGTCGGCGAGGGTCGGCTGCGGGGCGTCCGGCGCCTCGTAGTCCTCGGCGCGGACGACACCCAGGACGCGGCGCAGCTCGGTGAGCGCGGCCACCGCGTTGACCCGGATGGTGGCGAAGGCCCGCTCCAGCTCCTCCGGCGGGTTCTCCACCCGGTAGGGCGCGGCCTCCGCCTGGATCGCGACCACCGACATGTGGTGCGCGACCACGTCGTGCAGTTCGCGGGCGATGTTCGTGCGCTCCTCAAGGAGGGTGCGCCGGGACCGCTCGTGCGCGGTGACCGTCTGCTCCGCGGTCACCTGCTCCTGCGCGGCGTGCCGGACGTGCCAGAGGCAGACCAGCAGCAGGGCGAACGCGGACGACACCAGCATGGGCCCGCCGTTCGAGTAGTAGCCGCCGAAGAAGATGTCCGCGAGGAAGGCGTACGCGGCGGTCAGGACCCACATCCAGACGGCCGTGCGGGGCCGGGTGCGCAGCGCGACGACGACCAGCACCACGAGGTGGCAGACCATCGCGCCCGGTATCCAGGGCCAGTCCTGTCCGTCGCCGTTGATGACCGAGACGAGGGGGGTCACGGCGAGGGACAGCCAGAAGGCGCCGACCGGCCGGACCAGCGTGGCGACCACCGGGAGCGCGCACAGCACGCCGGTCAGCAGGGCCCCCGTGTCGCCGCCGGGCAGGGCGCCCGACACCGCACCGACGGCCAGGGCAAGCAGCGCGGCCGCGGCCACCACCGCGTGCGGGAGGTGCTGCGCGGCCTGCCGCAGCCTGCCGGGCAGCCGGCGCACGAACGGGCCGTCCGTGCGCCGGGGCGGGAGCAGCCGGTAGGCGAAGGGGTCGTGGAACAGGTCCTGGCGCAGTCCCTGCAGGGCGTTCTGGGACAGCCGGTACTCCGGACTGCGGGTCCCGTTGCCGTGCTGCCGGCGAGTCGTCTCGGTCACGCTCACACCGTAGGCCGACCGGGTGGGGGCGGTCGTCCCCGCGCAGACGGGTTTCCGGACGTCCCTCTCAGGTACTACAGGGACCACGACCGTCGCTCCTCAGTATCCCGAGGGGCGCACCAGGCCCGACTCGTAGGCGAAGACCGCCGCCTGGGTGCGGTCCCTCAGGCCCAGCTTCACCAGGATCCTGCCGACGTGGGTCTTCACCGTCTGCTCGGCGACCACCAGACGCCGGGCGATCTCCGCGTTGGACAGGCCCTGGGCGATCAGGGCGAGGACCTCCGTCTCCCGCTCGGTCAGGTCGCCGACGCGGGCCTTCAGCGGGCCGCGCGGGCGGTCGTCCAGCCGGGAGAACTCGGCGATCAGACGCCGGGTGATACCGGGCGCCAGCAGGGCGTCCCCGGCCGCCACCACCCGGACCGCGTCGGCCAGCTGGTCGGCCGACGCGTCCTTCAGCAGGAACCCGGAGGCCCCGGCCCGCAGCGCCTCGTACACGTACTCGTCGAGGTCGAAGGTGGTCAGTACGAGCACCCTGATGTCCGGGGTCGAGCCGGTGATCCGGCGGGTGGCCTCGATGCCGCCCAGCTCGGGCATGCGGATGTCCATCAGGACGACGTCCGGGGACAGGTCGGCGACCTTCGCGACGGCGTCCAGGCCGTGCACCGCCTGTCCGATCACCTCGATGTCGGGCTGGGTGTTGAGCAGCACGGTGAATCCCTGCCGGACCATCTGCTGGTCGTCGGCGATCAGCACGCGGATCACACGGCCGTTGCCGCTGGTCGTCATCGGGTGTCGTCCTCGGTGGGGTTCGGTCCGGAGTCGGAGTCGGAGTCGGAGTCGGGGGTGGCGGTGGGGGTGAGGGCTGAGGCGTGGCCGGGGAGGCGGGGCGGCCCGGCGGCGTCGGCCGGCAGGAACGCGGCCACCTGGTAACCGCCGTCCGGCAGCGGGTCGGCCGTGAGGGAGCCGTCGAGCATCGCCACCCGCTCGCGCATGCCCAGCAGCCCGTGCCCCGCCCCCTGCGACGGCCCCGGCGCCCGCGTCGGGCGGGTGTTGGAGACCTCCACGCGCAGTCCGGTCGGGAGGTGGGTGAGGTGGACCCGGGCGTCGGCGCCGGGCGCGTGCCGCAGCACGTTGCTGAGGGCCTCCTGCACGATCCGGTACGCCGACAGCTCGACGCCGGGCGGCAGCGGTCGGCGCGTCCCGCTCGTGCCGGTGGTGACCGTCAGCCCGGCGGCCCTGGTGTTCTCCACCAGCGCGTCGAGCCGGTCCAGGGTGGGCTGCGGCGCGTGCGGGGCCGCGTCGCCTCCCTCGGGCGCCGCCGGCGCGTCCGGGTGCTCCGAGCGCAGCACGCCGAGCACCCGGCGCAGCTCGGTCAGCGCCTCCAGCGCGTTCTGCCGGATGCCGGCGAGGTTCTCCTTCAGCTCGTCCGGCGGGTCCGCCACGAGGTGGGGGGCGACCTGGGCCTGGATGGAGATCACGGACATGTGGTGGGCGACCACGTCGTGCAGCTCGCGCGCGATACGGCTGCGCTCCTCCAGCAGGGTCCGCCGGGCCCGCTCCTCGGCGGTGAGCGAGGTCTGCCGGGCCAGCTGGCTGCGGGCCTCCCGGCGGCCGCGCAGGGCCATGCCGAGGACGACGGCGACCGTGAACAGGATGAGGGCGAGCTGGCCGGTCGGCAGGTATGCGGGCGCCCCCACCACGCCCTGCAGCAGATAGGTGACGAACGCGGTCAGGGCCAGCGCTTCCCCGGAGACCCGGGTGCGGACCCGCAGGGCGAGCAGCAGCAGGACGAACAGGTGGGCGATGAGCCCGGCGGCCGTCCAGGGCCAGGTGAACTCCGGACCCGCCTGCACCACCTCGGCCGGCACGGGGTCCGTGTGGGCCGGCACGGCGTCCGTCCCGGCCGGCCCGGCGACCATGTGGGCCCGTACGGCGACGGCGCCCACCAGCATGCCCGCCATCGACAGCCACCACGCCGCGACCGGCCGCCACAGCGCGAGCACCATCGCACCGCCCTCGGCGAGGGCGATCACGAAGGCGAACCCCGGCTCGACCCCGCCGTTCTCGCCGAGCTGGGCGGCGTCGCCGACCAGCACACCGAAGGCGGCCAGACAGACGATCCCGTGCGGCAGCCAACGCAGCCACACCGACGGCGGCAGCGGGTCCGCGCGCCAGGTCCACAGGTCGTCGCGGAGCACGCGCAGCACCCGCCGGACCCGGTCCCGGACCCACTTCTGCTCCCCCCTCGGCTTCACGGGCCCCACCCTAGACATGACGTGCACCCGTCGTCCCCGGCCGGCCCGGCGAGCGGTGCGTCCGCACGACGCGCGAGCGGCCCTCGGCCGCGCCGCGCTCGCAGGAGTGGAAGGCGGCCCAGCACCCGGCGAGCACCAGGGCGAACACCGGGAGCCAGGCGAGCCGGGCCGCGACCCAGTCCGGGCCGTCGGGGAGCGTGTGCAGGCCGGGCAGCCGGCCCGCGAGGAGGCCCGTGGCGGTGGTCGCCATCAGCGCGGTCTGGTGCCACAGGAAGATCGTCATCGCGGAGAGGTTGACCAGGGCGACCGCCGCCCAGGCCACGGGCCGCCGCATCGCGCGGCGCAGCCGCTCGCGCAGGAGCAGGGCGAGCCCGCACTGGGCCAGACCGAAGGCGACGGCGGCCAGGGTCGGCGGGTTGAGGTTGGACACGGAAGCTCCGGGGACGCCGACCATCGACGCCGGGTAGCCCGCCCAGGCGACGAGCGCCGCGGTCGTCGCCGTACCGCCGGCGAGCAGGATCCAGCCCGCCCGGCGGCGGTCCAGTTCGCCGCGGGTCCAGGCGGCGCCGAGGGTGAAGGGGACGAGCCAGCCGGCGGCGAGGTTGAGCCAGCCGAGCCAGGCCGGGGCGCCGAGGCCGAAGCGCAGCAGGTCCACGTGGAGGACGACGACGAGCGGCCACAGCGGATGCAGCCGCGTCAGCAAAGGCGTCGCCGCGGTCAGCGCGGCGAAGACCAGCAGGAACCACATCGGGGACAGGGCCAGCTTCACCAGCGTGTGGACGGTCGTGAACTCGGCCCCGGTCAGCAGCAGGAGCACCGCCGTCACCGCCCACAGGCCGAGAACGGCCAGGACCGGCCGGAAGAGCCGGGACAGCCGGGCGGTCAGCCAGCGGCCGTAGGACTCGCCGCGCGCGCGGGCCGACGCGTAACCGCGGGTGGCGACGTGACCGCCGACCAGGAAGAACACGGCGAGGGTCTGGAAGGCCCAGGAGATCGGGGCCAGCCGGGGCAGGTCCTGCAGCGGGCTGGCCGCGTGCAGGCCGCCGCCGTCGGCGACCAGGGCCGTCACCAGCCAGTGCCCGAGGACCACGCCGAGGATGGCGAAGGCCCGCAGGGCGTCGACGGCGCGGTCGCGGTCGCCGGGGGTGGCGGCGTCGATCCGGGCGGCGGCGCGCCGCAGGGTGCCGGACCGCGGGGCGACCGGGCGCGGGGTGCCGCGCGGGGTGTCCGGCCGCGGCACCGGGACCGGCCCGGTGGGCGTGGGGCGAGGGGGTCGGGGGGCTCGGGTCACGTCAGTCATGGGTCACCTCGGTGGTCTCGCCCAGCACGATCCGGGCGAGGTTCGTCAGGGAGAGGGAGCCGGGGGCGAAGTAGTCGCTGTGGCCGCCGTCGCCCGCGTCGAAGACCCGGGCGCCGAAGTCCGGGGAGACCGGGTCGGTGCCGAAGCCGACGGCGGTCCCGAACAGGTCGGCGCTGACGTGCGGAACGTGCTCCACCCAGTCGTCCGCACCCCGTCCCGCCCAGATCCGGGCACCGGTGTGCAGGTCGGCGACGGTGCCGGCCGCGGCGCCGGGGCTGCCGACCAGGGCGATGTCGTCGACGTCCAGGCCGTCGGCGGCGCGGGCGCAGACCACCGCGCCGTACGAATGGCAGAGGAGGGCGAGACGGGTGCCGGGCCCGGTGATCCGTCGCAGGCCGGCCGTCAGGGCGCGCAGCTCGGGGGCGGCCGCGTCGGCCCGGTCGGTCGTGAGGACCGTGGTGCTGACGGTGCCCGGCGTCTCGTAGCCCAGCCAGGCCACGACCGCGGTACGCGTGCCGTCGGGCGCCTCGGCGGCGAGTTGCCGGTGCAGGGCGAGTGCCGTGGCGCGGAAACGGTCGTAGGTGTCGAGGCCGGTGTCGGAGCCGGGGACCAGGACGGCGACGCGGTCCGCGCGGGCCAGGTCGCCGAAGACCTCGGTGGCCAGTCCGGCGCCCCGGCCGTCGAAGGCGAGGAGGCGGCGGGAGGAGCCGGCCATCGCGCGGTCCGCCGCCGCGCGCCGGCGGTCGCCGTGGCCGGCGGCCATCCGGGACGCCTCGGCGGCGTTGGCCCGGTGGGCGGCGTAGGTCTGCTCCAGCGTGCCCGCCGTCGGGGCCGGGAGGACCGCGGGCGCCGGGGCGGGGATCTCGGGCCGCGCGGCACCGGAGAGGGGCAGCACCACGGAACTCGCGATGAGGGCGGCGCAGCCGGCGCGGCGCCACTTGCCCGCCCACCGCCGCCAAGTCGCCGTCGTACCGGGCCCCATGGCCGCTCCCCTCCGGCACGCCCGGCCATCGGGCGTGTCTGAAGGGGAAGTTATGGACCGGGCCGCGTAACCCGCGTCCCGCCAGAGAACTCACCTGGCGGGTAGCTCTCAGGTACTACGGGTACGACGGGCTCCGCCGCACGACGGGCACGACGGGCACGACGGGCACGACGGGCACGACGGGCACCACGGCCACGACGGCTGCCCAGCGCGACGGCCACGACGGGCGCCGCCAACGGCGTGCCCCCGGCTCACCGCTCGCCACTCACCGCCCACCAGGACTCACCAGGCCAGCTGCGCGATCTCCTCCGCGACCACCGCGCACGCGTCCGCCGCCGGGTCGATCAGCGGATAGTGGCCGACGTCCTCCAGCAGCGTGACGCCCACCACCTCCCCGGCCTTCGCCGCCGCGTCGGCGTACGCGTCGGCGACCGCCTGCGGAACGTCCACGTCGGCCCGGCCCTGGACCAGGGTCGTCGCGATGCCGGTGGGCAGCAGCAGCGCGGGGTCGGCATAGGGCCGCCGCTCGGCGAACAGCTTTTCTGAGCCCAGCAGTTGACGTGCCGCGCCACCGCACACGCCGAGCTGGTCGGCCACCTCGAAGTCGGCGATCGGGGCGAGGGCGACCACCCCGCGCAGGGGTGCCGGACGGTCGGTGCGCCAGGGGGCGTCGGCGGGCAGGACGTGGCGGGACGCGGCCCACAGGGCGAGGTGGCCGCCGGCGGAGTGGCCGGTGAGCACCATGCGTCGCACGTCGGCCCCCGGCAGGTGCCGCCGCACCAGCTCGGGCAGCGCGTCCACCGCGGCCGCCACGTCGTCGAACGTGTCGGGCCAGCGCCCCGCGACGGGTTCGCCCGCATCCTCACCGCCGGGGCCCCGGGCCCCGCGCCGGTACTCCACACTGGCCACGGCGAAGCCCCGTTGGGCGAGGAAGCCGGCGAACGGGCTGATGTGGCGCCGGTCGTACGGGGCCCGCCACGAACCGCCGTGCAGCACCACCACCACGGGCGCGGCGCCACCCGGACCACCCGCTCCGCGCGGCGCGTAGAAGTCGACCACCTGGTCCGGGAGTTCGCCGTAGGCGGCGGTGCCGTCGGGGTCGACCGCCGGGTGCGAGAAGGCCGATTTCTCCTCCGCGGCGTCCCGTGCGGCAGCGGTGCCCGGTCCTGCGGCGGAGTCCGGCATGCTCAATCTCTCAACCTCTCAGCGTCGAAACGGCGTTGGCGGACCGGGAGAAGTAAATCGGCCGTTGGCGGGACGTTATCAGGCCGATGACGTGCGCGGACATGGGGATGTGACGCTGGGTGAGGGCCGAACGATCCGCCGGGCCCCACCTCGGCGACTCGACACCTCCGCGGCCCCACCTCAGCGACTCGACACCTCCACGGCCCCGCCCGCGCTGCTCCGACGCCGCGACTCAGCCGGCCAGTGTCTCCGCCAGCACCCACGCCGCCCGCTCCACGTCCGCGAAGCCGACGTACAGCGGGGTGAAGCCGAAGCGCAGCACGTCCGGCGGGCGGTAGTCCCCGACCACGCCGCGCTCGATCAGCCGCTTCATGACGTCACCGGCGCCGTCGCAGCGCAGCGCGACCTGGCTGCCCCGCTCGGCGTGGGCCGCCGGGGTCAGCGACTCCGCGCGGCCCCCGGGGACGTACGCCCCGACACAGCGCAGGAAGAAGTCCGTCAGCGCCAGGGACTTGGCCCGGACGGCCGCCACCGAGACCCCGGCCCCGTCCCACACGTCCAGCGCCGCCTCCAGGGCGAGCAGGGAGAGGATGTCCGGCGTGCCGACCCGCCCGCGCACCGCGCCGGCGGCCGGGGCGTAGTCGGGCCGCATGCCGAACGGCTCGGCGTGCGAGTTCCAGCCGGGCAGCGGGGAGTCGAAGCGGTGCTGGAGGCCGCGGCGCACGTACAGGTACGCGGGCGAGCCGGGGCCGCCGTTGAGGTACTTGTAGGTGCAGCCGACGGCCAGGTCGACGCCGTGCTCGTCGAGGCCGACCGGCAGGGCGCCCGCGCTGTGGCACAGGTCCCAGACGGCGTACGCCCCCGCCGCGTGCACGGCGGCCGTGAGCGCGGGCAGGTCGTGCAGCTGGCCCGTGCGGTAGTCGACGTGGTTGAGCAGCACGGCCGCCGTGCGCTCCCCCCGGTCCGCCAGCGCCGACGGCACCTCGGCCGGGAGGACCGGCCGCAGCGTGCAGCCGGTCAGCCGGGCCGCGGAATCGGCGATGTAGCCGTCCGTGGGGAAGGTGGTGGCGTCCACGAGGATCTCGTCCCGGACCGCACCGCCGCCGCTCCCGCCCCCGCCGCTTCCCCGGCCGTCCGCCCCGGCCGCCCCGGCCGCCCCGTCATCCTGCGCCATGCGCACCGCGGCGACCAGCGCCTTGAAGACGTTGACGCTCGTCGAGTCGCCGACCACGACCTGCCCGGCGGCGGCGCCGACCAGCGGCGCGATCCGGTCGCCGATCCGCTCGGGCGCCGTCCACCAGCCGCTCTCGTCCCAGGACCGGATGCGCAGCTCGCCCCACTGCCGCCGTACCACGTCCTCCACCCGCCCGGGGACATGTGCCGGGAGGGCGCCGAGGGAGTTGCCGTCGAGGTACGTCACGTCGTCCAGGACGAACTCCCCGCGCACCGCGGCCAGCGGATCGGCGGCGTCCAGCTCCTCCGCCTCGCCCGCGAGGCCCGTCCGCTCAGACATACGACCTCGCCGTCCACAGCTCGGGGAACACGTTGCCGCGGGCCCGCTTCTCCAGCCAGGCCACCCCGGCGGAGCCGCCCGTGCCGGTCTTGGAGCCCATCGCGCGGCGGGTGGCGACCAGGTGGTCGTTGCGCCAGCGCCACACCAGCTCGGCGACGTCGGTGAGGGCCTCGCCGAGGCGGGCCAGCTCGCCGTTCTGGTCGCCGGAGTACACGGCCGTCCAGGCGGCCTCCACCTCGGGGGCCGGCTCGTACTTCCGGGTGACGTCGCGCCGGAGCACGGTGTCCGGGATGTCGTACCCGCGCCGGGCGAGCAGCCGGACCACCTCGTCGTACAGGCACGGCTCGTGCAGCGCCTTCTCCAGTTCCGCGTGGACGCGCGGGGCGCCGCGGTGCGGGACGAGCATGGACGCGGACTTGTCGCCGAGCAGGAACTCCAGGCGCCGGTACATCGCCGACTGGAAGCCCGAGCCCTCGCCGAGGGCGGACCGGTAGGAGTTGAACTGGGCCGGGGTGAGCTGTCCGAGCGGGGTCCAGGAGGCGTTGAGCGCCTCCAGCTCCCGCACCGAGCGCTTGAGCGCGTCGGTCGCCACCCGGACGCCGTCCCCGCCGTCCGCACCGTCCTCGCGCAGGGCGCGGGCGGCGGTCTCCCACTCGTGGACGACGACGGTGAACCACAGCTCCATCACCTGGGTCGTGACCAGGAAGACCATCTCTCCGGGATCGTCGGAGAGGGTGTGCTGGAGATGGGTGAGCACGTCCGCCTTGACGTAGTCCTCGTACGGCGTGCTGCCCTCGAAGTCGAGATTCGGGGCGTCGTGGGACATCGCTGTCTCCTGATGTGCACTTCGGGTAGCGGTCCGCCCTGCCGTTACCGGCACGGGGCCCCGGTCCCCAACGGCATACTCCGCAATCGTCGCAGGAAACCGCAAGGCCCGCCCCCGCACGGCGGCGGGGACGGGCCCGGAACACGTCCCGAAAGACCGGCGGCACCGGTCAGCCGAGGACCTCGGCCGCGGACGGCGAGGAGTCCTTCAGGAAGCCGCTGCAGCGCTCGTACTCCTCCTTCTCGCCGATCTCCCGGGCGGCGCGGGCGAGGGCGTGCAGGGCGCGCAGGAAGCCGCGGTTCGGCTCGTGCTCCCAGGGCACCGGGCCGTGCCCCTTCCAGCCGCTGCGGCGCAGGGCGTCCAGGCCGCGGTGGTAGCCCGTGCGGGCGTACGCGTACGACTCCACGACGCTGCCGCGCTCGTACGCCTCGTCGGCCAGCCGGGCCCAGGCGAGCGAGGACGTCGGGTACTTCGCGGCGACGTCGGCCGGCGAGGTGCCGCCCGCCAGCAGCTCGCGCGGCCCGGGGTCGTCGGGGAGGTGGGTCGGGGGCGGTCCCCCGAGGAGGTTCTCGTGAATGGCCATGGGACAAGTCTGCGGCATCGCCGGGGGCGGCCGGACGGGGCTGTCGGCGGGAGGGGGCACGTGGGCGGATGCGGGTGCGTCGTGGCGGGGCGCGCGGTTCCCCGCGCCCCTCGGCGGCGGGCGGGTCAGGAGGCGGGGTCGCCCTCCAACGGGGGTGTCAGTACCGAGCCGTGGGTGCGGCACTCGGGCCGGGCGCAGTCCGGGGACGGGCGCCGGCGCACCGTGGTGAAGGCGAGCACGGAGCCGGCGACCAGGACGCCCGCGCAGATCAGCATCGCCGGCCCGAACGCGTCGTCGAACGCCGGCGCCGACCGGTACGCCTCCTCCCCCATGCCGGTGAGCAGCGGCAGCGCGGCGACCGCGACGAGCCCCGCCGCACGGGCGGCCGCGTTGTTGACGCCGCTGGCGAGACCGGCCCGCGCGGTGTCCACGGCGGCCAGCACGCTCGCCGTCAGCGGCGCCACCAGCGTGACCATGCCGATGCCGAGGACCAGCAGGGCGGGCAGCACGTCGGCGAGGTAGGAGGCACCCGGGCCGACCCGCAGCATCAGCACCATCCCGGCCGCGCAGAACAGGGGCCCGGCGGTGAGCTGGAGGCGCGGTCCGAGGCGTTCGGCGAGTTCGCCCGAGCGGGCGGAGAGCAGCAGCATCAGGACGGTGGTCGGCAGCAGCGCCGTACCGGCGGCCAGCGCGGACCAGCCGACGACGACCTGGAGCTGGAGCGCGGCGAGGAAGAAGAAGCCGCCGAAGGCCGCGTACACGCACAGCGTGACCAGGTTGACCGCCGTGAACTGGCGGGAGGCGAAGACGTCCAGCGGCATCATCGGGTCCTTGCCGCGCCGTTCGACGACGACGAAGGCCACCGCGGCCGCCACCCCGGCCACCGCGCTGAGCGCCACCGCCCAGGACGCGGCACGGGCCTCGATCAGCGCGTACGTGAGCAGCGCGAGGGCCGCCGCCCCCAGCACCGCGCCGAGCACGTCGAACCGCGTGTGCGCGCGCTCGTCGGACGACTCCGGTACGTGGCGCAGCGCGATCGGCGCGCACAGCAGCGCCAGCGGCACGTTGAGCAGGAACACCCAGCGCCAGCCCGCCCCGTCCACCAGCCAGCCGCCGAGGAAGGGGCCCACCGCCGCGCCGACGCCCCCGAACCCGGACCACAGGCCGACCGCCCGGCCCCGGTCGTCGGGGTGGAAGGAGGCCTGGATGAGGGCGAGCGACCCCGGCGTGAGCAGCGCGCCGCCGATGCCCTGCAGGGCGCGGGCGGCGATCAGGACACCGGCGTTCGGGGCGAGACCGCACAGCAGGGACGCGGCGGCGAACCACAGGACGCCGAGGACGAAGATCCGGCGCCGTCCGAACCGGTCGCCCAGGGCGCCGCCGAGGAGGATCAGCCCGGCCAGCGTGACCATGTAGGCGTTGACGGTCCACTGCAGGGCGGCGAGGCCCGCGTCCAGGTCGCGGCCGATGCGGGGCAGCGCGACGTTGACGACGGTCGAGTCCAGCAGGGCCATGCTGGAGCCGAGGACGGTGGTGAGCAGGATCCATCTGCCCTGCGGTGAGGCGAGCCGGACATCGGGCATGGCCCCAGGTATACAGCGAGCCCGGCGCGGATGTCAGCGCGCCGGGCTCGTGCGGACGGTCGGGACGACCGGACTTACTTGATCTTCGTGGCTTACTTGATCTTCGTGCCGGCCGAGCGCAGGTGGCCGCAGGCCTCGACGACGCGCGCGGCCATGCCGGCCTCGGCCAGCTTGCCCCAGGTGCGCGGGTCGTAGGTCTTCTTGTTGCCGACCTCGCCGTCGACCTTGAGGACGCCGTCGTAGTTGCGGAACATGTGGTCGGCGACCGGACGCGTGAAGGCGTACTGGGTGTCCGTGTCGATGTTCATCTTGACCACGCCGTTCTCCAGGGCGGTCGCGATCTCCTCGGCGGAGGAGCCCGAGCCGCCGTGGAAGACGAAGTTGAACGGCTTGCTGCCGGCCGGCTGCCCGTACTTCGACGCGATGCCCTCGTTCAGCTCCTTGAGCAGCTCGGGGCGGAGCACGACGTTGCCCGGCTTGTACACGCCGTGCACGTTGCCGAAGGACGCGGCGAGCAGGTAGCGGCCCTTCTCGCCCAGGCCCAGGGCCTCGACGGTGCGGACCGCGTCGTCGACCGTGGTGTACAGGGAGTCGTTGATCTCGTGCGAGACGCCGTCCTCCTCGCCGCCGGTCGGGGTGATCTCGACCTCGAGGATGATCTTCGCGGCGCGGGCGCGCTCCAGCAGCTCGGCGGCGATGGAGAGGTTGTCGGACAGGGTCTCGGCCGAGCCGTCCCACATGTGCGACTGGAACAGCGGGTTGCGGCCGGCCTTGACGCGCTCCTCGGAGACCGCGAGCAGCGGACGCACGTAGCCGTCGAGCTTGTCCTTGGGACAGTGGTCCGTGTGCAGGGCGACGGTGACGTCGTACTTCTCGGCGACGATGTGCGCGAACTCGGCCAGCGCGACGGCGCCGGTCACCATGTCCTTGTTGTGCTGGCCGCCCAGGAACTCGGCGCCGCCCGTGGACATCTGGATGATGCCGTCGCTCTCCGCCTCGGCGAAACCGCGCAGGGCCGCGTGGAGCGTCTGAGTGGAGGTCACGTTGATGGCCGGGTAGGCGAACTTTCCTGCCTTCGCCCGGTCCAGCATCTCGTTGTAGACCTCGGGAGTTGCGATGGGCATCTGTCCGCTCCTTGTATGTGCGGGTGGGCGTGCTGGTGCTTATGGCCCTGACCTGAGACTGGAAGGCGACGTCATCGTCGGCCCCATCCTTCCAGACGACGCGGGAATACCCGAGTGGACGTCCGTCGCGGTCCTCCGGGGCTTCGGGGGACGGCTCAGTCCAGGCCCAGCTCGTCCTTGTCGTACGCGTACCGGTACGGCACTCCCGCGCCGTCCTGGATCTTCTCGGCGGCGCCCGTCGCCCGGTCGACGATGGTCGCGACGGCGACCACCTCGCCGCCGGCCTCGCGCACGGCCTCGACGGCGGTCAGCGGGGAGCCGCCGGTGGTGGAGGTGTCCTCGACGACCAGCACGCGGCGGCCCCTGATGTCCGGGCCCTCGACGCGGCGCTGCAGCCCGTGCGCCTTGGCGGCCTTGCGGACCACGAACGCGTCCAGCCTGCGGCCGCGCGCGGCGGCGGCGTGCAGCAGGCTCGCGGCGACCGGGTCGGCGCCCATGGTGAGGCCGCCCACCGTGTCGTACTCCAGGTCGGCGGTCAGGTCGAGCAGCACCTGTCCGACCAGCGGCGCGGCCTCGCCGTCCAGGGTGATGCGGCGCAGGTCGACGTAGTAGTCGGCCTCCAGACCCGAGGAGAGGGTCACCTTGCCGTGCACCACGGCCTTGTCCTTGATCTGCTGCAGCAGCGCGCCGCGTACGTCTACGTCCGTCATGGACGCCAGCTTAGAGGCGGCGCCAGGACCAGGTCGTCGTGGCCTCCAGCGGCTCCAGGGGTGTGACCAGGCGCGGGGCGGTGTTCAGGCCGTTGGGCGGCCCGGTCTGCGGCTCCACGCAGACGGCGGCCTCCTGCTCGTCGTACACCACGGCCCAGGGCTCGCGGCTGGTCACGTTCAGCTCCAGCCGTCCGGGCCAGGTGAGGGTGACGTCGACGCCGTCCGGCATGCCGAAGCAGTCGTCCCAGGGGCCCGGCTTCGGCTCGACGCGGTTGCCGGTGGGGAGGTGGTCGTCGCCGCGCTCCTCCTGCCAGGCGGGGTCGAAGGCGATCGAGACGTCCGCGCCGCCCCCGCCGTCGAGGGTGCGGTTGAACCAGGGGTGCCAGCCGACCTGCGCCGGGAAGGACGAGTCGTACGTCTCCACGGCCAGCGTCAGCGTCAGCGCGTCCTCGGCGAGGGCGACGACCTGAGTGACGCGGCCGGTGTAGGGCCAGGGGTCGGTCAGGTCGTACGTGAGGACGGCCTCGTCCGCGGTGACGCGGGCGGTGCGCCAGGCGGCGTCGCGTGCGGTGCCGTGGATGGCGTGCGGCGGGGAGTTGAGCGGCATCTGGTGGACCACGGCGCCGTCGTCGAAGCGGCCGTCCCGGATGCGGCCGCACCAGGGGACCATCGGGAAGCAGCCGTAGCGCTCGCCCTGGCGGAGCAGCTCCGTGCCGCCGACGCGGAGCCCGCCGATCCGGCCGCCGTTGCCCGGCAGCACGGTCGCCTCCGCGTCACCCGCGGTCAGCGTGATGGGTTCGTTGCTCACGCCACGACCCTACTGGGGCGATCAAGGGCGCACCGGCGGGACCGGGCCCATCGGCGACGCGGCGGGAACCGGGGGGAGGCCGGGGTCAGCGGCGCCTGCGGAGCGCCCGGCCCACGACGATCGCCGACGCGACGACCAGCGCCGCCGCGGGGGCGGCCCAGCGCAGGGGGGCACCGGCCACCCTCGGCTGGGGCGCGGGGACGGGGGCGTACCGGCCGCGCGGCGGGGCGTGGTCCACCTCCTCGGCGCTGCGGCCGATCATCGTGCGGCGCGCGTGGGCGGCCTCGGCGGGGGGCCGGACCGGCTCGGGGGCCGCGGGCTCCGGGGCGGCGGGCTCGGGGGCGGCGGCGGGGGGAGCTGCGTCCGCGTCCTCCCCGGCTCCGGCGTCGCTCCCGTCGCTCTCGCCGTGCCCGTCGTCCTCGTCGCGCTCGCCGTCCGTGGCCAGGAGCGAGGGCGGGGGGATCTCGGTGTCGAAGACCGAGGCGGGCCGCGGCTCCTCCGCCGCCGCGGTGCCCAGGTTCTCCGCGAACCGGGTCAGCAGCCGGGCCGTGGCCGACGTCACCGACTCCGGCGGCAGCTCCGTCACGCGCCCGTCCGCGGTGGCCGTCCCGCCGAGGACGACGGTCGAGCCGCCGTCGGCGTCCGCCACCCGCAGCGTGAGCGCGAGCGCGACCGTGCCGGTGCCGCGCGACTCGGTGGCGTCGCCCCGGACGGCGTACGTGCCGTCCTCGCCCCCGGACAGGCGCAGGGTGCCGCGGTAGGTGATGGAGTGACTGCCGATACGCACCTTCAGCCGGCCGGCGACCGGCTCGGCACCGGCGTCCTGCTGGAGCCCCGGGACGGCCCGGGCGACCCGGGCGGGGTCGGCCAGCACGTCCCTGAGCCGCTCGGCCGGAACCGGAACGAACACCTCATGCTCCATGTCACCGCAGCCTACCGTTCCTGGGGTTGTTGGCCAGTGTGTTGACCGACAACCCTGCCGGGGACTCAGTACCGCGGATGCACCAGCGTGGAGGGCGGCAGCCCGGGGACGCGGGTGCGGGCCGCGTCGCGGGCGCCCCCCGCCAGGGACTCGGGGGTGAGCGTGCGCGGGCGGGGCGCCGCCGGGTCGAGGCGCAGGGCGGGGGCCGCGCGCGCGGCCAGCAGGAAGCCCCAGCCGCGCGGGGCGGGGGCGTGCAGGCCGGCGCTCGCGCGCCCGGGGTCGGGGGCGAGGTCGGCGTCGCGGGTGCCGACGCGGTAGGCGACGGCCGGCAGGCCGGCCGCGCGGAGCGTCGCGTCGACCGTCCAGAAGGTCCGGGGGCGGTCGGCGACCGGACCCGCGTGCACGGCCAGCCGCCCGTCCGGAGCGAGCACCCGCCGCAGCAGGCCGTAGAACTCCTGGGAGTACAGCTTGGTGCTGGCGGTGATGTCCGGGTCGGGGAGGTCCGAGATCACCACGTCGTACGCCGCGGACGGCGTCGAGCGCAGCCGCCGGAAGGCGTCCGCCGTGCCGGCGTGGAGGCGCGGGTCACCGTAGGCGTGCTCGTTGAGGGCGGACAGGCCGGGGTCGTTCCGGGCCAGCCGGACGAGCCCGGCGTCGGGTTCGACGACGTCGACCCGGCGGACGCCGGGGTGGCGCAGCACCTCCCGGGCGGCGAGGCCGTCGCCGCCGCCGAGGATCAGCACCCGCGCGTGCGGGCCGTCCATGGCCGGGCGCACCAGGGCCTCGTGGTAGCGCCGCTCGTCGCTGTCGCTGACCCGCAGCCGCCCGTCCAGGAACAGGTCGAGGGGCCGCCCGTCGGCGTCGCCGGTGAGGACGACCTCCTGCACGTCGGTCCGCACGGCGACCCGGACGTCCTGGCCGTACACGGCGTGCCGGGCGGCGCGTTCGAAGTCGTCGGCGAGGACGGTCGCCGTGGCCAGGAGGGCGAGGACGAGGACGTTGGCGGTGAGCAGCAGCCAGCGGGCCCGCCGGGTCAGGTCGCGCCGGAACAGGCCGAGGACCAGGGCGGCGCCGACGACCGCGTTGACGGTCCCGGTCAGCAGGGCGCCGGTGAGCTGGCCCAGGAAGGGCAGCAGCACGAAGGGGAAGGCCAGGCCGCCGACGAGCGCACCGACGTAGTCCGCGGCGAACAGGTCGGCGACGGCGCCGCCCGGGTCCTGCCGGCGGACGCGCTGGATCAGCTCCATGAGCAGCGGCACCTCGGCGCCGATCAGCACGCCGATGGTGAGCGAGAAGCCGACCAGCAGGACGCGCGGCCCGTCCGCCCACAGGCCGCCCCAGCCGCCGGTCCAGGCGAAGACGGCGTACAGCACCATCGCGCTGGAGCCGCCGACGAGGGCGAGGCCCGCCTCCAGGGCGCCGAACCCGGCGGCCGCGAACCGCCGCAGCCGTTTGGCGGCCAGGGAGCCGAGGCCCATGGCGAAGACCATGACGGACAGGACCACGGACGCCTGGGTGACCGAGTCGCCGATGAGGTACGAGGCGAGCGCGACGAGTTCGAGTTCGTACACGAGCCCGCAGGCCGCACAGACGAACACACCGGCCAGCACCAGGAACCGCCCGGTGCCGGGCCGCACCGGCAGCGGCGCGGGCGCCCCGGCACCGCCGGGGGCTCCCCAGGACGGCGGAGGACCGGGAGGGGCGGGCACGTGCGGCTCGATCACCGCAGTGACGTTACGTCACGTGCCGACTGCGCTTCGTCACCCACACGTGTGAAACTCGGGCCCCGCCGGACACCGCAGGTTTAACCGGCCTCCACCGGCTCAGGCGACCGGGCCCCGCTCCCGCCCGCCCGGCGGCGCCCGCCCGCTCATACGGCGGCCGCGCTGAGCTGCGGAGCCGGCACCCGCGCGCCCACCCGGGTCCGGGTCGCCACCAGCTGGCCGTCCTGCGGATAGGCGTGCCAGGTGCGCCAGTGCACCTGGCCCTCCCGCCGGTGGGCCAGCAGTGCGGTGAAGGCGTGCGGACTGCCCGGGAAGACCCCGGCCAGGCCGTGCGGATGGTCGGCGACCAGGGCCAGCAGTTCCTGGGCGCGGCCGGCGAAGGAACCGGGCGTGAGCACCTCCACGCGGGCGGCGAACTCGTACTCCCAGTCGCCCACCCGCTTGGCGACGCCCAGCGGCAGCGGGGTGCTGCTGCCCGGGATGCACGCCACCGTCTCGGAGCAACTGCCCTGCTCCTCTTCGAGCAGGACTTGATGGGAGGCGCCCAGGAGCCTCAACTGCAGTTTTGCATCTTCCAGTTCGACGTCGAGGCTGGCGAGCGCGGGCAGCGGTTCGCGGCCCAGGGTCCAGGCCAGGTCGGCGGCGCGGGTGTCGGTGTAGGCGGTGTTCAGGGTCGTGAGCATGGATCGGCTCCGCAAGCACACAATGGAGAGGAAGGTGTGGGGCCCACCCGTCCCGGCAACGCCGGGGATGCGGCCCGCTCAGCCCAGTCGGCCGGTCAGGAGGGGATCAACAGGTCGTCCGAGGAGCTGGGTTGATGTGGGAGAGCGAATCATGAACAGTGGCGCCACCACAGCGTTTTTACCCAACTTCGTGGCGTTTCCATCCCTCAGGGGGCTCAACAGCTCAACTGTTCAACCATGGCGCACACCCCGCTCGCGGAAAGTGCGCCGGTGCGTGGGAGCGCCCACCGGGTGTGCTGCCCCGGCGGGCGCCCGTGGCGGGGATGCGGTTCCCCCTGGCCGGAGCTCGGCTGCCCCGTGTCAGCTGCCTCCGCCGCCGCATCCGCCGCCCCCGCCTCCGCAGGACGAGCCGCCTCCGCAGGACGACCCGCCACCGCAGGAGTGGCCTCCGTGATGTCCGCCCGAGGAACCGCCGTCCCCGTCCCCGGCCCACCAGCTGTTGTTGCCGCTGTCGCCGCCTCCGCCGGTGCTCCAGTGGCGCGTTCCCCGGCCGCCCCGCTTGCGGGCGGTGCGGGAGGCGCGCCGGCCCGCCACGACCGCCCTGGTCACCAGGAGCGCGCACACGATCAGGATGATGCCGACCACCATGGCTCCACCCTCCTTCCGTTCCCGGGCACACGCCCGGAAGATCCCCCGAAGCGATCCCCCGTGGATGCCTCGCTCTGTTGTCACGCGGTGGTGCGTGAACGGGGGATGCCCCTCCCTGCCGTGCCCCAAAGCAGAGTTGAGCAACTTCTGAGGGTCTGCAAACGGCAGCGGCCCCTGACCTGCACCGGAGTGCCTGTCAGGGGCCGTTGACGGCTCACGGGGCCGTCTACGGGCCGTCATCGCCCTCCGGGCCGTACTGGAACACGGAGTCGATGGCCCGCCGGGCGCGTTCGCGGCTGTCGGGCATCAGGTGGGCGTACACCCGCAGGGTCATGCCCGGATCGGCGTGCCCCATGTACTCGCTGATGGCCTTGATGTTCTCGCCCGCGTCGAGCAACGCCGAGGCGTAGAAGTGCCGGAGGGCGTGCATGCCGTGCTCGCGCGCCGATGCGTACTTGCCGTCCTGCCCTGCGTCAGGGATGAGCCCGGCAGCGGCCAGGGCGGGCTTCCATTCCTTGCCGTTGAAGTTGCTGCGCCAGATCATGCCGCCCTTCTCCGCCGTGAAGAGCAGGCGGGCGGACACCTTCGGCCCTTCCGGCACGTCCCACGGCAACGTGACCTCCATGGGCTTGCAGGCATCCATGTGCGCCCGGAGCGCTTCGCCCACCGAGGCGGGCAGGGGAACATCCCGCGTCTTGCCGCCCTTGGGCAGGGCGAAAACGGGGTGCCCCTCCACGTGCTTGATCTGCCGGACGACATGCAGCGTGCGCCCGTCGGGTGCGATCGCGTCTTCGGCGAGTCCGAACAACTCCCCTTGGCGGAGGCCGCAACCGGCGCCCACATCGACCATGGGCCGGTACCGCTCCAGAAGCGCCGTTCGAACGGCGAGCACCTGGGCGAGGGACCAGGGCGTCACCGGGTGCGTGTCCAGCCTGGGCCGCCGTACGGTGCGCGCGCTGCACGGATTGCGGGACAAGAGCGAGTCGTCCACGGCGGCGGACAGGACGGATTGGACGTCGGCGAAGATGTTCCGGGCGTAGGCGGCACTCACACCCGGCTTGGCCTCCAGCGCGGCCAGCAGCCCCCGAATGTGCTCGGGGCGGAAGGTCCCCACCGGCCGCGAGCCGATCACGGGAAACGCGTGCAGCCTCAGCCGCCGCCCGAGTTCCTTCCGGGTCATCGGGCTGGACGTCCTGCTGTCCAACCACTTCCCGGCGTACTCCCGGAAGGTGATCCGGACCGACTTGGGGTCGGTGTACTGCCCCCGCGTCATGTCCGTCTCGATGGCGCTCAGCCACTTCTCGGCGAGCCGCTTCTTGCCGTCGGGGAAGCTCTTGGACTTCTCGGAGCCGTCCGGGCCGACGTACCGGGCGCGGTAGCGGAGCCCGCTGCCGTGACGGTCGGTCTTGACCTTGACCGCCTTGCCGTTCGCCCCGGTGCTGACCTTGTACCAACGGTCCTGGATGTGCCCGGCCATCAGGCGGCCTCCCTCAGCGACTCGACCCAGACGTGTACGTCGTCGGGGTCGAAGCGGAGGTGCCGGCCGACGCGGAAGCCGGTGGGTCCGGTGCCCTTACGGCGCCACTGATAGACGGTGTCCACGCTCGGCAGGCGGAACAGGCTCACGAGGTCTTCCGGGGTCAGGTACTGCTCGGGCAGCCTCATGCGTACGCCTCCCAGTCGTTCCGATCGGTCGACAGGTCCGCCATGACTTCCCGGGCCGTCTCGCGGCTCTGCTGCATGTCGCGGCGGATGTTGGCGGCGAGCCAGAGTTCACCGGGGGTATGGCCGTGCCCGGCGTAGGACCAGTGGGCGAGGGTGAGCGTGGTTGCCTGTTCGTCGTCGGGGTCGGGCAGGCCGAGGGCTTCCCGCTGCTGGGCGGCCCGGTAGTCGGCGCGGGTCTGGCGCAGGGCGCCGAGGGTGGTGGAGTACCGGCGGGACTTGCTGGAGAAGTGGCCGCGGAAGCCGAGCATGTGGGCCCAGTCGCGGAACTTGCGGTCCGGGTAGAGCGGGTGGAGGTCGAGGCACGCGGCGATGAGCCGGGCGGGATGGTCGGGCACGCCGAGCAGGGCCAGGGCTTCCTTGTTGCCGATGCGGCGATCCACGGTGCCCGTCGTTTCGGCGGCCTTGGTGGCGTACTTGGCGACGTACGAGGCGACGGCCTGTTCGGTGATCTCCTGGCCGTCGCCGAAGGCGCCGATGGGCTGCACGTCGAGCTGAGTGCCCCAGCGCAGGGTGCGGGCAGGCTGGTCCCCGGCGGGTTCGACGTCGACCGCGACGCGGGCAGCTGCCGCGCGGATCGCGTCGGTGAGCAGGTCGAGGGTGGCCCAGGCGGGCGGGGGCGAGTCGGGCCCGTCGGGACCGTCGAAGCGGACGACGGCATGGAAGTGGACGGCGCCGCGCTTCTGGTATTCGGCGACCTTGCCGAAGGCGACGCGGGACTGTTCGCGGGCCGCCTTCTGCGTGAGCCCCGCGCGCTTGGCGATCTCGCGGCGCAGGTAGATCGTGAAGTAGCGCCACAGGTCGGAGGCGTGGTTGTTCCACAGCACGGCGCCCGCGTAGTCGTACGTGTCCGGGTGGAGCGGGGTACCGAGTTCGGCGGCGTCCTCCTGGTGGTGGGCGCCGCAGCGGCACGGCCGGGTGCCGGGCCGGTTGTGCACCGGGCCGAACGAGGGCGCGGTGAGCGTGGCGAACACGCGCGGGTGTTCCCGGATCGTGTGCCGGGTGCCCTTGTCCGGGTCGCCGACGAGACCGGCGCGGATCAGGTGGTAGGTGTCGCCCGCGTAGGTCCAGGCGCAGGACGGGCAGCGGGAGGCACGACGGTTGCCGCAGGCGACGCGGAGCCGTCCGCCGGGCTCGGTGTCGGTCGAGTAGGAGTGCAGCACGTGACGTGTCCGGGCGTCACGGACGACGACGGACCCTTGCAGGTGGATCGGGTCCGAGCAGCCGCCGGTGCGCTTGATCTGTTCCTTGACGCGGTCGAAGCCGGTGGATCCGGCCAGCCTCAGCACATCGGCGAGGGTGGCCGGGTCCAGGCCCGCCGTGGTGGCGGAGTCGTTCACGCGCCGGTCACCGCCTGACGGTGCGAGGCGGGGGTCAGGGCCGTGCGGCCGGTGCCCTGGCAGGCCGGGCAGGTGATGCGAGCGGTAGCGCGAGTGCCGTCGCGGTGCCGGGTGCCGGTGGTGACGGCGACGACCGGGAAACCGTCACATTTGTGGCAGAACACGATCAAGGCGTGCTGGGGCATCATGGAGCTTCCCTTTCGGGTCCAGTGGATCTGAATGGGTCCAGGCGCCCGGAGCGGCGGAAGTTTGGCGACCGAGGCCGCTCCGGGGGCCGTCAGCGCTGCTTGGCGAGGTCCTTGAGCAGCAGCCGCAGGACGACGGCGACCAGGGCGACCGAAACGCCGGTGATGGCCACGGCGAGGAGCATCGAGACCAGGACGGCGCCGACGACCAAGACCACGGCGCCACCACCGGCAGCGAGGGCGAGGGCACTGCCCGGGGTGAGCTGGACGGTCGGGCGGTTGGCGAGAGGCGCGGCCGGAGCGGGAACGGCGGAGCCGGATGCCGGCACTTCGACGGCCGAGGCGGTAGCGGACGGTGCGGTGTCCTGGTGCGGGTACTTCGGGGTGAGCACGAGCGGTCTCCCTTCGGAACTACTTGACGATGGTGTCGACGGCGGGGCCGAGGACGCTGTCCGCGACGAGGTAGCCGCCGAGGAGGAGCACGGCGACCAGCCACCAGGGCGGGCGGATGAGCTTGATGCCGAGGAAGCCGACGACGAGCAGCGCGAGCCAGAGCGGTACGTCCATGGCGATCTCCCCTAGGCCGTGCAGCGGTGCGTGCGAGCGGCGAGTTCGGCGGCGGAGCGGTCGGGGTAGTCGGCGGAGAAGCCGCAGCGCGGGGCCGTGCAGGCGGCGGTGTGCATCTCACGGCCTCGGCCGTCGAAGTACGTGCCGACCTGCACCGGGCCGACGCGGAGGCGGTTGCGGAAGCGGCGGTAGACGGACATGAACGGTTCTCCCCTCAGGTGAGCTGGAGTTGGGCTGAGATCGCGTTGACCATGGGGTCGGGCAGGCCGAGCCGGGCCGACAGCGCTTCGGCGGGCATCGGCGTACCTGTCGACGCCTGGTGCGCGTCGGCGAGCTTCCGGGCGTGGTCCAGCAGCGCGGCCGGAACCGCGGGGGTGCCGGGGACGGTCTGCGGCGGTGACGCGGGAGCGGGGGCCAGCTCGGGGGCGGCGGACACAGGCTCCGGGTCAGTGCCCGGCGGATCGGTGCGGGTCACCTCGACCTCGGCGGGCTGCGCCTGCCCCTCTTCGGCAGGCTGCTCGGGCGCGGCCTGGTCGGTGGGTGAGTGGACCAGAAGGGTGCCGCCGAGGAAGGCCAGTGCCGGCCACCCTGCGACGAGGATGCACAGCCACGCGGGTACGGCGTCGAGGTCGAGCAGTCCGGCGGTCGCGATGTTGGCGCCCAGCGAGGCGAACAGCGCGATGACGAACCAGATCCAGGCCGAGCGGTCCCGGCGGGCGGTGCGCAGTCGACGCCAGGCAGCGACGAGCAGCAGATCCACGGAGACCGGATAGGCCCAGGCCTTCCAGCCGGACTGTCCGGCGGCCTCGGCCAGGTCATGCAGGTGAGCGAAGGACAGCGCGCCAGCGATGACAGCTTGGACAAGGACCGCGTCCAGGCGGATCGAGCGGGGCATGGGGGTACCTCCCTTCCAGGGAAGTGGGGCCAGATCAGGCCGGATTCAGGGGGTGACCGGGCGCGGCTTCACCAGCGAGGGACCGGCGACCGGAGCCGGGACGACGGGCGCGGCGGGCCGGAACGGGGCGAGCACCGGCAGATCGGGGACCAGGTGGGCGAAGGCCCGGCAGACGGCCACCACCTCGTCCCGCGTCGTGTTCGGGGTGCGGATCTTCGACCAGCCGCCGGAGGAGTCCGCCGCAACGGCCGTGCCGGGACGCTCCATCGGGATCAGGCTGGCTACCGGCACCGCGTCCGGGGCCAGGTCGTTCAGCCCCATCTCGGCCGTCTGCTTGTCATTGACGCGGTGCACGACACGGCCCGTGAGCTGAGCACGAAGCATGGTGGCGCCCTTGCCCAGGTCGGAGCCGAAGCGCTGCCCGCAGATCTCCAGATGGATTCCGACCGCGCGGGCCATCTGCGCCAGCCGGATCAACGCCGTGACGATCCGCTCCCGTCGTTCCTCGTCCTTCTTGGAGGAGATCAGGAACAGTTCGGCGATCTCGTCCACCAGGACGACGACCGGCACCGGCCGCGTGGACTCCGGCAGTTCCCACAGGTCGGAGACACCATGTCGGCTGAGGAGGTCAAAGCGGTCTTCCATCTCCGCGACCAGGACGCCGAGCAGGGATGCCGCATCGTCGGGACTGGTCACCAGGGCGGACAGGCGGGACGCGTAGGCGGTCTGCTCGACCCCGCGCTTGCAGTCGATGCCGACCAGGGCCACCGGCAACTGTGCCAGCCCCTTGATCAGGTTCCGCTGGTACATCGACTTGCCCGACTGGTTCGCGCCCAGGGTGAGCGCCATGGGCGCCGCCCGGTAGTCCCGCTCGAAGGCGGTCCCGTCCTCACGCAGCGCCACCGGCACCACCATGCCCCGAGGCTGCGCCCCACGCGGCATCCGTACCCGGCGCAGCACGTCATAGCCGGTCATCCGCAGCTCGACGTACCCCGGCTTGGTCTCCGTCACGGTGACCGAGTGGACGCCCCAGGCGTGCCGCAGCCGCTCCGAGGAGGCGATCAGGTCGGCGGGCTCCAGTCCGGCCGGCAGTCGAAGCGTGACCCGCAGCCCGGTCGAGGTGCCCCGCACCCGGCGGACCTTCGGGGGAACCGGCTGCACCTCCCGGCGAGCGACGTTGCGTGTCATGAACGCCCGCAGTCCCGACGGCTGCACCGTCAGCCCGCACACGTCCATCGTCGACCGGTAGGAGAGAGCGAAGCGCCCCCAGGTGACCGGCATGCCGACCAGCGACCAGTACACGCGCGGTGCGCGGATCTTCGCGTAGCCGAGTCCGCCAGCCGCCGACACGGCCCCAGTGGCCTCCAGCCACACCGTCAGGTCCGTCATGGTCAGACCGCCGAGGTGATCGCGACCGCGCGGAAGGAGATGCCGTGCCGCTTCTGCCCGTTGAACTCGTTCTCCCAGTCCCGGGCCTTCAGTCCGACCACCTTCACGGGCGTACCCGGTGCCAGTCCCTCCGGGAAGCCGGTCTCCGGGATGGTCACCTGCCACAGGTTGCCCTCCCCCTCGTCGGAGACCAGCAGACCCACCGTGGAGAGGCCCGCGCCGGTCTCCCGGTCGATGGCCCGCTCCCCCGTCTTCTGGTTCACGAGCTTCGGCGTCGGTGCGGTGGCCACGAACACCACGGCGGACGACAGGTCGATCTTGAACGAAGGCATAACTGTCCCCTTGCAGGTCAGACTCAGGCCCTTTGGACCTCTTGCTCAACTTGTTGGTACAAGCTGATGCGTAGAGACTTACCCACCGAGAGTGATTCGTCAAGATCTTTGGGTCCACATGTACCAACAAGTTGAGCGAGTGCGTCATGATGGACCAATGAGCAAGCAGCCGAAGTACCAGCAGGTGGCCGATGCGCTACGACGCGAGATCGACAACGGCACCTACGGGCCAGGTGCTCGACTGCCGTCGGAGGCCGAGCTGGCGACCCGTTTCGAGGCTTCGCGCAACACCGTCCGCTCCGGCCTCAACCTCCTGGTCAGCCAGGGGCTCATCACGTCCAGCCAGGGTCTCGGCTACGAGGTGCGCAAGCACGAGGTCTTCGAGCTGAACGCGTCCCGCTTTGAGAACTTGCAGTTCCCGCAGAACGGCGACGCCTACTCGACCGACGTGACGAACGCGGGACGCCGACCGCACCAGACCTTCCGCGTCGAGCTGGCGACCACGTCCGAGCAGATCGCGCAGCGCCTGGAGGTGGAGGCCGGATCACGGTCCGTGCTGCGGTTCTGCCACCGCTTCGTCGATGACGTGCCGTGGTCGACGCAGGCCACGCACTACCCGGATTGGCTTCTCCAGAAGGCTCCGCGGCTTGCCGAGCCCGGCGACATCGCCGAGGGAACCACCCGCTACCTTGCCGGCCTCGGCGTCGAGCAGGTGGGATACGCCGACGAGATCGCAACCCGGATGCCCACACCCGAGGAAGCGCGCCTCCTGGAGATCGGCCCCGGCGTCCCGGTCATGCTCTGGACCCGCACCGGGTACACGGCCGACCGCCCCGTGCGCTGCACCGTCACGACGTTCCGAGGCGACCTGAACCGCATGAACTACGAGATCGGCGACCTCTCCGCCCGGAACGAGAACGAAGCCCAGTGAAGATCACGACCGCCACACCGGCCGACCTCCAACGACTGCTCGACTTCCGCAAGGAAGCGGCGTCCTGGATCAGCGCACTCGGCAGCGACCAGTGGAGCCGCCCGTACCCGGCCGAACGACTGCTGACGACGATCGACGCGGGCACCGTCTTCATGCTGAGGGACGGGGACCAGACCGCCGCCACGATCACACTCACCCCGGAGGCCGAGGAGGGGTTGTGGTCGGACGAGGAACTCTCCGAACCGTCGATGTTCGTCAACAAACTGACGGTCTCCCGGGACTACTCCGGTCAGAACCTCGGAGGCACCCTTCTGGACTGGGCGGGAGACCGGGCCCACCGAGCAGCGGCCAAGTGGCTACGCCTCGACGCCTGGACGTCCAACACCCGGTTGCAGCGCTACTACCTGGAGCAGGGCTTCCAGCACGTGAGGACCGTCCTCGAAGGCAACGCCGTCAACGGAGGCCCACGAGTCTCAGGTTGGCTCGCCCAGCGCCCTACCAGGCCAGCAGAGCCGACCTTCACCGACGAGACACCGAGCCCGGAACCGCTTCGCGCCTGAGCTGTTACGAGTTTCTCTACCTCATCAAGTCCGGCTGCGCTCCGCTCCGCCGGGCGCGCTCCCGGCTCCGCCGCGGGCGCCGCTCCTGCCTCCGGCCCGCTCCGCCCGCGCTGCGCCTACGCGCGCCCACATGCAAGCGCCGGTCTGTGTGAGTCGATCTCCGCAGAGCGCGAGCGGGTCAAGACGATGCCTCCGGCGGGGGATCGGCCGGCACCGGGATGGAGGGGGCACCGTCGCCGACTGCGGGACCGTAGGGGTGCGCGTGGGGGCTCCCATCCCGTCCACCGCCGACCCAGGCAGAGCCGAGCAGACGCGGCCCAGGGGCGTCAAGGTCGTTCGTACAGTGGCGCGCTCCACCTTGACGCCCCTGAACCACGCCCGCTCCACGATGTGTGGGTCAACGGCGGACGGGATGGGAGCTGGGGGGGTGATTGGTGGTCACCGAGTGCTTCTACGTCGACCAACACAATGGTCACGTCACCGCTTTGCCACCAAGAAGCCCGACCATTGCACCAAAGCCGAGCTGAGAGAGCGTCGAGCATGTGTCCATGGCCGACTTCGCCGCTTCTGTGGGCTTCGCGATGAAAATCCCGATGTAGAGACTGGCGCCCAGCGTTAGCAACGTAATGGCCAGGACACCGAAGAACACCAGCCGGAAATGTTGCGACACTGTCGCCACGTCAGCAGGTTGGGCTGCCGCAACTGGCTCGTTCGCTATCTGCGCCGCGACTACCTCATCAGACATGGCGATCACCAGGCCCCTGAGATGGGTCGGAGCTGGCCCGGACAGCCCGTGAGACTCTGCGCCCGATGGTCGAACCTGCACCATTCCGGCGCTTCCCGCGAAAGACCGCCACGAGAACACGACGCAGAGACGGGGTGCCGAAGGCCACGAGGGCAGAAGTGATCGCTGGGAACAAGTCTGTCCAGTCCATTCACACCCCCGCCGCGCAACGACTCAGGCCGCCACCTTAGTCGGAATGCAATACGCCACGCAGCGCATTACCGCACTCCGGGGCTCAGTCATGGCCGGTCGGCGTACGGGACCAGGGCGTGCTCCTCACGGCACGGACCACAGGCCGACTGCACTCGCCCCGGTCCGCTCCCCTGCTCCACAACCTCGATGGCGCGGATGCCGGCACTGTAGCCGCGGTGCCATGAGCAGTAGCCGTAGGTCATGGGCTCCGTCCTGGCTGCGGTCGGGCTGTTCTCGGCGTTCTGGTCCTGCGTACCCTCGTTCACGTCGACTCCTAGTCAGTCGTCCACTCCCCTGGGTCGTTCGCGCGGCCGCAGGGGATCTGTGCGTTTACGCAGGATATGCCTAGGTAGCTAGGGTAGCTAGGCCAGTCAGGCAATCTCGTCTCGCCGAGTGGGCTTACACTGCCTAGCTTCGGATCATGGACTGGAAGCCGGACATCCCCCGCTGGAAGCAGGTGTACGAGGTCATCGAGCAGCGGATTGCCGATGGCGAGTACCCGCCCGGAAGCCAGCTGCCCGGCGCCCTCGCGATTCAGGGTGAATTCGGCATCGCGCAGATGACGGCCCGGCGGGTTCTCACCGAGCTGCGGGAGGCGGGGCTGGCGCAGATGCAGCCGGGCATCGGGACGTTCGTCGCCGAGCTGCCCAAGCCGTAGCGGCGCTCACCGGCGGGGCCTGCCTGACCATGGGTTTCCCGAGGGCCGAGCCCCTCCCCCGTGGGTGAGTCCCGGGCCGTCCCTGGGCCGTGCGAGGGGGGTCGACGCCGACCGACGATGACAGACGTCGACTGACCACCCGCAGGTCAGAGGGGGTGCTCCGAGCATCACCGCAGGTGGCCACCACCGAAGGCGAGTTGAGCAACTTCTGAGGGTCCTCACCCCTTGGTGACGGCCTCCTTGATCCACCCCAGTGCCGCGTAGGTGGAGCCGTAGACCGCGTGCTGGTCGAGGCTGCCCCGGGAGACCACGCCGAGGACGGTCCAGGAGCCGCCCTGCCGCGCGAGCAGCGGGCCGCCGGAGTCCCCGGAGCGCGTCGTCTGCGGCCACTTGCCCTCGCCGGGCAGGGCCTCGACGCACAGCTCGTGCGGCTCTATCGGCTCGCCGCTCATCCCGGGGCAGCGGTCGGGGCCGATGACGTGCGTGTTCAGCTCGCGCAGCTTGGTCGGCAGCGGCAGCCAGGGGTCGTCGGGGCTGTCCGGCAGTTCGTGGTCCCCCCACCCGAGGGTGCGCACCGCGTCGCCGGGCCGCGACGGCGCACGGGGCAGGCTCGCGGGCTCGGCTCCGACCGGCGCGTCGAGTGCGAGCAGCGCGACGTCCTGGCCCGGCGTGCCGTCCTCCGGCGAGCCGACGATCCGCGTGCCGTGCCGGAGCCGGCCGCCCTGCGTACGGTCGTTGCTGCCCAGCCGCACCTGGACCTGCCGCGGGTCCACGTAGGTGGACGTGGAATCGCTCTCGCGTGCGAGCAGGCAGTGCTTGGCGGTGAGGATCCACTGCCGTGCCACAAGTGTTCCCCCGCAGAAGTGGTCACCGCTCTCGCGGTCCTGCAGGGAGGCCATGAAGGGGTAGGTCCGGGTGGCCTCTTGCCCGCCGGTGATGGCGTGCGCCGGGGCGACTGCGGTGGCCAGGAGAGCCGTCAGCACGCCGGATGCGCACACCGCGCGTTTCAAAAGGGTCGCGCGCCCTCCGCGCGGGCTGCTGGAGGCGCTGTCGCTCTTCGTCTTCGGTGGGGTGTTCATGCGGGCAGTCGAGCACGCGCTTGCTTGCAGCGAAGTAAGCATCCGCGCGGCGCCCGGGCGGCCTCCGGAGGGGGGGCCGAGGGTGTCCCGGCGGCCTCCGGGGCGGCCGGCGCCGAACCGCTTGCGACCCGGCGGGTGGAGGTCGGTCTTCGACCCAGGTCTGATCGCGGCCTCGCCCGAAGTCGGAGCCGGGCCGGTCCTGCGGGCCGATGTGCCGGCCGTCGCGGACCAGCAGAGTCACTGCCGTACGGTTCCCTCCCGGAAGGACGTCTCATGCGCAGAAGCATGTCCCTGGCCCTCACCGCGGCCGCGCTGGCGGTGACCGCGCTGCCCGCGACGGCGTCCGCGGCGCCCTCGGCGGCGGACAAGACGCCGGCGAGCGCTCTGGAGTGGGGGCCGTGCCCCGCGGACGCCGCCGCGCCGCGCCTGCAGTGCTCGACGCTCGAAGTGCCGCTGGACTACCGCGATCCGGACGGCCGGAAGATCGAGGTGGCCGTGTCCCGGCTGGCGAGCGAGAAGCCGTCGAAGCGGCGCGGTGTCCTGGTGACCAACCCGGGCGGCCCCGGTGGCGTGGGGCTCCTGTACCCGGCCGTCCTCGCCGCCTCGGGGCTGCCGCAGGAGGTCGTCGACTCCTACGACATCATCGGCTTCGACCCGCGCGGTGTCGGCCACAGCACGCCGGTGACCTGCGACCTGACGCAGGAACAGCAGTGGCGCGGCAACTTCCCGCCCTACGCGCACACCGCGGCCGACGTCACCCGGGAGGTCGGCCACGCCCGGCAGGTCGCCGAGCAGTGCAAGACGTCGAGCACGGCGGAGATGCTGCCGCACACCACCACCGCCAACACCGCCCGCGACATGGACCGCATCCGGGCGGCCCTCGGCGAGTCGAAGGTGTCGTACCTCGGAGCCTCCTACGGCACCTACCTCGGCTCGGTCTACGCCACGCTCTTCCCGCAGCGCGGCGACCGCATCGTCCTCGACAGCAACCTGGGCCCCGGCGGCTACGACGCCACCGCCATGCGGTTGATGGCCCGCGGCATGGAGGACCGCTTCCCCGACTTCGCCGCGTTCGCCGCCGCGCACCCCGAGTACGGCCTGGGCTCCACACCGGAGCAGATCAAGGCCAAGTTCTACGAGCTGGCCGACCGGCTGGACGAGAAGCCCGTGCAGGGCGTCAACGGGATCGCGTTCCGCGGGTTCACCTTCGAACAGCTCTACGGCGACAGCACCCTGCCCAAGCTCGCCGAGTTCTGGCAGGCGGTCGACACGGGGGGCGAACTGCCGCTCCCGGAACTCCCCGCCGGCCTGGAGAACCTGCTGGCCTCGCGCTTCGCCGTGGTCTGCGGCGACTCCCGCTGGCCGGGAACGGTCCGCGAGTACCAGCGCAACGTCGCCGTGGACCGGGTCAGGTACCCGATGCTGGGCGGCTCGACGGCGAGCATCAACCCCTGCGCCTTCTGGCCCGAGGAGCGGACCGAACCGCCGGTGCGCATCACCGGCCGGGGCCCCTCGAACATACTGATGCTGCAGAACGAGCGCGACCCCGGCACTCCGCTGGCCGGGGCCCGCAAGCTGCGGCACGCCCTGGGCGGACGCGCCACGATGGTGACCGTCGACCAGGGCGGCCACGGGGTCTACCCCTACGGGCGCAACACCTGCGCCAAGGACGCGGCGAGCGCGTTCCTGGCCACCGGTGAGCGCCCCTCGGGTGACCTGCGCTGTGCGGCGGAACCCGCCGAGTAGTCCCCTTCGCGGGTGGCCGACGGGGCCCGGGACGAGTTGAGGAACCCGTCGGCCTCGGCGCAGGATGGCCGACATGACCTCCATGAGCCCGAGCGCCCGCCCCCTCCTGAACCGCCGGCTCGCAGAGTTCGGGACGACGATCTTCGCCGAGATGTCCGCCCTGGCGGTACGGACGGGGGCGATCAACCTCGGGCAGGGCTTCCCCGACACCGACGGCCCCGAGGAGGTCCGCGAGGCGGCGGTGCGGGCGCTGCGCGACGGGCGCGGCAACCAGTACCCGCCGGGGCCCGGCGTCCCGGAACTGCGGACCGCCGTCGCCGCGCACCAGCTCCGCCGGTACGGCCTGTCCTTCGACCCCGACACCGAGGTCCTGGTCACCGCCGGGGCCACGGAAGCCATCGCCGCCGCGCTGCTGGCGCTGCTGGAGCCCGGCGACGAGGTCGTGGCCCTCGAGCCGTACTACGACTCGTACGCGGCCTGCATCGCGATGGCGGGCGGCACCCGGGTGCCGGTCACCCTGCGCCCGGGTACGGCGGACGGGGAGCCCGCCTTCCGCCTCGACCTCGACGAGCTGCGCGACGCGGTCACCGACCGCACCCGCCTGCTCCTGCTGAACACCCCGCACAACCCCACGGGCACCGTACTGACCCGGGACGAGCTGGCGGCCGTCGCCGAGCTGGCCGTGGAGCGCGACCTGCTGGTGGTGACCGACGAGGTCTACGAGCACCTGGTCTTCGGCACCGCCGAGCACGTCCCGATCGCGACCTTCCCCGGGATGCGCGAGCGGACCGTGACCATCGGATCGGCCGGCAAGACGTACGCGTTCACCGGCTGGAAGGTCGGCTGGGTCACCGCCGCGCCCGCCCTGCTCACGGCGGTCCGCTCGGCCAAGCAGTACCTGACGTACGTGGCCTCGGGCCCCTTCCAGTACGCGGTCGCCGAGGCGCTCGCGCTGCCGGATGCGTACCTCACCGCCTACCGGCAGGACATGGAGGCCAAGCGGGATCTGCTGTCGGCGGGGCTCGCGGAGGCGGGCTTCGGTGTGTACCGGCCCGCCGGGACGTACTTCGTCACCACCGACATCCGCCCGCTCGGCGAGAGCGACGGCTTCGCCTTCTGCCGCTCCCTGCCCGAGCGCGCCGGCGTCGTCGCCGTCCCCAACGCGGTCTTCTACGACCACCGGGAGGAGGGCGCCCCCTTCGTGCGGTTCGCCTTCTGCAAGCGGGTGCCGGTCCTCGAGGAGGCGGTGGGGCGGCTGAAGTCACTGGCGGGGTGAGCCGCGCCGGAAACCGCGGGAGCCCGGCTCGCGCCGGAAACGGCGGGAGCCCGGCCCCTCGACCGGGACGCTGAGCATCCCTCGGCCGGGGGCCGGGCTCTCCCGGCGCGCGCCGGGGCGCGCGGCGGCGTACGGGCCGGCTACTCGCCGTCCTCGTCCGCGGGCTTCTCCGACCCGTCGGCGTCCTGCTCCAGGCCGAGCTGCTCCACGAGCCACCGGTCGAACTCGATGGCGGCGCGCACCCAGCTGACCGTCGAGGAGACGAAGTGCTCCAGGCTGACACCCATGCCGATCAGCATCTGCGCCTCGCCGATCAGGCGGACCGTGCCGTCGTCGTGGGTGTGGGAGTACACCTTGGGCCACAGCGTGCGCCGGTTCCAGTCGTCGACCGACTCCAGCAGCTGCTGCTTGTCGTCGATCTGGTGGGGCCGGTCGTAGAACGTCCGCACCGAGAAGATCTGCTGGTCGTCCTCGCCGCGGAACATGAAGTACGTACGGAACTGCTCCCACGGCGCCGCGAGGTCGCCCTCGTCGTCGACGACGTACTTCAGCTCCATCTGATCGAGGAGCTGCTTCACAAGATCCTGATCCGGGACGACGGGGCCCGCCGATCCTTGCGGCTGCGGCTCTGGCTGCTTGCCCCCGAAGTTCGGAATCGAGGACGGGTCGATGCTCACCGTGAATTTCCCTTCGTACGGATCTGGCCATCCTCCACCATGCGGGGAGGGGCGTGGCAAGCCCGCCGGGGCCCTGTCGGCCGTGGGCCGACCTGATCCGGCCGGTCGGGTGCAGCCGTGCGGCCCCCTCGGGTGCCGGCGTCGGCCGTTCCGGGTGCCGGCGTCCGACGGCGGGGCGCCGCCGGGCGTACGGCGGCCCGCCACCCACCTGGGGTGACGGGCCGCACGGCGTGCCGGTGGCGGCTACAGCGTCTTGCCGGTCGCCGGTCCCACGATCAGGTCGTCGCCGAACCGGTCCACGCGGACCGCGTCGCCGTCCTTGATCTCGCCGGAGAGGATCTCCCGGGCGAGCCGGTCGCCGATGGCGGTCTGGACGAGGCGGCGCAGCGGGCGGGCGCCGTACGCCGGGTCGTTGCCCTCCTCCGCCAGCCAGGCCAGGGCCTCGTCGGTGATCTCCAGGGTGAGGCGGCGCTCGGCGAGGCGCCGGGACAGGGACTCGATCTGGAGCCGCGCGATCCGGCTCAGCTCCTCCTTGCTGAGGGCCGAGAAGACCACGAGGTCGTCGAGCCGGTTGAGGAACTCCGGCTTGAAGGAGGACCGCACCACCTCGAGGACCTGCTGCTTCTTCTCCGCCTCGCCGGTCGTCGGGTCGACCAGGTACTGGCTGCCCAGGTTGGAGGTGAGGACCAGGATGGTGTTGCGGAAGTCGACGGTGCGGCCCTGGCCGTCGGTGAGGCGGCCGTCGTCCAGCACCTGGAGCAGGATGTCGAAGACCTCGGGGTGCGCCTTCTCCACCTCGTCGAGCAGCACGACGGTGTACGGCCGCCGCCGCACGGCCTCGGTGAGCTGGCCGCCCTCCTCGTAGCCGACGTATCCGGGCGGGGCGCCGACCAGGCGGGCCACGCTGTGCTTCTCGCTGTACTCCGACATGTCGATGCGGACCATGGCCCGCTCGTCGTCGAAGAGGAAGTCGGCGAGCGCCTTGGCCAGCTCGGTCTTGCCGACGCCGGTGGGGCCGAGGAAGAGGAACGAACCGGTCGGCCGGTCCGGGTCGGCGATCCCGGCGCGGGAGCGGCGTACGGCGTCGGAGACGGCGCGTACGGCCTCGGTCTGGCCGATGAGCCGCTTGCCCAGCTCGTCCTCCATGCGCAGCAGCTTCTGCGTCTCGCCCTCCAGGAGGCGGCCGGCGGGGATGCCGGTCCAGGCGGCGACGACGTCGGCGATGTCGTCGGCGCCGACCTCCTCCTTGACCATGGTGTCCCTGGCAACCTCCTCCTCGGCCTCGGAGGCGGCCTCCAGGTCGCGCTCCAGGGTGGGGATCTCGCCGTAGAGCAGCTTGGAGGCGCTGTCGAAGTCGCCGTCGCGCTGGGCGCGTTCGGCCTGCCCGCGCAGTTCGTCGAGCCGCTCCTTCAGCTCGCCGACCCGGTTGAGGGACTTCTTCTCCTTCTCCCAGCGGGCGTTGAGGCCGCGCAGTTCCTCCTCCTTGTCGGCGAGGTCGCGGCGCAGCCGGTCCAGGCGTTCGAGGGAGGCCGCGTCGGTCTCCTTGCCGATCGCCAGCTCCTCCATCTTCAACCGGTCGACGGCGCGCTGGAGTTCGTCGATCTCGACGGGGGACGAGTCGATCTCCATGCGCAGCCGCGAGGCGGCCTCGTCGACGAGGTCGATGGCCTTGTCGGGCAGGAACCGGGAGGTGATGTAGCGGTCGGACAGGCTCGCGGCGGCCACCAGGGCGCTGTCCGCGATCTGCACCTTGTGGTGGGCCTCGTAGCGGCCCTTGAGCCCGCGCAGGATCGCGATCGAGTCCTCGACGCTCGGCTCGGCGACCAGCACCTGCTGGAAGCGCCGCTCCAGGGCGGGGTCCTTCTCGATCCGCTCCCGGTACTCGTCCAGCGTGGTCGCGCCCACCATGCGCAGCTCGCCGCGCGCGAGCATGGGCTTGAGCATGTTCCCGGCGTCCATGGCGGAGTCGCCGCCGGCTCCGGCGCCGACGACGGTGTGCAGCTCGTCGATGAAGGTGATGATCTGCCCGTCGGAGTCCTTGATCTCCGCGAGCACGGTCTTCAGCCGCTCCTCGAACTCGCCCCGGTACTTGGCGCCGGCGACCATCGCGCCGAGGTCGAGGGCGACCAGCCGCTTGTCCTTCAGCGACTCGGGCACATCACCCTTGACGATCCGCTGGGCGAGCCCCTCGACGACGGCGGTCTTGCCGACGCCGGGCTCGCCGATGAGTACCGGGTTGTTCTTGGTGCGCCGGCTGAGCACCTGCACGACCCGCCGGATCTCCTGATCGCGCCCGATGACGGGGTCGAGCTTCCCGTCCCGCGCGGCGGCGGTGAAGTCGGTGCCGAACTTCTCCAGCGCCTTGTACTGCCCCTCGGGGTCCGCGGTGGTCACGCGGCGCCCTCCCCTGGCCTTGCGGAATGCCTCCTGCAGCTTCTTCGCACTGGCGCCCTGCCCCTCCAGTACCTCACCGGCCGCGCCGCCCTTCGCGGCGATGCCGAGGAGCAGGTGCTCGGTGGAGAGGTACTCGTCCCCGAGCTCCTTGGCGCGTGCCTGGGCGTCGGCGACCACGGCGAGCATCTCACGGCTGGGTTGCGGGGGTGCCACGGTGGACCCCGTGACGCTGGGCAGCCCGGCGACGATGCGCTCGGCGCCGGAGCGCACGGCGGCGAGGTCGGCCTCGACGGCGGCGAGCAGGTCGGTGATGTTCTCGTTGTCCTGCCCCTGGAGCAGAGCCAGCAGCAGGTGGGCGGGGGTGAGGTCGGCGTTCCCCTCGGTCACGGCCCGGTTGCTGGCCGCGTTGATCGCGTCCCGGCTCCGGTTGGTCAGCTCGGCGTCCACGTTCTGGCTCTCCTCCTCGCGTCGGCCGTCGGCGGTGTCCGGCCGGTCTCCATGGCTCCCGGTGTCCCCGGTACTGAGTCTCTCGATGTCTCTCGATTACTGACTCAGGCAACGTGCACAAAGTTGAGTCTATTCCACTCAAGGCAGGAACGGCACGTGTCCCCGCCGGGAGGCACCGGGGTCACCAGGGTGGCCGTGGCGGGTCGGGGCCGCGTCGCACGAGACCCTTTTCGGCCACTCTGCGGGCGGGGCCGGAAGCATGCGATACGGCGACATGTCCGCGCATACGACAGCGGCGTCACCGTGTTCAGGTCACGGTGACGCCGCTGCCGGGGGGAAGCACCTGAGCGATTTGTTACGACGGGGGAATCGCGTCAGGCACTGCGGGGGGTGGCCGAGAAGGTCCTCACTTCGAGGACGTCCGGCTGAGCGAGCCGGTGGTCCCTCTGATCCAGGTTCACAAAAATCATTCCGTACCGGATGGCACACCGCACAGGCTGCGGCGCCCCCCGAGGCCGCCGCAGACACCGGTACGCCCGCACGTCGCCGTCCTCGTCCAGCGTGACGACGACCGGCTCTCCGAAGACGGTCACCATCAACGAGTCACCGGGGTGGGGGATCGCGGTGACCAGGTCGATGAAGTGCCAGCCGGAGCGGTAGGCGGTCGCCATCTCTCGACGGAAGGAACGGTCGTCGGGTGGGGTCGTCATGGCGATCAGTTCCAGGAGGTGTCGTCGGCAACGTCCGCACCCGCGACCACCGCCGTAGACCCCGCATCCGCCCGGACGTCGCTGGACTTGCCGGCCAGGCCGCTCGCGGCCCCGAACACCACAACGGCGGAAAGAGCAGCGGCAAGTACCGAGCGAAGCATTCTCTTACTCATAGTCGGCTTCGTCCTCACTCGATGGTCTCCTCTTCCCCCGTCGGATAAGACGATGGCTCATTCAGGCACGTCATGGCCACACAATCGGTGCATCATGTTCCTGCATGTTCAGGACCCTGGGGGGTGGAAAATTGGGGACAAATGAGACACAAGCGGCACATCCCCACGCCATAACCGATCTGTGTGACGAAGGCAGCCGAATCTACGTCACCGCGCTGCGGGCGGGCCGCGTCGCTCGTGCGGACGTCGAGTCGGCACCCTGCCTCATGGAGTTCGCCCTGCTCCACCCCGACCCGGACGACGCCACCTGGCTGCGCCCCGTGCCTCCGACGGTCGCGCTCGCACAGCGTCTTCACCCGATCGAGCGGGAGATCACGGAGCACCGGCGCCTCGCCGTCCAGATGGCCGACGCGTTCGAGCCGTTCATGGCCGCAAGCGCGCAGGACACCGCCTCCACTCACGCCATCACCGTGCTGGAGGGCAGGGACCGGATCAACGCGGCGCTCAACCTCGCCACCTCCCAGAGCCAGACCGAGGTGCTCACCGTGCAGCCCGGCGGCCGCCGGCTGGAGAGCAACCTGCTGAAGGGCCTCGAACGCGACAGGCCCCTGCTCGATCGCGGGGTGCGGCTACGGACCCTCTACCAGCACACGGCCCGGCACAGCCCGGAGACACTCGCGTACGTGGATCAGATCGCCACGGGCAAGGTCGAGGTCCGCACCATCGACGAGCTGGTCGAGCGGCTCATCATCTGCGACGAGACCGTCGCGTTCATTCCGACCCGGGAGGACCGGCAGGTCGCCCTGGAACTTCGCCACCCGGGGCTGGTGCGGTACCTGATCAAGGTCTTCGAGTTCATGTGGGCCCGTGCGGTGCCGCTCAAGGTGGGAACGCCGTACGAAACCGCTCCCGACGGCATCACCGACATCCAGCACTCCATCGCCAAGCTCCTGGTGGAGGGGCACGTCGACGAGGCCATCGCCCGCCGGCTGGGCATGAACGTCCGGACCTGCCGGGCCCACATCGCCAAGCTGGCCTTGGCCCTCGGCAGCGGCAGTCGCGCCCAACTCGGCTTCCTCATTGCTCAGTCCGGGATCCTGGAGAAGGATCAGTGATCCCCAGCAACGAAGAGAGAGCCCCCACGTGACCCCGAAGACGCATCGCCACGGAGCGGAGGAGTTGTGCGACGCGGGTCTGGAGCTCTATGCCCGCGCGCTGCGCGAAGGCCACCTTCCCAGCACCGCGGTAGCGGCTGCTCCCTGCCTGCTCGACCACGACCTGCTCCACCCCGCCGTCGAGGACCTGGACCGGCTGGAGCCCGTGTCGCCGACTGTCGCACTGCAACGCCTGCTCCGTTCTTCCGAGGAGCGCGTTGCCGGCGAACGCCGCCGCGGACAGCGACTCGCCGACACCTTCGAGCCCCTCATACGTCTGGGCGCCGGAGACACCGCCCACACGGACACCCCTGCCCTCAGGATTCTCAGCAGCAAACGGCGTACGACTCAGGCCATCGAGGACGCGATGGCCAAGGGCAGACGTGAGATCCTCGCGATCCAGCCGTACGACTCGCACGTCACCAGACGCCCCGAAGTACTCGAAGGGGCGATCAAGCGGGACCAGGAGTTCCTCGACCGCGGTGCCCGTGTCCGTGCGCTGTACCAGCACACGGCCCGGCACGCCGGCTACGCCCGCGCCCGCTACGAGCAGCTCACCGGTGACGTCGAGGCGCGGACGCTGGACGAGGTCACCGACCGGCTCATCATCGTCGACCGCACCGTCGCCTTCATCCCCGCCAGCACCGACCGCTCACTCGCCCTCGAAGTACGCCACCCCGCACTCATCGCCTACTTCGTCAACACCTTCGACCGCCTCTGGCACCTCGCCACCCCCATGCACCCCCAAGCCGTGCACCCACCCACCCTCAACGGCATCACCCCACGCCAACGCGCCATCGCCGCCCTCCTCGTCGAAGGCCACACCGACACCGACATAGCCGACCGCCTCGGCATGAACGTCCGCACCGCCCGCGTCCACATAGCCAAACTCGCCACCACCCTCGGCAGCGAAAGCAGAGCCCAACTCGGCTACCTCATCGGGCAGTCCGGGATTCTCGACCAGGGATGACGACCGGGGCCGGGGAGCCGTCCAGGCCCGCCTGGGCGATGCGGACGCCCAACTGCGTGCGGCTGGCCGCGCCCAGCGTCTCCGACAGGCGGGCGATGTGCGCGCGGGCCGTGCGGACGCTGATGCCGAGGCGTTCCGCGATCACCGCGTCCTGGTGGCCCTCCGCGAGGAGCGCCGCGATGGACTGCTCGCGGTGCGAGATGCCCTTGATGCCGGTGTCGGGGAGCGGTGCCGTGAGCGGGATCGCCAGGCGCCACAGGCGTTCGAAGACGGTCACCAGGTAGGCGATCAGGGCGGGGTGGCGCAGCTCCAGGGCCATCGTGCGGTCGGTGTTGGCGGGGATGAAGGCGACCGTGCGGTCGAAGAGGATCAGGCGGTCGATGACCTCGTCCAGGGTGCGGGCCTCCACCGCGTCGCCCATCAGCTCCAGGTAGTTGAGCAGACCCTGCCCGTGCCGGGCCACGTGCGTGTACATGTCCCGCATCCGCACCCCGCGCCCGCGCAGCGCCAGCGCCCGGTGCAGGCCCTCCGACAGCTCCGCCTCCCGCCGGATGCCGCCCGGCTGGACCGTGAGGACCTCCGCCGTGCACGCCTGGGTCGCCTCGTCCATCGCCGTCTGGATGCGGGAGAGACCGTCGAGGACCCGGATCGCGGCGCTCTCGGTGCCCGCGGGGCCCTGCGGCGCCCCGCCGAGACCCGCGTACCACTCGAAGGCCTCCACCGCCGAACCCACCCGCCGCTGGCTCTCGCTGACCTCCTCCCGCACCCCGCGCAGCAGCCGCGTCATGACCTCCTGCGGCGAGGTCGGCACCAGCCAGTCCATGTCGTCGGGATCGGGGTGCAGCAGGGCCAGTTCCAGGAGGCAGGGCACCTGCTCGGCGTCCCGGCGCGGCACCCGGCCACGCCGTACGGCCCGGGAGTACACGCGGTCACCGGCGGCGCACAGCCGGTCGGCGCCGTGCGGATGTTCCTGAGCCCCGTGCCCGGCCATCGCCCATCCCACCCCCGGTTCCGGCTCCTTCCGCAGCGCAACTATGCGCGGCCGGGACCCGCTCCGCAACACGGCTCCGGGCCCGGGAGCGCGGGGAGAACGCCGGTTACCGCCGGTACGCCCAGGCCGGACGGAGTGGCCGGCCCCGCGTCACTTCAGCCCGATCTCCTTGCACGCGTCCGCGTACTTGGCGGTGCAGATGTCGCTCACCTCGTAGAAGCCCTCCGCGACGACGGTCTCCTCGATGTTGCCCTTGGTGAGGGCGACCACGGGGACGAGCTGGGCGGGGATGGACTTGTCGGTGGGGCTGTCGACCTTGTCGCGGGCGAGGGCGTCGAACTGGATGTCCCGGCCCTGGACCCGGGCCACCGCCATCTCCGCGGCGTTCTCCGCCTCCTGCGGGTAGGACTTGTAGACGCTCATGTACTGCTCGCCGGTGACGATCCGCTGCACCGCGGGAAGGTCCGCGTCCTGCCCCGTGATCGGCGGGAGGTCGGTGACGCCCGCGTCCTTCAGGGACTTGATGATGCCGCCCGCCATGCCGTCGTTGGCGGAGTAGACGCCCGCGATGCCGTCCTTGCCGAGCTTCTCGATCGCCTCGGTCATGTTCGCCCTGGCGTTCTCCGGCTTCCAGCCCTCGGTGTCGAAGGACTGGGCGACCGTCACCTTGCCGCTCAGCTCGGACAGCGCGCCCGCCTTGAACTGCTTGGCGTTGGGGTCGGTGGAGGAGCCGTTGATCATGACGACCTTGTCGGACTCGTCCGCGTCCGGGCCGAGGGCCTCAAGGAGCGAACGGCCCTGGACCTCGCCGACCAGCTCGTTGTCGAAGGAGATGTAGGCGTCGATCGGCCCCTCGGCCAGCCGGTCGTAGGCGATGACCGGGATCCCGGCGTCCTTGGCCTTCTGCACGCTGTCCCCGATCGCGTGCGCGTCGACCGCGTCCAGGACGATCACGTCGACCCGGTCGTCGACCATCTGCTGCATCTGCCCGGCCTGCTTCTGGGCGCTCGCCTCGGCGTTGGCGTACTTGACGCTGCCCGCGTCCCGGGTCAGCTCACCGACCTTCTCCTTGAAGAAGGGGTAGTCGAACTGCTCGTAGCGGGTGTTCTCCTTCTCCGGCAGCAGCAGTCCGACGGTGATGTCGTTGCCCTTGGTCGGGCTCGCGTCGTCGCTGCTCTCCGTCGCCCCGAGCACGCCGCAGCCGGCCAGCACGACGGACATGGAGGTAATGGCCACTGATATGGCGATACGGCGCATGTGAAGGCTCACTTCGGGTGCGATTCGGGACGTGGGCACAGCAGTGCGGCCCATGTGACTGAAAAGCCAACGCTTCACCCACCACCGCCGTCAAGGGGCAATCACTTAACGAGATGGGCACAGTAGGTTCACCCGGACAGGAAAAGGTGCCGGGGAGACGGCGCGCAGGGCTGCCACGTGCACACCGGACGTTCACGTGCGCGACCGCGCGACCCGCCCGCCGAAAGGCCGGCCGACCCGGCACACGGCGCCCGGCACAGGGCACACCGCGCCCGGCACACGGCACGGGACGCCCGGCGGGCACGGGGACGCGAAGGGGCCCGGGAGTCCGCGTACGGAATCCCGGGCCCCTCGGACGTGCCGGACGGCCGGCGCGCCGTCAGTCCGACTGCTGCCGCTTCGGGCGCCACACGACCAACGCGCTGGTCTGCTGCACCTCCTGGTACGGCACCAGGTCACGGCGGTACGACGCGTGCACCGCCGCCTCCCGCTGACGCATCGCCGTCGCCGCTCCGTCGAGGGCGTCGGCCATGTCCGCCACTCGCGCCTGGAGGGCGGCGACCTGGGTCTCCAGTTCGATGATGCGCTTGATGCCGGCCAGGTTGATGCCCTCGTCCTGCGACAACTGCTGCACCTGGCGGAGCAGTTCGATGTCGCGGGCCGAGTAGCGACGGCCGCGCCCGGCCGTGCGGTCCGGGGAGACCAGGCCGAGGCGGTCGTACTGGCGCAGGGTCTGCGGGTGCAGACCGGAGAGCTGGGCCGCCACCGAGATGACGTAGACCGGGGTGTCCTCGGTCAGTTCGTACGGTGAGAAACCCCCGCGCCCGCGGGGACTGCGGCCGTCCATCTCGATCAAGCTCCCTTCGCGGCCTGGAACAACTCCGCCCGCGGATCCTCGTCCGCGGTCGCCTCGCGATACGCCTCCAGTGCGTCACGAGCCTTCCCCGTCAGGTCCTTCGGAACACTTACCTCGATGGTGACCAGGAGGTCCCCGCGGGTACCGTCCTTGCGGACCGCGCCCTTGCCCCGGGCCCGCAGGGTGCGGCCGTTGGGCGTACCCGCCGGCAGCTTCAGCGTGACGGGCGGACCGCCCAGGGTCGGCACCCGGATCTCCCCGCCGAGGGCGGCCTCGGTGTAGGTGACCGGGACGGTGACGGTGAGGTTGTCGCCCCTGCGGCCGAAGACGGGGTGGTCCTTGACGTGCACCACCACGTACAGGTCGCCCGCCGGGCCGCCCCGCTCGCCCGGCGTGCCCTTGCCGCGCAGCCGGATGCGCTGCCCGTCCGACACCCCGGCCGGGATGCGGACCTGCATCGTCCGCGAGGACTTGGCGCGTCCGGAGCCCTTGCAGACGTCGCAGGGGTCCTCGGCGATCAGGCCGCGGCCCTTGCAGTCCGGGCACGGGTCGGTGAGCGAGAACCCGCCGCCCGAGCCCCGGGCGACCTGCCCGGTGCCGACGCAGGTCGGGCACACGCGCGGCGTGCCGTTCTTGTCGCCGGTGCCCGAACAGGCCTTGCAGGGCGCCTGCGAGGACATCCGCAGCGGGACGGTCGCGCCCTCGATGGCCTCCGTGAAGCTCAGGGTGACCTCGGACTCGATGTCCTGCCCGCGCCGCGGCTGCGTACGCGGGCCGGTCCCCGTGCCGGGTCCGCCGGTGCGGTTGAACAGCCCGCCGAAGACGTCGCCGAGCCCGCCGCCGAAACCGCCGGCGCCACCCTGTCCGCCCCCGCCCTGGGGGCCGCCCCCGAAGAGGTCGCCCAGGTCGAAGTTGAAGGTGCCGCCGCCCCCGCCCGCGCCAGGCCCGGGCCGGAACCCGCCGTTGCCGAAGAGCGAGCGGGCCTCGTCGTACTCCTTGCGCTTCTTGGGGTCGCCGAGGATGTCATTGGCCTCGGAGATCTCCTTGAAGCGCTCCTCCGCCCTGGCGTTCCCCTTGTTGGCGTCCGGGTGGTTCTCGCGGGCGAGCTTCCGGTACGCCTTCTTGATCTCCGCCTCGGTGGCGTCCTTGGGGACGCCGAGGACCTTGTAGTAGTCCTTCTCGATGAAGTCCTTGGTGCTCATCCCCGACGTCCCTCCTTCCCTTGCTCTGCGATCGGGTCAGCCCTCCTCCGGGCCACCGCTCTCCTTGTTGCTCGGGGAGTCGGCGGAGTCGGCGGACGCCTCGGTGCTCTCCTCGGCCGGCTTGACCGTCTGGGCACCCGGCTGCGGCTCGGCGACCGCCACCCGCGCGGGGCGGATGGTGCGTTCGCCGATCCGGTACCCGGGCTGCAGAATCGCCACGCACGTCGTCTCGGTGACGTCGGGTGCGTAGGAGTGCATCAGGGCCTCGTGGATCGTCGGGTCGAAGGGCTCGCCCTCCTTGCCGAACTGCTGGAGGCCCATCTTGGTGATGATCCCCTCCAGCGAATCCGCCACGGACTTGAAGCCGCCGACCAGTTCGCCGTGGTCCCGGGCCCGACCGATGTCGTCGAGCACGGGAAGCAGTTCGGACAGGAGGTTCGCCACGGCGACCTCCTTGACCGCGACGCGGTCCCGCTCGACCCGGCGGCGGTAGTTCTGGTACTCGGCCTGGAGTCGCTGGAGGTCCGCCGTGCGCTCGCCGAGCGCCGTGCGCACCTGGTCCAGCTGGGCCACCAGGCCCGCGTTCTCGCTCGCGTCCCCGGCCGGGGCCGCCCCCTCTTCGGAGGCGGCCTGCGGCTCGGCGTCGTCAGGGGTGGCGCCGGAGGGGACGTCGGGCTTCTCCTCGAAGCCCGGGGTCTCCTCCGTCACGCGGCACCGTCCTTGCGCTCGTCGTCCACGATCTCGGCGTCGACGACGTCGTCGTCGGCGGCCTTGTCACCGGCAGCGGCACCGGCACCCGCGCCCGCTCCGGCGCCCGGGGCCTCGCCGCCGGCGGCCTGGGCGTCGGCGTACATGGCCTGGCCCAGCTTCTGCGAGACGGCGGCGACCTTCTCCGTGGCGGTGCGGATCTCGGCGGTGTCCTCGCCCTTGAGCTTCTCCTTCAGCTCGGCGACGGACTCCTCGACCTCGGTCTTGATCTCGCCGGGGACCTTGTCCTCGTTGTCCTTGAGGAACTTCTCCGTCTGGTAGACGAGCTGCTCGCCCTGGTTGCGGGACTCGGCGGCCTCGCGGCGGGCGTGGTCCTCCTCCGCGTACTTCTCGGCCTCCTGGCGCATCCGGTCGACCTCGTCCTTCGGCAGCGAGGAGCCGCCGGTGACGGTCATCTTCTGCTCCTTGCCCGTGCCCAGGTCCTTCGCGGTCACGTGCATGATGCCGTTGGCGTCGATGTCGAAGGCGACCTCGATCTGCGGGACGCCGCGGGGCGCCGGCGGCAGACCGGTCAGCTCGAACATCCCGAGCTTCTTGTTGTACGCCGCGATCTCGCGCTCGCCCTGGTAGACCTGGATCTGCACGGAGGGCTGGTTGTCCTCGGCGGTGGTGAAGATCTCCGAGCGCTTCGTCGGGATCGTCGTGTTCCGCTCGATGAGCTTGGTCATGATGCCGCCCTTGGTCTCGATGCCGAGGGACAGCGGGGTGACGTCGAGGAGCAGGACGTCCTTGACCTCGCCCTTGAGGACACCGGCCTGCAGGGCGGCGCCGATGGCGACGACCTCGTCCGGGTTGACACCCTTGTTGGCGTCCTTGCCGCCGGTGAGGTCCTTGACCAGCTCGGCGACGGCGGGCATACGGGTCGAGCCGCCGACGAGGACGACGTGGTCGATCTCGGACAGCTGGATGCCGGCGTCCTTGATGACGTTGTGGAACGGCGTCTTGCACCGCTCGAGCAGGTCGGCCGTCAGCTGCTGGAACTGCGCCCGGGTCAGCTTCTCGTCGAGGTGCAGCGGACCCTCGGCGGAGGCGGTGATGTAGGGCAGGTTGATGTTGGTCTCGGTCGAGGAGGACAGCTCGATCTTGGCCTTCTCGGCGGCCTCGCGGAGGCGCTGGAGGGCCATCTTGTCCTTGCCGAGGTCCACGCCGTGGCCGGACTGGAACTGCTTGACCAGGTAGTCGACGACGCGCTGGTCCCAGTCGTCGCCACCGAGGTTGTTGTCACCGTTGGTGGCCTTCACCTCGACGACGCCGTCGCCGATCTCCAGGAGCGAGACGTCGAACGTACCGCCACCGAGGTCGAAGACCAGGATGACCTGCTCGTCCTTGTCCAGGCCGTACGCCAGCGCGGCGGCGGTCGGCTCGTTGACGATGCGCAGGACGTTCAGGCCCGCGATCTCGCCGGCCTCCTTGGTGGCCTGGCGCTCGGCGTCGTTGAAGTACGCCGGGACGGTGATGACCGCGTCGGCCACCTTCTCACCGAGGTAGGACTCGGCGTCCCGCTTCAGCTTCTGCAGCACGAAGGCGCTGATCTGCTGCGGGTTGAAGTCCTTGCCGTCCAGGTTGACCGACCAGTCGGTGCCCATGTGGCGCTTGACCGAGCGGATGGTCCTGTCGACGTTCGTGACCGCCTGGCGCTTGGCCACCTCGCCGACCAGCACCTCGCCGTTCTTGGCGAAGGCGACGACGGACGGCGTGGTCCTGGCGCCCTCGGCGTTGGTGATGACGGTGGGCTCGCCGCCCTCCAGAACGCTGACGACGGAGTTAGTCGTGCCCAGGTCGATGCCGACCGCACGTGCCATGGTGAATAACCTCCAGCTGACTTGAGTGGAACAGGCTCAAGTGTGCACGACGCCCCGCGCTGGGTCAACAGAGGTGAGTCGAGCCGACTCAACTCTTATCCGTTCCTTACGCGCAACGGCGCCTCGACCTGCACCTTCTCGACCCGCCCGGCCCGGCGAACCGGAAAAATCACCTCAGCGGGGGTGACACCCCACCGGGGGTCGGAGTACCCCGTGGGGCCACACGCGACCGCGCCGGGGCCCTTGGAGCACCACACCCCGCACGCAACCGCGCCGGGACCCCTTGGACCGCCGCACCCCGCATCCGGCGAGCGGTGTCGGCCCCCGGACTCCGGGCAGGTGGTCAGGGTTGCCTCAGCGACGCAGATCACCGCACGTCCGACTACAGTGCGGCGAGGGATGGGGGTAGTCTCGGACAGACTGATTAAGTTACCGCTTAGTAATAACCGCTCAGTAATACCTCCCCTCGCAGCCCGAGGAGCCCCCAAATGCAACTCGCCGCGATCATCGTGTCGCTGGTCCTGATCGTGGTCGGCGTGGCGCTGTTCGGCCGCGCCGTCCTGCAGATCGTCACCTACCTGCGGCTGGGCCAGCCGGTGCCGGCCGGAACGCGGACCGACGACCCCGCAGGCCGCACCGTCACCGTGGTCAGGGAGTTCCTCGGCCACACCCGGATGAACCGCTGGGGCGTCGTCGGGATCGCGCACTGGTTCGTGGCGGTGGGCTTCTTCTCCCTGCTGCTGACGATCGTCAACGCCGTCGGCCAGCTCTTCCGGGCCGACTGGCTGCTGCCGGTCGTCGGCGAGTGGGCGCCGTACAACGTCTTCGTCGAGTTCATCGGCACCATGACCGTGCTCGGCATCCTGGTCCTGATCGGCATCCGGCAGCTGTCCCACCCGCGCAAGCCGGGCCGCAAGTCCCGCTTCGCCGGCTCCAACTTCGGCCAGGCGTACTTCGTCGAGGCCGTCATCCTCATCGTCGGCGTCTGCATCTTCATGCTGCACGCGCTCGAGGGCGCCCAGCACCACGTGGACAGCTACGAGGCATCCTTCTTCATCTCCTACCCGGTGGTGTCGTGGCTGGAGGGCATGGACCTCGCCACGCTCCAGAACCTCACCTACTTCTTCGCCGGCCTGAAGATCGCCACCTCCTTCATCTGGATGATCACGGTCGCCCTGAAGACCGACATGGGCGTCGCCTGGCACCGCTTCCTGGCCTTCCCCAACATCTGGTTCAAGCGCGACGCCAAGGGCGGCACCGCACTGGGCGGACTGCTGCCCATGACGTCGGGCGGCGAGCCGATCGACTTCACCGACCCCGGCGAGGACGACGTCTTCGGCGTCTCCCAGGTCGAGCAGTTCTCCTGGAAGGGCCTGCTGGACTTCTCCACCTGCACCGAGTGCGGCCGCTGCCAGTCGCAGTGCCCCGCCTGGAACACCGGCAAGCCGCTCTCCCCCAAGCTCCTGATCATGTCCCTGCGCGACCACGCGCACGCCAAGGCCCCCTACCTGCTGGCCGGCGGCGGCAAGACCATGGAGGGCGAGGAGAAGGCGTCCGAGGAGCAGCTCGCCCAGGTGCCCGCCGCCGCCCTCGCGGAGGCCGAGCGCCCGCTGATCGGCACCCTCGAGGAGCAGGGCGTCATCGACCCCGACGTCCTGTGGTCCTGCACCACCTGCGGCGCCTGCGTCGAGCAGTGCCCCGTGGACATCGAGCACGTCGACCACATCGTCGACATGCGCCGCTACCAGGTCATGATCGAGTCGGCGTTCCCCTCCGAGGCCGGCACCATGCTCAAGAACCTGGAGAAGAAGGGCAACCCCTGGGGCCTGGCCAAGAAGCAGCGCCTGGAGTGGCTCAAGGAGCTGGACTTCGAGGTCCCGGTCGTCGGCAAGGACATCGAGGACCTCACCGAGGTCGAGTACCTCTACTGGGTCGGCTGCGCCGGCGCCCTGGAGGACCGTGCCAAGAAGACGACGAAGGCCTTCGCCGAGCTGCTCCACATCGCGGGCGTCAAGTTCGCGATCATGGGCGGCGACGAGAAGTGCACCGGCGACTCCGCCCGCCGCCTCGGCAACGAGCCCCTGTTCCAGGAACTCGGCATGGAGAACGTCATGTCCCTCAACGCCGCCTTCGGCGAGGAGACGGACGACGACGGCAAGGTCACCGACGAGTCCAGGAAGCCCAAGTCGGCCAAGAAGATCGTCGCCACCTGCCCGCACTGCCTCAACACCCTCGGCAACGAGTACCCGCAGCTCGGCGGCGACTACGAGGTCGTCCACCACACCCAACTGCTCCAGCACCTCGTCGACGAGGGCAGGCTCACCCCGGTCACCCCGGTCGAGGGCATCATCACCTACCACGACCCGTGCTACCTGGGCCGCCACAACAAGATCTACACGCCGCCGCGCGAGATCATCGCCGCCGTCCCGGGCGTGCGCAACGAGGAGATGCACCGCCACAAGGAGCGCGGATTCTGCTGCGGTGCGGGCGGCGCCCGGATGTGGATGGAGGAGCGGATCGGCAAGCGCATCAACAACGAGCGCGTCGACGAGGCCCTCTCCGTCAACCCCGACATCGTCTCCACCGCCTGCCCCTTCTGCCTCGTCATGCTCACCGACTCCGTCAACGGCAAGAAGAACGACGGCAAGGCGAAGGAATCCATCCAGGTCGTCGACGTGGCCCAGCTCCTCCTGGACTCCGTCAAGACCCCGGCCGACCCGACCGGCGAGCCGGAGCCGGAGAGCGCGCCGACCCCGGAACCGGTGAAGTAGCACCGCCCTCCCGCCCCCAGGACCCGACCGACACCCCCGAGTTCGTCCGAACCGGGGGTGTCGCCGTGTGCCGGACCGCGTGCATCATTACCCGGTCACCGGCGGGGGCTGGTGGGAACGCCCGACACGGACGAGGTGAATGGTGCGGAGCCTGCGAAGAAGCACCCTGCCCGGCACGGCCGCCCTCGGCTGCCTGCTGCTCCTCACCGCCTGCGGCCACGGCGGCCCGGCACCCGCCGACGCCTCCCCCACCCCCGTACGCGCCGCAGGGGCGGCCGCCCTGCTCCCGGTCCCCCGCGGCGAGGGCAGCGAGGTCCCCGACGACTTCAACGGGGACGGCCACCGCGACCTCCTCCTCGACGACCTGGTCAAGGCGCAGAGCCACGCCGACGACGCGGGCATCGGCATCGTCTACGGCTCTTCGCGCGGACTGGTCCCGGGCACCCGGCAGTTGCTCACCCCGAAGCGGTACGCGGCGCCGACGGACGGCCAGTCGCCGGCCGTCTTCGAGACGGAGGCGACCTGCGACCTCGACGGCGACGGCTTCACCGACCTGGTGGTCACCACCGACCCGCCCTACGACGGCCAGGGCCGCCCCCCGGTCCCCCTCCAGCTCCTCTTCGGCTCCCCGTCGGGCCCCGCCGACCGCGCCGTCCCCCTCGCCGTCCCCGACCGGGCACGCCTCGGCAACGACTGGCCCGAGCGCCCGGTGTGCGGCGACTTCGACGGCGACGGCGCCCAGGACCTGGTCGTCCACGCCTCCGCCGGCCACCTCAGCTACCTGCGCGGCCCGTTCACCCGCAAGGGCGCCCCGCGCGAGGCCGCCGCGCCCCTCGCCTCCCCCGGCGAGGCGCCGACCGGCCCCGCCGCCGACGTGGACCGCGACGGGTACGACGACCTGGTCGTCCGCGCCGCCGCGGGCCCCGGCAAGGCGTACGTCGTCCTCGGCGGCCCCGACGGCCCGACCCGCACCGGGGCCACCCTCCCCGCCGGCACCGACGTCGCCCTCGGCGCCTTCGGCAGGGGCAAGGCGCTGGACGCGGCCGTGGCCACCGCCTCCGGCACCGCCCTGCGCCACGACCTCCCCACGGCCGCCCCGAGCACCCTCGACTTCACCGCTCCCACCCTCCACGCCGCCGACCTCGACGGCGACGGCCTGAGCGAACTGATCACCGCGGACTCCGGCGTACGCCTGCTCCCTGGGGGCGCGACCGGCCCCACGACCAAGGACTCGGTCACCCTGAACCCGGCGGCGACCGGCACCCCCCACATCCTCACGGCGGCCGACTTCGACGGCGACGGACGCGCGGACCTCGTCCTGCGCACCGTCCGGGGCGAAACGACGGACACGGTCGAGATCCACCCCGGCGCGGCGACGGCCGCCCTGGTGACCCCGAAACCGTCCCTCACCTTCTCGACATCCCAGTTCCTGCCCCACCCCTGAACGCCCTTCGTCCCCCTCCCGAACCCTTGCGGGGAACCCGTAGGGGATGTCACAGCTCGGCCGCAAGAACGCCCCGAACGGCCGGGCCCCGCCCGTGACTCTCCGGGACCAGGTACGTTCGAAGACGTGGCTGGATTCAGGATCGGACGCGGCCGGGACAACGGCGCTCCACACACGCGACCGCAACGCCCGCCGTACGGACAGCAGGCGCCCCAGGGACCGTCGTACGGCGGCCCGGCGGCGTCTCCTCAGCCGTACCCGCAGCAGCCGTACGGAGGTGGCGCCCCCGGTCACGGCCCCGGCCCCGGCGGTTCTCCCTGGCCGCAGGCGCACGGCGGCGGCCACGGCGAGCCGGAGTACTTCGGCGACGGCGGCCACCACCCCGGCCCGCACGGCGGCCACGCCCCGCAGCAGGCCCCGTACGACCCGTACGCGGCCAACAACCCGGGCCACACCCAGGCGTTCACGGTGGACGACCCCTACAACCAGGGCGACACCTACCGCGCCGGCTCCGCCCCGGCCCCCGGCCCGATCGGCCCCCGCCTCCACTGGAAGGACCTCCTGAAGGGCGTCGTCCTCGCGCCCAACCAGACCTTCCTGCAGATGCGGGACTACGCGATGTGGGTCCCGGCCCTCGTCGTGACCTTCCTCTACGGCCTGCTGGCGGTCTTCGGCTTCGACGGCGCCCGCGAGGAGGCGATCAACGCCACCCTCTCGAACGCGATCCCGATCGTGCTGACCACGGCGGTGGCGCTGGTGCTGAGCGCCTTCGTGCTGGGCGTGGTCACCCACACCCTGGCCCGCCAGCTCGGCGGCGACGGCGCCTGGCAGCCGACGGTCGGCCTCTCCATGCTGATCATGTCCATCACGGACGCCCCGCGCCTGCTCGTCGCGATGTTCGCCGGCGGCGACGCGTCCTTCGTCCAGATCCTCGGCTGGGCCACCTGGGTCGCGGGCGGCGTCCTGCTGACCCTGATGGTCAGCCGCTCCCACGACCTCCCCTGGCCGAAGGCGCTCGGCGCGTCCGCCATCCAGCTGATCGCCCTGCTGTCGATCGTGAAGCTGGGCACGTTCTAGCTCCGCCCGCGTACGAGGAAGGGGGACCGGCGCGCCGGTCCCCCTTCCTCTTGTCCTCTCCCCGCCCGTCAGGCGTCGAGCACCTGCCCGTCCCGCCGTACGACGGGAGGCAGGACACTCCACGGAAAGTTGATCCAGTCATCGGTCCGCTTCCACACGTACTCGCATTGGACGAGCGAGTGGGACTTCTCGTAGATCACCGCGCTGCGGACCTCGGCGACGGTGTCGAGGCAGAAGTCGCGCACCAGTTTGAGGGTCTTGCCGGTATCGGCGACGTCGTCGGTGATGAGGACCTTCTTGTCGGAGAAGTCGATGACGTTGGGCACGGGCGCGAGCATGACGGGCATGTCGAGCGTGGTCCCGACCCCGGTGTAGAACTCCACGTTCACGAGGTGGATGTTCTTGCAGTCGAGCGCGTACGCCAGCCCGCCCGCGACGAAGACGCCCCCGCGGGCGATGGAGAGCACGACGTCGGGCTCGTACCCGTCGTCGGCGACGGTCTGCGCCAGCTCACGCACGGCGGCACCGAACTGCTCGTAGGTCAGGTTCTCCCGGACATCACTCATGCGCGCGCCCTGCTCGTCACTGGCTTCATACCTGGGTCCGATGGAAGTTGAGGTAGGAGCGGGAGGCGGTCGGTCCCCGCTGCCCCTGGTAGCGGGACCCGTAGCGCTCACTGCCGTACGGATGCTCGGCCGGCGAGGTGAGCCGGAACATGCACAGCTGCCCGATCTTCATCCCCGGCCACAGCTTGATGGGCAGGGTCGCGAGGTTGCTCAGCTCCAGCGTCACGTGCCCGGAGAAACCCGGGTCGATGAACCCGGCGGTGGAGTGCGTGACGAGCCCGAGCCGCCCGAGCGAGCTCTTCCCCTCCAGCCGCGAGGCCAGGTCGTCGGGGAGCGTGATGACCTCGTACGTGCTGGCCAGCACGAACTCACCGGGGTGCAGGATGAACGGCTCGTCCCCCTCCGGCTCCACGAGCCGGGTCAGATCCACCTGCTCGACGGAGGGGTCGATGTGCGGGTACCGGTGGTTCTCGAACACCCGGAAGTAGCGGTCGAGGCGCACGTCGATGCTCGACGGCTGCACCATGGAGTCGTCGAGCGGATCGATCCGCACCCGCCCGTTGTCGATCTCGGCACGGATGTCCTTGTCTGAGAGAAGCACGCCCCGAGGATACGCAAGGCGCGCGGAGCAGCGACAACCGCCGCCGCACCGCGCGCCCTCTCCTGCTCGGCTTCCCTGCTGGGGCACCCTGCTCGGGCGCCCTGCCGCTACCGCTTGCCGGAACCCACCGGCACGGCACTCCGCAGCCGCGCACACCGCGGACATCGGACGAGCCGACCGGGGCCGAGTCGCTCGGCCTGCTGCATCGGGAACGAGGTGGCGGTGAACACGTGCCCATCGGCACAGCGGACGACGGTGCGCTCCATCAAGTCCTTCAAGTCCCTTCCCCAAGAGCCGCGTCTGGCTGACTACCCTGACGACAAAAGCCACAGTACGGGATGAAAGAGACGACTCTCCAGGCGGCACTCCGCCCTCGCACACACCCTCTGGAGCGCCCCACCGTACGCCCCGCCCCGACCCCCCGACAGCCGCATCCCACCCCCTGAAACGACCGGCGGCCCCACGGCCGAAGACCGGGGGCCAGCGATGGGGTAGAGTAACCGAACGTCCAGACACCGACCGTGGTCGGCGTCTCGCGCGGGTGTAGTTTAATGGTAGAACATCAGCTTCCCAAGCTGAGAGCGCGAGTTCGATTCTCGTCACCCGCTCCACGAAGAAGGCCCAGTTCACCGATCTGGGCCTTACTTGTTGTCTAGTCCAATCAGGGGGCGGCGTGCCCTCGGCGTGCCCTAAGTCGAGTCCAGGCCGCCACACCAGCGCCATTCGGGCGCCCAGCAGGCATCAACCTGCCCCGGCGTCCCATATCGCGAGACGCAATTCGTGTGACCTGCGCCACACAGGGTGCAAAGGGTCACTAAGACGCATACGCAAAGGGTGGTTTGCGGGACGGGTGGCGCCCCGGTCTCCGGGCCTGCCTTGACGGGTTTACCTCGCCGACTCGGCAGTACGGTGAACCCGTGACCTCCTTACCGGAAGAATCGCCCTCACTGATCCGTGAAGGCGACCGCGAGGCAGCCGTGCGACGTCTGCAGGAGGCGTACGCGGAAGGGCTCATCCCACACGAGGTGTTGGACGAGCACCTCCACCAGGTGCTCAGGGCCAAGACGCGGAGCGAACTCGCGTCCGCTCTGGTCTCGCTCCCGGAGGAGCAACCGGGAAGCACTGCCACGATCGCCGCCGCCGGTGGGCGGATCAAGCGGCGTGGCGCGTGGCGGGTGCCCCGGGTCCTCAAGGTCGAGTCAGCATATGGAAGGGTGCGCCTGGACCTGTCCCGTGCGGTCATCGAGCACCCGATCGTCGACATCGAGCTGCAACTGGAACCGGCGGGGCCCGGATCACGGTGCCCCGGGACGCGGTGGTCGACGTCGAAGGACTGAGCACGGGATGGAAGGACCTGCGCTACAAGATCCCGCGACACCCCCGGACCGACGGGCCGACGATTCGGATCTCCGGGGTCATGGGATACGGACGCTTGAAGATTCGCCACGCCCTGCGTTGAAGCCCCGTCCGGTGCTTCGGCCCCGCCGGCGGCGAGTGCAGCACTAGGCGGGTACCAGGTCTCCCAGCGCCTCGCGAAGCGCCGTGCCCACGACAGGTCCCGCCACGGCCACCTGTCGAAGCTCGTCGCCCTTCATGTAGCGGTAGCTCTGCGGAGGGTGGAAGGACCCGGCGGAGCGCAGCGCATTGAGCGATACCGGCTCATCGAAGGAGACAGGATTCTCCATCGTGAGACCGCTCGCCTGCCTCGCGCCGCTCATGTAGGCGTCGTACTCCCTCCGGGTGATCCCGGTCTGTCCCCGATGAGCCGACCAGACCTCGCTGGGCGTGGCGACGTAGATGGCGGCAATGCGCGCCATGCCCACCACCGCCATGGTGGGCGCGGTCGCGTACAAGAGGACGGGCGTTCCCGGAGGCGCGGCGACGCGCTGGCGGCGAACCTCCACCGTCTTGCTGCCGGCCAGGATCGCGTTGGCGAAGCGCGGGTGGACGGACAGCAGCATCGCGCGTTCCGGATCGCTCACGTCGTTCGGTGCCCCTCTTGGTAAACCGCCTGGAACAGCTCACTGCTGATCTTGGACAGCGAGATCAGCGAGCCAGGCGACCACGTTAGCCCCCGGCCCCTGGCCAGCGAGGTCAATCGGCGCAGCGTCACCGGCTTCGGGAAGATCTCAGTGTCCGAGAACCTCAGCGCCATGGCGTGACCGGACGCGTCTGCAGCCCTCTCGACCTCAGCCCGACCATATACGCCCAGGTGTTCGAATTTCGAGAACAGAACATCCGGAGTGTCGATGAGCACCTCGTCGAGCCGCGAGCTGCCCACCACCATCTGACCCTCTCCCGTGGAGTTGTCGTCGCTGACGTACCAGAGCAGTCGAGCCGGGACGCTCTCTCCTCGACGCTGCGAAGATCGGTAGTAGACGTGTTCCCTGCTGATGCCCAGGGCGTCGCTCCGCGCGATGAGCATGGCCGGGACGTTGAACAGCTCAGTCGACCAGCGCGGCTTGATGGGCACCATGAAGGACGGCAGCTCGGAGTCGATGACCTTGGCCGGCCACCACGCACGCTCCAGCACGGCGGTCACCTCCGCCGGCATGCCGACGTCGAGCACGGTCGCATCGACAGCAAGCTCTCGGGCCAACCCGCCGGCCACCACCTCCACCTCGGCGGCAGTCCCGCACACGTTCACCAGGAGCGCGACGAGCTGGCCGTTGTGCTCGAAGAAGCCGTCGTCACCGGCCGCGGACCGCGCCGCCTCGGAGGGGTGCGGATCACTGATGCGGACGATCTCGGCCCCGCAATCCCTCCCGAGCCGCTTAAGCAGGAAGAGGAGCTGCCGGGCCAGGGTCTCTTCCAGGGGGTGGCCAGCTGTGCGAAGGACGGGTACAACCAGGGTTCGGCCGTCCAGCGACCACGCGTAGAGGGCGACCGGTCGGCCCTGGCCGTCCCGGAGAAGCTCACGACGCCATGCGATCCCGCCCTCGTTCAGCGACCGCAGCCGCTCAGAGAAGGCTGAGCCGTCGTCAGCGCCCGACTGCTCGAAGAAGGCGACCAGTTCATCCTCCGCGCCCGGCGCCACCTCCGCGGACCGGAACTCCGTCCCCATCAGGTCAGCCGGGCGATACACCTGGGCCTGCCGCAGCTCATCGACGTGAAGCGTCACGGTCGACGGTGAGACGACCCGGACGCGAGCGACCTCCCAGGCCACGTCTGTCAGGCGAGACAGCAGCGGATCACGGGTCGCCAGGACTTGTAGACCAGCACACGAGGTCTCGGCCACATACCGCATGCCCCGCAGAAGTGCTGGGTCGGCAGCCAGGCCGGGAACCGCCTGCGTAGCGGCTTGCACCAGTTCGCGGGTTCGCTCCTCCACGGCCGCGGAGCCGGGAGAGAGCTTGTGGAGCCCGGTCAGCGCCGCCTGCTGGTGCTGACGCTCTGCCGTGTCCGTGAGGTCCCGGATCTGATGGACCAACTGCGGGGTGTAGGCAAACTCAACGAGATCCGCCATCCATCCGGCTTCGAGCGCACGGGACTCCTCGGCACCGGTGGTGTCCGTGAGGCCGCGCAGATCGGCGAACACACCATGGTCGACCGTCACCACGAGGAGCGCGTCGCTCTCCATCTCCGTGAACAGGTCCGGATGGCCGAGGTCCAGCCACCAGCCGTCCAAGATCTCCCCGTCACGACCACGCCCACGGACCTCACCGTCTGGAACGAAGCCCAGACTCCTCCACATCCCGCTCAGGTCATAGTCCCGACGGCACTTGGCCTTGATCCCAAGGCGTTGTGGATACCGCTCCTTGATGCCCTCCACCAGACGGCCCGCAATTCCCCGCCCCCGTTCTTCCTCAGCCACACACAGGTGCGCGAGTCGGATACGCGCGCTCCTCTTCGGCAGCCCGAACAGCGCGTAGCCGATCACTTCGCCGGCCTCGACCGCGACCAGAAGGCCACCGTCCTCAGCTGCCTTCTCATAGGCAGGAGGCGTCAGAAGCCCCAGCGTCTTCGTGTACCGGTCCCCCAGGGCTATGGCCTTAACGATCAACTCTTCTTGCGCGGGCGAAACGGACACCAGCTTGATCGCCATTACTACCCCCTCCAGCTGTGGCTGATCGCGACCGGCCACAACTCCCCTGTCACTGCATACAGGGAGAAGCTGATCTCAGTTGCTGCCATCCCTCAAGGGGGCACGAGGGGCGCACGGTGCTGCGGAGACCGTCGCCTGCCTCCAGAGTCCGGCCGATGGAACCGTCCCGCCGGACTAGTAGCCCCGATACCGGTCCGCCTAAGTGGCTTCCGACCGATCGGCACCCGCCTCACGCAAGCGCTCGCGCACTTCAGTGTCGATCCCCTGGGCCAGCCTCCGCTGATGCTTGGCCGTCGAGTGCTGGTAGATGAGCTGGGCCCGTTCCGAGGACTGGCCGGCGCGCACCATGAGGTCCTTCAGCTTGGCGCCGGTGTCGGCGGCGAGGGTGTTACCGGTGTGCCGGAGGTCGTAGAAGCGGAAGTTGTCCGGCAGCCCCACCTTCGTCCTGGCCTTGCGCCACTTCCGTCCGAACGTCGAGCGGCGGAATGGGGCTCCCTTCTCCCCGACGAAGAGGAGTCCGTCCGGCTCCTTCTCGGCGAACCACTGCACGTGGCGTCGCAGCTCGGGCAGGAGGAAATCGGGCAGGTACACGGTGCGCTTGCCCGCTCGTGACTTGGGATCGCCGGTGACCCTCCTGCCGTTGGTCAGCTCCGGGGACGCATGCGTGATCCGCAGGGAGCATTCGTCGAGATCGACACTGCGGCGGCGCAGTTCAGCCAGTTCCTCGGGGCGGAGCGAGGCGAAGGCACCGAGCAGGACCATCAGGCGCCAGCGCGGACCCATGGCGTCGGCGAGGTCGAAGACCTGCTCCACGGTGGCGGTCGGCCGCTCGTCGGCTTCCTCCCGACCGGCGCCCTTGATCCGGCACGGGTTGGTCCGCAGGAGGTCGTCATCGACCGCGGTCTGCAGAATGGCCTTCAGCAGCCGGTACGACTTGGCGACCGTCGTGGCACCCGTTGCCTTGAGCCGCTCGGCTCGCCAGGTGCGGACGGAAGGCGGTGTGATCTCGTCCAGGTCCTTGCTGCCGAAGGCCGGCAGGAGGTGCAGGCGTAGCAGGCCGTCGTAGCGGTCGACCGTGGTCGGGGCCAGACCGCGCTCCTCCACCCAACGGAGGGCGTACTTCTCGAAGTTGATCGCGCCGGCGTCCGGGTCACGCCAGTGGTCACGCTCGATGTCGGCGCGGACCAGGTTCAGCCAGTCCTGCGCGTCGGTCTTCGTGTCGAAGGTCTCGGGGGCCTTGTGGCGCTGCCCGTCCGGGCCCAGGTAGCGGGCCTGCCATCGACCGGACGGGAGCTTGCGTACGGTACCGAACTCCCGACGACGCTGGAGCTTGCGTGTCGGCATCAGGCGGCCCGCCCGTACCGAGTGCGGGTGCGCCGGGTCGGCTCGACCGTGCGCGCCTCGATGTACTCGGTGACGGCACTCTCGGGGACGCGCACGGGACGTCCGAGCTTGACGTAGCGAATGCGGCGCTCGGCGATCAGACGGCGAACGAAGCGTTCGCCGGTACCGAGCTGTTCGGCGGCTTCGGCCACCGTCAGAAGGCGGTCAGTCATGGGCGACCGCCCCCTTTCGGCTGTGCTGCTGAGTGCAACGGGCCGGGGCTATTGCGAGTCGGTGCAACGGTGAGACTTCCTTACCGAGGTCGAAACTGGAGCGGGCACGGCGGACCGGTGGTGGCTTCAACAGGTCGCGGAGTCCTGGAGCAGGGCGCGGGCCGGGACGCGAAGTGCCTGCGCGAGGGTGAGCAGGTCGTCGACGTCGCAGCGGCGCTGAGCGCGTTCGATGCGGGACAGCATCGTGTTGGACATTGGCCGGCCAAGGGCGGTGACGCGAGCGGCCAGCTCTCGCTGGGAGAGGCCGCGCTCGGTGCGGAGAATTTCGATCGTGCGGGCGGCCCTTATCCCGGCTGCGCCGATTTCCAGTGAACGTGCTGCCATGACTCCAATTCTCGGCTGTGTTCGCCGGTTTGGTTAACCGGCGATCGTCGGCTATGTTGCGCCGCCGTGCGTTTGGCAGGCGGGTGGCCATTTCGTCGATGGGTTCCCTGTGACGGCGACCCGAGCAGTGCTCGACAGCGTCTCTGACGTGGGGTGTTGTGTTGTAGCTTCGCCACTCGCCGGACGTCAACGCCTTGCCGGTGTGATCCTTCTGGCTTGACGCCCAGAACAACTATTTGGTCAACCGCAGATCGTGACCTACCGTTTTCACGCCGCCCTCGCCGCCCCGATTGCCGATGGCCTTTCTGCCGACAGAGATTCGACAGGTCAGGGCTGGACTTGTGCCGCTCGGGTGTGGCTATGTTGACGACACCCCCGGAAAGCGCGCCCGGCTCTCAGCCAGCCTCGCGTCAACGGCCGGCCAACTCCCCCGCCTTTGCCGTCACGACCGACGGTGAGCCATGGGTGCCCGCCCATCGGCCACCGAGTAAGGAACACTCCGCTCTTGGCACGGATCCGCACCATCAAGCCCGAAGCCTTCGTCTCCGAATCCCTCGCCGTCGTCACCCTGACCGCCGAGCGCACCTTCTTCGGTCTGCTCACTCAGGCCGACGACCAAGGCCGCTATCGCGACCACGCGGCGATCATCGCCGGTCAGCTGTGGGTTCTGCGTCCGGAGCACACTCCCGCCGAGGTCGAGAAGGATCTCGCCCAGCTGGCCGACGCCGGCCTGGTCTGCCGGTACAAGGGCCCGGACGACAAGCGCTACCTGCACATCGTCACGTGGCACAAGCACCAGAAGATCAACCGGGCCAGCAAGAGCCGCATCCCGGCCTGCCCTCGCCACAACGATCCGAACGGTGCCCCGGGCGGCACCGAGGCTGTCGAGGCCGTGGCACCCGCGCCGTCCGTAACGCACGGAGCCGTCGCGGACCATGCGCCGAACCCTCGCGGAGGTGGCAGTGAAGGGGCACGGAACCCGCACGATCCCTCGAACCAAACGGAAACCACCAGCAAAACCGCAGGTCAGAAGGCGTTCAGTGAGCCCTCACCTGAACCTCACGGACTCGTGCTTGAGGCCGCGGTGACACCTCACGGTCCGGATCTAGGACCTAGGATCATGGATCTAGGATCTACCCCTTCGGGGGGCGCAAGCGCCCCCGCGGCCAGCACCGTCTCGGCCAAGCAGCTCATCGCCGAATACAGCGCGGCATGCGCCCACCGCCCGCCCCAGGACGTCCTGGGCCATCTCGGCCGAGAGGTGCGCAAGCTGCTCGCCGAAGGCATCGCTCCCGACCACGTCAGGGCAGGGCTCGTCCTCCACAGGACCAAGGGCAGGCACCCCAGCATCCTGCCGAGCCTGGTGCACCAGGCCATGAACGCCGCCCTCGCCCAGCCCGTCATCCACAGGGCGTGGACAAACCCCGCCGACGTCGAAGCCGCCTACGGAGAACAGCTCTGAGCTCCACCCTCACCCGCGAACCCCAGCCCGTCGGCCCGCTCGCCGACCGTCTGAACGGCATACTGGCGGGCCGTGGCATCGACCCCGGCGCCGTAGCCGCGGAGCCGTCCGGCGAACCCGTCACCGCCTTGGAGCTGGCCGACGCCCGCATCCCGGCCCGCTACCGCCGTGCCCTCGCCGACCACCCTCAGATCATCGCCTGGGCCGACCACATCGCCCATGCCGGACGCCCCGGCCCGAGTGGGCCTGGCATCGCCGAGGGTCCCTCCCTGCTGATCGCCGGCCCCACCGGCACGGGCAAGACGCATCAGGCGTACGGCGCCGTCCGGGCTCTCCTCACCCGCGGGGTTCGCCTGCGCTGGGAAGCCGTCACCACCGCCGACCTGTACGCCCGCCTGCGTCCCCGTGCCGGCCACGACGCCGAACGCGACCTGCAGACCCTGGCCCGCAGCCCACTGCTGCTTCTGGACGACCTCGGTGCGGCCAAGACCAGCGAGTGGACCGAGGAGCTGACCTACCGGCTCATCAACCACCGGTACGAGCACTTGCTCCCCACCCTCATCACGACCAATCTGCCCACCGCCGAGCTGCGCACCACCCTCGGTGACCGCGTCGCTTCCCGCCTCGCGGAGATGACCGACCGCGTCATCCTCAAGGGCCCTGACAGACGACGTCACCGCTCCCCCTGACGATGGAGAAAGACCGGATGACGGAAGGGCAGTCCGCGAGCGCGCGTCCTTTCACCAGGAGGACCGGCCGCGTGCCGCGTCGAGGACCGAGCGAGGGTGTCGGGGACCGGTCCTCAATGGCCGGGGACCGGACGGCACATGCGAGGACCGAGCATCCCGGTCCCGGGACCGTGGCCGCCCGAGGTGGGGACCGGTCCTCACCAGACATCGGGGACCGGTCCCGTACGTCTCGGGGACCGGTCCCCGACGGTCCCGTCGGACACGAGAACGGTCTCCTGGCAAAGCAGCAGGTCACAGCCCCCAGGTGGGCGGAAACAACGGTCCTGCACCGCGCATGACAGTCAATCGTGAGGAAGGACCGAGCCCTGCCGGGTCCCGGTCCTGCCGAGGACCGAAGACCCGCACAACGCGGTCCGCGGTCCCCGAGCGTGATGCACAGAGGAAGAGAGGACCGGTCCTCGCGGACCGCTCCAACCTGGAGCCCACCCCACACGGTCCCGTAACGAGCCCGCCCGGTGTCAGCCGCGCACGGCCGCCGCTACGGGTTCTCATCGTGGAACACCCACCCAGAAAAGCGACCCATGCACCAACCACATCAGCACACTCCTGACGACGTGCGTCAGGGGGCCGCCATCTCAGCCTCCGACGGAGCAAGTTGGTGCAAGAGCATTGCTCCCGACGGGAGCAATGCTCTTGCGTCTCCCGCCCCGAGAGCGGCGGGCCCGGAAGCGACCGAGGACGGATCGCAAACCGGCGGGGAAGAGCTACACGCGAACCACAGCATCGACTGCGCGCGCACCTCTCCGTCACAGCCCCGCATACAGCAGCGCGAACGCCTGCGCGACGAGAACAAGCGCCTGCACCAGCCCAGCTGCCGCATGAACGACGCCGAGTACCAACTGCTCGCCCGAGCAGCCGCCACGTGCCACATGAGCATCGCCGGCTTCCTCGCCCGCGCCGCTCTCAACGCCGCCCACGACCTCGGCCGCACCGCCGAGGACATCGCGGGCGAGCGAGAGATGCTGCACGAGCTGTTCGCGCTGCGGCGCCACCTCGGGCAACTCGGCAACAACCTCAACCAGGTCGCCAAGGCACTGAACTCCGGCGCCGACGCACCGCAGGCAGAGGCGGTCCTCGCCGCCGTCCAGCGCGCCGCCAGGCGCGTCGACGCCTTCACCCAGCACCACTTGGACAACAGGAGGGCCAGGTGATCCCCCGCATCCACGCAAGAGGCACGCGCACCATCGGCCTGCTCCACTACCTGTACGGGCCCGGCACGCACGAAGAACACACAGACCCGCACCTGGTGGGCGCCTGGGACAGCCTCGCCCCTGATCCCGGGCGCGACCTCGACGCCACGTACGGAGATCTCCAGCGGCTGCTCGACCAGCCGGTCAACGCCCTGCCGAAGAACCGACGGCCCGCCGAGCACGTGTGGCATCTGTCGCTACGCGCCGCTCCTGAGGACCCGGTCCTGTCGGACGAGCAGTGGGCCGAGATTGCGCGCCGAATGGTCGCCGCCACCAGCATCGCTCCCGACGGTGACGACGCCGCCTGCCGCTGGGCAGCGATTCGGCACGCCGACGACCACATTCACATCATCGCCACCGTCGTACGAGAGGACGGCCGGCAAGCCCGCATTCGCCGGGACGGCAAGCGTTCCCAAGCGGAAGCCCGCGTGATCGAGATCGACTACGGGTTGCGCCGCCTCGCCACCGGCGATGGCACCGCAGCCCGTCGTCCGACCAGCGCCGAACGGCACAAGGCCCAGCGGGAAGGCCGGGAGCGCACGGCGCGGGAGGAACTTCGTGAGTCCGTGCGCCGGGCAGTGGCCGGTGCTGCCTCGACGGACGAGTTCTTCGACCGCCTGGCCGCCGCCGGTCTGCTGATCCGCAAGCGTCTCGCGCCCTCCGGCGACCTCCTCGGGTACAAGGTCGCCCTCCCTGATGACCGGAACAAGGACGGCGAGCCGGTCTTCTACTCAGGCTCCAAGCTGGCGCCCGACCTGTCCCTGCCCCGTGTCCGCGAACGCTGGAGCCGGCCCTCGGAGACGCCCACCGCCATCGACGGTTCGTGGCCGGATCAGCCTGCACTGCCGCCCGTGACAGGCCCCGCGTTCGCGCGGCGGCGGGCCGCGGCTGCCACGTGGCAGGCCCTGCTGGTGATCGACCACGGCGACGACGGCACCGCAGCAGCCCAGATCGCCGCGACCGGAGAGGTCCTGGACGCGCTGGCCAAGACCTCCGCCGCCCACACCCGGGCTGAACTGCGCGAGGCAGCCTCCGCGTTCGAGCGCGCGAGCCGCTCCCACGTGAAGGCGGTACGCGGGCACGACCGGGGCCTGCGACAAGCCGCCCGTGATCTCGTCCACAGCGGGCCGGTCCTGGGCCGGGGCGAAGACGGCGCCTGCACGGCCATGCTCATCGACATGGCCTTCTTCGTCGTGACCGCCGCGGCAAAGTGGCACGCCAGGAAGCATCACACCCAGCAGGCCACAGCAGCCCAGCAAGCCGCCGAGCACCTCCGCGCCGCCTACCAGGCCGCCTCAGTCCAGCCCATGACCGCACTGAGCCAGCGAGGCCGGCGGCTGACTCAACGTGTTCGGCAACAGCAGGCGAACCTGCTCCACCAAGTGCTGCCGGAGCTGGCCGACCGGATCGAGGCTGAGGCCGGTTGGCCCGCCTTGGCCGCCACACTGGACGACGCCCGGAGGGCCGGCCATGACCCGGCCGCCCTGCTGACCGAAGCCACGGCACGGCGCGAACTACGCTCCGCCGGATCCATGAGCGACGTCCTCGTCTGGCGCCTGCGCCGCAGCGCTCACCTGCCCGCACTACCCGACGACCGCAACGCCACGGCCCTCCGAGCCAACCGGCACACCTCGCACTCGGCGCCCACCACGCAGTCGGCGCCCGGCCCGACAGGGAACGATCCCCGCCGTGGCCGCTGACGACCGTGTCCTGATCATCTGTACCGGGCCACGGTGTACGCGGTAGGCCCGTGCAAGGTGCCTGCTCCGATCTCGTCGCTGATCTGGAGGACGTCGAAGCCGGCGAGCGTCGCGTACAGCTCCAGCTCACGCGGCCCGAGAACACGCCGACGAATCACGTCCCGTGTCTCTTCACCTGAGTTGAACACCCAGTGCCGGCGCATGGTGTTCATCTGGGTCCGCAGGTCCCACTCGTAGGTGATGGTCACGTGGGCTGTGTCCGATCCGATCTCGACCTCTGCTTCCTGCGGCTCATCACGCTCGATCGGGGCTACGGAACAGCAGAGTACAAGGAGCGTCCCGGGACGGGCGTGCGCTGCGAAGGTCCGGAAGACCGCCTGGATGTCCTGGTTGTCGTGCACGTAGGAGAGGGAGTTTCCCAGGCAGGTCAGCACGTCAGCGGTGTGGTCGAGTCGGATGGTGCGCATGTCGCCGAGGCGGATGTCGAGGCCGGGCCGTGTGCGGCGGGCGTAGTCGACCAGGCCGGGCTGGAACTCGACACCGATGCAGTCGAAGTGGCGGGCCAGCAGCTCCAGCTCTCTCCCGGTTCCGCAGCCCAGATCCAGCAGAGTGCGGGCGTCCGGGCGGTGCCGATGGACGAGCGCCCGACAGCTGCTCGCGCTGGTGCTGTCGGACTGCACTCTGTCGTACAGGGCGGGGTCTCGGTAGAAGAGGTTGGAGGCTGCCAGGTGTCTGGGTTCGGCGATGTCCAGGCCGCTCATGCGAGGCTCCGCAGTCCGACTTCCAGGGCGAGTGTGTCGCACAGCAGGTCGGGCACCGCGGGAGTCCGCTCGGCGTGGTCGCGGGCCCGGCTGAGGGCGTCGGCATCAACGTAGCCGAGATCGATCAGCAGGGAATCGGTCAGCATCTCGTCCAGGAGAGGGAGCCCGTAAGTGCGCAGTCCCGACTCCATGACCGCGAGGAAGTTCTCCGGCTCGGTCGGAGCCGCAACGGACTCGGGCAGACCCGTCCGCCGAAGTCGGTCGCGGAACATCTTCTTGTCGCGTTTGTACTCGTACGGCAGTTGCTCCATGAAGCGGATCATCCGGGGGTGGACGAGCGGGGCCACCGGCCAGATACCGAGTCTCACGTACGCCGGGTTGTGCAGGCCGAATGCCATGAGCGTCGGCACAGGCAGGACCGGGATGGGAGCGAGGTTCTCGTTCACCTGGGCCAGCGCCGCGGTGGCCTTGTCGCCGAGCCATGGCACCGGCTCCATCGGCGGGAGTCCGGCTTCCGTACGCGAGTGGTGGGCGTTGACCTCGTCCCCACCGCCACCTGTGAAGATCAGCTCGCAGCCGTGTGCGGCCACGTGCCCGCGCATGATGTCGAACGCTTCCTGGTAGAAGGCGCCTGCCGGATCGTGCGGCCGTCTGCGTTCCCTCACGCCTCCAGGCACGAAGGGCGGGTGCTGCATCGCCGGCACGGCGGTGTCGCGCAATCCCAGGTGGTCCACCAGGGAGCGGCGTCGGTCTCGCTGGAGCTGGCCGATCCGGCCGCCCATGAGTAGCCCGAAGGTGTGCACGGAGCCGAATCCGGCCGCTACGGCGGACAGTGCCACGTTGGCCGAGTCCGCTCCGCCTGACACCTCGACGCCGACGCGGCCGGCCGTCGATCGCCACTCGGCCACGGCCTCGGTGAGCAGTGCGTCGAACGCGGTCACGGGGTCCACTCCGCTACGGAGGCTGCGGGGTTCCAGGACGTGCTGGGCGGGCTCGGGGTAGAGGATGGAGAGCCCTGCCGGCGTGAAGACCGCGGTAGCGCGTTCGGTGAGTCGGTACACGCCGTCGAAGAGGGTGTCGGTGCTGGAGCGGTGTTGGCGGCTCAAGGTGCGGGCGACCGCTCGTGGATTGAGCTGGTCAGGTCGCAGGTGCGGCCGGAGGTCGACGATGTCCCACGCCCCGAAGATCTCGTCGCCGACAACTGTGAGGTACAGCGGGACGGTACCCAGCATTCCCGCCGAGACCTGGATCTCGTCGGGCCGGACGAGCAGCGACGTGTAGTCGGCTTCACCGTCTCTGTCTTCTCGCACCAGCACACAGACGCTCGATCCGTCGCCTGGTATGAGGTCCGCGACCAGGACGGTTGCGTGAGCGGGCCGGATCCAGCTCTCCCCCTTGACCCAGCGGTCTGTGTCCCATCGCCAGCCGGCGTCCCGGGTGTCTGCCAGTCGCACACGAAACGAGAGCACTCCGCTCCCCTCCTCTACGGAGCGGCGGAGCAGGACGCCAGGCCCTGCTCCGCCGCGTTCACCGGCCGGTCAGCTGCAGTGGTCGCCGTTGTTGTCGCCACCACCGGGCATCTTGTCGAGCAGCGCCGCGTCCATGCTGGGGACGCCGGTGACCAGGTCTCCCGTGAAGAGTTCGTCGATGATCATGACTGTTCCTTCCTCCTGCGGAGTGGGTGGACGGGCACCGCGAGCTGCGGAACCCGGACCCGTCCCTGCCGCCGGCGTTCACGGCGAACTGGACGGGAGCTCGTTGGGTGGGGCCCGCTCTGGCCGAAGGGAGAGAGCGGCTGAGCCCTTCCCCGGTGGGGACCGGGTCTTCCCGAGGGCTCGCTCGGCCAGAGCGGGAGTCGGTAGGTCCGGAGCGGACCGGTGGTCTCTCTCAGTCGGGGGCGAGGTGCCACAGAGCCCAGGCGACCGGGGCAGTGGAGACGATGATCAGGGCCGACAGCAGCCACTGCCGCCAGCCATAGGGGCGACCTCGCCTGTTGCGCCGCCGGCTCACCATCCCAGGGACACCGCCACCACGATCGACCCCCCGAGCACCATGACGCACGCGATGTACATGACCTGAGCCGTGACCTGGCCTTTCACTGCGCGCCCTGGTCCTTGCCACGCTGTTGCCCCACGGTCGGCGCCAGGCCAGGTCGGCCGACGAAGACGCGTCGTGCTCGTTCCTGGTCGGGCAGGGTGGCGCCGATCCGGCACACCGGCGGCTCGGCCGGGGTTTGGTCAGCCATCGTTCTGGTCCTTCCTCCGGGTCGCGCGGTAGACGTCGGCGAAGCGTCTGGTCAGTGAGCCGAGATCCCGCATGTACTGGTAGGCATGGAAGTGAGGGGACTGCTCCGTCGGCCGGCGCGTCAGGTCGAGGACCCGGTAGCCCTCCCGGAACAGCGCCTGGACGGCCGGGTTCTCGTCGAAGCCGAGCTCCTCGGCCATCAGCACTCTCAGGTGGCTGACCAGGTCTCGGGTCGTGGCGTCGATCACCGGGCGTTCGGGCATCATCAGGCGAATGGCCAGCGCGGTTTCCACGGTCTCGTCGACCGCCTCCAGGACGATCGACACTCCAGCCACCTCGAACGACGTGACGCTTCCTGCTGCCATTGCCCGCACCCCTTCTCCGGTCTCCACCGTTGTCGTGCCTGACAACGTCCAGAAAAGCGGCTCGTGTTGGCGCAGACCACGGCATCCGCGGGGCAGTCCTGAGACACTTCTGGGACAGCCCGGTGCCGTCGGGTTAGACGCGGGTTGGTGCGTGGAAAGGGGGCGGCATGGGGCTTGCTGAGCGGCGCAGGGCGCTGGGCTACAGTCAGGAAGAGCTCGCGCACGCCCTCGGCGTGGACCGACGGACCGTCGGCCGCTGGGAAGGCCGCTCCACCACGCCGCAGCCGCCGCTGAGACCACGGCTGGCCGAGCTGCTCCACCTCGACCTTGACGAACTCGACGCCTTGGTGGGACAGCCACGAGCAGCCCGCCCGGAGTCGGCAGGGCCGCCGCCTCGCGACCACCACGGCTCAGGGGACCCCGACGACATGATCCGACGCCAGTTCCTGCGCGCCATCACCGTCACCAGTGCCCTGGTGGCCCTGCCCCCCGACGAGGGCGCAGCCCTCGCGGAGGGCGCGCTGCGCGGGATGTCCGACGACTTCCTGCGCATGAACGGACACCTGTGGCAGGTCTACCAACTCGCCCGCGCCAAGCGTTCCGTCTACCCGGTCGTCCGCGACCAGCTCACCGCCCTGAACGAGACCCTCGACGGACGGCCCGAGGTCGAAGCACAGGCCCTGTGCGGCGCGGCCGGCGACCTCTTCCAGCTCGCAGGAGAACTGGCCTTCGACGGCAACCGCTACACCGACGCCGCCGCCTCCTACACGCTCGCCGCCTCTGCCAGCCAGGAGGCGAAGTCCTACGACCTGTGGGCGTGTGCCCTCGTCCGCCACGCCTACGTCGATCTGTACGAACGCCGGTACGCCGACGCGGTCGGCACGCTGTCGGCCGCCGAGAAGGTGGCAAGGCGCGGGGACGGTTCCCTGTCCACCCGCTACTGGGTCGCCGCCGTCCAAGCCGAGGCGTACGCCGGCCTCGGCGACCTCTCCGCCTGCGAACGCGCCTTGGACGAGGCGGAGAAGGTGACCGTCCTGAGCGGGGCGGCCCACAACGGTGGCTGGCTGCGTTTCGACGGCTCCCGCCTCGCAGAAGAGCGTGGCGCGCGCTACCTCCAGCTTGGACGCCTCGACCTCGCTGAGAAGGCACTCAGCAGCGCGCTCAGCCAGGACATCCTCGCTTCCGGCCAGTCCTTCCGCCGACGCGGTGCGGTATTGACCGACCTCGCGGCCATCGGCGCCCGGCGCCAGGACCCCGACCAAGTACTCGCCTACGGCGGGGAGGCGCTGCGACTCGCCCACACGACCTCCTCGGGTCACGTCGCCCATAAACTTCAGGGGCTACGAACCGACCTCGGCCCGCTCTCCCGCGACGCTCGTGTGGCGGAGCTGGGCGCCGAGATCGACGCACTGTGCACGACGTGACGAGAGGGGAAGGCATGTCGCAGTCCGAGGGCGCCCGACTGTTCCGCGAGGCTTGGATCACCGGAGTGCGCAAGCACTTCCCCGGCGAGCCGAAGCCCGGCTACGTCACCCCCTGGGACGAGACCCCCGAGTGGGAGCGCCAGGCCGCCGGGGCCGTCCACGACCAAGTGCGCCAGTTCCTCGACCTCAGCGACCGCCACGCCTCCCGCCTCACCCGCGAGCAGAAGAGCCGCTTTGTCGCCACCTGCTGGACCGCGCAGATGTACAAGCACTTCGAGAACCCGAAGCCGGGCTATGTCGCCGACTGGCCCGACCTGCCCGACTGGCAGAAAGAGACCGACGCGGACATCTTCGAGGCGATCGAGGACGCTCTGAAGTAGTCGCACGGGGCTGCCATTCAAGTCGGCCTGCGCAACCGCCGGGCTTCCTATGGCGTCGATCGGCCCTCCCTTCGCGGCTCGTTTCCGACCGCCGCGTCACGGTTCAGCTCCTGTGGGACCGGCGCGGCGAGGGGGCCGGACAGCGGGCGGATCCTGTTGAGCATGCGCGCGGCTCCGAACTGTTCGCCGGGGTCTCCGGTTGTCCCTTTTCGGGACGGGCGTCATGTCCCGACTCGGGACAAACCTCTTGTCCCGACTCGGGACGGGCTTCCTCCCCCACGACCGCCGAGGCTTTGACTGTCACCATCGCGGCCGGCCCGACAGCCGCCGCAACACCGTCGTAGCCGTGAACAGTGTGCTCGCCGTCCTGACGGTCAGCGACGACGCCTTCATCGAGCAGCATCCCGGAGATCCTGTCACCTGCTGGCCTCGCCGTCCTCGTCACGGGCCTGGCCGCGTCCGTGCCCGGGCGGAGCTGCGCTCCCCGCGGTCCGGGGCGAGGACGGCGCGGGGTACGGCTCGCCGGAGACGAGCGGACCAACCGCCCGGGAGACCCGGCGTCTGGCCAGACGGCGGGATGACGACTGCCCCTGGTCCGGACATACCTGGCTGGCCCGTGGGCCGTGCCCGCGCGGTGTGCGCCGTCTGCCCCGGTGCCGTGCGAGCAGGGCCGCGTCGGAGCACCATCGACGGGAAGACAGCCTCTGGAGGGTCCGTGCGCGATGCGGTGGGTGATGACGTGGGGGCGTGGCCGGTGGGCGAGCCGGGTTTCTGGCGGCGGGTCGTCGAGCGGCTGGACACGGCGGTGCTGGTGCTGGACGCAGCCGGAAGCGTGATCGTCGCGAACCCGGCGGCCGAGCGGCTGCTGGGCCGCACCACCGGGGCGATGCGGGGAGCCGACGCACACGATCTGCTGCACCGGGACGCGGACGGCAACAAGGTGCCGCGAGACCGGTGCCCCCTGCTCCACGCGCTGGCCGAGGGGCAGGGGGCGCGAGGGGAGGGCGGCACATACCTGCGCGGTGACGGTCGTCTGCTGGCTGTCTCCTGGTCCGCGTCCCCCTTGACGGAGGACGGCTCCGTGCAAGGCATGGCACTGCTGTTCACGGACGCCACGGGGGACCGCCGCGTCCACCGGGAGCGAACGGCGCGCACGCGCGCCCTGGAGGACCTCAACGAGCGGCTGTCCCTGGTCGCGGAGATCACGGACGTCCTGGGGCAGACTCTGGAGACCGACGAGGCGCTGGCCCGCCTGGTGCGGCTGCTCGTGCCCCGTCTGGCCGACTGGGCCGCGGTGGACCTGCGGACCGGTTCCGGCGAGGTCCACCGGGTGGCGGTGACCGGTCCGGAGGGACGGGACGCCGGATTCCAGGGCCGGAGCGTACTCGGCGCGGAGGGGGCCGGTGAGGGGGAGGACTCGCCGCTGGGCCGTGCGCTGACCGGGGGCGAATCCGTGCTCCAGGAGCGGGTGGCTGCCCTCACCCCGGCCGCCGGACACCCTCCTCTGGCCGCTCTCCACCATGGCTTTCTGACGGCGGTGGGCGCCAGCTCCGCCGTTACGGTGCCCCTCGGCGCCCGGGACCGGATCACCGGGGCGCTGACGGTGGTGCGCACCGACCCGGCGCACCCCTTCGACGAAGACGACCTGGCCGCAGTGGGCGACGTCGGCCGCCGGGTCGGCGTGCTCATCGACAACACCCGCCGCTACGGCCGTCAGCGCGCCGTCGCCGAGGCCATGCAGCGCAACCTGCTCGTCCCGCTGCCCCGGCCGGGCCACCTCCGGCTGGCCGCCCGCTACCAGCCCGCACCCGCGGGCTCCCAGGTCGGCGGGGACTGGTACGACGCCTTCATCCTGAAGGACGGCGCGCTCGCCCTGGTCATCGGTGACGTCGTGGGCCACGACCTGACCGCGGCGGCCGGTATGGCCCAACTGCACGGCATTCTGCGTTCGCTGGCCTGGGATCACACGGGACCGCCCGGCGCCGTCGTCGACCGCCTCGACGCCGCCATGCCGGTCATCACCACCGTCCCGCTGGCCACCCTGATCCTCGCCCGCGTCGAGGGCGACCCGGACACGGGACCGTGGACGCTCCGCTGGACCAGCGCGGGGCACCCGCCCCCGCTGCTCCTCTCCCCGGACGGCACCGCATGCTTTCTGGAAGCCGGCCAGGGGCTGCTCCTCGGCACCGGATCCGTCGGCGACGCGGACCGACCGGACGCCACGCATCCCCTGAAGCCCGGCTCCACCCTGCTGCTGTACACGGACGGGCTCGTCGAGACACCGGGCAGCGACCTCGACACGGGCCTGGACCGGCTGCTCCGGCACGCCCTCACTCTCGTCCACGAACCGCTGGACAGGCTGTGCGGAAAGGTGCTCGCCCACCTGCCGCCCGGCAGCACCGACGACGTAGCCCTGCTCGCCCTGCGCGTACCGCCGCCATGAGACGTGGTGGCCGTCGGACCGGGCCGGTGCCGCGGAGGCGCCCACCATCTCCCACACCACTGATGACCTGCTGTCACGCCGCCTTTACTCGCCGAGGAGTAGTCTGAGGAGACCGAGGGCATCAGGCACGCCGGTGGCGGACCGGCTCCACCCCGGTATCCACCGGCGTTCGTCACGCGGAAGGGTCTCCCCCCTTCACCCCGCATACGCCCGCCGACTCCCTTCCCGCGAACTCGCGGCGGTCGTCGGCGCTTTCCTCCGGCAAGAGCGGCCAGGCACGACCTCCAGCACCCGGATCCACCGGCCACGTCCGGCGCTGCCCGACAGCCCGCGGACCGTCGGCCGCCGTGCCCTGCCGAACCGGCCGGCACCCAACTCGTCAGAGAGATCCCACGTGATCGCCACAGTCCCCACCGCACCGTCCACCCTGTCCCCGCCCCTGCCCCTCGTCCGCCTGCGTCTCGCGCCGCACGGCGCGCTGCCGCGCCGGATCGACGGAGTGTGGTGGCCGTACTCCCGCGATCTTCTGACACAGCTCCCGAAGATGCTCGCCGCGCTGCCGAGAGCGTGGGGCGACATCACCGGCGTCACCGTGGACGCCGCGGCCTGGTCGGCGGCACCGGGGCGCATGTTCGTCGCCAACCAGGTCGTCCGCCTGCACAAGGCCCCCGCCTCTCCGCACGCCCCGGACCGGGTCGTCCTGCTCTCCCCAGGGCTCGGCCGTTGGGATCTGCAGGTGATCCCGCCGGACGCGACGGAGGAAGCAGCCGCTCTCCTTACGACGGCCGCCTTGGACGACCGGCGGCCCGGCGCCGAGGGAGAAGCCCGGCCCCCGGCCCCGACGGCGGCGGCAGGTCCGCGCGGCCGTGTGGGACCCACCGGGCGGGGAACCCGGGCCCCTCGGTGGTAGGAGCCGCCGCGGGCACGTCCATGTACGCACCCGCTCCCCGCGCCCAACTCGCCCTGGGGCCGCCCCGAGTCATCCGCCCGCTTCTGAGAGAGACGTCCTCATGACCATGGCCACCACCACCGCCACGCGCCCCGACACTCCCGGCAGCGACTTCGCCCGGCTGTCGAAGAAGATCGCGGACGCCGGACTGCTGGGGCGCCGCCCCGGCTACTACACGTTACGCATCACCGCCGTGACCGGGCTCTACGCCGCCGGATGGGCCGCGTTCGTCCTCGTCGGCGCCTCCTGGTGGACACTGGCGATCGCCGCGTTCCTGGCCGTGATGTACGGGCAAGTCGCCCTGGTCGCCCATGACATGGCCCACCGGCAGGTGTTCCGCCGCCGCCGGGCCAGCGAGTTGTCCGGACGGATCGCCGGCGCGTCGATCGGCATGAGCTACGGCTGGTGGCAGGACAAGCACACCCGTCACCACGCCAACCCCAACACCGAGAACCTCGACCCCGACATCGGACCCGACCTGCTCGTCTGGTCCCCGGACCAGGCCCGCGCCGCCACCGGACTGCCCCGCCTGCTCGGCCGCTGGCAGGCGTTCCTCTTCTTTCCCCTGCTCACGCTGGAGGGCTTCAACCTGCACGTGGCGAGCGGCAGGGCCATGGCCAACCGCCGGCTCAAACGCCGGGCGGTCGACGGCGCTCTGCTCCTGGGGCACTGCGCCGTCTACCTGGCCGCCCTGTTCTGGGTCCTGCCGCCCGGGATGGCGATCGCCTTCCTCGCCGTCCACCAGTGCCTGTTCGGCGTCTACCTCGGTTCGGCCTTCGCGCCCAACCACAAGGGGATGCCGATCCTGACGGCCGACGACCGCCCCGACTTCCTCCGCCGCCAGGTGCTGACCTCACGCAACGTCAACGGCGGCCGGTTCACCGACCTGGCGCTCGGCGGCCTGAACCACCAGATCGAGCACCACCTGTTCCCGAGCATGCCCAGCCCCAACCTGCGCAAGGCCCGCGCCATCGTCCGGCGGTACTGCCGGGACCTGGGTGTCGACTATGCGGAAACGGGCCTGGTCGCCTCCTACCGGTTGGCACTCACCAGCCTCCACGACGCCGGCGCCCCGCTCCGACGGACCCGCGTCCCCACTTAGCGGGGCGAGACGCCGCCGTGGGTACGGCGGCGTCCAGGACGCAGCCGTCCGCGTCCGCCGTACCGGGAGCCCCGGCGCTCGCCGGCGTCGTTCGCGACCGGGGACCGTCGGCGTACCGCCGGCCCTTCGTCGGTCTTCCGGTCTGGTGCGACGACACCGCTGCGGCCGTAGTGGAAGGCGGCACTTCTGCCCCCGTGCTGGGAGTTCAGGCGGTGGATGAGGAACGCGCCTGCCGCGATCACCGCCAGCAGCACGAACACCGTCACGAGGATGTCCATGGCCCTCACACCCTTTCCGGCCGGTCCCTCGCGGTGGCGACGGCGACTCGAAGCCATGGAGAAGTGACGGAAGCACCGGCTCCATGTCCTCCTTCGGACTCCCACACCGCTTCCCTGGTGCGGTCGGCCTCGGCGGTCACCGTCAGACGCGCGGCATCCGCCAGCAGGCTGCTCGCGGTCGCTGTCCGGCGCGGGTCGCTCGCGGCGGCCATCAGCCAGGCGGCCGCGGCCGGAGGCGTCTGCGGGGGAACGACCAGCAGGTTCCAGCGGCCCACGTGGTAGGAGAGCAGCAGCAACTCGTGCTCGTCCTGCTCGAAGCGGAACCAGCCCACCTTCACCACGTGCCCGGCGACAGGCACCTTGCGCGGGACGACCGGCCACTGGGCGGGGTTCACCGTGATCCGGGTGATCCGCCCCCACAGCGGATCCAGAACGGACGCCAGGGCCGGCAGTTCGGCGGTGAGATCACGCGAACGCGGCCACCAGGCGCCGTCCAGCAGCAGCGGTGCCGAACCGGCGGGGACGAGCGAGAGACGTACGGGAGACGTGGGACGCCGGTCTTCGGACGTCGTCGGAGGGGAGACGGTCGCAGTCATGACGCGAACCCTGCCCCGGGCGGGCCTGAGCCGACCCGGCGTATTCGATCACCGAAAACGGCACAGACGCGAAATGCCCGTGCGCGGAGTGTCCCCGGTTCCTCCAGCCTACTCTTCGCGGCGCCCGACCAGGCCGTACACCGGGAGCAGTCCACCCGATGAGGCCGAAGCCTCTTGTCGGGGCTCGTCGAGGAGTAGCCTGAGGACTTCGAGGGCTTTCGTGTACCGGCGCCGCCGGTCCCGTCCTCGCTCACTCACCACCGGGCGCTCCGTCAGTCGGCGCAGGCCCGCAGTCAGGCTTCTTCCTCATGATCATGAACACCACTCAGCTCCGTCCGCACGCGGCACCGTTCCGACCACGTGCCGCGCGCCTCGTCCTCGGATCCGCCAGCCGCTTCGGCCGTCCGGACGGCGCGTGGTGGCCACGGACCCGCGACCTGGCACGAGAACTCGGCGAACTGGCCGACGTGATCGATCCGCTGTGGGGCCGGCTCACCCACGTGGCCGTCAATCCCCGCCACTGGCAGCCTCTCCCGCACGGCGTGGTCGTCGTCAACGGCTACGAGGTGGCGGTCGACAGATTCACCGAGGCGCTCAACCCGCACAGGATCCTACTGCAGTCCTACACTGCGGGCCGTTGGGATCTCCTCGTGGTGCCGCCCCCGACGAGCGCGTCGTCAGCGGCCCGGCTCATGGCGGCCGTGGCGTAGCGCAGCGGTGGGTGCATGCCTCGGGCCCACACGCTCCGTGCCGGTGTCGATGAGGATCTGTTCCGCCGGCGTCTGACTGCCTGCGCGCACGGCTGCGGCCATGGCCGCGCGGGCCGCGTCGGCCGCGGTGTGGGGCGGAACCACCAGCAGCGAGAAGAGATCATTGCTGCCCCGGGTGATGAGAACGGTGTCGTCTCCGACCGGGAAGGAGTCGATGCGGACGACACGACCGTCGATCGTCAGCCGCGTCGGCAGCTCGTCCCAGGCGTCGGTGTCCAGACCGACACGTGTGATCGGCCCGAGGTACTCGGACAGCGCGGAGACGAGGCCGGGCAGTTCACCGGCGATGTCGCGGGAGCGGGGCCACCACGCCCCGTCGAGCGCACCCTTCCGGTCATGGGTCGTCTCGAGCCGCACCACGGCGGTTCCAGGTCGCGAAACCGCCTGATGCACAGCGTCGGGCAGGAGCCTGGTCACCCGCGGGGGGTCGGGGTCGGACATCGCACTCGCCTGCCTACCGGGAACGGCAAACCGAAAGCCTCCTGGTTTCACGGTACTCCTCGACCGACGACGGCCGGGATTCCACGATCACCGGGCTACTCACTGTCATCGCCGCACGCGTAGAAGAACAAGGTCGAGGTGTGCTTCCCCCGACCTGCGCTTCTGGGCGGCACCAAGGCCCGTCACCCCGACGTACTCGCCGCCAACGCAAGGAACGCGCCAGCGCCCGCGGTGTCGGTCTGTCAGCAGCCGCCGGAGGCGGCCGGTGCGCCGATGCCGATCTGCAGCGTGGCAGGGGCCGCGCAGCAACCTCCGCCTTCGCCGCTCCGCGCGGCGTCGGGCTCGTCGAACAGACCCGCGCCGCCACACACACCGGTCTCCGGCAGGGTCAGCTCGACGCGTTCGGCCGCCTCGTGGTCACCGGCGAGAGCGGCCGTGATGGAGCGGACCTGCTCGTAGCCGGTCATGGCGAGGAAGGTGGGGGCGCGGCCGTAGGACTTCATGCCGGCCAGGTAGACGCCCTGCTCCGGGTGGGACAGCTCCTTCACGCCGTGCGGGTAGACCGTGCCGCAGGAGTGGACGTTCGGGTCGATCAGCGGAGCCAGCGCGGTCGGGGCCTGGAGGCGTTCGTCGAGGCCGAGGCGGAGCTCGGAGAGGAAGCTGAGGTCGGGGCGGAAGCCGGTCAGGACGACGACCTCGTCGACCGCGTCCAGGCGGCGGCCGTCCTCGGCGACCAGGACCAGCCGGTCGCCGTCACGCTCGACCGCTTCCGTACGGAACCCGGTGACGGCGCTCGCGTGCCCCTGCTCCACCGCCGCCTTGGCACGCAGGCCGAGGGCGCCGCGGGCCGGGAGCTGGTCGGCCTCGCCGCCGCCGTACGTGGCGTCGCCGATGCCTCGGCGCAGGATCCAGACCGCGTGTGTGTCCGCCTCTTCCCCGGCCAGGTCGGCGAGCAGGGCGAGAGCGGTGAACGCGGAGGCGCCGGAACCGACGACCGCCGTGCGCTTGCCGGCGTAGCGGGCTCGGACAGCCGGGTCCTTCAGATCGGGGACGCGGTAGGTGATGCGGTCGGAAGCGGACTTCTCACCGTGGCTCTGTTCACGAATACGGACAGCACTTGTTGATGGGTTTGGGAGGCAGCCAGCGTTCGCGCGGAATCGAACGTCCACAATCGTGCGCACCGAGCTGAGCTGCCGTGCGTGTCAAATAGCAAGGGTCATTCCCTCGTTTGCAGTCAGGATCTCCCCGGTGTAGGCGACACCGGCCTCG
>NZ_JOFH01000031.1 GCF_000721235.1 Streptomyces olivaceus
ACGCTACGAACGCAAGGCCGACCACTTCCTCGCGTTCACCAGCATCGCCTGCACCCTCATCTGCTACCGCAGACTCACCAAATGAGATGACTTCTTAGGCCACAGTTGGGCGTTCACTCGCTGCGCGTAACGCACCGGGTCCTCAATCCCCCTTCCTCACGAGCGACTTGACGTCTCTAGAGATATTCGCCACAGTACATGTCTAGAGATGTTGTCCCAGTGACTTCCGGAATGAGGGGTGCGGTATGACGTCGCAAGGAATGGCTCTTTCGACGGTGGCGGAGCCGACGCCGAGAGCGGCCACCAGGGAGCACGTCGCCAACGACGGACGGGCGAAAGCAGCTTCATCTCCAGGCGATCCCCTCTCCCCCTACGATCACAGCGTCGGGGAGTGAACGGGTGACCTACTCGATCGACCGCTGTCCGTGCGAGGAGTCACCACGCCTCGGCGCGATGGCTCTGCACCCCGTCGCGGAGTCCGTCCCCCGGGCCCGGCACTGGTTCCGGAAGCTCCTCACTCCATACCGCCCGAACTGCTCGGTCGACGACTGTGTCCTGCTGCTCTCGGAGCTGGTAACCAACGCCGTCGTCCACGGAACGCCGGACGGGCCCTGGCTCGTACAGGTGGAGTGGTTTCGCGTGGGGACCTCGCTCCTGGTCGAGGTGCACAATCCGGGGCTGCCCGAAAGCGTGCGGCTGAGACGTCCCGACGCCGACGACGCACACGGGCGCGGACTGCTGCTGGTCGCCTCCCTCGCCGACTCCTGGCACTCCGGTCCCGGCCGCTTCGGAGGCACGGTGGTCTCCTTCCGGATGGCGGGCGCCTGGTCGGCGCCTTGATGCAGCGGCTGGGGGGAGGGAGGCTCACGTCCCGGCGAGCCGGGCCAGGAGTGCGGCGGTGTGCAACTCGTGGGAAGCGAAGGCGCCGTGGTCGCTGTGCCAGGTGACCGTGCGGGTGGCGCGCCGGGTGAAACGGCGTTGCAGCTCCGGGTGGACGACCCGGTCGTCGGTGCAGCGGACGTAGGTGCTGGGCCGCGAGCGCCAGGCCGCCGTCACCGCCGCCTGATGGCCGGCCGCCATGACCTGGGGCACCAGCTCGGCGACGTGGCGCGACCTCCGGTCCGCTTCGAGCTGCCCGTGGAAGAGTCCCCCGGCCCGGGCCGGATCGATCGTGGTGGTGCCGGCGACGTCACCGACCATGCAGGCGCCCAGGTCGCTCGGCGCCTGGGCGAGCAGCCCGAAGCTGGTCTCGCCGACGTCGGGCATCATCGCGGCCAGGTACACGAGGTGCGCCACCTTCGACGGGGGCAGACCGCTGATCACGGCGCCGCCGTAGGAGTGGCCGCAGGCGACGACGGGCCCGGACCCGGCGATGCCGTCCAGTGCGGCTTCGGCGGCCGCGACGTCCCCGGCCAGTGAATCCCGGTGCAACTCGGCGACGGCCACGGCGACACCCTGCGCTCGCAGCCTGGCGGCGACCCCGTTCCACGCCTTGCCGGTGTGCCAGGCGCCGTGCACGAGAAGCACGCCTCGGGGCGTGGCCGGCACCGGGTTCCGGTGGACGTTCACTCCGGCTCACCCAGCCCCTCGCGCACGGCGGTGCGGGCGCGGTGCAGCCGGGACTTCATCGCCGGCGTACTCACCCCGAGCGCCGAGGCGACGGTCTTGCCCGGCAGCCCCTGGATGTCCCGCATGATGAGGACGCGACGCTGGTCGTCCGGCAGGGATGCGATCACGTCGGCCAGCCGCTCGATCTCCAACCGGCCCAGCACGTCGTCCTCGGCCGAGGAGGCCACCGCTTCACCGGCCGAGGTGTCAACAGCCGTGTCCGAGCGGCGTGCAAGGCCGCGGGCACGCCGCAGGCACTCGTTGCGCACGATCCGGAACAGCCAGGAGGCGAGCGCCGCGGTGGCCCGCAGGGTCCCGATTCTGCGAAAGAGGACGATCATCGCCTCCTGCGCTGCGTCCTCGGCGTCCTGGCTGCTGGCACACAGCGAGAACGCGAACCGCCGGACATGCGGGTACACCCCGGAGACCAACACCTCGATGGACGCCTTGTCACCGCGCTGGGCGGCACTGACCAGTTGACCACCCGGCCAGGACGACCTCGTGAACTGAGCCACGGTCCCCCACTCCCCTCAACTCCTCGGCCGCACCGGCCGCTTGCCCTGCCCCCAAGAGAGTCAGCGGTCGGCCCAGAGGATTCAGCCGAGTCACGGCGGCGCCCACCCCGACACGCACTATCGCGATCTCCCGAAGACGCGTACTATCGCGTTCATCCTCCCGTTGAGTACGCCAACCCGCCCCCGTTGAGGAGCTCTTCATGCCCGCTCTCCTGGACCCCGTCCTCGATCTTCTGACCGTACGTGGCACCGTCACCGAGGCCGAGCAGGTCACCGCCCGGATGCGTCGGCTGCGCATCGAGGGCGAACAACTGGCCGGTCTGGAGGTCCGGCCGGGCCAGCAGGTGCGGGTCCTGGTCGGCGGACTCGCCCTCCGTACGTACTCGATCTGGCACTACGACCCGTCCGGCGGCGTCGACTTGTGCGTACTGGACCACGAGGCGGGCGGACCGGGCGCCCAATGGGGCCGCACCGTCGCACCGGGCGAACAGGTGCGGTTGCGACGCCCCGAGGGCACCTTCACGCTGCGTCCCGACGCCGCCCGCCACCTCTTCGTCGGCGACGAGACGGCCTCGGTCGCGTTCGGTGCGATGCTCACGGCACTGCCCGGGGAAGCCGTCGTCTCCGGGTGCGTCGAGACGGCGACAGCCGCGGACCGGCTGCCCCTGGCGGGCGGCGACCGGCTCGACTGGATACTCCGGGGCGAGACGTCACTGCCGGACGCGGTACGACGCCTCGCCCCGGAGCCCGGCGGGATCGCGTATGTCGCCGGGGAGGCACGGGAGGTGCAAGCAGTACGGCGGGTACTCGTCCAGGAAGCGGGGTGGGACCGGCGCGCGGTCCTGACCAAGCCGTTCTGGACGCCGGGCAAGAAGGGCATGGACTGACGCGCAGAGGTCTTCGCGTCCCTCCCGCCGTAATGCCCGGCTGACCGTTCACGGCAGGCGACTTCTCAACGAGCGTGTCCGCACGGCCCGTCCGCTCACGCATGTCGCTGCCGGGACGGGCGTCTCCCGCCTGCCGGTGCTTCAGACCTGGCTGAGGTTGATCTCCACGGCGAAGGGAGCGGCGACCTTCACGACCCCGGTGAAAACGTCCCCGTCCCGGTAGGTCTTCGTCGCGGGGTCGAGAAGGTAGGTGTACACCAGAGGCACACCCGTCACGGCCTGCTCGATCCGCCAGTAGAAGCCGATACCGGCCTTGGCGTACTGGTCGACCTTCACGATCCGGTCGGTGGTCTCCGAGCCCGGCGACACCACCTCGGCCACCAGCAGTACGTGCTCGGGGCGCGTGGGTGTGACGTCGAGCGTGTCGGCGCGGTAGACGATGACGTCGGGGCGCCGATTGGTCAGCGGAACGTCCTGCAGCCGGACGTCGAAGTCCGTGTCGGCGTTCCAGTCAGGGCCCGCAGCGGCATCCAGGGCGTTGGCAAGGAGCCGCGCCAGCCGGTTGTGCCGCTTGGACGCGCTGGGGCTCACGACGACCATCCCGTCCACGATCTCGATGCCGGCGCACTGCTCCTCGGACCACGACTCGTACTCCTCCGCCGTGATCTGCTCGTGCATCCACGCCGGGGCCACCATCTCGGCAGTCATGACACGCCTCCCGGACACTGCGCGGCGGGCCTGGTCCCGCTGGGCCCAGCGTACTGTCTGCACCTCACCCTGCAGGCGCGCGGAATTACGCCGACGACGCGCGGTGGCGGAGGACGTGTCGAACGGCGGCGGCAGATGCCGCCAAGCCACGTGGGACAGCCTTCTGTCACTTGACTGATGCAGCCGATCTGGCGGCCTGCTCGATTTTCGCGCAGTGGGCGATACGGGCGTCCTCATCAATGTGTGTCTCGTGTTCGGGGCGCATCCCGGTTCGGCCGTCGACGCCTTCGCGCAGGATGTCGGCGTGCCCGGCATGCCGGTTGGTCTCGCCGAGGACGTGGACCAGGACGGCGAACAAGTTCGTGTCGGCATGCGGCTCCGGCCACCACGGCACGTGGCCGGGGGCGTCGAGGGCAAGGTCGTCGATCGTCGCGTCTGCGTGTTCCCACGTGCGCCGGTAGAACCCGATGATCTGATCGCTCGCCTCGTCCTCAGCCGCCCACAGATCGCCGCCGTCGTGGTCCTGCCACCGGGGCAGCGGTTCAGGGGACGGCCGACCGAAGACCTCGCCGAAGTACCTGGCCTCGACGCCGGCCACGTGCTTGACCAGGCCGAGGAGGTTGGTCCCGGTCACCGTCAAGGGCCGGCGGGCGTCATACTCGGACAGGCCGTCGAGCTTCCAGAGCAGCGCCTTGCGGTCCCGCCGCAGTCTCCCGTGCAGGCTGTCCTTCGCGAATTCCTCGATCACGCGGCAGGAGCCTGCCATGGACTACTCGTGGCCTCAAGATCCCGTACCTGGACCGCAGCGCACGACAATGCCCCTGAGCCGCGCCTTACGCACAGCTCAAGGGCATGATCACGTTCTCTACTTCTTCTTGCCCTGGGTCTTGCCGGGGATCTTAATGATCTGCGTTTTTGCTGCTCAGGGGCGGTGGGATCGTGCGCCTGGTGGTCGTCGTTGGTCGTCATTGGCCACTGTCGAGCAACCTCGGACGACCCAGGGACGGCCCAGCTTCGCCGCGCTCGACTGACGGCCGGCACCCTCGAAGTGCCCTGTCCGCACCTCAGCCGACGACAGTCAGCCACGACGGCGAGTGCGTCGACCGACCTCGCACACGTATGCCTCGATGCACCCCCACCGGCCTCAGCCACGCTGCTATGCGACGACCAGCGCAAGCCGCGTCGGCCGATCCGTGACGACGATGCATTAGCCCTCAGTCTGGAAAGCTGCGACAGCGCTCGTCTGCCCTTGCAGACACAGCAGGGGTTCAGATCCTCACCCACTCGTTGTGCAAACGTCTAGCGAGTGTCTGCTGCGGGTGTCATGATTCCAACACGAGGGGTAACTGAGGGGCTTTTACTAGGCACTGTTTCTCGAATCACGTTCGGAGCCAGATGGCGAGGGCTGCGAGCGTGACGGTGCCGAGGTAGATGTAGGCGCGTTTCTCGTAGCGGGTAGCGACGGCGCGGAAGCTCTTGAGGCGGTTGATGGTGCGTTCGACGGTGTTGCGTTTCTTGTAGCGCTCGCTGTCGAAACCGGTGGGCCGCCCGCCTCGGGACCCTCGGTTCTTGCGGTGTCCCTGCTGGTCGAGACGTTCGGGAATCGTGTGCGGGATGCCGCGTCGTCGCAGGTAGCGGCGGTTACGTCGGGACGTGTAGGCCTTGTCCGCAAGGACACGGTCGGGCCGGTTGCGGGGCCGTCCGACTCCGGTTCGCGGCACCGAAACCTGTTCCAGGACCCGCTCGAGCTGGGGTCCGTCACCGTAGTGTCCGGGTGTCAGGACGAGGGCGAGGGGTCGGCATCGTCCGTCGGCGGCGAGGTGGATCTTGGTGGTGAATCCTCCGCGGGAACGTCCCAGACACTCCCCGATCTGACCACCTCCTCCAGACGGGCGGCTAGTTTCCGCAGTACCGGATCGACCTGGTTCGTCCCTCGCACGGCCCCCTTTTGAGGAACGGCGGCCGGGGACGCCTTCCTCGCGCCGGCGGCGTGCTGGTGGGCTCGTACTGCTGTGGAGTCCACCGACACGTCCCAGTCGATACCGCCTTCGGCATCCTCGGCTGTCTGGATGCGGGACAACAGCATCTGCCACGTTCCATCGGCTGACCAGCGGCGATGCCGTTTGTAGACCGTCTCCCAGGGTCCGAACCGCTCGGGCAGATCCCGCCACTGGACACCGGTCCGCACTCGGTAGAGAACCCCGTTGATCACCCGGCGGTGGTCGCTCCACCTACCACCACGCGCACCACCAGGAGGTAAGAACGACACCAGCCGGTCCCACTCCGCATTCGTCAGATCACCACGGCCCATACAGCCAGCCTGGCGCTAACACCCCACCCGCGTCTGCGTTTGCGTTTGCGCGTGATGCGACCCCAGGTGACGGTAGATAGATCAAACGGTTCCACGGCGGCGATCAAGGCCTTCACAGCGCGTGTCTTCGACAGTCCGGTGAGGAGTTTCTACGGCGTCCAGGTCTCCAACCAGGGCTGGATGATGATCTTCGTTAGCGGCATCCCGCTCCGCCACAACGGCCAAAGATTCAAGCGGTAGGAGTGATGCGGCGAGCGGCGAGCAGTGTCAGACGGTCGGCGAGGCGGTCGTAGCGGCGTTCCGATCATCGACAACGCGAACCGCGTAAAGGCAGAGGAGACCCAAGATGGCAACGCAGGTCAGCAAAGCGCTTCTGGTACGCCTCGAAGCACTGCCCGGCAGAGAGGACGACGTCCGCGACTTCTTGAACCAAGGGCTGTCGATCGTCGAGGGGGAGCCCAAGACCGTCAGGTGGTTCGGAATCCAGTTCGGACCCTCGTCGTTCGGGATCTTCGATGCCTTTCCCGACGACGACGGGCGCCAGGCGCATCTGTCGGGTGCGGTCGCGAAAGCGCTCGGTGAGAACACGGGTGAGCTCTTCGAGGAGCCCACGATCGAGCAGCTCGATGTCGTCGTGGAGAAGCAGCCCGCGTAGAGCAGGCTCTGCCCGCGGGGCGACGTGGATCAGCCACGGGCCAGGCCAACGTCAAGGCGTACAACCGGCAGCTGTGCGGGCTGATCGAGCAGGGCAAGGCCAAGCTGTCCTGGATCGTCTCCCAGGAGCTGTCGCTGGACCAGGCGCCGCAGGCCTACCAGCACCTTCGGCCACCGAGAGGACGGCTGGACCAAGGTCCTCCTCCACCTCGACGGCAGCTGAGCGGCGACAGAACGGACCCGAACCGGTCCCCCGCCGACCACCGGAAGGAACCACGCACCATGACCAACGAACTACACGGCAGGAAGGTCGCCATCCTGGCCACGGACGGCGTTGAGCGCGTCGAGCTCGAAGAGCCTCTCGGCGCACTGCTGGGCGCTGGAGGGCAGGCTGAACTCCTGTCCCTCCACACCGGCGAGATCAACGCGCGCCAGATGGACATCGACCCGGCCGGAACCTTTACCGTGGACAAGAAGGTCGCCGACGCCCGTGTGGGTGACTACGATGCGCTCCTGCTGCCCGGCGGCACCATGAACCCCGACCAGCTGCGCACCGACCCCGACGCCGTCGCCTTCGTGAGGGAGTTCGTGGAGACCGGGAAGCCCGTTGCCACCATCTGCCACGGACCCTGGACCCTGGCAGAGGCTGGCGTGCTGCACGGTCGCCGCCTCACCTCTTGGCCCAGCATTCGGACTGACCTGCGCAACGCTGGCGCCGAGGTCGTCGACGAGGAGGTCGTGATCGACCGCCAGCTGATCTCCAGCCGCGGCCCGCAGGACCTTCCCGCCTTCTGCAAGGCGATCGTCGAACGCTTCGCCAACGCACCGCAACCCGCCTGATCGGGAGAAGTCGCAAGCCACCGAAATGACATCCGGCACTCCCACGGCCGAGGCCCCGTGGATCAGCAGAGGAGATCGTCATGGCAAGCAGCAACCGCGCCGTCACGTTCCAGAACCCGAAAGACATGCGCGTTGAGTCCCTGGACTTCCCGAAGCTTCAGATGCCGAACGGGAAGAAGGCCCCGCACGGAGTCATCCTCAGGATCGTCGCCACCAACATCTGCGGGAGCGACCTGCACATCTACCGCGGGTCCTTCCCGGTGCCCCAGGGCATGGTGATGGGGCACGAGATGACCGGGGAGGTCATCGAGATCGGCCCCGACGTCGAGTTCCTCAGTGAGGGCGACCTCGTCTCCGTCCCGTTCAACGTGGCCTGCGGCCGATGCCGCAACTGCAGGGCGCGCCGGACCGACGTCTGCGAGAACGCAAACCCCAAGGTGTCCTGCGGAGCGTACGGCTTCAACCTGGGCGACTGGACCGGCGGCCAGGCCGAGTACCTGTTCGTCCCGTACGCCGACTTCCAGCTTCTGCGCTTCCCGGACAGGGACCAGGCCATGTCGAAGATCCGTGACCTGGCGCTGCTCTCGGACATCCTGCCCACCGCGTTTCACGGTCTCATGGAGGCCGGTGCCAAGCCGGGCTCGACCGTGTACATCGCCGGCGCCGGCCCGGTCGGCCGCTGCGGCGCAGCAGCGGCGCGCCTCCTCGGGGCGTCCTGCATCATCGTCGGCGATTACCACAAGGACCGCCTGGAGCTGGTGAAGAAGAACGGCTGCGAGACGGTCGATCTGAGCCAGGACGCAGCGCTCACCGACCAGATCGAGGCCATCCTGGGCGAACCCATGGTCGACTGCGCAGTCGACTATGTCGGCACCGAGGCGCACGGCATCGGCCGCGAGGCCGAGGACATGGACCCGGCCTACGCCATCAACCAGGTGCTCGACGCCACCCGCGCGGGCGGGGCCACCGGAGTCATCGGCGTATACGGCGCCGACCCGCTCGCGAAGTCGAAGGCGGAGCAAGAGGGTACGTACCCGATCGACTTCGGCAAGGCGTGGATCAAGTCGCCGCGGATCTCCGGCGGGCAGGCACCGATCATGCACTACAACCGCGAGCTGATGATGGCGATCCTGTGGGATCGCATGCCCTACTTGAGCGCCATGCTCAACACGAAGGTGATCGGCCTCGACGACGCCCCCGACGCCTACGCGACCTTCGATACGGGAGTGTCCCAGAAGTTCATCATCGACCCCCACGGCCTCATTCCCGCCTGAGGCCCGCGATCCGAGAAACAGTGCCTAGGTGGAACCGTCGTCTCGTTCGTGGTCGCCGGCGCCTGGCCGGGCTGACGGAGAGACCCCGCGGAAGCCGGCAGACGGCGCGTTGAGAGCAACAAGCCCCCGTCCGCGAGAAGACCGCGGGCAGGGGGCTCACCGGTGAGCTGCGTCTACTTCTTCTTTCCCTGGGCCTTGCCGGGGATCTTGGTGAGCTGGGTTTTGCTGAGCCGATCGATGCCTGGGTGTTCCATGCCTCCATCCCGATCGCCTCGAAGAGTTGGCGGATCAGGTGCTCGCACTCGGTGGGGGTGAGCTTGACCAGTACGGGCCTGCTGTCGAGGTCAGCTACCACGTCCATGCTGTCCATCAGTCGGTCTTTGGTGAGACCGAACTCGATGATGGGTCGAGGTCGTAAGGGTTGGGAGAAAGGAACACCTTTAGTCCCTTGAGACAGGCAGCCGCATCGACCTGGCTGAGGCGCAGTATGCCGAACTGTTCTCTGCTGGCACTCAGCGTGACAAGACACGGTGAGACTTGCTGACCAGGCATCCGCTGGGGCGGACGCCCCCTCAACACCGCAGCGTGACCGACCCCGAACCGCAGCCCCGGAGTGTCGAAAGGGGCAGAAGGACGACTCAGGAGGCGGACGGCTCGATCTCTCCTGCAAAGACGATGACCTGGTCGATGAGGCTCCGCCGCAGATGGACGACGTCCGTGCCCGCCAGGCGGGGGCCTCCATCCGGCGTGGTGAAGACCCACTGGTACCGGGCCCACTCGCCAGGCATGTCCACCGCTGAGCAGCGCACCATCGTGCCGGTCCCCGCCGGGTGGCTCCGGATTTCCAGCACGAACCGCTCGACCGCCGCGATTCCTTCACTGCGACCCAACGGCCCCCAGAAGACCACGTCTGAGGTCAGGGCCTGGGAGAGCAGGGCAGTCACATAGCTGTCGCCCGAGGCGTTGAACGCGGAGATGAACGTGTCGATCGCGGAGCGTGCCGTCTCTTCCTGCATGCCCCAGTAATACCAGCCGTTGCACGTACGCTTGTCGTGCGAGCAGCCTTCCGATCACGGTGGACCATCCCGGTCACAGCACTGGCCCTCCCCTGGCTTGACTCCCCAGAGCTGCAGTCCCCGCTCATCTGGCAGGATCACGCACCTTGAAACGTGGACCTGGTGCGAAGTGCGACGAGCCGGCGCGCCGGGCGTGGACGGCCACGGGCTGTGGACGCCGTACTCGACCGCTGTCGTCCGCTGTGCCGGGCACGGATGGGGCACGAGGGTAGCGCTGCGGCGGACCCACCCAGGATGTGCTCGCGCTGGGCCTGCGACGTCAGAGAGGGATGATGCGGACCTGGTTTCCGCAGATTTTGGTCATGTCGTCGCTGTCGGAGGTCAGGAGGGCGGCGGGTTTCGGCTGGCGAAGGGCGACCTCGGCGACTGTGGCATCGATGGCGTACTTGTGCCCGTGCAGTCCGGCGTCCTTGAGTAGCTTGGCCGCTGCCTTCGCCGCCTGTTCGGTGACCGGCTCCACCTTGACGCGGGACAGAACCCAGTTCAGGCGAGACATGTTGGTACGGGAGTGGCTGACTTCCACGATGGTATTGGCCCCGATCGCCAGGTCGGCTCCCATGTCGTGGAAGACCTGAAGCATCGCGAGGAGCTTGCGGTCCTGCGCGATCCAGGCGGAGAGCCCTTCCGAGTCCAGGACAACGGTCTCGATGTGCTCGCTCACGCGGCGTCCGCGTCCTTGGAGGAGTCGACGGAGCCGAAGATCTTCGCGCGGGCCTCGGCGAGCTCCTCGTCGCTGAAGTGTCCGCGCTCTTCCTCGTGGCGGCGAAGATCGTCCCCCAGGAGCTGGTGCCGGATTTGGCGGGCTACGGCTTCCGCCACGTAGCCGGAGACGTTGTCCGTGAGCTTACGAAGCTCCGCCACCTGGTCGCTGGGGAGCGTGACGGTGATGCGAGTCGTTGAGGACATACGGCAAGCATACTGGAGTATGCGGCATGCGCTGTGCGGTGGTTTGGCTGCTCACGGCTCCGTCAGTCAGTCAGGGCTGGTCGGGCTCTTGGCCGGCGGGCCCGCGGGGAGTGGCGATCAAGGTGTCGGCCGGGGGCTGTGCAGCCGGATGAACCGTGGGTGACCGGCCGTCCACCGCGCCGTCCCCCGGAGGCGAAGCCGCAGAGCCCGCGCCGGGTTGCCCGCGCTTGATGGCCGCGTCGACCGCGACGCCGATGCGACGCAGTGCCGCCAGCTCCTGAGGACCGAGACCGTCGATCAGGTACTCGCGGACCGCGGCGACGTGTCCCGGCGCCGCTGCCACCACCACGTCGTAACCGGCCTCGGTCAGCGTCGCGGTGGTGCGCCTTCCGGAACCCGGGATCCGGTTGCGTGCGAGCAGTTCGCGCTTCTCGAGCCGACCGACGACATGGGACAGCCTCGACAGTGACGCCGCCGTTCGCGCGGCCAGGGCGCTCATCTGCATGGTGCGAGCCGGCTGCTCGGACAGGACCGAGAGCACCATGTACTCGAAGAAGGTCAGCCGCGCCTCGCGCTGCATCCGCGCGTCCAGCGCGGCCGGCAGGCTGATCATGATCGCGGAGTTGGCCAGCCATGCCGCCAGCTCGTCGCCGTTCAGCCATCGCGTCTCGGCAACCGGACCGGTGGACGCCCCCGAGTCGGAGTCCTCGCCGGCACGAGCCGTCGCCTCGGATGTCGGCCCGTTCCGCGGTCGCCGACGGCGCCGGCCGTTCGTGTCATCTGCCGTCCTCGCCATGAGGACATCCTAGACCCACTTATTGACGCGTCAAGTTCGAAGGAGTAGAACTTGACGCGTCAAGTTCGCTCTGCGGCGCTGAGGCCCGCCCCACACGGAATGGACAACGGATGCAGTCCACGTCGCTCGGCAGGCTCGATGTCCCGCGCATCGGCCTGGGTGTCATGGGGATGTCGGCCTTTTACACCGGCGCAGGTCGGGACGGAGCCGAGTCGATCCGCACCATTCGTCGCGCCGTCGACCTGGGTGTCACCCATCTGCACACCGCCGAGGTGTACGGCCCCTACGTCAACGAGGAACTCCTGGGCCGCGCGGTCAAGGGCCGCCGGGACGAGGTCGTCCTCGCCACCAAGTTCGGCCTCGTCTCCCACACCGGCCGGCCGGGCCCGGACAGCACCCCCGTCAACATCCGCACGGCCGTCGACGGCTCACTGCGGCGGCTCGGCACCGACCGCATCGACCTCTACTACCAGCACCGGGTCGACCCCGGCACTCCCATCGAGGAGACGGTGGGAGCGCTGAGCGAGCTGGTGGAGGCGGGCAAGGTCCTCCACATCGGCCTGTCGGAGGCGGCGGCGGCGACCGTCCGCCGGGCCCATGCGGTCCATCCCGTGGCCGCCGTCCAGAGCGAGTACTCGCTCTGGACACGAGACCCCGAGGCCGAAGTGCTGCCCGCGCTGCGTGAGCTCGGCATCGGACTGGTCCCCTACGCACCGCTGGGACACGGCTTTCTCACCGGTGGCCTCCGCACCCTGAACGGCTTGGACGCCGCCGACTGGCGTCGCACCAATCCCCGGTTCACCGGCGACAACCTCACGCGCAACCTGCGCATCGTCGACCAGGTACGCGAGGTCGCCGACGAAGTCGGGGCCACGCCCGCGCAGGTCGCTCTGGCCTGGCTGCTCGCGCAGGGAGACGGCATCGCGCCCATTCCGGGGACGAAACGCATCGACCGCCTCGAGGAGAACAGCGCCGCCGACGCCGTCCGACTCACCCCGGGCCAGATCACCCGCCTGAACAACCTCACACCGGCGTCCGGCGAACGCCATGCCGAGCCCGACATGGCCGCCGTCGACCAGTGAGAGAAGCGCGAACGCGCCGATTCGGCCCGCGCACCACACCACGTCTTGCTTCAGCGAAAGAAACGGAACACCACATCATGTCAAGCACTCTCATTCGGGTCGGCATCATCGGCGCGGATACGAAGGCGAGCTGGGCGGGCGCATCGCACATACCCGCGCTGGCGGCACAGCCCGGCCTTCACTTGGCCGGTGTGGCGACGCGGCACGAGGAGAGCGCGCGCAGCGCTGCCGAGGCGTTCGGCGCGGAGCGGTGGTTCGCGGACCCCTACGCGCTCATCGGTGACCCTTCGATCGACGTCGTCACCGTCGCGGTGAAGGTCCCGGCTCACCGCGAGCTCGTCCTGGCGGCCCTCGCGGCGAACAAGGCCGTGTACGCGGAGTCACCACTGGGCGCGACGGTTGCGCAGACGGAGGAGATGGCCGAGGCGGCCGGCTCGCTGCACACCGCGATCGGCCTGCAGGGCCGGCTCAACCCCTCGGTGCGCCGCGCGGCGGAGATCATCGCTCAGGGCCGGCTCGGACGGCTGCTCTCGGCGCGAGTCGCCGCGACGACCTTCGGCAACGGCCCGGAGTCGGTGAGCGCGTACGAGTACTTCGACAAGGCAGCGTCCGGAGCCGGTTTCCTCACCATCGCCGCGGGCCACGTGCTGGATGTGGTCGAGGCCGTTCTCGGCGACATCACCGAGATCGACGCCCGCACGGAACTCCTCTGGCCGCAGGTGAAGTTGGTCGACACCGGCGCGATATCCGTCCGCGAGGTCCCGGATCACCTCGACGCCATCGCCAAGACCTCCTCGGGGGCGCCGGTCGGGGTGCAGATCCTGGCGGGCGTGCCCGCCTCCGACGCCCACTTCAGTCTGGAAGTACGCGGATCGGAGGGCTGGCTGAAGCTGACGGGCGACCATCCCGCGGGCGTGCAGGTCGGCGACCTCACCCTCTCGTCGAGCGTCGACTTCGCCGCGCCCGACCGCCCGGTCGCCACCGGCGCGGGACCCACCGCCGCCGACATCTGGACGGGCGCCTCCATCAACGTCGGCGAGGTCTACGCCGGCCTGGCCCGCGACATCGCCAACGGCACCCACTACACCCCGGGGTTCCAGCACGCCGCCCACAACAGCCGTCTCGTCGCCCGAGTCGAACAAGCCGCCCGGACCGGCGTCCGGCACTGACGCCACCGCACCTCGCGGCACCGTGCATCACTGCCGTGACCGATACGGCGACCGATCCGCGAGTACGGGCGACCGACATAGGTTCGGACCCGCTGAAGGGCTCCTGAGGCCCACCCCCCTGATCAGGGAGTCGTTGATGAAATCAGTGCCTCGTCACCAAGCCGCTCGCGGCGCTTCGCGGCAGGCTCACGCCGTATGACCACCTCCGCGCGCGCCGCTGTTCTCGAAGCGCAGGACGGGCCCTTCGAATTTCGCGACATCGAGATCGAGGACCCGCGGCCCGACGAGGTACTCGTTCGCATGGTCGCGACCGGAATATGCGCGACCGACGCTCACGTGCGGGCGCAGCGAATGTCGACGCCGCTGCCGGTGGTGCTGGGGCACGAGGGAGGAGGAGTCGTCGAACGCGTGGGGGCCGCTGTCACCACCGTCGAGCCCGGTGACCACGTCGTCCTCTCCTACCACTCGTGCGGCCGCTGCAAGCCGTGCATGTCCTCTCACGCGGCCTACTGCGACAACGTCTGGGCGGCCAACTTCGCCGGTGCCCGGCTGGACGGCTCGAACGGCCTCCACGTCGCCCACGGCACGGAGCCGCACGGTCACTTCTTCGGCCAGTCCTCGTTCTCCACCCACGCCCTGGCCCACCAGCGGAACACGATCAAGGTCCCCCGCGATCTGCCCCTCGACGTCATGGCGCCGCTGGGGTGCGGGCTGCAGACGGGCGCGGGGGCCGTGCTCAAGGCCCTCGCCGTGCCGGCGGGGGCGTCCTTCGCGGTCTTCGGCGTGGGAGCGGTGGGCCTGGCGGCGGTCATGGCGGCTCAGGTCGCGGGTGCCACCACCATCGTCGCCGTCGACGTCGACGCCGGCCGCCTCGGTCTGGCCCGCGATCTCGGGGCGACGCACCTCGTCGACCCCGGGAAAGTCGAGGATCTGACCGGCGCGCTCCGTGCCGTCGACGAGCGCGGTCTGGAGTACGTCCTCGACACGAGCGGCCGCGCGGAGAACCTCGACGCCGGGGTCGGCGCCCTGGCACCGATGGGCCGATTCGGCTTCGTGGCGTTCCACGAAGGAGCGGGCGCCGTGCTCGACGCCGGCCGGCTCACGCTCGGCCAGTCGTTGCAGGGCATCATCCAGGGCGACGCCGTCTCGTCGCTCCTGATCAACGACCTTGCCCAGCTCTATCGAGCGGGCCGGTTCCCGATCGACCGGCTGCTGTCCTTCTACGACTTCGCCGATATCGACACCGCGTTCGAGGATGCGGGCTCGGGCCGCGTGACCAAGGCGGTCCTTCGATTCACGTCACCGGGATAGACCGCCCGTTCGACAGATTTCCAAGAACACAGAGAGGCGTTCCGTCGATGTGCCAGAGCAGTCAGATACCCATCAGCGTCGAAGAAACCCCGAGTTTCTACGGGATCGACCACTACGGATTCCCCCGCGCGGGGGCGGACGACCCGTTGGACCCCGAGGGATATTACCCCCCGTATTTCCAGAGCGAGCACTTCCAGAAGTACGGCTACCACGTGGAAGAACTGCGCGGCGGCTTCTACTGGGTCACCAGTGCCGGCTACGACGCCGCCTTCGTGGTGACCGAGGAGGGCGTGGTCGCGATCGACGCACCTCCGACGCTGGGCGAGAACATGCTGGCGGCGATCGAGGACGTCACCGACCGACCGGTGACCCACGTCATCTACAGCCACTGGCACGCCGATCACATCGGCGCGGCCTCCGTGTTCGGTCCCGACGTCGAGATCGTCGCCCACCGCATCACCAAGGAACTCCTGGAGCGCTTCCCCGACCCGAAGCGTCCCGTGCCGACGACGACGTTCGACGACGAACTCGTCCTCGAGGTGGGCGGCGTGAGCCTGCACCTCTCCTACAAGGGAGAGAACCACTGCCCCGGCAACATCTTCGTCTACGCACCCCAGCAGAAGGTGCTCACGGCCGTGGACATCGTCAGTCCGGGCAGCGTCACGTTCATGCACTGCGACGCCTCGCAGAACATCTCCGGCTGGTACGAGGCTCAGTCTCAGATCCTCGAATACGACTTCGACTACTTCGTCGGCGGGCACCACATGCATTACGGCACCTACGAGCAGGTGAAGCTGTGCGTGGAGTACTTCGCCGACGTGCTCGAGGGGGCGACTGCGGCGGTCGAGCGGTTCAGCCGCTCGGACGCGCTCGCCGACATCGTGACCGGCACCGGCTGGGACAGGATCTTCGTCGGCACCGAGAACTGGATCAGCTCCATGGCGAACTACACCACCCGCCACGTCCTGGAGAAGGAAACGAGCGACGGCCGGCTCTGGTGGGAACGGCTGGCAGGAGCCACCACCCAGACCAAGTACCACGCGTACACCGTGCTGGAGTCGATCCGCCTCGAACGGCCCCGGCCCGACTACCGCCAGCGGGGCGAGAATCCGCCGGTCTTCCTGACCTGACACCGTTCTGAACGGTGCGAGCAAACGACCCTCGTACATGAGAAGGATCATCATGAAAGCCGTCGTCATCACCTCCTTCGGCGAACCCTCCGTGTTGCGGGTCGCGGTGGCTTTGCGACCGGTGCCGGGTCCGGGTCAGGTACTGGTGCGGGTTCGCGCCGCGGGGGTGAACCCGGCGGAGATCCAGGCACGCGCCGGAGCGTTCCGCCTGCCTGCTCCCGCCGTCATCGGATTCGAGTTCGCCGGCGTCGTCGAGGCGGTCGGCCCGGGCGTCGACGTGGGCGTGGTCGGCGACCGCGTCGCCGGGTGGCCGGACTCCGCCACCCAGGGCTCCTACGCCGAGTACACGGTCAGCAGCAATTTCGCGACGATCCCCGACGGCGTTTCCTTCGAGGAGGCCGCGGCTACCGTCATCGGCGCCGACAACGCGGCGAGGGGGCTCGGGCTTCTGAACATTCGCCCGGGTGACACGCTCGTGGTCACCGGCGCGAGCGGTGCTCTGGGCAGCGCCGCCGTGCAGTTCGCGCGACAGCGCGGTGTGACGGTGATCGGCGTCGCCGGGACTGCCAACGCCGACTTCGTCAGGAGTCTCGGAGCGACCCCCGTCGCCCACGGCCCGGGCCTGGTCGATCGCATCCGTGCCGCCGCTCCGGGCGGGGTCGACGCCGCGCTCGACACCGCCGGCAAGGGGCTCCTTCCCGCCCTCGTCGATCTTCTCGGCGGCCCCGACCGGATCGTGACGCTCGCCGACCGCGATGCCGCACAACACGGCGTCGCGTTCAGCCCCGGGGGCAGCGGGAACCGCGACCACCGCCCGGTCCAGGAAGCCCTGGATCTGATCGCCGCCGGCGCATGGACCGCACGCATCGGCCGGAGCTTCCCACTCGACGAGGCCGCGGACGCCCATCGCCTCGTCGCCACGGGCCACACCCACGGCAAAGTCGTCCTCCTTCCCTGACTCGGCCGACCGGCCGACCGATCAACCGCGACAACAATCATTTGGAGAATCCGAAATGCCTGCAGTCCTCGTCCACGGTGTACCTGATACCCACCGGCTCTGGGACACCGTCCGCCCTTATCTTCAACGCGAAGACATTGTGACGATCGACCTCCCCGGGTTCGGCGTACCCCTGCCGGCGGGATTCACGTCGACGAAAGAAGAGTATCTCGATTGGCTTGTTGAGAAGATCGAGGAAATCGGCGAACCCGTCGACCTGGTCGGTCATGATTGGGGGTCTCTGCTCACGGGCCGTCTCGCGTCCGTCCGACCAGATCTGGTGCGGACCTGGACAGGCATCAGCGGACCCATCGATCCGGAGTATCCGTGGCACTATCTTGCCAAGATCTGGCAGACGCCGGGCGAGGGCGAGCAATGGATGGCGGACCTCGATCTCGAGGCGTTCGCAGCAAGCCTCAACGAGGCGCAGATGCCGCTCGACGCGGCAAACGAATCGGTCCGGCATCTCGATGTCACCATGAGAGCAAGCATTCTCGCCCTTTACCGTTCGGCGATCGAGGTCGGGGCGGAGTGGAAGCCGGGTCTGAGCAACGTGACCGCACCAGCGCTGGTGATCTGGGGCCTGGACGATCCGTTTCTTCCCCACCGCTTCGCCGACGAGCTCGGCAATGCCACCCGCGCACGTGCCGTCTTCAAGCTGCGCAGCTCGCACTGGCCGATGATAGAGCGTCCGGCCGATGTCGCACGCGAACTCGAGGCCCACTGGGCTCACGTGTAAAACCTGCGCTCGGGTCACTCGGGCTCAACTCCCGCGGCCGCTACACGAACAGCGATAATCGCTCGCTCGCCATGGCGAGCCCGAGTGCCCACGCATGTGTCCGGAAACGAATCATCGTGACGCAGCCCGGAGAGCGTTGCCGGGGCTGCACACGGCAGGAGCTTCCTCATGACGAATTCAGCAGATACCCGGATCGGCGTCGGTCTTGTCGGGGCCAGTGCCGATCGGGGTTGGGGCGGAATTGCTCACGTCCCGGCGCTGCAGGCGCTCGACGCGTTCCAGATCCGCGCCGTCAGTACGACTCGTATGGAGAGCGCGAACGCGACCGCTCGTCGGCTGGGCGCCGATCTCGCCTTCGACACGCATGAGGCTCTGGTCGTGCGGCCGGAGGTCGACCTGGTGGTGGTTGCGGTCAAGGTGCCGGACCACAAGCAGATCGTTTCCGACGCGCTGGCCGCGGGCAAGATGGTTTATTGCGAATGGCCGCTCGCAAGGAACCTGTCGGAGGCCGAAGCGCTGGAGGGGTTTACCCGCGAGCGGCGGCTGCGGACGGTTGTCGGGTTGCAGGGCGGCCTGCACCCGCCGGTCCTCTTCCTGCGCGACCTCATCGCACAGGGCGTGATCGGCAAGCCGCTCAGCACGAGCATCCGAGCGCATCTGACCGACGACATGTGGGCCGGCCGATATGACCCGCCGGTCGAGTACATGGCTGACGCGAAGCATGGCGCCACGCTCCTGAGCATCATGCTCGGCCACGGGCTCGAACCGCTTGCGCGCGTGCTCGGCACGTTCGAGAGCCTGTCCGCCGTCGTCGCCAATCAGCGCGGTGACGGCGTCCGCCTCTCCGACGGCGCGTCGCTGCCGAAGGACACGCCGGACGAGATCGTCGTCGCCGGCGTTCTCGAAGGCGGGATCGTCACTTCGCTGCACTACAGTGCCGGGCGGTCCGCCGGCTCGGCGATGGTATGGGAGATCCAGGGCACCGAGGGCAGTGTGCGTGTGGAGTCGGCGTCGGGCTACATCCATTTCACCGATTTCACCATCACGCTGTGCCGCGGCAGCGAGCCTGCCCAAGTGCTACAGGTCCCCCCGGCTTATGCGGCTCCCGACCTGCAACTCGACGCACCCGCAGCGGGGGTCGCCCGCCTCTACGCCCAGTTCGCCGCCGACCTCCGCGAAGGAACCGCCGTTGCGCCGGACTTCGCGGTCGCCCTCGATCGCCACCGGGTACTCGACGCGATCACCCGGGCCGCTGAAACAGGTCATCGGCAGCATCTGTCCCGCCCCGACCGAATGAACTCCAGTCCGTGACCCCGGGCGAGGCACTGACGGACGACGTCGACAACGTCTTCGTCGACTTCGTCGACTTCGTCCACCTGGCCGACCACGTCATCGCGTCGGTCCCTCGCGCGCGGTCGAGGTGGCGGCATAGAGCCAACGGCGAAGGACGAGGGTCACAGCCGGCATCATCAGATACGTCATCAACGTACTGAACAGCAGCGCGAGCACCAGCACCCGCGCCGCAAGCGGCCAGGCACGGAGCGCCGGCCCCAGAAGACCGTTGCCGATCAGGGAGATCGGGAGTACTGCCGCGAAGGCGGCGAGCGCCATCTTCCACCGAGGCGGCGCCGTCGTGGGCGTGTCGCGCGCAGTGGTGAACAGGGTCTCCATTCCGGAGAGTTCGCGACGCGCCACCTCGCTCTGGTGATGGCCCTCGCAGTGGTCGAACAGTGCGGCCCGCTCAGGTGACGTCGTCCAGTGCCGCGCGGACTCCTGGTCGCGGAACCGGTGGATCAGTACCCATGGCCCGGCGGCCGTGGCAGGCCGGAACAATCCGTCCCCCAGGTGTCCGGGAAACGCTGAGGCGGTGTCGGTCACCCGCCCGAACCACTCCCGGAAGTCCTGCTCGTAGCCGGGTTCCACAGCGCGCGCGGTCAGCAGGGTGACGTCGGCCGGGCCGACGTCGTCCGTCTCGGTCATCGATTCTCATTCCCGGTCATCGATTCTCATTCCGCCGTCGAGAGCTGTCAGAGCTGCGGTGCCACATGCACGAGGTGCTTGGTCTCCTGGAATTCCTCGATCCCGCGGATGCCGTTCAGGCGGCCCACTCCCGACTGCTTGAAGCCGCCCTCCTCGAACTGGTCGTGGACCATGGCCCAGGTGTTGGTCCAGACGGTCCCGGCCCGCAGTTCGCGGCCGACGCGCAGGGGGCGGTCGACATCACGGGTCCAGATGCTCGCGGCCAGGCCGAACTCGGTGGCGTTGGCCCGCGCCACGGCCTCGGCCTCGGCCTCGAACACCTCGAAGGTGGCGACCGGCCCGAACACTTCGCGCTGCACGATCGACGAGGACACGTCGGCGACCTCGATCAGGGACGGGCCGAGGAGCGCCCGCTCCCGCTTGCCCCGCACGAGGACGGTGGCGTAGTCGGCCGCGGCGGCCACGGTCTGTTCGACCCGTTGGGCGTTTCCTTCGTCGATCATGGCGCCCATCTCGCTGGCGGGGTCGTCGCCGGGCCCGACCCGGACCGCTTCGAGGGCGGCGACGAGCCGCCGCCGGAGTTCGCCGGCCACGCCGCGCTGGACCAGTATCCGGCTGCCCGTCATGCAGAACTGGCCCGCGAACATGGTGACGGCCTTGGTGAGCACGGGCACGACGGCGTCCAGGTCGGCGTCGTCGAAGACGAGCATCGGCGTCTTTCCGCCCAGCTCCATGGACAGCGTTTTCAGCGTCGGGGCGGCCTGTTCCATGATCACGCGGCCGACCGCGGTGGAGCCGGTGTAGCTGATCACGTCGACGTCCGGGGAGGAGACCAGCTCCGGAGCCCCGGCGTTTCCGCTCTCGGTGAAGACGTTTAACACGCCCGGGTCCAGGCTCGGCGTGTCGGCGACGATCTCACTCAGCACTCCGTTGACCAGGCCGGTCTGCGCCGGCATCTTCATGACCACGGTGCAGCCGGCGGCCAGGGCGGGTGCGAAGGATCGCGCCGAGAGGATGACCGGGGAGTTCCACGGCACGATCACCGCGGCGACGCCCGCGGCTTCGCGCAGGGTCATCGAGTACACGCCGGGCCGCACTTCCCCGGCGCTGCCGTGGTCGGTGAGGGAAAGCGCCGCGTGGTAGCGGAGTTTGGGGATGGTGCCCTCGACTTCGAGGGCCGCCTCGGCGAGTACTTTCCCGTTCTCCCGCGCCAGGAGGGTGATCAGTTCGTCCTTGCGCCGCTCGAGCCGGTCGGCCAGTTCGTGCAGCGCTGCCGCACGCCGGTGGCGGTCGCGGGACCAGGCGGTGGAGTCGAAGGCCGTTCGGGCCGCGGCCACGGCGGCCCTCGCCTCCCGCGCACCGCCGTCGGCGAAGGTACCGAGCAGGCCGTTGGTCGCGGGGCTGCGTGACTCGCCGCGGGAGCCGGAGTCCTGCCACTGCCCGTCGATGTAGTGGCGCGCGTGGGGCAGGGTTTCGGATGTGGGCATGAGGTGACCTCTCGTCATGCGTCGCACGGCGTTTCGCCGCGGGTCCGCGGGACAACGTCAGCGACGCTACAAATCAGGGCCGGTGGGCGAATCGGGCAGGCAATCCGTCGTGTCCGCCGGAGGCGTCGTGCGCCCGCTCCGCCGCGGCCTCCCTGCGCTCACGGCGGCTCACACCCGGCGTGCAGGTCGCTCAGCTCGGTCCGGGTGTTGATGCCGAGCTTGGCGAACACGTTCCCGAGGTGGTGGCCCACGGTGCGGTGGCTGATCCGCAGCTGTACGCCGATCTCGCGATTCGTCAGCTGTTCGGCGGCCAGTTGGGCGACTCGCTGTTCCTGGGCGGTGAGCCGGTTCATCGCCCCGGTGTCCGAGCTCCCCCGGTGTCCCGGTGCTCCGGTGAGGTCCTGCTCGCGCTGCGCGCGTTGGCGCAGCGGCTCGGCACCGAGCCGGTCGAACACCTCGATGGCGCCTCCGATCTGGACGCGCGCATCGGTCCGCCGGCGGCCCCGCCGCAGCCACTCGCCGTAGGACAACTGAGCGCGCGCGTAGAGCAGCGGGTGGGACCGGGCACCCGGCACGTCGAGTGCGGCCCGGAAGGCACCCTCGGCGCAGGGGCCCACGAGGAGCGCGCGCATGACATGTGCGGCGCAGCGGGCCCACGGCGCTCCGGTGCGCCGCGCCCAGGCCTCGAGCACCCGTACCCGTTCGTCCGCGAGGTCGCTTCTGCCGACGCGCACGGCCGCCTCGGCCGTGTCGGGAGCGGCCAGGAGCGCGAAGGTCGGGTGTTCCGCGTCATGGCCCGGCTCGGTCAGGCGCACCAGGCTGTCCAGTGCTTCCTCGGGACGCTCGTGAAACAGCGCGGCCATGCCGCGGTTCCAGTACGCGGCGGCGCTCAGCGCGCGGACGCCCTGGGGTAGTGACGTCTCCAGAGTTCTGGCGGTGGTATCCGCGACGGCGCACTCGTCACCACGCGCGGCGGCGAGCCGGCCCAGGCTGGTGAGGCAGTGGGAGGCGATGTGGTCGGCACCCAGGTCCTGGGCCAGCCGCAGTCCCTCCGCGGCCGAGGACTCCGCTTGCGGCCAGCGGCCGGCAGCGTTGTCGAGCATCGCGGTCCGGGCCAGGGCGGCGGCGAGCCGAGCGCGCTCGCTGCGCCGCCGCAGGTGCGGTAACCGGCGGCGCAGCGCATCCGCCATCGGCTTGTCGATCCCCCAGGCCAGGGCGAGGGGTGTCGGCGGCAGCAACGGCAGGACGGTCGTACGGGCCCGCGCGGCGGCAGCACCGAGGTCGGGGGTGTCCGCCGGCGGCGCGTCGGGGGGCGCGTCGTCGCTCCACCAGGCCAGTGTTCCGGGTAATCCGGTCCGGCCCTCGACGTCGCGTTCGAGCAGCAGTTCCAGTGCTCTGTCCCGCAGGTCGCCGCGTCCGACGGACCATGCGGCGCGCATGGCCAGCATGCCCAGTTCCAGCGCCGTTGCCGGTTCCGGGACGCGCTTCATGTCGGTGATCAGGAAGTGGTGGGCCATCTCGGGCATGCCCCGGGCGAACTCCATGATCCCCCGCAGGCCCCGGCTCCGCCGGGCGACGTGAGCACCGGGGGCCAGCCGTTCCGCGTCATCGAGCAGGCGCTCCGCCGTGGCTGCCCACCCGGCGTCCCAGGATGCCCTGGCCGCCTCGGCAAGGCGTTGCGAGGCGTCGACCGGTGCGGCCGACAGTTCGGCGGCCCGCCACCACGCCCGTGCCGCCGTGCTCGTGGCCCCGCGGAGCCGGGAGCGGACGGCGGTCCGTTCGAGGAGCCGCGCGACGTCCTCATCGCGTCCGTGGGCCAGGGCGGCGAGATGCCATGCGCGCTCCTCCGCCTCGTCCGGCATCGTGGCGGCCAGGGCGCGGTGAGCCCGGCGCCTCGTCGCGGCACCGCAGCCCTCGTAGACGGCTCTGCTCACGACGGGGTGCCGGAAACCCACGCGGTTGCCCGCCACGTGGAGCAGGCCCGCGTTGGTCACTTCTTCCCAGACTGCGTCATCGGCACCCGACGCGCAGCCGGCCCGCTGCACCGTGAGCCGGTCGCCGTGCTCCTCGGCCGCCGCGAGCACGGTCAGCAACTGCGCCGGAGGGCTCAGGGCCTCGATCCCGTCACGGAATGCCCGCTGCAGGCGCGGTCCGACGGGCGGTCGTCCTCGCTTCCGGCGATGCTCGGCGTCGTCGAAGTCGCCCCCGAGCGTGGCGAGTTCGTGCAGCGCCAAGGGGTTGCCCCCGGCCTCCCGGACCATGTTCCGCGTCGTCGCCGTGTCGGTGAGCGGCGCCACGGCGGCCAGAAGCTGCCGTGCGCTCTCGTCGCTCAGGGCGTCGACCCGCACGTCGGCCACGCCGTCCCAGGGCCGGGCGGCCGGATCGCTGTGATCGGCGAGCACGACCGCCACGGGATGCGCTCCTACGCGTCGGGCGACGAACCCCAGGCACAGCGCGGTGGCCTCGTCGAGCCACTGCCCGTTGTCCACCACGACGAGCACGGGCTGCCGCTCGGCGAGTCCGCAGAGCAGCGACAGTACGGCCGCCCCGACCATCAGGCGGTCCGTCGGCTCCCCGCTCAGCCCGAGCGCGGTACGCACGGCGGCGGCCTGGGCCGTCGCCAGCAGCTCGACACGGTCGGCCAGCGGTCGCAGCAGCCCGTGCAGCCCCGCGAAAGCCAGGTCCGACTCGGGCCGGGTGGCCGAGTGGCTCAGCCGGACGAAGTCCGCGGCCCGGCCGTGCAGGTGGCGAAGCAGAGCTGACTTGCCGATACCCGGCTCGCCCCACACCACGAGCGCGCCACCGCTCCCGCCGCGGGCCCGCGTAAGCAGCCCGTCGAGAACCGCGGTCTCCTCGCGGCGTCCGAACAGCTCCGTCGGCGCTGCCGCTGTCGCGGCTCCGTCACCGGGCCCGCCATGCGCCGACTGCATCACGTCACGCGTTCGGACTCGACGAGTTCGCGGGCGCGCGGCGCGACCTCGTGACCGAAGAGGTTCAGGTCGGCAGGCTCGTCCGAGGCGAGGACGAACCCGGATACGCCGTACCGCAGGGCGAGTTCGGCGTCAGAGGGCAGGTGCAGCCCGCACCTCAGCGCGTGCCCGTGGTTCACCGCGCGTGGTGGCAGGCCGAGTGTGCGTTCATGGACCAAGGCTGCACGGCGGTGATCACAGGCAACAAACGGGACATGACCAGGTCATCAAAAGTGACACGCTCCAGTATCGTGACCGTATGACCGGTCCTCGACAGCCCGATGAGTCCTCCGCCACCGCGGGCCAGAGCCGCCCGGAAGCGGGCTATGAACACATCGACGACGACGTGTGCCGCAGTTTTCAGCGCTCGGTAGAGATCGTGGGCAAGAAGTGGAGCGCCGCGGTGCTCCTGGCGGCGATGCGGGGCGCGCGCCGATTCGTCGACTACCGGGCGCGGATCCCCGGAATCTCGAACCACCTTCTGTCCCAGCGTCTGCGTGAGCTGGAGGGTCACCGGCTCATCGAGCGGCTCGTGGTACCGACGACGCCGGTCCAGATCACGTACCGGCCCACCGAACAGGGCGCCAGCCTGATGCATGTCCTGCATCCGCTGATCGAATGGAGCGCCAAGAACGACGACATGGACACCTGACGAGCCGGTCGCATGCCGCCCACGCACCCGGTCCGTTGCGGACCGGGACCGGTGCCTGCGCGGGCGGCCGCTCGCGGTGCGGCTTCAGCGGGCATGGAAGCCCCGATCGCCGTCCGGGCCGGCGGAGAGGTGGCCGGAGAGATGTCCGTGTCCGCCGCCGGCGTCGTCGCACCTGACGGCCCAGACACAGCAACAAGCCCCTGCCGGCGAGGAAATCGCCGGCAGGGGCTTACGCGTGCGTGCTTACTTCTTCTTGCCCTGGTTCTTCACGGCCTCGATCGCTGCCGCGGCCGCGTCCGGGTCCAGGTATGTGCCGCCCGGGTTGACCGGCTTGAACTCGGCGTCCAGTTCGTACGACAGCGGGATGCCCGTCGGGATGTTCAGGCCCGCGATGTCCGCGTCGGAGACGCCGTCGAGGTGCTTGACGAGGGCGCGGAGGGAGTTGCCGTGGGCCGCGACCAGGACCGTGCGGCCGGTGAGGAGGTCGGGGACGATCGCGTCGAACCAGTACGGGAGCATGCGGCCGACGACGTCCTTCAGGCACTCCGTCTGCGGGCGCAGCTCCGGCGGGAGGGTCGCGTAGCGGGCGTCGTCGAACTGGGAGTACTCGGCGTCGCGGTCCAGCGCGGGCGGCGGGGTGTCGTAGGAGCGGCGCCACAGCATGAACTGCTCCTCGCCGAACTCGGCGAGGGTCTGGGCCTTGTCCTTGCCCTGGAGGGCGCCGTAGTGGCGCTCGTTGAGGCGCCAGTGGCGGTGGACCGGGATCCAGTGGCGGTCGGCGGCCTCCAGCGCGAGCTGGGCCGTGCGGATCGCGCGCTTCTGGACGGACGTGTGGACCACGTCGGGCAGCAGGCCGGCGTCCTTGAGCAGCTCGCCGCCGCGCGTCGCCTCCTTCTCGCCCTTGGGAGTGAGGTTGACGTCCACCCAGCCGGTGAACAGGTTCTTCTCGTTCCACTCGCTCTCGCCGTGGCGGAGGAGGATCAGCTTGTACGGTGCGTCGGCCATGGGTCCGAGCGTAATCCAAGGGCCCTGCCCACCGCTCCGGGCGGTCGCCCCTACCGTTCTGCCCACCGCTCCGGGCGGTCGCGCCCACCGTCCTGCCCACCGCGTCGGCCCGGTCGGGTGCGTGGACGGTTGACTGGAAGTGTTAATCGAGTGGCTTCCCCGACGAGCGCGTTTGTAAGTTGTGCATGCGGTCTTCGCCGCTTACATTCGCGCGCGGCGCCCAGGTGCGCCGTGTACGTCCGCTCGGGGGTTCCATGTCAGTCGTCATCGGTCTCAGGCGTGCCCTGAGCGAGTCCGTGTCCGGGCTGCCGCGCGCGTTCTGGTGGCTGTGGGCCAGCACGCTCGTCAACCGGCTCGGTGCGTTCGTCGCCACCTTCATGGCGCTGTACCTGACCATCGACCGCGGGTACTCCGCCTCGTACGCCGGGCTCGTCGCCGCCCTCCACGGGCTCGGCGGGGTCGTGTCGTCGGTGGGGGCCGGGGTGATGACCGACCGGCTCGGGCGGCGGCCGACCCTGCTGGTGGCGCAGGTCTCGACCGCGCTGTCGGTCGCCCTGCTCGGGTTCGTGCGGGACCCCGTCGCCATCGCCGCCGTCGCCTTCCTGGTCGGCATGGCGAGCAACGCCTCCCGGCCGGCCGTGCAGGCGATGATGGCGGACATCGTGCGGCCCGAGGACCGTATCCGGGCCTTCTCGCTCAACTACTGGGCCATCAATCTCGGTTTCGCCGTCTCGTCCGCGGCCGCCGGGTTCATCGCCGAGTACAGCTACCTCGCCGGGTTCCTGATCGAGGCCGGGATGACGCTGGTCTGCGCCGTCCTCGTCTTCGTGAAGCTGCCCGAGTCGCGGCCGGCGGAGCCGGAGGAGAGGGGGGTGGCCGGGGCGGGCGCGGGCGCCGCCGCCGTCTCGCTGTGGAGCGTGTTGCGTGACGGGCGGTACATGAGTGTCGTCGGGCTGTCGTTCCTCGTTGCCGTGATCTTCCAGCAGGGGTATCTGGGGCTGCCGGTCGCCATGGGCGAGGCCGGTTTCACGCCCGCCGACTTCGGGATGGCCATCGCCGTCAACGGGGTACTGATCGTCGTACTGCAGATTCCCGTCACCCGGTTCATCGAGCACCGTGATCCGCGGCTGCTGCTCGTCGTCTCGTCCCTGCTGGCCGGGTACGGCTTCGGGCTCACCGCCTTCGCCGGGTCGGTCGGCGTCTTCGCCCTGACCGTGTGCGTGTGGACGCTGGCCGAGATCGTCAACGCGCCGACGCAGACGGGGCTCGTCGTCCGCCTCTCCCCCGTGCACGGGCGCGGGCGCTACCAGGGCGTGTACACCATGTCCTGGGCCGTCGCCTCCCTCGTCGCCCCGCTGATGTCCGGCTTCGTCATCGACCACTGGGGCTCCGAGTGGCTGTGGGGGATCTGCGCGGTCGTCGGTACGGTGGCGGCGGCCGGGTACGGGGCGCTCATGCGGGGGCTGGGGGACGAGACGTACGTCACCGCCACCGGTGAGGTTCCCGGGCCGGCGGCCAAGGCCGCGGACGACGGCAGGGTCGGCGCCCAGTGACCGCCCCCGGCGCCGTGCCCCGCCGACGCCCCCTCACGGGTGCATCCGCGCGCCCTTCAGGACCTTGTCCACCGCGTTCTTCGGGCCGTGCACGGCGAGGCCCACCAGGTCCAGCTCCGCCGTCGGGACGGCCCGGACCGCCGCCCTGTTGTCGCGGTCGTTGCCCGTGCCGAACAGGTCGGACGTGAAGAGAGCCCGGGGCAGGGCGCGGGACAGCACGCGCGCATGGGCGCTGGCCAGGGTCTCCTTGGTGCCCTCGAAGACCAGCACCGGCTGGCGGAACATCGGCAGGTAGCCGACGGCGTCCGCGTCCTCGTACGGCTCCCCGACCAGCTCGGGGAACTGATGGCTCAGGCCGCTGACCAGGAAGGCGGTGACGTTGAGTCGCTGCCAGGTCTCCAGGTCCTCGCGCAGCAGTACGGCGATCTTGGTGTCGAAGCGGATGGGGGCGGCCTCGGGGTCCGCGGGGACCGCGGGGGCCTGCTCGTGCGTGGTCATACCGTGAGACTGCCGACCCGCACCCCGCCCCGTCTTGTACGTTTTTTGCATGGGCAGCGAGCGGAACGACCGGCGGAGCGTCTCCGCCTGGCGCCCCCGCGTGCCGGGCGTCGTCGAGGTCTTCCACGCCCACTACACCGAGTACGCCTACCCGATGCACGTCCACGACGCCTGGACGCTGCTCATCGTCGACGACGGGGCCGTACGGTACGACCTGGACCGGCACGAGCACGGCACGCCGCACGACACCGTGTCGCTGCTGCCGCCGCACGTGCCGCACAACGGCTCCCCCGCCACCCCGGACGGCTTCCGCAAGCGCGTCCTGTACCTGGACGCCTCCCGGCTCGGCGACGACCTGATCGGGCCGGCCGTGGACGGGCCCGACCTGCGGGACCCGGTGCTGCGGCGGCGGGTCGGGCAGCTGCACGCCGCGCTCGCCCTCCCGGGGGAGGAGCTGGAGGCGGAGAGCCGGCTGACGCTGATCGGCGAGCGGCTGCACCGGCATCTGCGGCACCGGGGCGGTGACGCGGGTGCCGTGCGGCGGGACCCCGTGCTCGCGCGGCGGCTGCGGGAGTTGCTCGACGAGCGGGTCGTCACCGGGATCGGGCTGGAGGAGGCGGCGGGGCTCGTGTCCGCGCACCCCGCCCACCTGGTACGGGCGTTCAGCGGTGCCTACGGGATCGCGCCGCACCAGTACCTGATGTCCCGCCGCGTCGACCGGGCCCGGCGGCTGCTGCTGGCGGGACGGCCGGTGGCGGACGTCGCCGGCGCCACCGGGTTCTACGACCAGGCCCATCTGACCCGGCACTTCAAGAGGCTGGTCGGGGTGACTCCGGGGCGGTACCGCGGCAGCGGCCGCCGTACCGGAGGGCGTTAGAGGGGCTCAGTCCTCGCCGCGCTCGATCAGGTGCTGGAACGCCTCCAGGTTGCGGGTCGACTCGCCGCGCGAGGTACGCCACGCGTGCTCCTTGCGGATGGCGGAGGCGAAGCCCAGTTCGAGGAGGGTGTTGAAGGCGCCGTCGGCGGCCTCCAGGACCTGGCCGAGGAGGCGGTCGATCTCGTCGGGGGTGACGGCGGCCAGGGGGAGCTTGGCGGTGACGTAGACGTCGCCGAGGCGGTCGACGGCGTACGCGATGCCGTAGAGCTTGAGGTTGCGCTCCAGGAGCCAGCGGTGGACGCCGGACTCGTTCTCGTCGGGGTGGCGGACGACGAAGGCGTTGAGGGAGAGGGAGTGGCGGCCGACCAGGAGGGAGACCGTGGTCGACAGCTTGCGGGTGCCGGGGAGCTTGACGACGAAGTTGCCGGGCTCCGGGCTCTCCCACTCCAGCTCGGCGTCCTTCAGTGCCTCCTCGACGATCTCCGCCGCCGTCCTTCCGTCCTGCTGCGAAGCCTTCTGCGCCGCCGTCCGTCCCGCCTCAGCCATGGTTCGAGCGTACGCGACCCCGGTGGGCGTCCCGGTGGGCCTGCATCGCGGCCGTGTAGACGTCGGCCGTGGTCGCGGCGGCGCTGTCCCAGCCGAAGGACTGGGCGTGCCGGGCCGCCGCGTCGCCCATGCGGGGCGTCAGCTCGGGGTGGTCGGCGAAGTCGCGCAGCACGCGCGCGTACTCGGCGGGATCGTGGCCCCGCACGAGGCGGCCGGTGTGTCCGTCGCGCACGGCGACCGGGAGGCCGCCGACCGCCGCGGCGAGCACCGGCGTGCCGGCCGCCTGCGCCTCTATGGCGACCAGGCCGAAGGACTCGCTGTAGGACGGCATGACCAGCACGGACGCGGCCCGGAACCAGTCGGCGAGCTGCTCCTGTCCGACGGGCGGGCGGAAGCGTACGACGTCGGCGATGCCGAGCCGCGCGGCGAGCTTCTGCAGGCCCTCCGGTTTGGCGAGGCCGCTGCCGCTGGGGCCGCCGACGACGGGGACGACGATGCGGGAGCGCAGCTCGGGGCGTTCGTCCAGGAGGACGGCGACGGCGCGCAGCAGGATGTCGGGGGCCTTCAGCGGCTGTATGCGCCCGGCGAAGAGCGGGATCAGCGCGTCCTGGGGCAGGCCGAGGCGGGCGCGGGCGGCGGCACGGGCGTTGCCGTGCTGGCCGGGTCCGGGGATGGCGCCCCTGGGGAAGGGGCGGAACCGGTCGAGGTTCACGCCGGGGTGCACCACGGCGACCTTCGCGGGGTCCGCCGCGTAGTGGCGGACGAGTTCGTCGGCCTCCTCCTCCGTGTTGGCGATCAGCCGGTCGGAGGCGGCGACGACCTGGGTCTCGCCGATGACGCGGGCGGCGGGTTCGGGGGTGTCGCCGTCGGCCAGGTTGGCGTTCTTGACCTTGGCCATGGTGTGCATGGCGTGGACGAGGGGCGCGCCCCAGCGCTGGGCGGCGAGCCAGCCGACGTGGCCGGAGAGCCAGTAGTGGGAGTGGACCAGGTCGTAGTAGCCGGGCCGGTGTCCGGCCCAGGCCTGCATCACGCCGTGCGTGAAGGCGCAGAGCTGGGCGGGCAGCTCCTCCTTGGCCAGGCCCTCGTACGGGCCCGCGTCGACGTGGCGGACGAGGACGCCGGGGGTCAGCTCGACGGAGGGCGGGAGCGCGGCGGTGGTGGCCCGCGTGAAGATCTCGACCTCGATGTTGATCTCGGCGAGGCGCTGGGCCAGTTCGACGATGTAGACGTTCATGCCGCCGGCGTCGCCGGTGCCGGGCTGGTGCAGCGGTGAGGTGTGTACGGAGAGCATGGCGACCCGGCGGGGCCTACGCGGCAGCCGGAGCCGCGGGGCGGCCGCCGGTGAGCGACGCCCGAGCCTGCTGACGTACTGGCTCACGAGCCGTTCCTCCTCGCTGCGGGCATGCCGGTCGAAGGACACGCGCCGCCCTCCAAGGGGTGGGAACACCGGACGGGTCGTGCTCCATTCCGGTTTTCCGGCCTTTGCCGAATCATTACCACCGATCGCTCAACCGTTCGAGGGCCGGGCGGGTCACGGCTCCCACGAGGGACCGCGGGGGGAACGGGTACCACCGTCGATACCCTCACTACCCTCATAGCCATGTCATCCCGCGCCGCAGCACCCCGCCCCGCGGGCACGCGCCCCGTGGGCACGGTCACGCGCGGAACGACGAATCCGAACCGGCTGCGCCGCATGGACCGCTGGATCGCGGCCACGCACGGCGCCGAACTGCGCCGCGCCGCCGACCCCGTCGCCGTCGACCTCGGCTACGGGGCGGCCCCCTGGACGGCCGTCGAACTGCTGGGCCGGCTGCGCGAGGTCGCGCCGCACGCGCGCGTGGTGGGCCTCGAAATCGACCCGGCCCGCGTGTCGGCGGCCGAACCGTACGCCCGCGCGGGGCTCGTTTTCCGGCACGGCGGCTTCGAGGTCCCCGTCTCCCCGCCCCCGCTGCTGATCCGCGCGGCGAACGTGCTGCGCCAGTACGGCGAGGACGAGGTCGCCGGTGTCTGGCGGCGGCTCTGTGCGCGGCTCGCGCCGGCGTCGGAGCACTCGCGTGGCGGGCTCCTGGTCGAGGGCACCTGCGACGAGATCGGGCGCCGGCACGTGTGGGTGGCGCTAGGTCCCGAGGGGCCGCGCACGGTGACCCTCGCGACGCGGCTCGGTTCCCTGGACCGCCCCTCCGACCTGGCCGAACGGTTGCCGAAGGCGCTGATCCACCGCAATGTCCCCGGTGAGCCCGTGCACGCCTTCCTGCGCGACTTCGACCGCGCCTGGGCCGCCGCCGCGCCGTACGCCTCCTACGGCGCCCGCCAGCGCTGGACGCGGGCCGTGCGGGACCTGACGGCCGACTGGCCGGTGACGGACGGACCGGTGCGATGGCGCCAGGGCGAAGTGACGGTGCGGTGGGAGGCGTTGGCGCCGCGCACGTGACGGCTCGCGCACACAGGAGCCGCAGGAGGGGGCACAGGAGAAAGGGCACAGGAGGAGGGCACAGAAGGGGAGCACAGGAGAGGGGAGTACAGGAGGGGAGCACGGCCTCTGTCGCTTTCCGCGCCGGCGTGGCACGATCCCCGGGCGGGCTAAGTTACCGACGGTTAACCACCTTTGGGGGACGAGGTATGCGTACGGGGAAGCATGGCCTGACGACCGCCGCCGTGGCCGTGGTCTGCGCGGTCACGGCCCTGGCGGCACCGGGCACGGCGTTCGCGGACCCCGGCCCCTCACCCTCCTCCCCCGCACCCCGTTCCTCCCCCGCCACGTCCGGCAAGGACCTGGAAGCCGTACGCGAGAAGCTCGACAAGCTGTACCGCGAGGCGGCGTCGGCCACGGACGCGTACAACGCCGCCGAGGAGAAGGCCGACCAGCAGAACGCCGAGATCGTCGAGCTGGCCAAGAAGATCGTCAAGGGCGAGGAGAAGCTGGACCGGCTCAAGGAGCGAGCCGGGGCCGCCGCCCGCTCCCAGTACCGCACCGGTGGTCTGCCGGACGGGGCCAAGCTGATGCTGAGCGAGGACCCCGAGGACTTCCTCGACGGCACCGGCCGGGTGCTCCAGGGCCAGCGCGCGGCCAAGGGCCTCCTCGGCGAGCTGGCCCGTGCCCAGGAGGACCTGGAGACCTACGCGGCCGACGCCTCCGCCCGCTTCACGAAGCTGGAGGCGAACCGCAGGGCCAGGGCCACCGCCCAGCAGAAGATCGAGAAGCAGATCGCGGCGGCCGAGAAGGTGGAGTCCGAGCTGGAGCAGGAGGAGAAGGAGCGCCTCGCCCGGCTGGAGCGGGAGGCCCAGGACAAGGCCCAGACCGCCTGGCTCGGGTCCGGCATCCTGAAGGACCTCGACACCGGGGCGACCGAGCAGGGCCGCAAGGCGGTCGAGTACGCCACCGCCCAGATCGGCAAGCCGTACCAGTGGGGCGCCGAGGGCCCGAAGTCGTACGACTGCTCCGGCCTCACCTCGCAGGCGTGGGTGGCGGCCGGCCGGACCGTTCCCCGCACCTCGCAGGAGCAGTGGAAGCAGCTCGAACACATCGACGTCGAGGACATGCGCCCCGGCGACCTGATCATCTACTTCGACGACGCGAGCCACGTCGGCATGTACGTGGGCGACGGCTCCGTCGTGCACGCCCCGCGCCCCGGACGCGCGATCACCGTCGCGGGGGCGGGCTCGATGCCGATCCTCGGGGTGGTCCGACCGGACCCGGCCACCGCGGCGGACGAGCCCCCGGCGGCGGCAGCGGACAAGGCCCCAGCCGCGGACTAGGCACCGGCAGCGGACCAGGACCTGTCCGGCGGCCCCGGGGCCCCGCACCGAAGGAGTGACACGGGCCACGCCACCCGCACCCGCACCCGCCGCGTGAGACGGGCCACGTGACCCAGTCCACGCCCGGCGCCCCGCCCCGCGTGACGTTCGTCATTCCGGGCCCCCGGCCGACGTGTCCAACTGCGGGCGATAACGCGGCATATGACAGTGGCCGTTGGCCGGACGGCGTGTCCTGGACCATTCCGCAGCGGTGCGGTCACCCGCTATGGTCCCCGTCGGTGGGCGAGGTCCCTCGCTCCGCCATGCCCTCGGGGGGAGGGAAGGAAACCGAAGACCATGCCCGTACCCGTACCGCGGCAGAGGGCGATCCCGGCCGTGGAGTGCGGTCAGGCGCCCGCCGCGTCCCCGGACAGCGGCCCTTCCACGGAACAGGCCCCGCCCGGGACGAACCCGGCCGAACACCCCGCCGCCCGACGAGAGCACCCCGCGGAGAAGCGCGAGAACCCCACGGACACCAGCACCGGGACGAGCACCGGCACCGGCGCCCTCGGCGACCGTACCCGGGAACCGGGCGCGGGCGCCGGTCCGGCCACCCGCGGCACCACCTCCAGCACCACCCCCACCAACCTCACCCTGCTGCTGATCGAGGACGACCCGGCCGGCTCGCCGATCGTGCCCGACCTGCTCGACCAGTCCGGCAAGCCGATCCGGGTCCGCACCGCGCGCAACCTCACCGAGGCCGAGCGGCTGCTGACCGACGACGTCCACTGCATCCTGCTGGACCTCGCCCTGTCGGCCCCGGCCCCGGTCCGCACCGGCGGCGAGGGCGGCGGCGCGGGTGAGGACGACGGCGAGGGCAGCGACGAGCTGGCGGTGCTGCGGCACGTCCTCGAACTGGCGCCCCGGCACGCCGTGCTCGCGCTCACCTCCTCCAGCGACGCCGAGCGCGGCGCGGAGGCCGTGGCGGTCGGCGCGCAGGACTACCTGTTCCGCGACGAGCTGGACGGCCGCCTGCTGAGCCGCGCGATCCGCTACGCCGTCGAGCGCAAGCGGTCCGACTCGGCCGAGCGGCGACTGGCCGAGGGGCGGGTGCGGGCGCAGGAGAACCGCCGCCTGGAGCGCGGCCTGCTGCCGACGCCGCTGCTGGCCGGCTCCCCGCTGCGCTTCGCCGCGCGCTACCGTCCGGGCCGTTCCCGCGCGCTGCTCGGCGGCGACTTCTACGACGTCGTACGCACCCCCGACGGCACCGTGCACGCCATGATCGGCGACGTCTGCGGGCACGGCCCGGACGAGGCGGCGCTCGGTGTGGAGCTGCGGATCGCCTGGCGGGCGCTGACCCTGGCGGGGCTCTGCGGCGACGAGCTGCTCGGCACGTTGCAGCAGGTGCTGGAGCACGAGCGGTCGGACGAGGAGATCTTCGCGACGCTGTGCGCCGTCGACATCGCCCCCGACGGCCGCAGCGCGGGCCTGTGCCTGGCCGGGCACCCGTCCCCGCTGGTCGCCGGTCCGGGCGCGCCCGCGCGGCTGCTGCCCTACGACAACAACGGCCCGGCGCTCGGGCTGCTGCCGGGCGGCCGCTGGCCGCGGACGCAGGTGGAGCTGGGTGCCGAGTGGAGCCTGATGCTCTACACGGACGGGCTGATCGAGGGGCACGTCGGCGAGGGCCGGGAGCGGCTCGGCCAGGACGGCATGGTGGAGCTGGTCCGCCGCCAGATCGCCGAGGGCCTGGAGGGCGAACGGTTGCTGCGGGCGACCGTCAACGAGGTCCGCGCACTGAACGGCGGCGAGCTGGCGGACGACGTGGCGGTGGTCCTGCTGGACCGGACACCCTGAACCGCCCGGCCGGACCGCTCACACCGGTACGTCCTCCCAGTACGTCCCCGGCCAGTACGTCCCCGGCTCACCGTCCGCCGTTGTACGGACCGTACGGGCCGTCGCTGCTGGAGCCGCGGCGGCTGCTGCGACCGCCGCCGGGCAGGCCGCGCAGCGCGGGCCGTACGTCGACCATGTACACGATCGTCGCGATGAGGCCGATGATCGGCAGGAACGACAGGATGTTGAAGATCAGGTTCACCACGAAGGCGAGCCCGAGGACGACCAGCCAGAAGGTCTTGGTCTTCTTGTCGGCCGCACGGTAGGCGTCATCGCGGCGCGTGGCGGCGTCGAACAAAGCGAAGCCGCTGAAAAGGATCAGGGCGACGCTCAGCAGCCACATCAAGCCTGCGAACCCCTGCATCAGCACAACGTCCACCACCAGAATCGGGTCGTCTTTACGCGGTCACCGTACCCGGACAACGGGCCGGACATCCCCAGGGTGCCCGGCCCGCTCTCCCACGGGAATGCGCCGGCTCGCGCCGACGGCACCCTGCCGCTACTTCGCGGGCGGGGTGGTCTTCTTCGCGGTGCCGTTCTTCCTGGCCGCGGCCTTGCGCGGCGCGGGGGCCTTCTTCGCCGCGGCCGGCTTGTCGTCGGTGACCCGCACCGGCCCGGACTCGACCGGCGCGGCCGGCTTGGCGGCGGCGGGCCTGGGGCCGGCGGGCGCGGGCTTGGCCGGCTCGACGGCGACGGCGACGTCCTCCACGTCCTCGGCGAGGTCCTCGATGCCGTCGGCGGCCTGGCCTCGCCAGGTGCGCACCGCGTGCTCACCGCGCTCGGCGACCTTCTCGTAGGTCTCGCGGGCCTTGACGGCGTACTCGGCGGCCACGCCGACCGAGCGCAGCGCGAGGTCCTGGGCGGTCTCGCCGAGCTTCTTGAAGTCGGCGTCGAGGGAGCCGAAGAGCTCGTTGGCCCTGGCCTGGAGGCTTCCCTGCGTCTCCTTGACGCGGGCGGACGCCTTCTCCTGGACGGCCTTCGGGTCGGTGTTGCGCACGGCGTCGATCCGCGCCGGCGCCTCGGCGCGCAGCTGCTCCACCAGCACCGGCACCTTCTTGGCCTGCTGGAAGGCGAGGTCGGCGGTGCCCGCGGCGAAGTAGAGCGGGGTGGGGTCGCTGAAGGTCTTGCGCAGGTCGTCGGTGATGGCCATGGTGATGGTCCTCCGGAATTGCGTATGGCTGAGGGTGGTCGTGCTGCTCATCCGGCCGTCTGCTTCGGCCCGGCCTCCGGTATGGAGGCGGTCCCGTCGGCGGTGCCGACCTCGGCGTCGGCGTCGGCCCCGAATCCGTTCTCCTTGCGGAAGGACTCGTAGACCTGGAGCAGCACCTGCTTCTGCCCCTCGTTCAGCGAGGGGTCCGCGAGGATGACCGCACGGGTCTCCACGTCGTCCCGGTCGCGCTCGGCGTCGAGGATCCCGGCGCGGACGTACAGCGTCTCGGCGGAGATGCGCAGCGCCTTGGCGACCTGCTGCAGCACCTCCGCGCTCGGCTTGCGCAGCCCGCGCTCGATCTGGCTGAGGTACGGGTTGGACACGCCCGCGGCGTCGGCGAGCTGCCGCAGCGACAGCTGCGCGTTGCGCCGCTGCTCGCGCAGGTACTCACCGAGGTTGCCGACATTGAGCGAGGCCATGCCTCCACCATGCCCCACCCCGCTAACTGTTGCAAGCAAGCCGCTTGCAACAGTGCACCTCCCCTGGAGCGGTCCGGCCCGACACGCCCCTCGCGCCGGTGCCCCACCCGGCCCACTGACCGGGCGCACCGACCGAGCCCACCGACGGGGCGGGGCCCGGGGCGGGTGTCAGAAGGGCAGCGGGCGGGCGTGGACCACGTCCAGGCGGGAGACCGCGCGGGTGAGGACGACGTAGAGGCGGTGCAGGCCCCGCCCGCCCGCGCCCTCCGCCTCCGCGATCGCCGCCGGTTCGACGGCGACGACGTGGTCGTACTCCAGCCCCTTGACCACGCTCGCCGGGACGACGGCCACCCTCGCGCCCGGCTCCCCGGGCCCCGCCGCCGGGATGCCGGCGGCGGCGAGGGCGTCCCGCATCCTCGGCGCGTCCTGGTCGGCGGCGACGACCGCGACGGAACCCTCCCGGGCGAGGGCGGCGCGTACGGCATCGACGACCACGCCCGTCAGCCGTCCGGGTCCGGCCCGGCGGATCGCCAGCTCCCCGTCGCCGCGCAGCGAACGGGCCGCCGGTACGTCCACGTCCAGCCGTTCGAGGAGCCGGTTGGCGAGGGCCACGACCGCCTGCGGCACCCGGAACCCGGTGGTCAGCGGCACCACGGCCGCGTCGGGCCGGCCGAGGTGGGCGAGGGTGTCCGGCCAGGACCGCGCGGCCCACGGCGTGGTCCCCTGGGCGAGGTCGCCGAGGACGGTGAGCGAGCCGAAGGCGGACCGGCGGGCGACGGCCCGGCACTCCATCGGCGAGAGGTCCTGGGCCTCGTCGACGACGATGTGGCCGTAGCCCTCGGGGTGTTCGAGGAGCCCGGCGACCTCGTCGAGGAGGACCAGGTCGGCCGCGGACCAGCGCGCGGACTTCCACGACCGCGGGACACGGTCCGTCCACAGCAGGGCCTCCTGCTCCTCCGCGTCCAGCAGCCCGTCGGCCGCCCGCGCCAGTGCGCCGGGGTCCGTGAGCAGCCGCGCCACGACCTCCTCCGGGCGCACCCGGGGCCATACGGCGTCCAGGTGGGCGCCGATCGGGCGGGCGCGCTCGACGCGGCGCACCCAGGCGTCGGTCCTCGGCCCCGCACGCCGCTCGGCGCGGTCCTGGACGTAGCGCACGATCCGGGCCCGCACCCGCTCGCGGCCGACGGTGTACGGCGGTTCCTCCGCGCGGACGTCCGCGACGATGCGGGCCAGCGCCTCCGCCGGGACGCGCCAGCGGTAGGAGCCGTCCGGCACGGCGAGGGGGCCGGCGGCCTCGGGGTCCACGCGTGCGTACAGCGCGCGGCGCAGCACCTTGGCCGTCCGGGCGTCGTGCTTGACGGCGGCGGTGTGCGCGCCGTCGGTGCGGGTGACCGGGTGCCGGGCGATCTCCCGGGCGAGCGTCGACTGCCGTACGCCGGTCTCGCCGAGGGCGGGGAGCACTTCGGCGATGTAGGAGAGGAAGGTCGGGTGGGGGCCGAGGATCAGCAGTCCGCCGCGCCGGATGCGCCGCGGGTGGGTGTAGAGGAGGTAGGCGGCCCGGTGCAGGCCGACGGCGGTCTTGCCGGTGCCCGGGGCGCCCTGGACGCAGACGGTGGCGGTGAGGCCGGCCCGGACGAGGTCGTCCTGCTCGGGCTGGATGGTGGCGGCGATGTCCCGCATGGGCCCGACGCGGGGCCGTTCGATCTCGCGGGCGACGATGTCGCTCGCCCGGGACTCGCCCCGGCCGAGGTGCTCGTCCTCCAGGCCGGTGAGGTCGGCCGGGGCGCCGCGGCTGCCGGGCGCCCAGCCGAAGCGGCGGCGGACGGCGACGCCGCGGGGGTCTTCGGCGGTGGCCTGGTAGAAGGCGCGGGAGACGGGGGCACGCCAGTCCACGACGAGGGGCGGGGCGGCCGGGTGCTCGGTGATCCGCAGCCGTCCGATGTGCAGCGCCCGCTCGGGGTCCTCCCCCGCCGCGAAGTCGAGCCGGCCGAAGAACAGCGGCCCTTCGGGCAGTTCGCGCAGTTCCTCGGCCCGGCTGCGCAGCCGGTACCCGAGGACCTCGGCGTCGGCGCCGGAGGCGGAGACGTCCTCGCCGGTGACGACGTGCTCCTGGGCGCCGTCGACCATGGCGGCGAAGACGGTCGTGCAGTGGTCGTGATGGGCGCGTTCCCGGTCGAGGGCGCGCTGGAGGGCGGGGTCGGTCGGCGTCATTCCGGCTACCCTAGCCGAATAACGTTACCGAGTTACATTATTTACTCCGTCACGCTTCTTGGCAGTGCGGTCGCCAGGCCCGTGAACGCCCGTTCCGTCGCCGCCACCGCGTCCTCCCGCACGTCCGCCACCCGCTCCCCGGCCGCGATCCGGCGCCAGTTCTCCTGGGCGAGGACCCGCTGTACGGCGATGATCTGGCCGGCGGCCAGCCTGGCCGCCAGGTCGCCGCCGAGCGCGCCGGCGAGCGCGGCCTCGGACCGCTCCAGGTGGGTGTGCAGCCGGGCGACGAGGGCGGGGGTGCCGTAGAGCAGCCGGTGGAAGGCGAGGACGGCGGGGTCGTCGTTGAGCCCGGTCACCGGGTCGCACCGTTCCAGGCCGGCCAGGAAGTGCCGGCGCAGCGCGTCGACCGGCGCCGGCCCCTCCGCCGCCACCCGGGCCGCCTCGTCCTCGTGGTCGGCGACGCGGTGCAGGACGAGGTCCTCCTTCGCGGGGAAGTAGCGGAAGAGCGTCGGCTTGGACACCTCCGCCGCGGCGGCCACCTCCGCGACGGACACGGCGTCGAAGCCCCTCTCCAGGAAGAGCCCGATCGCGACGTCCGACAGGGTCTGGAACATCCGCTGCTTCTTGCGTTCGCGCAGGCCGGGGTCGTTCATGGGAGGGAGGCTAGCGCCTCACGGGGCGGGCACCGGCCCGCGCCGTACGCCCGGCCCGCCACCTCGGTCCCGGGCCCGCGCCCCGCGCCGCAGGTCACTCCGCGGGGAGGGCGGCGGTTTCCCGGTGCCAGCGGAGCAGCGCGGTGGCGACCTCGCGGTGGCCCGGTACCGCGGTCAGGCCGAGTGGTGCGGCCGCCGCGGCCAGGGTGCTCTGCAGCTTCGCGGCCACCCTCGGGAGGGCGGTCCAGCGCAGCCCCGTACGCCCGCGCAGGGACAGCGCGGCGCGGACGGTGTCCGTGTAGAGGGACTGCGCCCGCTTGAAGCCGGTGAGCAGCGGCAGGTCGTGCTCCCACGCGCGGGAACTGCCGGGGCGCACCGCCTCCACGACTTCGCACCAGGCACGGATCATCCGGGCCTCCTGGTCGGCCGGGTACCGCATCAGGTAGAGGTGGGTCGCGAGGTCGTACAGCGGGTCGCCGACCATCGCCAGCTCCCAGTCGATGGTCCACAGGCCGCCGCGCGGGTCGACGACGAAGTTCTCGCGGTGCAGGTCGCCGTGGAGGAGGCAGAACGGCCGCGGGGTGAGCCCGGCCACGTGCTTCTCCAGGTGGACGAGCGCCTCGTCCCGTACGCCGAGGTCGGCGAAGAGGCCCCCGAACACCGGGCGGTTGGCCTCATAGACCTGCTCCCCGACGAAGACGACGAGGCGTTTCAGGAAGGCGTCGGTGTCGCCGTCGTCCGGCGCGTCCTCGGGCGAGCAGCGTCGCGGCACGTTCAGGGTCCCGGCGGTGATCCGCGTCAGCTGCCGGAACAGGCCGACGATCTGCTCGAACACCGCGTCCGGGACCTGCCGCACCCGTCGGCGGTGCGCGCCGAGGGTCCGGCCCTCGATGAACGTCTGCAGCCCCATGCCCTCGACGTCGACGACGTCGGGCACCCGGTCGATGCGGCCCCGCAGGCCCCGGAGGAGGTCCTCCTCGGACTGGAAGCAACGGCGGTCGAACCACAGGCTCGTGGAGCGCGGCTCCCTCAGCTTGACGACCACCCCGCCCGGCGGCGAGAGCACGTAGGTCTCGTGGTGATACCCCTTCAGCGGGCCCCTGACCAGGGACGAGCCGTCACTCATCGCTTCGGCCCGCTGCCTGACGGGCGAGACCACTTGAGGTGCCATTCGGTGCGTTCTGCCCATCCCGGTGGTGCCAATGGGGTAAGAGAGCAGCACGCTACTCCACGGGGCCGCGGCACGGGCGCAGAACCCGCCCCCGGAAGCCGCTCGTCCCCACCTCGGACGAACCGGGTGAACCGGGCGGTCCGGCTCAGTCGCCGGTGTGCGCCGCGTTCTCCCACAGCAGCCTCAGTACCGGCTCCAGCGAGTCCACGACCGTGTCCGCGCCCGCCTGCTTGAGCGCCTTGTGCTTGTGCTCCTCCCGCGCGTAGCCGAGGAACGGCACGCCGGCCGCGCGGGCGGCGGTCAGGTCGGAGGCGGAGTCGCCGACCATCAGCGCCCGGGCGGGGGCGACGCCCATCGCGCTGAGGGCGCGGTTGAGGCAGTACGGGTCGGGCTTGAGGAGGTTCAGGTCCCGGGTGCGGCCGTAGATGTGCGGGGCGAAGCAGTCCAGCAGGCCCCGGGTGCCGAGGTACTCGCTCGCGACGCGCGGTGCGTTGTTGGTCGTGACGGCCAGTCCGACCCCGAGCGCCGACCAGGTGCGGATCAGCGGGTCGGCGTACGCGGTCGGCCACGCGGTGGCCACGGCGCGCAGTTCCTCCCGGGTGAGCCGTTCCTCGAAGTCGGCGACCAGGTCGCTGCGGTGGCGCCTGCGGTTGACGGCGCCCAGCAGGACGTGCGGGTCCGGGTGGACCTGCTCCTCCCTGGTCAGCAGCTCCCGGAGGCCCTGCCCGGCCAGCCAGTCGACCAGTTCGCCCGCCACCCGGTCGGCGGAGTAGCCCGCGAACAGTCTGCAGATCGGGCCGTCGAAGTCCCACAGGACGACGCGGGCGCCCACCACCAGGTCCCGCAGTCCGGCGCGGTGCCCGGCAACCGGTTCCGTCTGTTCCGTATCGGAAGTCACTAGGAGAGTGTCATGTCCGTGGTGATGGTTTCCCAGAGGGCGTCGAACCACTTCTGTGATTCCTCCACGAACACGGCGTCCCGGTCGCCCTCGCGCTTCAGGAACGAGAACAGCAGCGACTGGGAGCCGAGGGCGTCGAACATCTCCAGTGTGCGGCTCTCGTACTCCTCCTCGCGGCGGGTCAGCAGGTAGTAGCCGAGCAGGGCCTCCTCGCCGTTGAGCAGGTAGAGCTTGGTCGGCGGGGTGAACGGCAGGGCGCGGAAGGCGATGCGCACGTCGATGCGGTGGGTGGAGCGCACGGCGTGCAGGTTGTGCTGGAGGACCCGTGCCTGGGCGTTGCGCATCTCCAGCCAGCGCTGGTGGACCGGGTCGTCCTCCTCGTCCTCGACCAGGACGGGGAAGGCCAGGTCGATGTCGCGCGAGGGCATCAGGACGCGGAACTCGATGGCCTCCGGGCGGATGCGGCCCTCGTGGATCAGGCGGAGCGGCTCGCTGAGGGCCAGCATCAGCGTCTCGGAGGTGTGGCAGACGACGTCGACCCGCACGCGCGGTGCCGCGAACGCCGCCGCGAGGCGCGGCCCGAGCGAGACCATCGTCGGCTGCGGCTCGGCGCGCGGTGCGGCGGGCTCGGCGATGCGGGGCGGGCTGCCCTTGCTGACGTTGGTGAGCAGGCCGTCCTCCTGCAGCGCGCGCAGGGCCTGGCGTACGGTGCCGCGCTCGACGCCGAACTCCTCGGCCAGCTCCGCCTGCGTGGGCAGCCGGTCGCCCGCCTTGAGGTCGCCCCCGCGGATCCTCTCCCGCAGGACGTCGGCGATCTCCTGGGACGAGAGCCTTCTGCTGCCGTTCACGGACACGTTCTCCTGGGGGGTCACGACCAAACGCTACAACTTCGACCTACCTATAGGGAGTTGTTTGAAACTTGTTTATAGGTAGCAGCCAAGTGGGGACAACATAGAGGGAGTTGGTTGCCAACTTAGCCCGGTTGGCGGAAGTTCACCTTCCCGAAGGGAGGAAGACCATGCCCGTCCTCGCCCTGGTCTCCGCGGTCTTCGTCATCGCCTTCGAGCAGCTCGTCCAGTGGAGGTACGGCCCCACCGGCATCGTCGGCCTGCTCCTGCTCACCATCGGCATCAAGGCGAAGAGCCCCTCCGTCAGCTCCGCCGGCGCGGTCCTGCTGGCCCTCCTGGTCGTGGGTCCCGCCGGGTGACCCGAGGGACCCGAGGGACCCGGCCCCGGGGGACGGCCGGGCGCCGAGGACCAGCCCGGAGCTGATCGTCCCCCACAGCGCCTCGAACCACAGCCGGGACTGCTGCACGAACACGCCGTCGCGCGGCCCGCCCCCGCGTTCGAAGGCGAACAGCGTCGACCGGATGCCCTCCGCGTCGTACGTCTCCAGCCGCTCGCGGCCCACCTCCTGCTCGCGCCGGGCGAGGGTGTAGTAGGCGAAAAGGGCCTCCGAGTCGTTGAGCAGGTAGAGCTTCACCGGCGGGGTGAACGGCAGGGCGCGGAAGGAGACGCGCACGTCGATGCCGTGGGTGGCGCGCAGGCCCAGCAGGCTGTGCCGCAGCACCCGCGCCTGGGCGTCGCGCATCGCCAGCCACCCCTCGTGCACCGGGTCGCCGGTCGCGCCGGCGCCGGCCACCGCCACCGGGAAGGCGAGGTCGATGTCCCGGCTCGGCAGCAGCACGCGGACGTCGATCTTGGCCGGTTTCAGCCGCCCCGCGTGGATCTGGCCCAGCGGCTCGCCGAGGGCGAGGGTGAGGGAGACGGCGGTCAGGCACAGCGCGTCGATCTCGACGTGCGGGGCGGCGAAGGCCCTCGTCACCCGGGACGCGAGGGCGACCGTGGTGGGCAGCGGACGCGTCAGCGGAGCGGCCCGGGTTCCGTACGGGTCGGGCGCTACGGTCGCGGGGCTCCCTCTGGACACGTTGGTGAGCAGACGTTCCGACTGCAGGATGCGCAGCGCCTGCCGGACCGTCCCGCGCTCCACGCCGAACTCCTCGGCCAACCTGGCCTGCGTGGGCATGCGCCGACCCGGCTGCAACCGGCCGGACCTGATCCGGGCGCGCAGCTCGTCGGCCACCTCGCGGGGGCTCTTCTGTGGCGGCTGCGGTCTCTTCCGCCCGTTCCGCCCGTTGAGGGGGGCGTGTTCCGGCTCCACGACCAGAACACTACAACTTCTCGCCATCTTTGGGCAGTTCGCGAGAAGGTGGTTATGAGTCGCTTCCAAGTGGAGATAAGTACAGAGAAGTTGGCAGCCAACTTGAGCAACGTGGTCAGACCTTCCGAGGGTTGGCCACCACGGTGAACAGGGGGACACCATGCCGCTCATCGCCATCCTCGTCGCCGCTCTGGCCATCGGGTTCGAGCAGCTCGTGCAGTGGAAGTACGGGCCGATGGGCATCATCGCGTTCGTCGCGCTGTCCATCGGCGTCAAGGCGAAGAACACCATGATCGGCGGTGTGGGCGCGGTGATCCTCGTGATGCTGCTCGCCCAGTCCGGCTGACCGGCACACTGTCGTCCGGGCCCCGTTCCGGAGGGGAGCCTGGAGCCCGGACCGACAGTCGCACCACGCACAACCGGTAAGCACAACCAGTACGCACAACCGGTAGGGACAACACCGGTAGGTACAACCACTAGGCACCACAACCACAACCACAACCACAACCGAAGAGCACCACGCAGTACGCGCTACGGATGCGCACACGGATACCGGCGACCGCCACCGGCAGAAGGGAGCCGTCTCGGAGGAACACCGCTCAGGACAGGTCCGGGCATCGGAACCGCCCGGACGTACGCAGCAGGGCGTCGACCACACGGGCGGCGCCCGCTCGTTCGTCCCGGACCCGGCCCGGCTCCGTGAGAAGACTCAGCGTGAGAAGACTCAGAAGGCCGCCCTGATCTCCCCCACCTCACGGCCGCCGCCGTGCAGCGGGGCCCGGCCGATGCGCTCGACGACCGGGCCCTCGATCCCCAGCAGTGTCAGGGCGCGGGCCAGCACCGGACCCAGCGCCCGGGTCGCGCCGTCCTCGATCTTGAAGGCGAGGGCGCGGCCGTCCGGCAGGGCCACCGCCTGGACGGCCTCCGCACCCATCTTGGAGAGCGTGCCGGGCACCTCTCGCATCAGCCAGGTGTCGGCCCGGCGGCTGCCCGCGACGTACTCGGGGTGGGCGCGCATCGCGTCGGCGACCCGGCGCTCCGCCGAACCCGGCTCGGCGCCGACGAAGGAGCGGAAGGCGCGGGCCAGCCCGACCAGGCTGACCGCCATCAGCGGCGCCCCGCACCCGTCCGTGCCGACCGCGGCGACCGGCTCGCCCGCCGCGTCCTCCACAACCCTGTGGATGGTCCGCTGGAGCGGATGGTCGGGATCGAGGTACGTCTCCAGGGGCCAGCCCCTCCGCGCGCAGACGGCGAGCATCGCGGTGTGCTTGCCGGAGCAGTTCATGGTGACCCGGTCGGGCGCCGCACCGGAGGCCAGGTACGTCTCCCGCTCCTCGGGGTCCAGCGGCAGGTCGGGCGGGCACTGCAGGAGCGCGGGGTCCAAGCCGTACTCGTCGAGCATCGTGCGGACCAGGTCGCGGTGAAACGGTTCTCCTGAGTGGCTGGCGGCCGCCAGCGCAAGCCTCTCGCCCGTGAGGTCGAGCCCGGCCCGCAGCACGCCCGCCGCCTGCATCGGCTTGTTGGAGGAGCGCGGGAAGACCGGCGCCGTCACCTCGCCCAGCGCCAGCTCCACGGCCCCGTCGGCGCCCAGGACGACCAGGCTGCCCCGGTGCCGCCCCTCGACGAAGCCGGACCGGACGACCTTGGCGAGGACGGGCGGCACGACGGGCGAGAGGGCGGACGTGGGCGCGGACAGCTCGTCCCCCGGCGACTGCGGAGGCCGTTGCGACAGCTGGGACCGCTGCGACGGCTGAGGCGACTGGGGCTGCTGGGGCTCGGGCATCGGCGGTGGCCTTCCGGACGGAGACGACCCGCCCGGCGACGGTCCGGGATCACCGGACCCGGGGCGGCGCGGAAGACCGCCCCTCGTGTCACACCAGCAGGTCGTCGACTTGTGCTTCCCCTTCACGGTACCGGCGGGCGATCTCGGCGCTGCAGTCGTCGGCGGTGCGCTGCAACCGCTGCCGCCGCCGGGAGACCTGCTGCTCGTACCGCACGAGGCGGCCCATCCCGGTGGTCAGCTCGCCGTCGGTGCGGGCCGTCAGGTCGGACAGCTCCACCTCGCCGAGCATCTCGGCGGCCAGCCGCCGGCATTCCTCGGTGCGCGGCGTGCCCAGCGTCACGTGGCGGGCGGAGGAACGCTGCCGGGCCGGCGCGTCGGCGAGGATCTCGGACAGCCGCTCGACCACCGAGCCGGTCGCCGCCGTGGTCACCACGGTCGCGGGCCCGCGCCGCGCCAGCTCCGCGCGCAGGATGTCGATACGGCCCTGCAGCAGCCGCCGTACGTAGCTGAGGTCGGCCTCCTCGCGCTGGGCGTCCCGGCGCAGGGCGCGCAGCTCCGGCAGGCTCTGGGCGCCCAGGTCGGGCGCCGCCGGATCCGCGGGCGGCTCCGGGCTGTCCGTACGCTGCACGGGTGGCCTCACCGCCTCCAGACCGCCCGGCCCTGTCCATGCGACAGTGCCCAGCGACTGCCCCGTACTCGGTGTGCTCATCTCTGCCCCTACCGTCCCCTCGCCCGGTCCTGGGGAGCATCGTGCCACCCCGGCCGGGCGCTATGTGACCGAGTGCCCGTGATCAGCCCCAGATGGGGGGTTGGGGCGAAAAAAGAAGCCCCGTACGGGCCCCTGCCGACCCGGCACCCGGCCCCCGTACGGGCACCCCGGGGGCGCACGGCATCATGGCGGGATGCGTGCGGTGGTGCAGAGAGTGGACGGCGCGAGCGTCGTCGTGGACGGCGAGACCGTGGGGGCGATCGACGGCGAGGGACTGTGCGTCCTGGTCGGGGTCACCCACGAGGACACCAGGGAGAAGGCGGCGCAGCTGGCCCGCAAGCTGTGGTCGGTGCGGATCCTGCACGACGAGAAGTCGTGCAGCGACCTCGGCGCCCCGCTGCTGGTGATCAGCCAGTTCACCCTGTACGGCGACGCCCGCAAGGGCCGCCGCCCCACCTGGAACGCGGCGGCGCCGGGCGACGTCGCCGAACCGCTGGTCGACGAGGTGGTCGCGCAGCTGCGCGCGCTGGGCGCGACCGTGGCGACGGGCCGCTTCGGCGCGCAGATGCGGGTGTCCCTGACGAACGACGGCCCGTTCACGGTCCTCGTGGAGGTCTGAGCCTGAGTGGTGACCTCTGCGGTGCGAACGCGGGGTGTCCTCGGTGAAGGGCTCTGAAATCGGCCCGTCCGGAACCACGCAAGCCGCTGCCGCCGCGGACCTCAAGCGGGCAGTTTCGTGTCGATGACGAAGCTGATCTCGATGACCTGGCCCGGCAAGGTCAGTTCGGTGACGCCCAGGACCGTGCTGGCCGGGCGGTGGTCGCCGAAGTACGCCAGGTTGCCCTCCGCCGTCACCGCGGCGTTCTGCCGCAGGTCCACCACGTACAAGGTCTGCGAGACGACCTGGTTCCGGGTGGCGCCGTAGTGGTCCAGGACCTTGTCCATGTTGGCGTAGGTCTGCTTGAGCTGGGCGGCGAAGTCGCCCGCGTGCAGGAACTCGCCTGCCGCATCGAACGAGAGCTGTCCGGAGACGTGGACCAGCTCGCCGGACTTGATCGCCTGTGAGTAGCCGAAGTCGCTCTCGGCCGGCACGCCGTAGTGGAAGACATCAATGGTGGCCACGGTGCTTGCCCTTCCGTTCCGCTCTCTTGTAGTTACTCGAGAACTATAGGAGAGTGAGGGCTGACCTGGAAGAACGCACTTTTCGGTGACTAAGGAACCTGATGGTGACCAAGCAACTGCTCAAGGGCCTGCCCGAGGACGCCGACCTGCGGCGCGCAGACTCCCTGGCGCGGGAAATCTTCTCGGACGTCGCCAACAAATGGGCCCTCCTGATCATCGAGGCGCTCGGCGAGCGCACCCTGCGCTTCAGCGAGTTGCGAAACGAGGTCGAAGGCGTCAGCCACAAGATGCTCACCCAGAACCTGCGCATGCTGGAGCGCAACGGCCTGGTCGACCGGAAGGTGTATCCCACCGTGCCGCCGCGGGTCGAGTACACCCTCACCGAGCCGGGCCGGGCCCTGCGCACCGCGGTCGACGTCATGTGCGGCTGGACCCACCAGCACCTCGGTCACATCGAGAGTGCACGCGGCCGTTTCGACGCCTGACGGGCCGGCAGCGACACGCTCGCGCGTTCACGCGTTCCCCCTGATCGACCTCACGTCGGCGGCCACCAACGTGGCCGCGCGTCGCCGACGCTGTTCGGTTGGCCGGCGCGAGGCAACGCACCGGGCCGTCCTGACGTTGCTGAACGTCAGACCGATGTCCTCCCTCAAGCTGCTCGGACTCTACGGCTCGACGACCGTCTCCTGCGCGGCCGCCGTGTCCTCCGCCATCAGCCGGGCGTCCACCGGCACGTTCCGCTTGACCAGGGCGAGGGCGACCGGCCCCAGCTCGTGATGGCGTACGGACGTGGTGACGAACCCGATCTTCCGGCCGTCGGGGCCGTCGTCGGCGAGACGGATCTCCGCCCCGTTCGGCGGCAGGTGGACCTCGCTGCCGTCCAGGTGCAGGAAGACCAGCCGGCGGGGCGGCTTGCCGAGGTTGTGCACCCGGGCGACGGTCTCCTGGCCCCGGTAGCAGCCCTTCTGGAGGTGCACGGCCGTGCCGATCCAGCCCAGCTCGTGCGGGATGGTCCGGTGATCGGTCTCGAAGCCGAGGCGCGGGCGGTGCTGCTCGACGCGCAGCGCCTCGTGGGCGAGGAGCCCGGCCGCGGGACCGGCGCCGGCGGCGAACGCCTCCAGCTCCTCCCGCGGCAGGAAGACGTCGCGGCCGTACGGCGTCTCGCGGACGGCGACGCCCTCGGGTACCCCGGTGATCGACCCGGCGGGCAGGTGCACGACCGCGGTGTCGGCGGTGCGGTCGGCGACCTCGACCCGGTAGAAGAACTTCATCGACTCCAGGTAGGCGATCAGCTCCTCCTGGGTGCCGGGCTCGACGTGGGCCCAGACGGTCGTGCCGTCGTCGACGAGGTACAGGGCGTGCTCGATGTGGCCGTTCGCCGAGAGGACCAGCGCCTCGGTGGCCTCGCCGGCCGGCAGGTCGCTGACGTGCTGCGTGAGCAGCAGGTGCAGCCAGCTCAGCCGGTCGTCGCCGGTGACGGCGACGACGCCGCGGTGCGAGAGGTCGACGAAGCCGGTGCCGTCGGCGAGGGCACGCTGCTCGCGGAACAGGTCGCCGTAGTGGGCGGCGACGCCTTCGTCCACGCCCTCGGCGGGAACGGCGCCGGGCAGGGACAGCAGGGGGCTCTTCATGTGCCCCAGCCTACGACTCGGTCGTTGAACCGGTGGCCGCGCTCTTCGGGGAACAGTCCGCGCACCGGCCGAAGATCGCGAAGTGCTTCATGTCGGTGTCGAAGCCGAACTGCTCGCGCAGCTTGGCGGTGAAGTCGGCGGCCACCGACAGATCGGCCTCGATGACGTTGGTGCAGTCCCGGCAGACCAGGTGGATGTGGTGGTGCCGGTCGGCCAGGTGGTAGGTCGGCGCCCCGTGCCCGAGGTGGGCGTGGCTGACCAGCCCCAGCTCCTCCAGCAGCTCCAGCGTGCGGTACACGGTGGAGATGTTGATCCCCGACGCGGTCTTGCGCACCTGGCAGAGGATGTCGTCGGGGGTCGCGTGCTCCAGGGTGTCCACGGCTTCGAGCACCAGCTGCCGCTGCGGGGTCAGCCGGTAGCCGCGCTGCCTGAGGTCACTCTTCCAGTCGGTGCTCACCACACCTCAGAGTCTAGGGCTACTTGAAGAAAGCGATCCCGTCGTCCGGCATGTCGTCCGGGAGGGCCTTGGCCCAGCGCTCGACGTCCTCCGGGGAGACGACCTTCTTCAGGTGCGCCGACATGTACGGGCGCAGCTCGACCTCGGGGGTCTGCTTCTCGCCGACCCACATCAGGTCGCTCTTCACGTACCCGTACAGCCGCTTGCCGCCGGTGTAGGGCTGGGAGGCCGCCGTGCGGGCCACCGCGTCCGTCGCCAGGTCGATCTGCGGCTTCTGGTCGGCCAGCTCGCCGTACCAGACCTCGACGACACCGTCGTCCCGCACCATCGTGACCTCGACCTTGCGGTTCGGGTCGATGCGCCAGTAGCCGTGCTCGGACTCCAGCGGGCGGACCTTGTTGCCCTCTTCGTCCAGCACCCAGGTGTGGGACTGGTACTCCAGGAAGTCCCGGCCGTCGTGGGTGAAGGACACCTCCTGGCCGAAGTTGCACTTCTCCGCGCCGGGGAAGTCGTGCACGCCCGCGCCGGCCCAGTCACCCAGCAGGAAGACGAGGGGGACGAGGTCCTTGTGCAGGTCGGACGGGATCTCGATCATGATGAGCGGTACTTCCTGGCGTCGGTGATCAGCGCTGGCCCTGGTACAGCTTCTTCACGGTCAGACCGGCGAAGGCGAGAACGCCGACGCAGACCAGGACCAGCAGGGCTTCGAAGAAGATCTCCACGGGGTGCTCCTTGAGCGGGGGGCATACGACAGGGCCGCCCCCAGCTTACGCGGCCCACCTCGGCTCTTCCCGTCGGACTCCGTCCACGAACGCGGCCCACGCGGGCGAGGCGAACAGGAGCGCTCCGCGACCGGGGTCCTTGCTGTCCCGGACGGGGACGAGGGAGGGGAGGTTGGGGGCGACTTCGACGCAGGCTCCGCCGTCCTGGTTGCTGTAGCTGCTCTTGCGCCAGTCGGCGGTGCGGAGGAGGTCGTCGGAGACCTCGACGCAGTTGCCACCGCTTGAGTTGCTGTAGCTGCTCCTGCGCCAAGACACGCTGCTCAGGTCGATGGCTCGCATGGCGCTTCCTCCAACGTCCGCAGGATGAACTCGCGCGACTCGGCCGGTGACAGCGCCAAGTCACGCGTCGAATCGTACCTGCGCTGAAGCAGCTCAACCGAGGCGTTTTCTTCGACCAGTTCACCGCGCAAATCGTTCTCGATGTATGCCACTACGCGGCCGTTCGACAGCCGCAGAAACATCACGTCGGTGTTGGTCAGCCCGTGCCGCCCGGCACTGAACGGCAGCACGTGGAGGGTGATGTTTGCACGCTCGGACACCTCCACCAGGTGGGTCAACTGCTCACGCCATGCACCCATGTCACGTAGCAACGTACGCAGCACCGCTTCGGAGAGAATGACGCGAAACGGCGGTGGGGTGTCGCCCTCCAACAGCTGCCTGCGACCGAGACGTGCCTCCACCTGTTGCTCAAGCTCCGGGGCAGTCAGCCAGCCTGCGGCAAGAGCTTCGCGCGCGTACCCGACGGTCTGAAGGAGCCCCGGTGGAGCGCTCACCGCGTAGTACCACAGGCTGATCGCCTCGGCCTCCAAGACCATGTACCGGCGGTACCGCTCCTTGAACTGCGTCGGGTCGGCCACCGCCAGCTCCCACAGCGTGAGCAGCATGCCGCCCGTGCCGTAGTACTGGTCGAGCGCCTCGACGATCTCCGGGCCGCCCAGCGTGTGGCCGTTCTCCAGCTTGCCGAACTGGGACGCGTCCCAGCCCACCACCTCCGCGACGCCCCGCAGGGACGCGCCCCGCGCCTGCCGGAGCAGCCGCAGCTCCTCCGCGAACCGTGCCCTCGGTTCCTGACTGCGACCCGTGATCGCCCTCCGCTGCGGCACCGCGCCCCTCCCGGCTGTGGAATTTGTGGAATTTGGAGCGCCCGTTGTGGCACTAGCGGCCGTTCCGGGCTCGGCGACCCTCGGCGTGGGTCATGCTCGTAACTGCCCACCACTACACAGAGTAGGGCAACTGTCGCATTCCGTATGATGTTGACGTAAGGGAGCGGACCCGTGAGAACAGAACCGGCGGCCTTCGAACCCGGCAACGTGCTCTACGACACCGCCACCGCCAGGGTCGGCGCGTACCAGGGGCTGACGGGGCCCCGCGCGCTGCTCCGACCCCTCGGCGGGGGCCGGGAGTGGGAGGCGGAGCCGGCCGGGTTGCGCCGCGCGACCGACCGCGAGCGCATCGGCGCGAGCCTGCGCGCCGCGAACGAGCACACCCAGGCCAGGCCCCCGGACCCCGGCCCTCTGTGCAGGCCGCCTTTGCCGGTCGCCGGCTGCGAGACCTGCGCCGGGCTGGCCGAGCGGCGGGAGGCGGCGCGGGCGGCGTTCGACCACAGCGCGGTGTCGGACGCGAACGTCCTGCTGCGCCAGCACCAGCGCGAGGAGCACGAGGGATGACGTACGACGGCGGACTGCCCTACGAGGAGTGCAGGCGGGCCCAGCGGCTCGCGCCCCGGCGGGACCGGGACCGGGCGCCCCTCTCCCCCGGCTACGCGCTGCCCCCGTTCCACCCGGCGCACCCGCCGAAGCCCGTGCCGAGGCACCGGGCCTTGCCCCGGCGGCGGCACCGGAGGCTGGACGGTGCCGCCGTCAGCGGCCTGCTCACCGTCCTCTGCGTCGCGACGCTGCTGGTGACGATCACCGTCGCGTTCTGAGCTCGCTCCGCACCACTGGGCACGATTGGACACTTCGTCCCGGGCGACACCTCGTGCAGACGGCGTGTCGCCCGGGACAAAGTGTCCAATCACTGCGGATTACCATGCGGGGATGGCGAAGAAGCTCGTGATCAAGGTGACGGCGGGGGCCGATGCTCCCGAGCGGTGTTCGCAGGCGTTCACCGTGGCGGCGGTGGCCGTGGCCAGCGGGGTCGACGTGTCGCTGTGGCTGACCGGGGAGTCCGCGTGGTTCGCGGTGCCGGGGCGCGCGGCCGAGTTCGACCTGCCGCACGCCGCGCCACTGCCCGACCTGCTCGACTCCCTGCTGGCGGGCGGCCGGGTGACCCTGTGCACCCAGTGCGCGGCCCGGCGCGACCTGACCGAGAAGGACGTCATCGAGGGCGTACGCATCGCGGGCGCGCAGGTCTTCGTACAGGAAGCGATGGCCGACGACACGCAGGCGCTCGTCTACTGAGCGTCCCTCGGACGCCGGGCCGGTCAGCCGAGGAGCCTGCCCTGCAGGGCGACCGTCTGCTGGAAGGGCACCTCCTTCGCGCCGCCCTCGCGGCTCTGCAGGACGACGGCCAGCACGTCCCCGGCGCCGAGGTAGGCCTGCCGGACCTGCTCGGCACCGTACGGCTCGGGCTCGACGTAGACCGAGTACACCAGTTCGTCGATCTGGGCCGCCGTCGGGAAGTCCTCGTCGGGGACGGTGTCCTCCGTGCCGCGTGCGGCGTAGGCGGGGTTGCTGTAGGACGCGAGGTGGCGGTCGCGCAGCTCGTCCACGACGGCGGCGGTGTCGAACTGCAGCAGGTAGATCCGCGTATGGGTGCCGTCCTCGGTGGTCCAGCCCCGGGCGGCGATGTGCCGCAGCCCGTGATCGACGAGCTTCTGCCGCAGCTCGTCGTGCTCCGCCGCGTCGCGGTACTCCTTGAGGAAGGTGTCCGTCGCCAGCCAGCCTTCCGTGCCGCGCAGCGCCTTGTCGAGCCTCGCGCCCTCGGGTGCCGGCAGCACCAGGGCCCGCAGGTCCGCGTAGTGGGCGCCTGCCTTGTTGGCTTCGTCGAAGGGACCCGGACTGCCGGACGGGAGCGGTGGGGCGGTGAGCGTCGGATACGTCCATCGTCCGTCCGACTCCGTCACCAGTCCGGGAACGTCCGTCCTCTCCATCCGGGTGACGCCGTACGCGGTCGTCGACCCGGCCACGGCGAAGACGGCGACGGCCGCGGTCCAGCGCAGCACGGCGCGCAGCACCCGACGGTCACGCTTCGCCGCCGATGCCGCAGGGAGCACTGCCGCGCAGTCCGCGTCCCGGACCGCCGGTGGAGTGTCGGGCTTCGGCGGCACGGCGGTCATGTCGGGCCGCGTGATCGGCTCCGTCACACCGACCTCCCCGGCTCGGCGATCCGGTCGAGCTGCTCGGCCAGCAGCGCGGCAACGCTCCTGCCTCCGAATGGCTGCACGCCCTCGGCGGTGACCGACACCAGGACGTCGCCCCGGTAGGCGTTGCAGAACATGATGTCGAGGCCGTCGTCCGAGTCGGCGGGCAGGCGGTGGCATCTGGCGTCCTTGTGACCCTTGACGCGCGGTCCCGCCTCGAAGACGTCCAGTGATTCGAGGAACGCGTCCTGGTCACTCGCCCCGGAGCGCACGGCCGTGTCCTTCATCCGGGTCAGCACAACGGTCAGACTGACCGCGCCCGTCTGCTCGTTGTCGTGATAGCCCCCGGTACTGGCGTAGCTGCGCATGGCCACGCCCGTGATGTGCCGACGGTCGATCTCCTTCTCCATCTCCTTGCGCTGCGAGCGCGGCAGGCCGCTCAGCGACTCCTTGCTCAGCGCGGTCGCCCGGGCTCCGCTCAACGAGACGTCCGCCCCGAACTCTCCGAGGTCGGGCCCCCGCGTCCAGCCGTCGGGCCGGTACGGCACGAGAGCCCCTGCCAGTCCGGTGGCCTCGGCCGCTGGTGTCTTCACGTCCGCCGTGCCCTCTGGGGATGCCCAGAGGGGCGCGCCCGCGTCCCGGTCCGCGTCGTCGACAGTGGCGGCCGTGTACCCGCAGGCACCGACGACCACGCCGGTCAGCAGCAGCCCGCCCACAGCGGCTCCGATCCATCGCCCGTGCGGCGTCCGCTCCGCGCTCACAGCCGCTCCATCTGCCGGCGGGCCAGATCCATGATCTCTTCCTTGGCGATCCGTTCGGTGCTGGTCACCCAGATCTCCATCTCGATGTCGCCCCGCCAGGCGTGAGCCTCGGCGTGGTACACCGGGGTCGCGGATTCGGGCTCGGCCTCCGGACGGTTGTGGACGAACGCCTCGCCGTCACCGGTACCGGGAACGGGCCACCTGTCCGTGTCGTCCTCCCGTGCCCACCCGGCCCAGTGCCGGCCCGTGTCGCTGCCCTCCAGCGCGGACAGGACGTCCTCCTGGTGGAACTGGATCAACCGGATCTCCACGGTTCGCTTGCTGCCGACCCGCCAGCCGGTGACGGCCGCTCGGCGGAATTCGTCGTGGATGAACTGGGAGAACTGCTCGTCCGGCCGCCCGAAGGTCTGGGCATAGCTCGCGAGGCCCAACCAGCCGTCGCCGCTCTCCGGCCACGCCGCCTCCCTCGCCCCGCGCGGCTTCTTCAGCAGGAGTTCGCGCAGGTCGCCGTCGGTGCGGACCTGGCGGTCCTGGTCGGCGGGCAGCGGCTTCGGGGCCTCACCCTTGGCGGGAGCGAGTGCGGCCTGCGACAGCGGCGGCAGCTTCGTCGGCTCCCGGTCCGCCTGCACCAGGAATCCGGCGCAGGTGCCGGCGACCAGGCCCAGTGCGGCGGCGGCCCCGATGAGCAGGGTCGTCCGCCCTCGTCGGCGAGGTGACCGCCCGGCCCCCTCGCCCGGCGGCGTGCTGTCCTCCGGTGCCTCCGGTGCGGCCGGTGCCGCGGGTCTCGCTGGTTCCTCTTCCAAGACGTCCCCCCCACAGAGCGCTGAAGTGCGTGTTCCGTATGCGCGCGCTCAGGAGACCGGCGGCCGGTGCCGGGGGTTGCGGCGATCTTGATCACGATTCGGTCATGCCGAGGGAGCGCCACCGGCTTGGCCGGGGGCTTCCCGTCACCGGTCGGCCTGCACCCACAGGCAGAACGGGTGCCCCGACGGGTCGAGCAGGACCCGTACGTCGTCCTGGGGCTGGTGGTCGGCGAGGCGGGCGCCCTCGGCCACGGCCCGCTCGGTCTCGGCGGCCAGGTCGTCGACCTCGATGTCGAGGTGCAGCATCATCTGCTGCTCGCCCGGGGCGCGGGACGGCCAGGCGGGCGGCACGTAGGCGGGCTCCGTCTCGAAGGCCAGGGAAGTGCCGGGGGTGCCCGGCGGCGGGCCGATGAGGACCCAGCCGCCGTCCTCGGCGCGCACCACGTAACCCAGCAGACGCTGGTAGAAGCCGGCGAGTTCGCGGGCGTCGTGCGCGTCCAGTACGACCGTGGACAGCTTCGTCGGGGACATGAGCGCCATCCTCGCCGAGGGCCGGGCTCAGCGACGGCGTTTCCTGCCGTCGAGTTCGTCCCACCACTCGTCGGACTTCGTGTCGCCCGACGGGTCGTCCCACCAGCGGTCCTCCGGGCCTCGGCGGTTGGCGACGATGGCGGCCAGCGGCGGGATGAGCATCGCCACGACGCACAGGCCGACGGCGGCCGGCACGGACCAGATGCGTACGACGCCCCAGGCCAGGACGAAGAGCACGATGCAGGTCCCCATCATGGCGAAGTAGACGTGCCGCCGCCGTGCGTACATGTCTCCAGCGTAGGCCCGTCACGGCGAAGGGGCCGCGCCACAGGTCGGACACCCGTGGCGCGGCCCCCGGCCGCGTGGCGTGCGTGCCGTCAGACGGCGATCGCGACGTCCGCGAGACCGCCCTGCTGGGCGACGACCGTGCGGTCGGCGGTGCCGCCGGGGACGAGCGCCCGTACGGTCCAGGTGCCCTCGGCCGCGTAGAAGCGGAACTGGCCCGTGGCGGACGTCGGAACCTCCGCCGTGAACTCGCCGGTGGCGTCCAGCAGACGGACGTAGCCCGTCACCGGCTCGCCGTCGCGGGTCACCTGACCCTGGATGGTGGTCTCACCGGGCTTGATCGTCGAGGCGTCGGGGCCGCCGGCCTTCGCTCCGCACATGTCGTTACTCCTGAGGGGTTGGGGGCGGGCTTACTTCGCGGCGCCGAGCTCGATCGGCACGCCGACGAGGGAGCCGTACTCGGTCCAGGAGCCGTCGTAGTTCTTGACGTTCTCCACGCCCAGCAGCTCGTGCAGGACGAACCAGGTCAGGGCGGAGCGCTCACCGATGCGGCAGTAGGCGATGGTGTCCTTCGCCAGGTCGACCTGCTCGTCGGTGTACAGCTCCTTGAGCTCGTCGTCCGACTTGAAGGTGCCGTCGTCGTTGGCGTTCTTCGACCACGGGATGTTGCGGGCGGACGGAACGTGGCCCGGACGCTGCGACTGCTCCTGCGGGAGGTGCGCCGGGGCGAGCAGCTTGCCGGAGAACTCGTCGGGCGAGCGGACGTCGACCAGGTTCTGCGCGCCGATCGCCTTGACCACGTCGTCGCGGAACGCGCGGATCGCGGTGTTCTGCGGCTTGGCCTTGTAGTCGGTGGCGGGGCGCTGCGGCACCTCGTCGCCGGCGACCAGCTCGCGGGCGTCCAGCTCCCACTTCTTGCGGCCGCCGTCGAGGAGCTTGACGCTGTCGTGGCCGTAGAGCTTGAAGTACCAGTACGCGTAGGAGGCGAACCAGTTGTTGTTGCCGCCGTAGAGGATCACCAGCGTGTCGTTGGCGATGCCCTTCGCCGAGAGCAGCTTCTCGAAGCCCTCCTGGTCGACGAAGTCGCGGCGGACCGGGTCCTGGAGGTCCTGCGTCCAGTCGATCCGGATCGCGTTCCTGATGTGGTTCTTCTCGTACGCGGACGTGTCCTCGTCCACCTCGACGATCGCGATGTTCGAGTCGTCCAGGTGGTCCTGCAGCCAGTCGGCGTCGACCAGGACGTCGCTGCGGCTCATGTTTTCTCCTCCGGGGCAGTTGGCGGCGGGGCGTGCGGTGCGGGGATGCGCGCGCTCGGGCCGTGCGGCGGCGCGCGGGTGCCCACGACAGAGCGGGGCGGGAGCGAGGGGTGAGGGGGACGTGGACGGCGGCGTCGCCGCCCGCCTCAGAAGGTGCGACAGAGCATGGCGGCAACGCGGCACAGGTCCACTGCCCGCCGCTTTGTGAGATCCGCCTGTCGCTTCATGGTGTCGATCGTAAGGACGCGGGACGGGTCGTGTCACCGACGTGTCGCATAGTGAGACTCGATCGTCCGAATTGTGGGATCAGTGACACCGCCGGGGCGCTCCCGGGGCCGGGAGGACCGATCAGGTGGTGTTCGCATCTGCGGTACGGACGGCTGCGTCTCGCTCCTCGGACGAGGGAGGGAGCGTCACGAGGGCGTGGGGCGTACCGGTCGCGGGCTGCCTCGTCCTTCGGCCGACCCTCGTCCTACCCGGCCAGCTTGACGTTCGAACCCTTCACCGTGATCTCGACGCCGTCCTTCGCCGCCTCGACCTTGTCCAGCTCGATGCCGCCCGGCAGCTCGTCGATGGTCTGCTGGAAGTCGGTGATGGCCCGGATCCGCGACTCGGCGAGCTGCTTGCCGCCGATCTGGGGCAGGCCGTCGGCGACGACCGAGACGTCGTTGTTCTTGACCGTGACCGAGCTGAGCACGTCGATCGGCTCCGGGTACTCCACGCCGAGCACCGTGGCCCGTACCGTCACCTTGATCTTGCCGCCGCCCCCGTCGGAGAGGCCGACGACCTTGGCGGTGACACCGGGCGCCACGTCGGTGGACTCGGACTTCGTGGCCTTCATCAGCTCGTCGTAGCTCACGGTCGCGGTGCCGGTGGCGGTCGCCGCGGTGGCCGAGCTGTAGTCGCCGGAGAACTCGACGCCCTTCATGCGGGCGCTCAGGTCGGCGATACGGATCGTGTCGCCGCCATTGCCCGTGGAGGCCTCGTAGCCGTCGATGCCGACCTCCACCTCGTCCAGCTCGCCGCCGGCGACCTGCGTGAGGAAGGGGAAGCCGTTGATGGAGACGTCCGGCGTCGAGGAGAGGTTCTCGGTGCTGCGCAGCTTGTCGGCGACCTCGTCCTCGGCGAACTTCACTGCGACGCGGTCGGCGATCACGAAGAGGCCGCCCAGGATCACGACGACGATCAACAGTATTCGCAGTGCGCGCATGCTTCTGTTCCCCAACCCTGGACGGTCCAACGACGGCGGCCCCCGACGGCCGGTGGCCGTCCAGCGCGAGCGTAACGCGGGGCGGTGGCACCCCCCGTATTTTGTCGAACAGCTGTGACAGGGGAGGCGCCCTCACTGTGCGCCGGTCAGGCCAGGGCCCGGCCCAGTACGTACACCGCCGGAGCCGCCACCGCGAGCGGCAGGGCAACGCCCGCCGTGAAGTGGACGAAGCGGGAGGGGTAGTCGTACGCCGCGACCCGCAGGCCGATCAGCGCGCACACCGCCGCTCCCGCGCCGAGCAGCGCCCCCGACGCCCCGAAGTCCGTCATCGAGCCGACGGCGATCCCCGCACCGGCCGCCGCGAGCAGCGCGACGACGACGGAGACCGGGGTCGGCAGCGGCAGCGCGCGGGCCACGGCGGCCACCGCCACCGCGATCGCGCCGACCGTCACGGCCTCCGCGTCGGCGGCGAGGTACCCGCCCGCGATCACGGCCAGCGCCGCGGCGGCGACGGTCGCCATCAGGCCGTACATCCGCTCGTCGGGGTCGGCGTGCGAGCGCAGGGTGAGGACGAGGGACAGCAGCACCCACACCCCGAGGGTGCCGACGATCGCCGCCGGTGAACGGTCCGACACCAGCAGCGCCGCGTCGGCCGCCAGCGCGCCCGCGAAGCCCAGCGCGATGCCCTGCCGGGCCGGCCACATGCCGTTCAGCCGGAACCAGCCCGCCGCGGTGAGGCCCTGGAGGACGACGAGCGGGACGAGCAGCGCGTACGTGCCGAGCGCCGCCGCGCCGGAGAGCAGCAGACCGAGCAGCGCGGTGAGGCCCGCGGGCTGCATCCCGGGGTCGATGATCGGCGAACGCCCCTCGGCACGGGCCCGCTGGGCGTCGGTGACGCGCGTGTTCCCGGCGACGGTCGCCGGACCGTAGCCGGCGCCGGCGCCGTCGGAGGGGGCGGAGGGAGCGGGAGCCGCGGGTGCGGGGGCGGGGGGCGCGTACGGCTGGCTCTGCGCCTGGTGCTGCGGCCGGCCGTAGTCAGGGGCGTACTGCTGCGCCTGCGGCGAGTGGGGCTGGTGGTGCGGCTGGGGCTGCTGCCCGTAGCCCTGCGGGGCCTGTGCGGCGTACGGCGGCAGATACGCCGTCTCGTCCGCGGAGACCGGGGGCTGCACCTGCGTCTCCCAGGTCTGCCCCTGCCACTGCTGCGTGTACTGGTCGGCGTTCGGGTCCGGCTGCGGCGCCCCGTACCCCTCGTACGGCTGCTGCGGCTGGTGCTGCTGCTGCGCGGGCCACGCCTGGGCGTCGTACCCCGCATACCCGTCGTACCCCTCGTACGGCTGCTGCGGCTGATGCGGCTGGTTGGTCATCGTCACCCTCCTGCGAACGGCGGGAGCACCTCGACCGTGCCGCCGTCGGCCAGCCGTACCGTCTCATGCCCGCGCACGCCCACGGGGTCGCCGTCGACGAGGAACGAGCAGCGCAGCAGCACGCGCGTGAGTTCGCCGGGGTGCCGCTCGCGCACCGCGCCGAGCGCGTCGGCGAGGGTGCCCGCGTCGTACGGTTCCTCGGCCACCCCCGCCGCGGCCTTCGCGGCGGCCCAGTAGCGCACCGTGACCTTTGCCATCTGGATCCTTCGTCGCCGGTGCCGGTCGGCGTCCGTGCCGACCGGCCGTGTCCACCGCCGGGTCGGCGGTGACCCCGTCAGGCTAGCCCGCCCGGGACACCGCCCAGTCGCCGATGCGGTGGAGCAGTCCGGCGTCCGAGGCGTTCTCGGCGTGGCCCATGCCGGGCTCCAGCCAGAGTTCGCCGTGGTCACCGGCCGCCTCGGCCAGCATCCGGGGGTGATCGAGGGGAAAGTAGCCGTCCCGGTCGCCGTGCACGACCAGCAGCGGCGTCGGGGCGATCCGCGCCGCCGCCCGGACCGGGGACAGCGGCACCGGGTCCCAGTCCCGGTGGTGGATACGGGTGCGCAGGCCGTAGCGGCCCACCACGCGCCCCGCGGGACGCATCACCAGCCAGTGCAGCCGGCGCATCGGCGCCGTGCCCCGGTAGTACCAGCGGGCGGGCGAGCTGACCGACACGACGGCGTCCGTACGGGCGTCACCACCGGGCGCCACCGGGGATACGCCGTCGCCACCGGACTCCGCCGCCGGGGAAGCACCGTCACCGCCGGACCCCGCCGGGGAAGCGCCGCCGCCCCTCCCGTCACCGCCGTACAGCGCCGCGTGCCGCAGGACCACCGAGCCGCCCATGGAGAAGCCGACGGTCGCCACGCGCGCGTGCCCGAAGCCGCGCGCCCACGCGACCGCCGCCGCCAGGTCGAGCACCTCGCGGTCGCCGACGGTGGACCGGCCGCCGGAGGCGCCGTGCCCGCGGAAGGAGAACGTGACCACGGCACCGTGCCGCGCGAACGCCGCCGCGATCCGGCGCACGTGCGGCCGGTCCGCGTCGCCCGTGAAGCCGTGCGCGACGACGAAGACCAGGTCAGAAGCGCCACGATCGGTCGTACCCGGCTCGTACACGGCGTCGATCGGGACCCCGTCGGCCGTACGGAGGAAGGTGCGCGCGCGGCTGCGGCGCGGCGCTTCCCGGGGCGTCTCGGGATCCGGACGATTGTCTCGGCGACGGGTGGAACGCGACACATGACCTGCCGGTCGGTTGCTCATGTCGGCTATTCTGCTGGGCAGAGGACTCGGGCAGCGTAGCCCCCGGGTCCTTTCGTGCTTTCAGGAGCGATGCCGGGCGGACGCCGGGCGTTCACCTCCAGGACGCACCGCGGGCCCCACGGGCCGGGACCCGCACCTGTACGAAGCAGAGCCGCAGACGTCCTCGCAGGGACCCAGGAGGAACCAGACGTTATGGGCGAGCGAACCGGGCACGACCACAGGACGACCCAGGCAGGTGGGGCGCGATGAGTTCTCTGCTGCTCCTGACCAACGCACTCCAGCCGTCGACGGAGGTGCTCCCCGCCCTCGGTCTGCTGCTGCACAACGTCCGTGTGGCCCCGGCGGAGGGACCCGCGCTCGTCGACACCCCGGGCGCCGACGTCATCCTCGTCGACGGCCGCCGCGACCTTCCGCAGATCCGCAGCCTGTGCCAGCTGCTGCGCTCCACGGGCCTCAGCTGCCCGCTGGTGCTCGTCGTCACCGAGGGCGGTCTCGCCGCCGTCACCGCCGACTGGGGCATCGACGACGTGCTGCTTGACACCGCGGGTCCGGCGGAGGTCGAGGCGCGGCTGCGGCTGGCCACGGGCCGCCAGCAGATCAGCGGCGACGACTCCCCGATGGAGATCCGCAACGGCGACCTGTCGGTCGACGAGGCGACGTACTCCGCCAAGCTCAAGGGCCGGGTCCTGGACCTGACCTTCAAGGAGTTCGAGCTGATCAAGTACCTGGCCCAGCACCCGGGCCGGGTCTTCACCCGCGCCCAGCTGCTCCAGGAGGTGTGGGGCTACGACTACTTCGGCGGCACCCGCACGGTCGACGTGCACGTACGGCGGCTGCGCGCCAAGCTCGGCCCGGAGCACGAGTCGCTGATCGGCACGGTCCGCAACGTCGGCTACCGCTTCGTGACGCCGGAGAAACCCGACAAGGGCGACAAGAGCGAGAAGGCCGAGAAGGCCGAGAAAGCCGGGAAGGCCGAGAAAGCCGAAGAGGCTCACGAGGCGGAGAAGGACGAGGCGCCCGGGAAGGCGGCCGCCGAGGCGAACGGGGCGGCGGGCGCGAGGTCATCCAAGGTGTGATACGCCCTGCCCGGGGCGGATCCATCCGCGTAGACTCCGCGCGTGGCCAAGGTGACTCGGGACGATGTGGCGCGGCTGGCGGGGACTTCCACCGCCGTCGTCAGCTACGTCATCAACAACGGACCCCGGCCGGTCGCCCCGGCCACGCGCGAGCGTGTCCTCGCCGCGATCAAGGAACTGGGGTACCGGCCGGACCGGGTCGCCCAGGCCATGGCGTCGCGGCGCACGGACCTCATAGGCCTGATCGTGCCGGACGCGCGCCAGCCGTTCTTCGCGGAGATGGCGCACGCGGTCGAGTGGGCCGCCTCCGAGCGCGGAAAAATGGTGCTCGTCGGCAACAGCGACTACGTAGGTGAGCGCGAGGTCCACTACCTGCGGGCCTTCCTCGGCATGCGGGTCTCGGGCCTGATCCTGGTCAGCCACGCGCTGAACGACAACGCGGCCGCCGAGATCGACGCCTGGGACGCCCGGGTCGTGCTGCTGCACGAGCGCCCGGAGGCCATCGACGACGTCGCCGTCGTCACCGACGACCTGGGCGGCGCCCAGCTCGCCGTACGCCACCTGCTGGAGCACGGGTACGCCTACGTCGCCTGCATGGGCGGCACCGCCGAGACGCCGTCCGTCGGCGACCCGGTCTCCGACCACGTCGAGGGCTGGCGGCGCGCGATGCAGGAGGCCGGGCTCCCGACCGAGGGCCGGCTCTTCGAGGCGCCGTACAACCGCTACGACGCGTACCGGGTGGGCCTGGAGCTGCTCGCCGGGCCGCAGCGCCCGCCCGCGATCTTCTGCTCGACCGACGACCAGGCGATCGGCCTGCTGCGGGCCGCCCGCGAGCTGCGCATCGACGTGCCGGGCGAGCTGGCGGTGGCGGGCTTCGACGACATCAAGGAGGCGGACCTCACCGATCCGCCGCTGACCACGGTCGCCTCGGACCGGTCGGCGATGGCGCGGGCCGCGGTGGACCTGGTCCTGGACGACGGCCTGCGGGTGGCGGGCTCGCGGCGCGAGCGGCTGAAGCTCTTCCCGTCCCAGCTGGTGGTCCGCCAGTCCTGCGGCTGCGCGTAGAGCGCACACAGCGCGTAGAGCACGCACGCGCGTGGTCGCCGCCGGGACCGGGCGGGTCTGCATCGGGACCGGGCCCCTCTTTATATCGGGCATACGAGCTTCTGCCGGGCTTCTCAGGCGGCACTCAGGCCGTTCTCATGCGGGGGCGGGAAGCTCATGAACATGACCGAGAGCCTCCGCCACAACGGCGAGTACGAGCACGCGCAAGAGAACCCGTACGCCAACCCGTACCAGGGCGCCCAGCAGCACGCCTCCACTCCCGTCGACCCGGAGTGGCCGCCCCCGCCCGCCCAGCCGCCCTACGCCGTGCAGGCCGGGCAGCCGGAACCGCCGCGGCAGAAGCGCAAGGCGCGGCGCGGCCCCGTGGCCCTGCTCGCGGCCGTGGCGATCGTCGCGGCGGCGGTCGGCGGCGGCACCGCGTTCGGCATCCAGGAACTGACCGGCAGCGACACCGTCGCCTCCAGCTCCACCAGCACCAACGTGGTGCCCTCCAGCCAGAAGGGCACGGTCTCCGGGGTCGCGAAGGCGGTCAGCCCGAGCATCGTCGAGATCAACGCCACCTCGAACGCGGGCTCCTCCACCGGCTCCGGCGTGATCATCACCGGCGACGGCGAGATCATCACCAACAACCACGTCGTGTCCGGCGCCTCGTCCGTCAAGGTGACGACGAACGACGGCAAGCAGTACACCGCCGACGTCGTCGGCACCGACAGCAGCAAGGACCTCGCGCTGATCAAGCTCCAGAACGCCTCCGGCCTCACGGCCGCCACCCTCGGCGACTCGGACGGCGTCGGGGTCGGCGACGAGGTCGTCGCCATCGGCTCCCCCGAGGGCCTGACCGGCACCGTGACCAGCGGTATCGTCTCCGCCCTCAACCGCGACGTGACCGTCTCGACGGACGAGGGCCAGCAGCAACAGCAGCAGCGGCAGGGGCAGGGCGGCCAGTGGCCGTTCGAGTTCGGCGGCCAGGAGTTCAACGGCGACACCGGCTCGTCCACGACGACGTACAAGGCGCTCCAGACCGACGCCTCCCTCAACCCGGGCAACTCCGGCGGCGCGCTGATCGACATGAACGGCAACATCATCGGCATCAACTCCGCGATGTACTCGGCGACCGAGTCCTCCTCCAGCGCGGGCAGCGTGGGCCTCGGCTTCGCCATCCCGATCAACACCGTCAAGGCCGACCTGCCCGACCTGCGGGCGGGTGCGAGCAACTGACCGGGGACCGGGGACCATGGACGTGCGACGCTGAAGCCCCGCACCAGCCGACCGGCGGACCGGCCGGCAGACCGACCCGCACCCCCGTACCCCACCCACCGCACCCGAGGACCCGAGCCCATGAGCCCCGCAGACGGCGACCGCGACCGTGACGTCCAGCGCATCCTGATCGTCGACGACGAGCCGGCGGTCCGCGAAGCACTCCAGCGCAGCCTCGCCTTCGAGGGGTACGGCACCGAGGTCGCCGTCGACGGCGCCGACGCCGTGGAGAAGGCGGCGGCGTACCGGCCCGACCTCGTCGTCCTCGACATCCAGATGCCCCGCATGGACGGCCTGACCGCCGCCCGCCGGATCCGCGGGGCGGGCGACCTGACGCCGATCCTGATGCTGACGGCCCGCGACACCGTCGGCGACCGGGTGACCGGCCTGGACGCGGGCGCGGACGACTACCTCGTCAAGCCCTTCGAGCTGGACGAGCTGTTCGCCCGCATCCGCGCGCTGCTGCGCCGCAGCTCCTACGCGGCGGCGGTGGAGGCCACCGCCGAGGACGACGACACCCTCGCCTTCGGCGACCTGACCATGGACCTGGCGACGCGGGAGGTCGCACGGGCCGGGCGGCCGGTGGAGCTGACCCGCACGGAGTTCACCCTGCTGGAGATGTTCATGGCGCACCCGCGCCAGGTCCTCACCCGGGAGCAGATCCTGAAGGCCGTCTGGGGCTTCGACTTCGAGCCCTCGTCCAACTCCCTCGACGTGTACGTCATGTACCTGCGCCGCAAGACCGAGGCGGGCGGCGAGCCGCGCCTGGTCCACACGGTGCGCGGCGTCGGCTACGTCCTGCGGCAGGGCGGCGCCGAGTGAGACGTCTCGCCCGCCGGTTCCGGGCGCTGCCCATCCGGGCGCGGCTGTCGCTGCTGGTGGCGGCGGCGGTGGCGTTCGCGGTGGCGGCGGCGGCAGTGGCCTGCTGGTTCGTGGTCAAGACCGTGCTGGTCAGTTCGCTGGACGAGGCGCTGAAGGCCAACCGCATGGACAAGACGCAGGTCAGCCAGTACGTCAACCTGCGCACCGGTCTCTGCGCCCACGACCCGCTCACGCACGAGCAGAACCCCTACGGCTCGTCCGTGCAGCTGGTTGCCCGGCAGAACTCCAGCTGCCTCATCATCGGCACGGAGGAGGTCCCGCTCACGGACGCCGACCGCGCCGTGGCCGAGGGCTCGTCCGTCAACGCCCTGCACGACGCCACCGGCTCGGACGGCACCCAGTACCGCGTCTTCACCTACACCGTGCCCGGCCTGTCCGACGTGGCCGTCTCCGCCGCGCGCCCGCTGAGCGAGGTGAACAGCTCGCTCAGCAACCTCGCGCTGGTCCTCCTCTTCGTCGCGGGCGCGGGCGTCGTCGGCGCCGGCGCGGCCGGCCTCTGGGTGGCCCGGACCGGCCTGCGCCCCGTCGACGAGCTGACCCGTGCCGTCGAGCACGTCGCCCGCACCGAGGACCTGGCCGTCCGCATCCCCGTCGAGGACGACAGCGACGACGAGATCGCCCGCCTCTCCCGCTCCTTCAACAGCATGACCTCGTCGCTGGCCAGCTCCCGCGACCTGCAGCAGCAGCTCATCGCCGACGCGGGCCACGAACTGCGCACCCCCCTCACCTCGCTGCGCACCAACATCGAACTCCTCACCCGCAGCGAGGAGACCGGCCGCCCGATCCCGGAGGCCGACCGCAAGGCGCTCCTCGCCTCGGTGAAGGCCCAGATGACGGAGCTGGCGGCGCTCATCGGCGACCTCCAGGAACTTTCCCGCCCCGACACCGGCCAGCACGAGGGCCGCACCCGCATCCTCGCCTGGCACGACGTCGTCGAGTCGGCCCTGCGCCGCGCCCGCCTGCGCGGCCCGGAGCTGGCGATCGAGGCGGACGTGCGGCCCTGGTACGTCCGGGCGGAACCGGCGTCCCTGGAACGCGCGGTGGTCAACATCCTGGACAACGCGGTGAAGTTCAGCCCGGAGGGCGGCACGATCGACGTACGCCTCACCGACGGGGTCCTCACCGTGCGCGACCACGGTCCGGGCATCCCCGTCGACGAACTCCCCCACGTCTTCGACCGCTTCTGGCGCTCCCCGACCGCCCGCGCGCTGCCCGGCTCGGGCCTGGGCCTGTCGATCGTGGCCCGCACGGTCCAGCAGGCGGGCGGCGAGGTGACCCTGCGACCGGCGGAGGGCGACGGCACGACGGCGACGGTCCGACTGCCGGGGGCACCGGTACCGCCGCCGGACACGGGTGTGGCGGAGGGGGGTCAGTGGTAGCCGAGCATGCCGGGGGCGTCGATGTCGACGGTGAGGAAGCCCGGTGGGTACAGATTCTCCTTCTCCGTCAGGATGATCGACATGCCGCCCGAGTCCAGGTGCGGTGTCGCCACGTAGAGCGCGTGACACGTGTCGGCGCCGCCCCAGCCGTCCCGCACCATGCCTCCGACGACGACGGCAGCGGTCGGGCCGAGCGGATCGACGTGCAGTCCCGGAAGCGCCAGCAGGGCGCTTCCGACCTGCGCCTCGTTCTCCTCGGCCGTCATGAGGCACAGCGCGGGCAGGTGCAGCCAGTCACCCGGTGTGTGCGCGACGTTGTCGGCGAGGCGGTGGAGCGCCTCGTGACCGTGGGCGAGTGCCAGAGCCGCACCCGCGTCGAGAATGATCACGCGGCGTGCTCCCGCGGAACCCGGGTCTTGTCCGCCGCCATCGCGTAGATGTTGGCCAGCACGTTCGGTCCGCTGTCGAACTCCTCGTCGCTGAGTGTGCAGCCCAGCCGTTCACGCAGCACGGCACGCGTGGCGGCCACCTGCTCAGCGATCTGCTCCGCCGTCGGCTGCTCCGAGGCCAGTTGCTCGACGAGCTGGCCGAGGGTCATGCCCCGCTCCTTGGCGACCTGCGCGAGGTGGTCGCGGGCCCGGCGCGACACCTGAATGGTCGTGTTTTCTGCCATGCCCCCACCATAGTCACGCCACACCCACGGCGGCCGCCCTCCGCTGCCTTCTTCACTCGAAGGTGTCAGCAACGCCGATCGGGAGACGGCCCGTCGCCCCGGCGCCCGGGAGGCGGCCCACCGCCGCTCGGGCCGCCCTCCCCTTACCCTCGTACGCATGACCAGCGACGACACCGTGCACCCCGGCCACCCCCGTTCCATCGAGACCCTTGCCGAACTCGCCCCGGAGCAGACGGAGGCCGTCCTCGCCCTGCTCGCCGAGGCGGCCCGGAACGACGGGCAGTACGCCGTGTCCGAGCAGGGCCGGCTGCAACTGCGCGGCCCGGCCCGCGAGGGCGTCGCGCACCTGCTGCTCACCGCCGACGGCGGCGAACTCGTCGGATACGCCCAGCTGGAGGGCGTCGACCCGATCGAGCCGCCGGCCGCCGAGCTGGTCGTCCACCCCTCGCACCGGGGCCGGGGGCACGGGCGGGCCCTCGGATCGGCGCTGCTCGCCGCCTCCGGCAAGCGGCTGCGGGTCTGGGCGCACGGCGGCCACTCCGCCGCCCGGCATCTCGCGCAGGTGCTCGGCCTGACCCTGTTCCGCGAACTGCGCCAGATGCGGCGCCCGTTGGCCGGCCTGGACCTGCCCGAGCCGCGGCTCCCGGAGGGCGTGACCGTACGCGCCTTCGTGCCCGGCCAGGACGACGCGGCGTGGCTCGCGGTGAACGCCGCCGCCTTCGCCCACCACCCCGAGCAGGGCTCGCTCACGCAGCGCGACCTCGACGACCGGAAGGCCGAGGGCTGGTTCGACCCGGCCGGGTTCTTCCTCGCCGAGCGGGACGGCCGGCTGATCGGCTTCCACTGGACGAAGGTGCACGCCGAGGAGGGGCTGGGCGAGGTGTACGTACTCGGCATCCGCCCGGACGCCCAGGGCGGCGGCCTCGGCAAGGCCCTCACCACGATCGGCCTGCGGCACCTGGCCGGGCAGGGGCTGCCCACGGCGATGCTGTACGTCGACGCCGACAACGAGGCGGCGGTCGCCGTCTACGAGCGCCTCGGCTTCACCGTCCACGAGACGGACCTGATGTACCGCACGGAAACGTGAGCCACCGGCCCCGGCGTCACGGCGGTCCGCCGGCCCGGCGTGCCTTTGCCGCCCTCCGGCGACCGCGTCCCACCGGCTCCGGCCCGCACAGCACCCCCGCCGCGGCCACCACCACCGCCAGCACCGCCCACCGGTCGTGCGCGGTGGACCAGCGCGGGTCGTCGGGCTGGACGAACAGCGCCCAGTCCTCCGGCGCAAGCAGGGGCGCGAGTACCGCCGTGAGCAGCAGGAACGCCGCGACGAACGGCCCCGGACGCGCCTCGTCCGTCAGCCGTACCGCAAGGGCGGCACCGGCGAGCGCCAGTACGCCCACCACCACCGCCTCCAGGGTGATGTCACCGGCCGGGGGCCGGGACGCCGAGGGGGCGAGCAGCAGCGCGGCCGTCCACCACAGGGCGGCGAGCGGTGCGACCAGGCCCACCCGCAGCGCCTGCCGGAGGAGCCGCCGGGCCGGAACCGGAGCGGTGAGGTGCCGGGCCGGGTCGTCCAGCAGGAAACCCAGGCCGAGCGCGCCGATCAGGGCGACGCCCCGCAGCAGCAACAGCGTCTGCCAGGGGTCCGGTTCCGCGCCGGCGACGGCCGGCACGGCGGCGGTCAGCAGTCCGAGGACGCCGGCGGCGGCGAGCGCCCGCCACGGCATCGTCCGCCACACCGGGCCGACGAGGGCCCGCGTCACCTCTCGCACGAGTCCGCCTTCTCCGGCGCGGCCACACCCAGCAGTTCGGCGGCCCGCGCGGTCGTGACACCCGGCTCGGTCAGCTCGGCCCAGTGCGCCTTCACCCGGTCCCCCGTCCCGGGAAGCGGCTTCTCCAGCAGGTGACGCACGACGTCCGTCTGCCCCTCCGTCATGGTCATCGGGTTGGTGGGCGACAGGACGGTGGCGGAGCCTGCCACACTGTCGTCGAGGCGGACCCGGCTCAGGGCGTTCATCGGGTCGTCCTGCCAGCTCAGCGAGAGCCACATGAGGGTGACCATCCGCCCGTCGCAGAGCTCGCCCCCGGCCTCCTCGCTGCCCGCGACCAGGACCGCGGCGACGGCACTGGAGAACTCGGGGACCCGGTTGCCGCCCCAGACGGTGCCCACGGTCACCCGGTCGGCTTCGGTGGACGGGGGGACGGCCGCGTCTCCGGCCAGCCCGAACGTGGCGTCGACCCGCTGCCGTACGACGAGTGGCCTCTCGTGCGCGGAGCCGCCGGCGAGGGACCGGACCTCGTCCACCGTCCGGGCCCAGGTGTCGATGCGGGGCTCCCACTCGGGAAAGGCGCAGTACGTCGACCCGTCGCGCTGCACGCAGGTCAGTTCGGGGCGCACCAGGGCACGCTCGCGGGCCGCGGTCAGCTCCGGCGACGCCTCCGCGCCCCCGGCCTGGAGGACCCCTCCGGTCACCGCCAGCGCCAGGCTCAGGACGACGCCCGCCCGGACGGTCATGGTCCGCCCGCCGGCGAGGAGCACGGCGGCGAAGGCCACGCACAGGACCACGCCCGCCAGGTAGAGGGCGTGCCAGGCGGCGGGCCGCCCCAGCAGGTCGGAGGGCAGGGTGGGTCCACTCTGCTCGACGACGAACGGCGCCAGCCAGGACGTCGCATCCGTGACACCAGGCGCCGCGCTGAAGGCGGCCGTGAACAGCAGCAGCACCACCAGCAGCGGCGCGGCGAGCGCCGAGCGCACCACCCGGCCCAGCAACACCCCGGCGGCCCCGAACAGCAGCACGCACAGCGGACCGACGGCCAGCTCGGCCGGCGAACCGTGCCCCACCGCCCCCGGCTTGAACGCCTCCCGGGCGAACTGCCCGGCCACGCACACCGCGATGAGCAGCGCGGCCGGCACGAGGGACAGCACGTGGGCCACCGTACGGCGCCAGGGCGGCATCACCAGCGTCGCGAAGTGGCTCTCGGTACCGCGCCGCCCGGAGCGCAGGACGGCGGAGTTGGCGTACACCAGGACGGCCAGCCCGACGAGCGTGGGCATCGTCTGGGTCTCACGGTCGACGTCCTGGAGGGCCGGATAGCCGTCCCAGGAGTTCTGGGTGTGCCAGACGATCCACGCCACGTACACCGCGAACGCGAGGACGACGGGGACGCTCGTCAGCAGCCTGCGCGCCTCGAAGCGGGCCAGGGCGAGCACGGCCCGCGTGCCGCCGTCGCGAACCGGTGCCGACACGGGCACGGGTGTCTCCTCCAGTACGGCGCTCACGCGGTCACCTCCGTGCCGATGCCGTCGAGGGCCAGCAGGTAGCCGTCCTCCAGGGTGGGATCGACCAGGTCGGCCCCGGCGGGCGGGTCGCCCACGTTCCGGAAGGACCCGGTCCCGGTGCGCCACCCGGCCTTGGCTCCCGGGTCCCGCTCCGTACTGCTCCACACCCGCCCGGTGGCCCGCGCGGTCAGCTCGGCCGGCGTCCCGTCGAAGCGCACCGCCCCCTCCGCCATGACGATCACCCGGTGGCAGAGCATCGCCACGTCCTCGGTCTGGTGGGTGGAGAGCAGCACGGTCCGCCCCTCTCCCGCCCCGGCGATCAGCTCCCGGAACCGCATCCGCTGCTCCGGGTCCAGCCCGACGGTCGGCTCGTCGAGCACCAGGAACCCCGGGTCGCCCACGAGCGCGGCGGCGAGCGCGACCCGCTGCCGCATGCCCCCGGACAGCTTCCTGATCCGACGCCCGCGCACGTCCCCGAGGCCGACCTCCTCCAGCACCCGCCGCACCTCGCGGTGCCGGTCCCCGCGATCCGCCAGCTCCTTGAGGATCGCCACGTAGTCGACGAACTCGAAGGCGGTGAAGTCCGGGTGGAAACCGGGCGTCTGCGGCAGGTACCCGAGCCGCCGCCGGACCTCCTGCCGCCCCTGCGGGGTCCCCGGGTCGTGCCCGAGCGCCGTGAAGGCGCCCCGGTCGGGGGGCACGGCGGTGGCGAGCACCCGCAGCAGCGTGGTCTTCCCGGCGCCGTTGGGCCCGAGCAGGCCCGTGACTCCGGGGGCCAGCCGCAGCGACACGTCGTCGAGCGCGCGGGTGCGCCCGTAGTGGAGGCTGAGCCCGGACGCGGACACAGTGGGGGGCATACGAAACTCCGATGTCCAGCAGGTGAATGGGATCAAGAGGAAGGGATCAGGAGGAAGGGATCAGGAGGACGGCGGGGACTCACACGGCACGGCGGCCGGAGACGTCGAACCGGTCGCGGAACAGGAACAGCAGCCCGGCGCCCAGCACCGCCACCGCGCCGGACACGCCCTGCCCGGCCGCGGTGAACGGCGCCAGCGGGCCGTCCGCGGACGCGCGCCCCGCGTCCGCCACCAGCAGCACGGCCGCCCACACGACCGCCACCACGGACGGTCCGGCCACCGGGCCCAGCCGGGGCGTCACCGCGAGCCCGGCCGCGGTGAGCGCGAGCCCGGGCAGCAGCCAGGCCAGGGCCGCCGCCCCGTACCCGGGCAGCGCGAGGGCGGCCGCACCGCCCACCGCGAGCGCCACGACGAGCACGGCGACCGTACGGATCATCAGCAGCCGGAAGCCGTGCATCGGCGAGACGACGGCCATCTCGTACGTGGGGTCGACCGCAGGCCCGTAGGCGAGCGCCACCGAGGCCAGCGGCAGCAGCGGGGCGAAGGCGAGGAACAGGGTGGGCCTGCCGACGGCACCGGCCGAGTAGGCCACGAGGCAGGTCGTGACCAGCACGGCGGCGAGCGCGCCGAGCCAGGACCGGCGCAGTACGGGCGTGGCCGCGAGCAGCCGCGCGGTGCCGTCGCCCGCGCCGCACCGCACCAGCAGCCTCTCGAACCGGCCCGGCCGGGGTGCGTCGAGCTCGGCGTCGAGCCGTTCCCAGCCCGCGTCGAGCGCGGCGGCGTCGCTCACCCCGGCCAGGACGCCGCGGCACGTCGCGCAGGCGGTCAGATGGGCGTCGGCGGACCAGAGCGCGGGCGCCGCCAGTGCGCCCCGGGCGTAGGCCCGCAGGTCGTCCTCGTCGACGTGCCAGGTGTCCCGGCGACGGCTGTCCTCGATACTCATGCCAGCGCCTCCCGCAGCTGCCGGCGGGCGCGCATCGCCCGCGTCTTGACCGTGCCCGGCGGAATGCCGAGCAGGACCGCCGCCTCCCGGGTGGTCAGCCCGTCGACGACGGTGGCCTGGAGCACCGCGCGAAGCTCCGGCGAGAGCCGTACGAGCGCACCGGCGAGGTCGCCGTGCTCGACCCCGGTGAGGACGCGGTCCTCCGCCGAGACCTCGTCCCGGTGCCGCAGACGCGCCAGCGCCTGCCGCAGCCGCCCGCGCGCGCCTTCGCCGCGCAGCGCGTCGATCAGGCGCCGCGACCCGATCCGCCACAGCCAGCCGGCCACGTCACCCTCCTCCCGGTAACGCGCGCTGCCCCGCCACACGGCGAGGAACGTCTCCTGCACGACGTCGTCGACCACGGCGGCGTCGGCGCAGCGACCGCGCATGCGGGCGGTCAGCCAGGGCGCGTACCGGCGGTACAGCTCCTCGAAGGCCCGCCGGTCGGCATCCGCCGCGACGGCCCGCAGCAGCTCCCCGTCGCTTCTCGTTTCGCTCACGTCTCCTCATCGCACGAGCCCGGCCCACCGGTTCACACGGTCCCGGAGACTTTCCGGAAGCCCGCCGCTGTCCCGCACGTCATGTCCTCGTAACCATTGATTCAGACAGCCTTGCGACGCTCGGCGAATGAAGCCCACCGAGCCGGACCATTCCGTGCCCTCCGACGCGCCTGACCCGCGCGCGGCGCGGAAGAATGGGTTCATGAGGCAGCCGAACAGCCAGGGACAGGTCCAGCACTCGCAGCCCTCCGTGGGCTCCATCACCGCGCACCGCTCGCACACCGTGGCCGCCACCGTCTCCGACCTGGAACCCGACATCGACGCCGACCTCGACGCGTACGAGGAGTCGGAGGAGTCCCAGGCGGGCGGCGCCCGGCTGCCGCAGGGCCGGTTCCTCGACCGCGAACGCAGCTGGCTCGCCTTCAACGAACGCGTGCTCGAACTGGCCGAGGACCCGGCCACGCCCCTCCTGGAGCGGGCCAACTTCCTCGCGATCTTCGCCAGCAACCTGGACGAGTTCTTCATGGTCCGCGTCGCCGGCCTCAAGCGCCGCATCGCGACCGGCGTCGCCACCCGCTCCGCCTCCGGCCTCCAGCCCCGCGAGGTGCTGGACATGATCTGGGCCCGCTCCCGCGAGCTCATGGCCCGCCATGCCGCCTGCTTCCACGAGGACGTCGCCCCGGCACTCGCCGACGAGGGCATCCACCTGGTCCGCTGGACCGAGCTGGCCGAGAAGGAGCAGGCCCGCCTGTTCACCCTCTTCCGGCACCAGATCTTCCCGGTCCTCACCCCCCTCGCGGTCGACCCGGCCCACCCCTTCCCGTACATCTCGGGCCTCTCCCTGAACCTCGCGGTCGTCGTCCGCAACCCCGTCACCGGCCACCGGCACTTCGCCCGCGTCAAGGTCCCGCCGCTGCTCTCCCGCTTCCTGGAGGCCTCCCCGGGCCGCTACGTCCCCATCGAGGACGTCATCGCCGCGCACCTCGAAGAGCTGTTCCCGGGCATGGAGGTCCTGGAGCACCACGCCTTCCGCCTCACCCGCAACGAGGACCTGGAGGTGGAGGAGGACGACGCGGAGAACCTGCTGCAGGCGCTGGAGAAGGAGCTGATGCGGCGCCGCTTCGGCCCGCCCGTGCGCCTGGAGGTCGAGGAGAGCGTCGACCGCGAGGTCCTGGACCTCCTCGTGCGCGAGCTGAAGATCGGCGAGGCGGAGGTCTACCCGCTGCCCGGCCCGCTCGACCTCACCGGCCTCTTCCGCATCCACAGCCTCGACCGTCCCGAGCTGAAGTACCCGAAGTTCGTCGCCGGCACCCACCGCGACCTCGCCGAGGTGGAGTCCGCCTCGGCGCCGGACATCTTCGCCGCCCTGCGCGGCCGGGACGTCCTGCTCCACCACCCGTACGACTCCTTCTCGACGTCCGTGCAGGCCTTCCTGGAGCAGGCGGCGGCCGACCCGGACGTGCTGGCGATCAAGCAGACGCTGTACCGCACCTCGGGCGACTCCCCGATCGTCGACGCGCTCATCGACGCGGCCGAGTCCGGCAAGCAGGTCCTCGTCCTGGTCGAGATCAAGGCCCGTTTCGACGAGCACGCCAACATCAAGTGGGCCCGCAAGCTGGAGGAGTCCGGCTGCCACGTGGTGTACGGGCTGGTCGGCCTGAAGACCCACTGCAAGCTGTCCCTGGTGGTGCGGCAGGAGGGCGAGACCCTGCGCCGCTACAGCCACGTCGGCACCGGCAACTACCACCCGAAGACGGCCCGCCTCTACGAGGACCTCGGCCTGCTCACCGCGGACCCGCAGGTCGGCGCGGACCTCTCCGACCTGTTCAACCGCCTCTCCGGCTACTCGCGGCGCGAGACCTACCGCCGCCTCCTCGTCGCGCCGAAGTCGCTCCGCGACGGCCTCGTCTCCCGCATCCACAAGGAGATCCAGCACCACCGCGCGGGCCGGCCCGCGTACATCCGCATCAAGGTCAACTCGATGGTCGACGAGGCCGTGGTCGACGCCTGCTACCGCGCGTCCCAGGCCGGCGTCCCGGTGGACGTCTGGGTGCGCGGCATCTGCGCGCTGCGGCCGGGGGTGGCGGGCCTGTCGGAGCACATCCGGGTCCGCTCCGTCCTCGGCCGCTTCCTGGAGCACTCCAGGGTCTTCGCCTTCGGCAACGGCGGCGAGCCCGAGGTCTGGTTCGGCAGCGCCGACATGATGCACCGCAACCTCGACCGCCGGATAGAGGCCCTGGTCCGGGTCACCGACCCGGCCCACCGGGCGGCCCTGAACCGGCTCCTGGAGACCGGTATGTCCGACACCACCGCCTCCTGGCACCTCGGCCCGGACGGCGACTGGACCCGGCACGCGACCGACGCGGACGGCCAGCCCCTGCGCAACATCCAGGAGATGCACATAGACGCCCGGAGGCGCCGGCGTGGCACAGCAGCACCTTGAACCGACGGACCCCTCGGCCGGCAGCGGTCCACCGGCTCCCCCGGGCACCGTCCCGGGCAGGGGCACCCCGACGGACGTGGCCGTGCATACGCGCGCGGCTCCCGCGTCCGTACCGGCCACCCCGGCGACCGCTCTCGCCGCCTGCGACGCGGAGGTCCTCGCGCGGTACCTGCGGGCCCAGGCCACGGAGTTCCTGCGCGCCCTGCGCCAGCACCGGGAGTCGGGTACCGGCCCGAACGGAACGCCGGGACCCCACCGGGCCGCCCCGCCCCCCGGCCACGGGGACGCGGCCCTCGCCCTGCGCCGGGCGGCCCGCCGGATCAGCGGCACCCTGCACACCTTCCAGTCCCTGCTGGACACCGACTGGGCGGAGGGCATGCGCCCCGAGCTGGCCTGGCTGTCCGGCACGCTGGCGATGGAGCACGCGTACGCGTCCCGCCTGGAACGCCTGCTCGACGCCCTGCACCGGCTGTCCGGCCCGGCGGCGGCCGCGCCGCGCGCGGTGGGCGACCGGGCCACGGCGCCCGCCCCCACCACCGTGCCGCCCCCTGCGCCCGGCGCTCCCTCCGCTTCCCCCGCTCCCGCTCCCCGCGTCGCGGCCCAGGACCGCGGCAACCTCACCGTCGGCGCGGCGAAGGCGGGCGCGCTGCTCGACCGCCAGCTGACCCTGGCCCGGACCCGGGCGCACTCCTCCGCCCTCCAGGCGCTCGGCAGCAGCCGCTTCCACGCCGTCGCGGACAAGGTCGCCCTGCTGGCCAGTGAGGTCCCGCTGCGCCCCGCCGCCGCGCCGGCCGACCTGCGCCCGCTGGCGGCCGCCGCGCACGACCGGCTCACCGACGCCGTCGCCGCCCTCCCGCTCGTCGCCGCGGGCAGCCCGTACAACGCCCAGGCACTGGTCCACGGCCTCTCGCCCGACCCGGCGCCGCATCCGCAGGACGCCCCCTGGCACCAGGTGCGCCTGCTGCTGCGCCTGCACCGGTACGCGGTCGAGGTGCTGGCCGCGACACCGGCCGGGAACACCGGTGAGGCCGCGGGCAACGGGGAGCCCGCCGGTCCCGCGGACGTACGCCTGCTCACCGCCGGTGACGCCCTGAACCGCCACCGCGACGCCTCGGAGGCCGCCGCCGCCGCGGCGCAGGCCGCCCGTACGCCGCGCATCGCCCCGGCGACGGCCTACGCGCTCGGCGTGCTCCACGCCGACCAGCGGCACGAGGTGGAGGCGGCGCGGTACGCGTTCCAGCACTGCTGGCGCGGCACTCCCGTCAGACCGGCGTAGCCCCGGCACCACTCGGCACGGCCGGGTCCTGGTCCCGCTCCCGGTCCGGCAGGGTCCGGTCCGGCCGGGCCGGTACGGCGGCGAAGTGCGTGGCGTCCTCGGGCACACCGGTCTGTGCCACGCCGTCGCCGTCGAGGTACCGCCAGGCGAACGGCACACCGCGCGCCGTCATCACGTCGGGGCCGTCCATGAGCTGGAAGTGCAGGTGCGGCTCGGAGGAGTTGCCGGAGTTGCCGCACTCGGCGATCTCCTGGCCCGCGGTGACCCGGTCCCCCGCGGCCACCCGCAGCGAGCCGCGCCGCAGGTGTGCGAAGGCCGCGTGCACGCCGTCGCCGAGGTCCAGGACGACGTGGTTGCCCATCAGGTGCCTCGGCCACCCGAGGCTGCGGACGAAGCCCTCAAGGTAGAGGAAGAGGAAGGCGGGCAGCGACATGCGGGACAGGTGGTCCCGCTGCCGTCCCGTGGTCGCGACGACGACTCCGCCGGCGGGAGCGAGTACCGGCCTGCCGTAGGTGGGGTAGCGGCCCGAGCGCCTGCCGAGCGGCCACAGCCAACGGAAGGGCGGCGCCTGCGGCACGGCTACCCCGCCGTCCGCTTCGGGCTCGTGCTTCAGGTCGATGGCGTACGTCTGCGCGTGGCTGTGCGTGTGGCTGGGGACCTTCGTGGCCGGGCCGTTGAGCGCCGTCCAGCGTCCGGCGACGGGGACGCGCAGGAGTACCGGCTCACGGTCCGGGGGCGGACGCTGGGTGCGGACCAGGGTCACCCGCATGACCTGGCCGACGACCAGCAGCGCCACGCCGGTGCACCAGAGCGGACCGATGCCCTGCCGGTTCACCACGACGCACAGGGCGCCGGCGGCGAACACCAGGCCGTAGCGCTTCCACAGCATCACGAGCACGTGCACCTCTTGGCAGATGTGTCGGTCCGGGCGAACGCGCATCCTGTCATGCGGGCGACGACTCCCCGGCCTGCGCCCCGCTCGCGACGCACGCGACCGGGACCGCTCCGTGTCCTCGACGTAAGCGTTCCGTGACCTCACCGCACCGACCACAGGGGTTCACCCCGCGTTCATTTATGCCCATCGGCGGCTTCACCTGTTCTGCCTAATTTCGGCCTTACCCGATACGGGCGCATCCCGAAAACGCGTGCGTATCGCACCCGTATCGCAGTCCTCGCACGCCGCCGGATTCAGGACGGCGGCTCCTGGAAGGAACTCCCTCAAGTGAAGCTTCAGCGCGTGAACCGGCGGGCCCTCGCTCTCGGTGCTCTCGCCGTCTCCGGCGCCCTGGCCCTCACGGCGTGCGGCTCCGACGACACCAGCGGTGGCAGCGGCGGCGACTCCAGCTCCGCCGCCTCCAACAGCAACATCAAGTGCGACGACGCCAAGGGCCAGCTCCAGGCCTCCGGCTCCTCCGCGCAGCAGAACGCGGTGGACGCCTGGGTCAAGCAGTACGTCTCGGCCTGCAAGAACGTGCAGATCAACTACAACCCGACCGGCTCCGGTGCGGGCATCACCGCGTTCACGCAGGGCCAGACCGCGTTCGCCGGTTCGGACTCCGCCCTGAAGCCCGAGGAGATCGAGGCCTCGAAGAAGGTCTGCACCGACGGCCAGGCCATCGACCTGCCGATGGTCGGCGGCCCGATCGCGGTCGGCTTCAACGTCACCGGCGTCGACTCGCTCGTCCTGGACGCCCCGACCATCGCCAAGATCTTCGACAGCAAGATCACCAACTGGAACGACGAGGCGATCAAGAAGCTCAACCCCGACGCCAAGCTTCCGGACCTGAAGATCCAGGCCTTCCACCGCTCGGACGAGTCCGGCACCACGGACAACTTCACCAAGTACCTGAAGGCCGCCGCGCCGCAGGACTGGAAGTACGAGGGCGGCAAGTCCTGGGAGGCCAAGGGCGGCCAGTCCGCGCAGGGCTCCTCCGGCCTGGCCGGTCAGGTGAAGCAGACGCCCGGCTCCATCTCGTACTTCGAGCTGTCCTACGCCAAGGACGGCATCACCACCGTCGACGTCAAGACCGAGGCCGCCGAGCCGGTCAAGGCCACCGTCGAGAATGCCACCGCCGCCATCGGCGCGGCCAAGGTCGTCGGCACCGGCAAGGACCTCGCCCTCGAGCTGGACTACACCCCGGACGCCGCCGGCGCCTACCCGCTCGTCCTGGTGACGTACGAGATCGCCTGCGACAAGGGCAACAAGGCGGACACCCTGCCCGCCACCAAGTCCTTCCTGAACTACATGGCCTCCGAGGACGGTCAGGGCCTGCTGGCGGACGCCGGCTACGCCCCGATGCCCACCGAGATCATCACCAAGGTCCGCGAGACCATCTCGGGCCTGAGCTGACCCGAGTGCGGTCCGGTCCCCGCACGGGACCGACAGCGTCCCCGCCCGGGGACCGGACCGCACCGTCCGGTGCACCGCCGCCAGGAGCCCCCGGTCGACCGGGGCTCCGCCCGGGCCGCCGACCACGGCGGCTCCGCAGACCGGAGAACCCGATGGACATAACAACGGACACCCAGAAGCCAACCCCCTCCCCCACGCCCCAGCCGCCCGCCACCGGGGACAAGAGCGCCGCACGCGGCGTGACCCGCCCCGGCGACCGGATCTTCCTCGGGCTCTCCCGCGGGTCCGGCATCCTCGTGCTGGTCATCATGGCCGCCATCGCGGCGTTCCTCACGTACCGCGCCTCGATCGCCATCAGCGAGGACGAGGCGAACTTCTTCACCACCTTCGAGTGGAACCCGACCGGCAGCCCGCCGGAGTTCGGCATCGCCGTCCTGGTCTACGGCACCGTCGTGTCGTCGATCGTCGCCATGGCCATCGCCGTCCCGGTCTCGGTCGGCATCGCGCTGTTCATCACGCACTACGCGCCGCGCAAGCTGGGCGGTCTGATCGGCTACGTGATCGACCTGCTCGCCGCCGTGCCGTCGATCGTCTACGGCCTGTGGGGCGCCCTCGTCCTCGTGCCGCACCTGAACGGGCTCTACGGCTGGCTCGACCAGTACCTCGGCTGGACCGGCGTCTTCGAGTGGAACGGCGGCGCGGGGCGCTCGCTGTTCACCGTGGGCATCCTGCTCGCGATCATGATCCTGCCGATCATCACCAACGTCAGCCGCGAGGTCTTCCGGCAGGTCCCGCGCATGCACGAGGAGGCCGCGCTGGCCCTCGGCGCCACGCGCTGGGAGGTCATCCGGATGTCGGTGCTCCCCTTCGGCCGCTCCGGCGTCATCTCCGCCTCGATGCTCGGCCTCGGGCGCGCGCTCGGCGAGACGATGGCCGTGGCCATGGTGCTCTCGCCGACCTTCGACATCTCCGCCAGCCTGCTCGACCCGGGCGGCGGCACCTTCGCCCAGAACATCGCCAGCAAGTTCAACGAGGCCACCGAGATGGGCCGGGACGCGCTGATCGCCTCCGGTCTCGTCCTGTTCGTCATCACCCTGCTGGTCAACGGCGGTGCCCGCATGATCATCGCCCGTCGCAAGGAGTACTCGGGGGCCAACGCATGAGCAACGCAACCCTGACCCCCAAGAACCGCAGCTCCCTGCGCGCCGCCTCGCTGCCCAAGTGGTTCCCGTGGGCGGTCGCGGCCGGCTCGGTCCTCCTCGGCCTCGGCATCAGCGCCGCCGCCGGACTGAACAGCAGCATCCAGTGGGCCCTGATCGCCGCGGTCCTCTTCGTCGGCGGCACGTACGGCGTCTCGGCGGGCGTCGAGGGCAGGCGGCAGGCCAAGGACCGCGTCGCGACCAGCATGGTGTGGGTCGCGTTCCTGATGGCCCTGATCCCGCTGCTCTCCCTGATCTGGGAGACCGTGAAGAAGGGCGTGAAGGTCCTCGACGGCTACTTCCTGACCCACTCGATGGGCGTGGTCGGCGACGCCGAGCCCGGCGGCGGCATCTACCACGCCATCCTCGGCACCCTGGAGCAGGTCGGCATCGCCACGCTGATCTCCGTGCCGGTCGGTGTGCTCACCGCCATCTACCTGGTCGAGTACGGCCGCGGCCGGCTCGCCAAGGCCGTCACCTTCTTCGTGGACGTCATGACGGGCATCCCGTCGATCGTCGCGGGCCTGTTCGTGCTCAGCCTGTGGGTCCTGATCCTGGACATGGGCCCGTCCGGCGTCGCCGGCTCGTTCGCCCTGTGCATCCTGATGATCCCCGTGGTCGTCCGCTCCACCGAGGAGATGCTCAAGCTCGTCCCGAACGAGCTGCGCGAGGCGTCCCTCGCCCTGGGCGTGCCCAAGTGGCGCACGATCATCAAGGTGGTCCTGCCGACCTCGATCGGCGGCATCGTCACCGGCGTCATGCTGGCCGTCGCCCGCATCACCGGCGAGACGGCCCCCGTGCTGCTGCTGGTCTGGGGGAGCAACTTCATCAACGCGAACCCGTTCAAGGATCCGCAGGAGTCGCTGCCGATGTACATCTACCTGCAGTACGGCGCGGGCTCCGAGGCGGGCTACGACCGTGCCTGGGCGGCGGCCCTGACGCTCATCGCGTTCATCATGATCCTCAACCTCGCGGCCCGCGGCATCGCCCGCTGGAAGGCCCCGCGGTGACGTCGGTGCGGCAGACGCCGCACGGCCGGTCGCTGACGCGACCCACAGAAGCACAGTCCGCGACCGGACCCCGAAAGAAGCAGTGATACCCATGGCCAAGCGCATAAATGTCAGCGGCCTGAACGCCTACTACGGCTCCTTCCTCGCCATCGAGGACATCTCGATGACCGTCGAGCCCCGCTCCGTGACGGCCTTCATCGGCCCCTCCGGCTGCGGCAAGTCCACCTTCCTGCGGACGCTCAACCGCATGCACGAGGTCACGCCCGGCGGGCGCGTCGACGGCAAGGTCATGCTCGACGACGAGAACCTCTACGGTGCCGGCATCGACCCGGTGTCCGTGCGGCGCGAGGTCGGCATGGTCTTCCAGCGCCCGAACCCCTTCCCGACGATGTCGGTCTACGACAACGTGGCGGCGGGCCTGCGCCTGAACGGCAAGTACAAGAAGTCCCAGCTGGACGACATCGTCGAGAAGTCCCTCAAGGGCGCCAACCTCTGGAACGAGGTCAAGGACCGCCTGAACAAGCCCGGCTCCGGCCTCTCCGGCGGCCAGCAGCAGCGCCTGTGCATCGCCAGGGCCATCGCGGTCGAGCCGAACGTCCTGCTGATGGACGAGCCCTGCTCCGCCCTGGACCCGATCTCCACCCTGGCGATCGAGGACCTGATCGGCGAGCTGAAGGAGCGCTTCACGATCGTCATCGTGACGCACAACATGCAGCAGGCGGCGCGCGTCTCGGACCGCACGGCCTTCTTCAACCTGGCGGCCGTCGGCCAGCCCGGCAAGCTGATCGAGATCGACGAGACGGAGCGCATCTTCTCCAACCCGTCGGTCCAGGCCACGGAGGACTACATCTCCGGCCGCTTCGGCTAGGAACCCCCGATCTCCTCACGGTGCTGCATGGCGGTGCCACCGCGAGGACACCAAGGGCCCGCCCCCGATCCGGGGGCGGGCCCTTCCGCACAACAGCGCAGCTTCCTCGCCCGGCATCCGCGCCGGACGCCCTACAGGAACGCCAGATCCACCACCCAGTACGACACCGCGGCCACCACCGCGGCCGCCGGCATCGTGATGAACCACCCCAGGATGATGTTCTTCGCGACGCCCCACCGCACCGCGTTCACCCGCTTCGTGGCCCCGACGCCCATGATCGCCGAGGTGATCACGTGCGTCGTCGAGATCGGCGCGTGGAAGATGAACGCCGACCCGAACATGATCGACGCCCCCGTGGTCTCCGCGGCGAACCCCTGCGGCGGGTCCAGCTCGATGATCTTCCGCCCCAGCGTCCGCATGATCCGCCAGCCACCGGCGTACGTCCCCGCGGACAGCATCAGCGCGCAGGCGAGCTTCACCCACACCGGGATCGGGTCGCCGTACTCCTCGACGTCGGCGATGACCAGCGCCATCACCACGATGCCCATCGTCTTCTGCGCGTCCTGCAGACCGTGCCCCAGCGCCATGCCCGCCGCCGACACCGTCTGCGCGATACGGAAACCGCGCTTGGCCTTGTGCGGATTGGTCCGCCGGAAGATCCACATGATCGCCGTCATCACCAGGTAACCGGCGAGCAGACCGATCACCGGCGACACGAACATGGGGATGACGATCTTGTCGACGACCCCGTGCCAGTACACGGTCGTACTCCCGGCCAGCGCCGCGCCGACCATGCCGCCGAACAGCGCGTGCGACGAGGAGGAGGGCAGCCCGAAGTACCAGGTGATCAGGTTCCAGACGATCGCGCCCACGAGCGCGGCGAAGAGGATCCCCATCCCCTTCGAACCCTCGGGGGTCTGGATCACCCCCTCGCTGACGGTCTTGGCGACCCCGGATCCCATGAACGCGCCGGCCAGGTTCATCACCGCGGCCATGGCGAGCGCCGCGCGGGGCGTCAGCGCGCGCGTCGACACGGAGGTGGCGATCGCGTTGGCCGAATCGTGGAAGCCGTTGGTGTACGTGAAGAAGAGCGCGACCCCGACGGTCACGACCAGTGCGAAGGTGTCCATGAAGAGCTCAGGACTCCTTGACGGCGATGGTCTCCACCGTGTTCGCCACGTGCTCGAACGCGTCGGCCGCTTCCTCCAGCACGTCCACGATCTGCTTGAGCTTCAGCACCTCGATGGCCTCGTACTTGCCGTTGAAGAGGTGGGCGAGCAGCTTGCGGTGGATCTGGTCGGCCTGGTTCTCCAGCCGGTTGACCTCGATCCAGTACTCGGTGAGGTTGTCCATCGTGCGCAGGTTCGGCATGGCCTCGGCCGTCAGCTCGGCGGCCCGCGCCAGCACCTCGATCTGCTGCTCGACGCCCTTGGGCAGTTCCTCGACGTTGTAGAGGACGACCAGGTCGACGGCCTCCTCCATGAAGTCCATGATGTCGTCGAGGGACGAGGCGAGGTTGTAGATGTCCTCGCGGTCGAAGGGCGTGATGAACGAGGAGTTCAACTGGTGGAAGATCGCGTGCGTCGCGTCGTCACCTGCGTGTTCGGCGGCCCGCATACGCTCTGCGATCTCGGCCCGGGCGGATGCGTCCGCCCCGAGCAGTTCCATGAGGAGCTTGGAGCCCGTGACGATGTTGTCCGCGGACGCGGCGAACATGTCGTAGAAGCTCGTCTCCCTGGGGGTCAGACGAAAGCGCACGTGGGGTCCTCGGGGTGCATGGGTTTCGGTCAGGCTGATGCTAGGCGCATCATCCGGCCACGGCTAACGGGCCGTCCCCCAGTGTCGCCCATCAGGCACAGTGATGAGCAGGGGGGCGACGTCGGGGCCTCCGGCAAGGGCCCCTTACCCAGGAAAGTTCGTTACCATATACCCGCCAGGGGTATATGTCCGCTATCGCCCCGTCCCGGCCCGCACGCTCACAGGAGGACGCGATGACGACCACAGAGGCCGGCGGTACGCCCTCCTCCGCCACGGCCCGGACCGACCGGACCGAGACCGACGGCACGGACATCGTGACCGACCACGACCGCGGCATCCACGGCTACCACCATCAGAAGGACGAGCACCTCAAACGCCTGCGCCGCATCGAGGGCCAGATCCGGGGCCTGCAGCGGATGGTCGACGAGGACGTCTACTGCATCGACATACTCACCCAGGTCTCCGCCTCCACGAAGGCCCTGCAGTCCTTCGCGCTGCAACTGCTGGAGGAGCACCTGCGCCACTGCGTCGCCGACGCGGCCCTCAAGGGCGGCACCGAGATCGACGCGAAGGTGGAGGAGGCGACGAAGGCCATCGGACGCCTACTGCGTACGTGAACGTTCCTCCGCGACCCGCAGCACCTTGTCGATGCTCTCCAGGCTGAGCCGCTCCCGGGCGGCCGACGCCGCGATGATCAGCTCGCCGCACAGCTCGATCTCGGCGAGGGCCACGTGGTCCTGAACCGCCGTACCGCCGACCGGAGCCACACGCGTCACCTCGTCTCTGCCGTCACCGACTTCCTAGAGTAGGGAGCGGCTACACACCGCGCATGGCACGGAAGGGCTAGTTCTTGCCGTCCACCGCCCCCGCCGCGATCTTGCCGGCGTAGATGTCCCCGCCCTCGGGCAGCCGCACGCGCACGTCGGCGCCGAAATCGTAGAGCAACGTGGTCGAGGCGACGTCCACGGTGCCGGCGCCGCCCTCCTGACCGTTGGAGAAGCTGAAGCGGTGCCGGACCTTCCGGATCCGTCCCTCGTCGTCGAGGTAGGCGTCGAACGGCACCTCCGCGGTGGCGAAGCCCTCGGCCGCCGCGGCCAGCGCCTCCTTGTTGCCGTCCGAGGCACCGCGGGCCGCCCGCGCGAGATCGGCGGTCCCCCGGTAGTGCCGCACCTCGGTCCCGGCCAGTTCGGTGCGCCCCACGAACGTCGCGGTCCGCGTCCCCCGCAGCACCTCGGCGGCGGCGAACGGGTCCGTCGCCCCGCCGGTCACCAGGTTCCCGTCCGACAGCGAGGCGGTCTCCACCCGTACCCACTTGTCCCGCGGGACGCCGGCGCCCCGGTTCTTCATGAACAGCGCCCCGGGGGCGAGCAGTTCGGTGATCGGCTGGTGCTCGCTCGCTCCCGCCGGATCCTGCGGCAGGCGCACCTTCAAATGCCCGAGCCGTTCCCGGAAGTCGTACACGCCCTCGCCCCGGATGGTCACCCGGGTCCCGCCGCTGGCCATCTCCATCGCGGTCCGCGTCTTGGCGCTCTTCGCGTCCACGAGCCGGTCGGCGGCCCGGTGCAGCACGGCAACCGGATCACCGGCATTCGCTCCCTGCACGGCGGCGCCCTGCCCGGAGCACCCGGCGCCGGCCAGGCAGACGCAGACCACGACCGCGGCGAGCGCGGGGCCGCCGCCCGGCCCCTTTCCCGCTTCTCTCTCCCGATTCCGCCCGACCATGCCCACCTGCTGTTCCAAACCGTCTCGCCCGTCCGAAAGCCCCTGCCGTCCCGGTTAACGAGGGGCAGGCGACCCCGGTAACGTTGTGGGCGTGTCGCAGCAGGACGGTCTCGAAGCCCCCGGGGGCACCCCGGAACACGCCACGACAACGGTCGAACAGGGCCCCTTCTGCCTGGCCCGCTGCACCTGCGGCTGGCGCGGCCCGGCCCGAAGAGCCAGAAGCCAGGCCCGCACCGACGCCCAGACCCACACCTCCACGTAACCCCGGCTGCCGCTGGGGCGGGCAGTGCGTGCCGCGCCGCCGCGGGCAGTGCGTGCCGCCCGAGCTGCGGGCAGTCGTGCCGCTGGGGCGGCACGGGTGGGCGCAGCGGCACCCCGCAAGCGCCGGGCAGCGCGACCCACCCCCGCCCCCGCCCCGCGTCAACACCGCGCACGGGCCGGACCCCGGACGACCTCCCCGGTCAACGCCGGACGACCTCCCGTGGAACCCCCACCCCCACACCCCCCTCTCCCCCCAAAAACCCCCCACCGGCCCCCCCGGAGGGGCATTGACAAGGGCACTTTTCCTGGCGGGACAACCAGCGCCGCCCCCACCTGCACCACCAAAGACACCACGACCGCCAAGAACCCGGCCCCCACCAACACCCCCCGCACCCCAGCACCCGGCGCCCCCAACACCCCCGGCGCCCCCGCCACCTGGACCGCCCTGGCCAAGTCCCTGGACGGCCGGCTCCTCCGCCCCGGCGACGACGCCTGGCCCACCGCCCACCGCCTCTACAACACCCGCTTCGACACCCTCAAGCCCACCGCCGTCGCCTACGCCGCCCACGCCGACGACATCCGCACCGCCCTCTCCTACGCCCGCGCCCACCGCGTCCCCGTCGCGATCCGCAACGGCGGCCACTCCTACGCCGGATGGTCCTCCGGCGACGGCCGCCTCATCATCGACGTCTCGGAGCTGAGCCGCGTCCGCGCCTCCGCCGGCGAGGCGGTCGTCGGCGCCGGCGCCAAACTCATCGACGTCTACCGCGCGCTCGCCGCGAAGGACGTCACCATCCCGGCCGGCTCCTGCCCCACCGTCGGCATCTCCGGTCTCACCCTCGGCGGCGGCCACGGCGTCGTCTCCCGCGCGTACGGCCTGACCTGCGACAGCCTCACCCGGGCCACCCTGATCACGGCGGACGGCAAGGAGATCACCGCCGACGCGACGGGCGACCACCAGGACCTCTTCTGGGCCCTGCGCGGCGCCGGCAACGGCAACTTCGGCGTCGTCACGGAGTTCCGCTTCCGCACCCACCCCGCGCCGCAGGCGGTGTCGGCGTACCTGACCTGGCCCTGGCGCAAGGCCGCCGCCGTGGTCCGCGCCTGGCAGGAGTGGGGCCCGGACCAGCCCGACGAGATCTGGTCGTCCCTGCACCTGGCCGCGTCCCCCGGCGGCACCCCCGCCGTCTCCGTCTCCGCCTTCTCCCTCGGCACCTACGGCGAACTGCAGAACGCCGTCGACCGCCTCGCCGACCGCGCCGGCTCCCCGGCGAGCAGCGTCTCCCTCAGACGCCGTACGTACGACGAGGCGATGGAGATGTACGCCGGCTGCTCGTCCTTCTCGACCGACGCCCGCTGCCACCTGCCGGGCTCGTCCCCCGGCCGCTCGCCCGAGGGTGCGCTCGGCCGGGAGACGTACGCGGCCCGCTCCGACTTCTTCGACCGCTCGATCGGCCCGGCCGGCGTCAGCGCCCTCCTCGACCAGGTCGCCTCCGTACGCGGCGGCGCCGGCAGCGTCGCGCTCACGGCACTGGGCGGCGCGGTGAACCGGGTCTCCCCCACGGCGACGGCGTTCGTGCACCGCCGTTCCCGCATGCTGGCCCAGTACCTCGTCTCCTGGCGGCCCGGCACCGACGGCGCCGCGGCCCGGTCCTGGCTGGCCTCCGCCCACCGGGCGATGCGCCCGTACGCGTCGGGCGCGGCCTACCAGAACTACGCGGACCCGGATCTGACGGACTGGCGGAAGGCGTACTACGGAGACGCGGCCCCGCGCCTGGCGCGCCTGAAGCACCAGTACGACCCGGACCGCGTCTTCACCTACCCGCAGGCGCTGTAGGGCCCGTCCGGCCCGGCGGCCTACGCGGCGAGGTCCCGCTCCCCCGTCTCGGCGCCCTCCGTGCGCGCCCCGGGCACCACGGCACCACGCCCGCCGTCCCGGCCGCGCGCGCTGACCAGCCACCCCACCCGGGGCGACCGCTCGATCGCCCGGGTCAGCGGCGTGAGCAGCGCCATGGCGACCGGCGAGAGCAGCAGCGCGACCGCCGTACCGAGGGCGAAGCCGCCCACGACGTCCGTCGGGTAGTGCACGCCCATGTACACGCGGATGAAGCCGCCGAACAGCGCGAGCACGATCCCGACGATGCCGAGCTTCCGGTTGGCGACGAACAGGGCGACGGCCAGCGCCATGCAGAGAGTGGCGTGATCGCTCACGAAGGAGAAGTCGTCCTTGCCGTCGACGAGCACTTCGAGGCCCTCGTGGCTGTTGAAGGGCCGGGGCCGTTCGACGAAGCCCCGTATCGGCACGTTGATCAGTACGGCCACCCCGGCCGCGAGCGGCGCCCAGACGAGGGCCGCCACGTTCGACGCCGCGTCCTCACCGCCCCGCCGTCGCACGCCCCACCAGCACCCCAGCACCAGCAGCACGATCGCGAACAGCAGCCCGTACTCACCGACGAACTCCATGACCCGGTCGAACCAGTGCGGTGCGTCCTTGGCCAGGCCGTTGATGTCGTAGAGCAGCTCGACGTCGGGGTTCGACCCGGATTCGGCGAGTCCAGCCATGGTGCTGCGGCCCCTTCGTCATGTCCTCCGGCACGCGTCTCGCGCGCCTCTTCAGCCACCCCCGTGGTCACCTACGCCAACAGGAACGCACGGTCCCCGTAGATACGTTCCACGCTCCACCGAATGATCACTCAGACGTTATCGAAGAGAGATACGTCACCGCAGCTCAGGGCAGGGTTTCACGCTGGGTTCAAACCCTGCCATTCACACCGTGGTGGGCAATGCTTTCGCGCCATCCTCGGTGACCCGGGTGGCCCCGAAGTAGTCGGGGGTGTCGATCGGGTCGAACCGGATCACAGCGCCCGTCCTCGGCGCGTCGATCATGTACCCGCCGCCGACGTAAATCCCGACATGCCGGATGGCGCGCGAGTTGGTGAGGTCGTCCGAGAAGAACACCAGGTCCCCGGGGAGCAGTTCGTCGCGGCCGGGATGCGCCCCCGCGTTGTACTGGTCGTTGGCGACCCGCGGCAGCTCGATCCCCACGTTCTCGTACGCCGCCTTGGTCAGGCCCGAGCAGTCGAACCGCCCGCCCTGCTCGGGCGTGCCGTTGCCGCCCCACAGGTAGAGGGTGCCGAGCTTCTTCTGCGCGTAGGCGATGGCCCCGGCGGCCTGCTCGGACGGATCGACCCGCGTCTCGGGCTCGGCGAAGCTCTCCGCCAGGGTGGTGATGGTCTTGACGTAGTTCTGGGTCTCCGCGTAGGGCGGCACGCCCTGGTACCGGATCACCGCGTCCGGCCCGGCGTTGTAGGCGGCCAGCATGTTCTCGGTCGGGTCGCCGGGCACGCTCTTCACGTACGAGGCGAGGGAGCAGTCGTACGAAGCCGCCGACGGAATGGCGTCGTTGGGGTCCCACACGTCCCGGTCGCCGTCCCCGTCCCCGTCGACTCCGTGGACGGCCCACGTCCCCGGAATGAACTGCGCTATCCCCTGCGCCGCCGCCGCGCTCTGCGCCTTCGGGTCGAAGCCGCTCTCCTGGTAGAGCTGGGCGGCGAGCAGCGCCGGATTGATGGCGGGGCAGAGACTGCCCGCCTCCTGCACGAGCGGCTGGTAGGCCGCGGGCACCGACCCCTTGGCCAGCTTCTTCCCCTCGCCTCCCGAGCCGCCCGCCGAGTCCCCGCCGACGAGGTAGACCCCCACCACGAGCAGCATCACGAAGCCCGTCCCGCCGGCCGCGGCGACCCCGGCCCCGATCCACATCTTGCGCATGCCCCAACCATCCCCCACGAGCCCGCCGTTCAGTGACGCTTTCCAGCCATGTCGGCCGCCGCCGGACCAGGTGCACCTGTTTGCCGCCCCGCCGTCACCGCATCAGGGCCTAACGATCGAACCACTCCCCAGGTTTCGCTAACACATCGTTGCCAGCCATGCCCCATCGTGATACACAGAGTGACGATACGACCACAGGAAGCCGTCTCGGAGCCGACTGACCAGCCGGCCCGGGGCGGTGGCAAGCTATTCGTACGAAACCCGCCAACCAATGACGCCAAGTCGACATACGACGGCCTCATTGTCGGCGACAATGAGGCTTGACCTCTGCACGTCCGCAGAGGGCGCGGAACTACCCAACAGGGGCGGTGACTTACATGCTCTTTGCGGCCGACGAGGGAGACATCAACACCATCATCGGGGGGATTGCTCCGGACTGGGGCCCCTTCGGCAGCCTGGGCAACGAGGCCAAGGTCATGATCGAGGTGGTGATGGCCGTCGCCATTCTGCTCTGCCTCGGCATCGCCATCTGGGGCGCGGCCAAGCAGCGCATCGGTGCCACGGCGCTGCGGGACACCTTCAGCGCCGAGCAGGGCAAGGGCCTCATCGTCGCGGGCCTCACAGGCGTGTTCATCATCGGCTCACTCGGCACGCTGTTCACCATTGTGTACGGGATGGCCGTGTAGCCCGGTACGCCCCCGCCCCCGTCTTCCACCCCACCCGCCCGTCGTGCCAACCTGGCTGAGGTTGCGTTTCCCTGATGTCGAGTCATAACACCGCGCCCGCGCGGGAACCAGCACGGCTACCGTCGTACTTCTACGGCAGACACGGCGTCGAGGGGGCGTACACGGTATGAGTCTCGGAGACGATCACCAGTCCTCCGGCGGTTACGGCGGCACCGGGCAGACCAGACTCCGGCTGCCCGAGCCGGAGGGCGGCCCCCGACGCGGCGGCCGCTCGTCCTCGCGCAGCCTGATCACCGTGGTCGGGGTCGTCGTCCTCCTCATCGCCGCGATCGCCTTTGCGAACCGTGGAGGAGACGGTTCCGCATCCGCGAAGGGCGCGGCGGGAAACAAGCCGGACGCCTCGTCCACGGCCCCCACCGGCACCCGCCCCGTCCAGTCGGGCTTCGCCCACGACGAACAGGGGGCGCAGAGCGCCGCCGCGAACTACGCCGAGGCGCTGGGGTCCGACGGGATGTTCGACAAGGGCGAGCGCGACGCCATCCTGCAGGCCGTCGTCGTCCCCGACAGAGTGGCGGACTTCCAGGCCACCATGGACAAGGCGTACACCCCGGCGTTCAACAAGAACGTCGGCCTGAACGAGGACGGTTCGACGCCGAAGGGCTACACCTTCGTCTCCCGCACCAGCCCGATCGGCTCCAAGGTCACCGAGCGGTCGGCCGACGGGACCACCGTCGAGGTCTGGTGCAACGGTCTCCTCGGACTCGCGGGGCAGAACTCCACCTCTCCCGTCACCAGCACCTGGTTCACCATCACCGTGCAGCTCCAGTGGGCCGGTGACGACTGGAAGATCGTGACGCACTCCCAGAAGGACGGTCCGGCACCGATTCCGGGCGACGACAAGGCATCCACCGCCGACGAGATGGCGAAGGCCGTCCAGGAGTACGGAGGGTTCACGTATGCCCGCTGACCGGCGCGTACTCAAACTGACCGGGGTCGTCGCCGCCGTACAGGCGGCGGCTGTCCTCTTCGCCACGCGTGCCTTCGCCGAGCCCACGCCCACCCCCAGCGACGACACCTGCGACCAGATCCAGGGAGCCGCCAGAAAGTACTGCGAGCGAGGCGAGGGCGGCGGCTCCGGCGGAGGCGGCGGGGACAGTTACAGCCCCTCCACCACCCTCGATCCCCTCTCCTCCCTCGCCAAGGGCTGCGCCGACGCCGCCGCCTGGACCGTCGACACGCTCAGCGACGCCGTGAAGAACACCGCCGACGTCGACTTCACGAACGGCACGTTCCTGAAGCAGTACGCCGTCGTCTTCGCGGCGTCGGCGATCCTCACGCTGGTCCTCTGGCTGCTGGCGGTCGCCAAGCGCGCCGTGCGCGGCGTGCCGCTCAGCACCGCGCTCTCCGAGGCCATCGGGTTCCTCTGGCTCACCGTGCTGGCCTCGGCGTTCACGCCGCTGATCCTCTACACGATCGTGTCGGCCACCGACGCCGTGACCGACGTCCTGGCCAAGGGCACCGGCGACCAGACGGACGCGTTCTTCGGCACGTTCTCCGACGCGCTGAAGCAGGGCGACGAGATCGGCGGCGGCCCGATCATGCTGATCATCGTGTCGTTCGTGTCGATCATCGCCGCCGGCGTGCTCTACCTGGAGCTGTACCTGCGCGCCGTCCTGCTCTACGTCGGCGCGCTGCTCGGCGTCGTCGTCTACGCCGGTCTGGTCGACAAGAACCTGTGGGGCCACGTCCGCCGCTGGGCGGGCATCATGATCGCGGTGATCATGGTGAAACCCGTGATCGTCATCGTGCTGGGCCTCGCGGGCGCGCTGACCGCGGACGGCGGACCCGACTCCGTCGCCGCCATCGTCTCCGGCCTCGCCATCATCCTGCTCGCGATCTTCGCCTCCGCGATGATCTACCGCTTCGTGCCCGGCTTCGGCGACGAGATCGCCAACGGCCGCAACAACCGCATCATGCAGGGCGCCGAGGGCAAGGCCGCCGCCGTGATGAGCTCCCCGGCGAACCTCGTCGCGCAGGGCATCAGAACCCACAGCACCCGCGGCAACGGCGACGGAGGAGGCGGGCAGTCCTCGTCCTCCGCCGCGGCCCGCCCCTCGAACCCCGCCTCCGGCGGAGTCGCCGCGCACAGCTCGCGCCCCACGAACGGCGGCGGAAGCGTCCCCTCCGCCGCACCCGCACCGCGCCAAGGCAGCCCGGTGAACTCGCCCCACGCCAGCAACACCCGCAACAGCGGCACGAAGAGCACAGGAGGTGACGGGCGTTGACGACCGAGTCCCACGTGTCCCATCCGGTCACGCCCCGCCGTACGTATCTGATCGGCCGCGCCCGGCCGAACGCGATCGTCGGCCGCAACCGCGAGACCGGTGAGATCGCGCTGATCGTCGCGGGCGCGTTCCTCGGCATGATGTGCGGGCTCCTCGTCCCCGTCCTCACCCTGCGCATCGTCCTGCTCTGCGGCTTCCCGATGCTGGCGCTGGCGGCGGTCTACGTGCCGTACAAGCACCGCACGTTCTACAAGTGGTTCGAGATCAACCGCAGCTTCAAGCGGACGCTGCGCACCGGCACCGCCTACCGGTCCGGCGCCGTCGAGGCCGGCACCCGGATCGACGGTCGGGAGGTCGAGGTCGGACCGCCGCCCGGCATCGGCCGCATCAGCTGGCTCGCGGCACCCTTCGGGCCCGACGAGATCGCCGTACTGCTGCACGCCGACCGCAAGACGGTCACGGCGGCGATCGAGATCGAGGGCCCCGGCGTCGGCCTGCGCGACTCCGAGGACCAGGAAGCCCTCGTCGACCGCTTCGGCACCCTGCTCAAGCACGTGGCCAACGGCGACGGCTTCGTCACCCGCATCCAGATGCTCGCCCGCACCCTCCCCGCCGACCCCGACGCGCACGCCAAGGACGTCACCCAGCGCGGCGACGACAAGGCGCTGCCCTGGCTGCAGCAGTCGTACGACCAGCTCCAGTCGATGGTGTCGACCAGCAGCGAGCAGCACCGCGCCTACCTCATCGCCTGCATGCACTACACCCGCGACCTGGCCGCCGAGGCGCACGCCATGGCCCGCGCCGCCCGGCCCCACGGCGGGCGCAGGCTGGACCGGGACGCGGGCCTCGCCGTCGTGATGGCGCGCGAGCTGACCGACATCTGCTCCCGCCTCCAGGAGGCCGACATCCGGGTCCGCCAGCCCCTCGGCCAGGGCAGGCTCTCCTCGCTCGTCCACTCCATGTACGACCCGGACCACCCGATCGACCACATCCAGGCGATGACCAAGCGCAACGCCTGGCCGGCCGAGCTGGACGCCATGGAGCCCACCTACCTCCAGGCCAAGACCCGCGAGTCCGCCACCCGCGCACCCTGGTGCCACGCCACCGCCTGGGTGAAGGAGTGGCCGATGACCCCGGTCGGCGTGAACTTCCTCGCGCCGCTCCTCGTCCACACCCCGGACGTCATCCGCACCGTCGCGGTCACGATGGACCTCGAACCCACCGAGGTCGCCATCGAGCGCATGCTGACCGAGAAGACGAACGACGAGGCGGAGGCCTCCCGCGCCGCCAAGATGAACCGCACCGTCGACCCGCGTGACATGGCCGCCCACTCCCGGCTCGACCAGCGCGGCGAGGACCTCGCCAGCGGCGCCGCCGGCGTCAACCTGGTCGGCTACATCACGGTCTCCTCCCGCACCCCCGAGGCGCTGGCCCGCGACAAGCGGACGATACGGGCCTCGGCCGGCAAGTCGTACCTGAAACTGGAGTGGTGCGACCGTGAGCACCATCGCGCCTTCGTGAACACTCTTCCGTTCGCCACCGGCATCCGAAGGTAGGGGCTGAGCCTGATGCGGGACCCGCTGTCCGTCCTCACCGACGCCTTCACGTCCTTCCTCTTCGGGAAGGTGGAGACGACCCGCCTCCCGGTCCGCACGTCCACGGGCCAGGCGCAGGCGGTCTACCTGCCGACCGCCGCGCCCGGCCTCGGCGACTCCGGCGTGATCATCGGCCGGGAGGTCTACTCCGGCAAGGGCTACATCTACGACCCCTTCCAGCTCTACGGCCAGCAGCTCCCCGCCCCGCACTGGCTGGTGCTCGGGGAGTCGGGGAACGGCAAGTCGGCCCTGGAGAAGACGTACGTCCTGCGCCAGCTCCGCTTCCGGGACCGCCAGGTCGTCGTCCTGGACGCCCAGGGCGAGGACGGCGTCGGCGAGTGGAACCTCATCGCCGAGGAACTGGGCATAACCCCCATCCGCCTCGACCCGACGGCCGCCCTCGACCACGGCATCCGCCTCAACCCCCTCGACCCGGCGATCACGACGACGGGCCAGCTGGCGCTCCTCCGGACGATCATCGAGGTCGCCATGGGGCACGGCCTGGACGAACGCTCCGGCTTCGCGCTCAAGGTCGCGCACGCCTACGTCAACGAGTCCATCGTCGAACGCCAGCCCGTCCTGACCGACATCGTCGAGCGGCTCCGCCACCCCGAGCCGGAGTCCGCCGAGGCGATGAACGTCGCCATAGACGACGTACGGGCCTGGGGTCTGGACGTCGCGCTGGTCATCGACCGCCTCGTCGACGGCGACCTGCGCGGCATGTTCGACGGCCCGACGACCGTCGGCATCGACCTCGACGCCCCGCTGATCGTCTTCGACCTCTCCCACATCGACCGCAACTCCATCGCCATGCCCATCCTGATGGCCATCGTGGGCGTGTGGCTGGAGCACACCTGGATCCGGCCCGACCGCAAGAAGCGCATCTTCCTGGTCGAGGAGGCCTGGCACATCATCAACAGCCCGTTCGTGGCGCAGCTGTTCCAGCGGCTGCTGAAGTTCGGACGCCGGCTGGGCCTGTCCTTCGTGGCGGTGGTGCACCACCTGTCCGACGTCGTCGACGGCGCGGCGGCCAGAGAGGCGGCGGCGATCCTCAAGATGGCCTCCACCCGCACCATCTACGCCCAGAAGGCCGACGAGGCACGGGCCACGGGCCGCGTCCTGGGCCTGCCGCGCTGGGCGGTGGAGATCATCCCGACCCTCACCCCGGGCATCGCGGTCTGGGACGTCAACGGCAACGTACAGGTCGTCAAACACCTGATCACCGAGACCGAACGCCCCCTGGTCTTCACCGACCGCGCGATGACCGAGTCCTCCACCGACTTCGCCGACGACGCCCTGCGCGCGGCGGAGCTGGAGGCCGAGGAGCGGGCGGCGGCCTTCATGGAGCAGCACATCGGCGACTCGTCCGAGTCGACGGTGGCGTAGGGCGTACCCCGAGAGGCAACGGAGAGGCACCGGACGCATGAGACCGGACGACCACCGCGAGCAGCGGCCGTCCCAGGGCGGCATCCCCGACGGCCTGCTGCTCGGCATCCTCACCTTCCTCCTCGGCATGACCGTGCTGGTGTGGACGGCGACGGGCCTGTCCGGCCTGTTCGCGCACGGCTCCTGGCCCTCCGGCGTCACCTTCGGCGGCACCCCGCTGGCCATGCGCGAGCTGATCGCCGAGCCCCACGACCTCCCCGGCGCCTGGCCGGAGGCCCCGGAGACGGCACTGTCGGGGTACGGGCTGTTCTGGGGGCTGTTCATCGGCCAGCTGATGGTGCTGGTCGTCCTGGCGGTGTTCGTGATGGGCACGGTGGCGCGGTGGCGGGCCGTACGCCGCCGACGGCGGGCCGAGGCCGCGGCGGCACCCTCGCGCGAGCCGGAGCCGACCAAGGCACCGGCACCGGAGCCCACTCCGGTGGTGCACGAGGTGCCGACGCCGAGGTCGCCTCAGCCGAAACCCCCGGCCCAGGAACCCCAGCAGGTCCCGGAGGCCGGGGAGATCGCGGAGGCCGTGGAGACCGAGCCCGCCATCCCCCTGTCCGTCCTGGCCGACGGCAAGAGACCCGGCGAGTGGGAGGCCGCCCATTTGCGCAAGGCGGTCCACTACGGCCCCCCGGACACCCGGCGCTCCACGGCCGTCCAGGCCCTGCGCGACGCGGAGGGCGCCGCCCTCGTCGTCACCTCGGCACCGGCCCTCTGGTCGGACACCAAGGACGCCCGCGCCAAACTCGGCCCGGTCCTCCTCTACGACCCCGCGCACCTCTGCGACACCCCCGCCCGCCTCCACTGGTCCCCCACCGCCGGCTGCGAGGACAGAGCGACGGCGACGAGCCGGGCCGCCGCCCTCCTCGCCCCGGTCCGCCCCACCGCCCGCCTCGACCAGGCGCTCGGCGACACCGCCGAACTGCTGCTGCGCAGCTACCTCCACGCCGCCGCCGTCGACGGCCGCACCATCCGCCACGTCCACCGCTGGTCCCAGGGCCTGCAGATCCAGGACGCCGTACGCGTCCTGCGCACCCACCCCAAGGCCGCCCCCGGTTCCGCGGGCGAACTCGAAGGGGCCCTCACCGCCCACCCCGAACGCCGGGACATGGCCCAGCAACTCACCGCCCGCGCCCTGGCCGCCCTCTCCACGGTCAACATCCGAGAGGCCTGCACTCCCCACCGAAATGATGCCCTCACCTTGGATTCCTTCATCCACGAACAGGGCACGCTCTACGTGGTGGGGGAATCCATCGAAGACCCCAGGACGAGCCCGGGCGCGATGCCGCTGCTGACGGCGCTCGCCTCAAGCGTGGTCGAGCGCGGCCGGCGCATGGCCGAACGGTCATCCTCCGGTCGCCTCGACCCACCAATGGCCCTCGTCCTGGACGACGTAGCGGCCGTGGCCCCCTTCCCCCGGCTTCCGGAGCTGCTGTCCACCGGCGCGGACACGGGCATGCCGACCCTGGCTCTGCTCCGCTCCCGCGAACAGGCCCGCGCACGCTGGCCCCACGACGAACTGCCCGTCTAGAGCGGCCCGCCGGACCCGCCGTCAGCGCTCCAGCACGTACTCCAACTCGTGGTCGCCGGGCCCGCCCGCCAGCGGCACCGTCCGACCGCTCGGTACGAAGCCGGACTTGCGGTAGGCCGCCCGCGCCCGCCCGTTCTCCGGGTGCACGATGAGCCGGACCCGCTCCGCACCGTTCGCCCGCGCCCACTCGGCTCCGGCGTCGAACAGCGCCTTGGTCAGCCCGCTCCCCCGCCACTCGGGCCGTACGAACACCCCCACGACGTGGCCCTGCCGCCGCTCCACCGCGAACCCGGCCCAGTCCGTCGTCCCGGCCTCCTCCACCAGCACGGTCAGCGTGCCGATCCACAGCCCGCCGGGCCCCTCGGCGACGATCTGCCGGACCCCGGAACCCTCCGGGGCCCCCTCGGCGCCCCGGGCCGCCCGCTCCTGCCAGAAGGAGTCCGGTCGTGCCGCCGCGTCGTCGTACGTCTCCAGGTACGCCAGGTCGGCGACCGGATCCCGCAGCGCGCGCAGCCGCAGCTCCTTCACCGCGGGCCACTCGTCGGCGCGTATGGAGCGGATCACGTAGTCACCGGGGACCGAGACACTCATGCCGGTCACCGTAGTACCCGGGTACTACGCCCCTCACCCCATATACGCTCCGCCGGGCCGACGCCCCACGGCCCCCGAACCCCGACCATGGTCGGATGGACCACGTGAAGCCCGAGCCGGAGAACCGGGCGGCCGAACCCCTCACCGAGTACGTCCAGCGCGTCAACCGCCGCCTCCGCGCCTTCGACCGCCGCCGGCCCCTCGTCTGGGACCTGCACCTCACCGGCTTCTGGGTGGTGGCCGCCCTCATCGACGCCTCCGGCGGCTGGCGCACCGTCGCCCACGACCCCGGCGTCCCCGTCGGCCTCGTCCTCGTGCTGAGCCTCGGCCTCTCGGTCCCCCTCCTGTGGCGCCGCAGCCACCCCGGGGCCGCCCTCCTCGCCACGCTCCCCGCGGCCCTGGTGAGCGTGTGGACCGGCGCCGCCCTCCAGGCCGCCCTGCTCCAGCTCCTCCTCGTGCACCACGTCGCCCTGCGCCTGCCGCTGCGCAGCCTCTGGTGGGCCGTGGCCCTCGCGACCGCCCCCACCTGCCTCGCGGTCGCCCGCTACGGGGACAGCGCCGGCCCGTGGCACCAGCAGCTCGGCTCGCAGCTGTCCGCCATCGGCGTCGCCGCCCTCATCGGCATCACGGTCCGCACCCGGCGCGACTACACCCGGGTCCTGGAGGACCGCGCCCGCCGCCTGGAGACCGAACGCGACCAGCAGGTCCGGCTCGCCGCCGCCGCCGAACGGGCCCGCATAGCCCGGGAAATGCACGACATCATCGGCCACAACCTCTCCGTCATCACCGGCCTCGCCGACGGCGGCCGCTACGCCGCCGCCAAGTCCCCCGACCGCGCCACCCAGGCCCTCGACGCCATCGGCAGCACCAGCCGCCAGGCCCTCGCCGAACTCCGCCGCCTCCTTGACATCCTGCGCGACGACGACCAGGGCACCACCGGCCGGGCCGAACTGTCCCCGCAGCCCGCCCTCACCGACCTCGACCGCCTCCTCGACGGCGTCCGCCGGGCGGGCCTGCCCGTCCGTACGACCGTCCGGGGCGAGGCCGCCCTCCCCGAGGGCCGCCAGCTCACGCTGTACCGCGTCATCCAGGAAGCCCTCACCAACACCCTCAAGCACGCCGGCCCCGACGCCACGGCCCACATCGCCCTCTCCTACGCGACCGCCGGCGCCGTCACCCTCACCGTCACGGACACCGGCCGCGGCGGCCCGCTCCCCGCCGGCCCGTCCGGAGGAGGCCGCGGGCTGCCCGGAATGCGGGAACGGACGTCCCTGTACGGCGGCACACTTGAGGCAGGCCCACGGCCCGCCCCCGAACGAGGCTGGCGCGTCCACCTACACCTCCCGGAGGAAACCCCGCAGTGACCACCGTCCTCATCGCCGACGACCAGCCCCTCCAGCGCTTCGGCTTCCGGATGCTCCTGGAGAGCCAGGACGACATGACGGTCGTCGGCGAGGCGGCCAACGGCGCCGAAGCCGCCCGGATGACGGCCGAACTCCACCCCGACGTCGTCCTCATGGACGTCCGGATGCCCGGCCTGGACGGCATCGAGGCGACCCGCCGCATCGTCGCGGGCGGCGACCGCACCCGCGTCCTCATCCTCACGACCTTCGACCTCGACGAGTACGCCTACTCCGGCCTGCGCGCCGGCGCCTCCGGTTTCCTCGTCAAGGACGCCCAGCCCGAGGAGCTCCTCGCCGGCATCCGCGCGGTGGCGGCCGGCGACGCGGTGGTCGCCCCGAGCCTGACCCGCCGCCTGCTCAACGCGTACGTCCACCACCTGCCGACCGCCGAGACCGCCCGGGACGCCGCTCCCGATCCCCGCCTGGCCGCTCTCACCGACCGCGAGACCGAGATCCTGCGGGTGATGGGCCAGGGATGGACCAACACGGAGATGGCGGAGCGCCTCCACCTCGCCGAGTCGACGGTCAAGACCCATGTGGGCCGCATCCTGGCCAAGACGGGTTCGAGGGACCGGGTCCAGGCCGTCATCCTGGCCTACGAAACGAACCTGGTGGGCTGAAGGGTCTCTTGGAAAACACCCCGACCCTGAACGCAGAAAAGCCCCGCACCGTTCCCGGTACAGGGCTTCTCTCGCAATAATTGTTCGGCGGCGTCCTACTCTCCCACAGGGTCCCCCCTGCAGTACCATCGGCGCTGTAAGGCTTAGCTTCCGGGTTCGAAATGTAACCGGG
>NZ_JOFH01000032.1 GCF_000721235.1 Streptomyces olivaceus
GTCGCAATCCACACCGAACCGGAAGGCCCTCACCTGTTCAAGCTCCCCCAGCCGAGACCTGGCTCACCTGCCCACAACCTCCCCGGACAGAACAGCTAGGCCAGAGCCGTCAGGCCCGGGGCGAAGGTGATCAGGAGGGGGAGGAGGGGGACCAGGGCCGCTGTCGCCGTGGTGAGGGCGCGGTGGCGGGGGGTCAGGCGGGGCCGGGGCTCCAGGAGGCGGTCGACCCGTTCGCCGAGGAGGCGGTGACTGGAGGAGCAGGAGAGGACGCCCCGGTGCTGGTTCAGCTCGATCAGGGCCAGCGCGGTGGTCAGGTGGCCGCAGCGGCGGGACGCGGTGTCGTCCGCGGAGAGTTCGACCAGGCGGTGGGTCTGGTCGCAGAAGTGGGCGAAGAGCGGGACTCGCGGAAAGCCCGTCGCCAGGGCCGTCGACAGGTGCAGCAGCCAGTCGTGGCGGGCCCGGGCATGGCCGCGCTCGTGGGTGAGGACGGCGTCGAGCTGGTGGTCGGTGAGGCGGTGCAGGGCGCCCGTGGTGACGATGAGCTGGGGCGGGTTCCCGGGCATCCACCAGGCGTCCGGGTACTCGTCCTCCAGCACCAGCAGGGGCCCGCGGGCGGCGGGGAGGCCGGCGGGCAGGTCCGGGGCGCGCTCACGCAGATGGGCCCGCGACCGGGCGCGCCGGCGACGGGCCTCGACGAGTTCGCGGGCCAGCATCGCCGTCGTCCAGGCGGCCCCGGCCGCCAGCAGCAGCGTGACGGCTGCCGCCCAGGCGGGGCCGGCGGAGAGGTTGTAGGCGGCGGTCACCGCGGGCGGCGCGGGCGCGAAGAACTGGGCGCGGACGGTGCCGAAGACGGCGGTGGCGCCGAGGGTGAGGGCGGTCAGGCAGCACAGCAGGACGGTGGCGACCAGGCACTGCCACACCCACAGCGCCACGACGGGATCGCGTTCGGGCCACAGGGACCGGGTCAGCGCGCGCGGCACCGGCACCGCGGCGGTCACGGCGACGGCGAACAGCAGGAGCAGGCAGACGGTCATGCCACGGGCTCCGGATCCTGGTCGGAAGGACGGGCGGCGCTGGCTGTGCAGGGACGGACGGAGCGCACACGGACACCGCCCGACGCCAGTATGACGGTGCCGGGCGGTGAGAGTCAGGTGTCGGCGGAGACCGGACCCGGAATCGGGCAGTAGGGCAGCGGCGAGTCAGGCGTCCCCGGTTCCGCCTGTTTCTCCCGATCCCGATTCCGCGCCCAGTCCCGCGCCCGCTCCCGATTCCGCGCCCAGTCCCGCGCCCGCTCCCGATTCCGCGCCCGCTCCCGACCCCGCTGCTTCTCCCGTTCCGTGCCGGGCAGTTCGTCCGACCACCCGGCCGGTCACCTCGCCCAGCCCCACCCGTACGCCGTCCGGGCCCGGCGCCCAGGCCGACAGGGTCACCACGTCGCCGTCCTCCAGGAACGCGCGTCCGCCCCCGGGGAGTTCGAGGGGTTCGCGGCCGTTCCAGGTCAGCTCGAGCAGGGATCCGCGTTCGCGCTCGGACGGTCCGCTCACCGTGCCCGAGCCGTAGAGGTCGCCGGTGCGCAGCGAGGCGCCGTTCACGGTCAGGTGGGCCAGCTGCTGGGCGGCCGTCCAGTACATCGTGGAGAACGGCGGCTCGGAGACCACGTGGCCGTTGACGGCGACGGAGATCCGCAGGTCGTAGCCGCCCGGTCCGTCCTGCTCGCCGCCCGTGTCGTCGAGGTAGGGCAGCAGCTCGTGCGTGCGCTCGGGAGGCGACACCCTCGCGTCCTCCAGGGCCTCCAGCGGTGTGATCCACGCCGACACCGACGTGGCGAAGGACTTGCCGAGGAACGGACCGAGGGGGACGTACTCCCAGGCCTGGATGTCCCGTGCGGACCAGTCGTTGAGCAGGCACAGCCCGAAGACGTGCTCGCGGAAGTCGCCGAGCGCCACCGGCTCGCCCGGCTCCGAGGGCGTGCCCACGACGAAGCCGACCTCGGCCTCGATGTCGAGTCGGACGGACGGTCCGAAGACGGGAGCGGCGTCGGTGGGGGCCTTGCGCTGCCCGGACGGTCGTACGACGTCCGTGCCGGACACCACCACCGTGCCGGAGCGGCCGTGGTAACCGATCGGGAGGTGCTTCCAGTTCGGGGTGAGGGAGTCGGCGGCGTCGGGGCGGAAGATCCTGCCGACGTTGCGCGCGTGGTTCTCGGAGGCGTAGAAGTCGACGTAGTCGGCGACCTCGAAGGGCAGGTGCAGGGTCACCGACGACAGCGGGTGGAAGAGGGGTTCGAGGGTCTCGCGGTGGGAGGGGACCGTCACCCATGCCGTGAGCGCGCGCCGCACGTCCGACCAGGCGGTGCGGCCGGCCGCCAGCAGCGGGTTCAGGGTGGGCCGCGCGAGCAGGGCAGCGTACGGCGATCCGAGCGCGTGGGCCGCCGCGCCCGCGTCGAGAACGTGGTCGCCGAGCCGGACGCCCACCGTCCGCTCCCGCGTGCCGGGGATCGAGAACACGCCGTACGGAAGGTTGTGCGGGCCGAAGGGGTCGCCCTCGGGGACATCGAAGGGGGGCATCGGGTGCTGCCTCGCTTTCGTGTTCGCCATGTGCGCCGTGCGCGCCGTGTGCGCCACGTGGTCGTCGTGTGTCACGTGGTGCGTGGACCAGCCACACGTTACGGGTGACACGGCGCTCTTGGGCAGAGCGACGGGAGGTGGTGCCGCGAGGCGGGCAGGGCGCGCGCAGGCGGGCTGACGTGCGCGGGTGCCCCGGGCACCGGTGCGCGGGACGAGGGGAGCGAGCGGCACGGCCGGGGTGCGGTGGGGTGCGTCCGGCGTTGGTGGCGCTCCGCTTCCGCCCGTGCACGGGAAGTTGTCCACAGGCCGGGAGGCAATCTTGACGGAGTGGTGCGAACGGGGCGACTCTGGGCGGGTGCCGGACGGTCTCGGGGAGGGGGCCCTCGACGGCACCTCTGGGGGGACGGATGGCCATTGGGGAGGCCGGTCCGGGCGGGGCGCGGGACGGTTCGCAGCCGGGGAAGCGGCTGGAAGCGACCATGCGCGACCGGCTCGGCCGGGAATGCGTGTACGTGCCGTCGTGCCGTTTCGGGCTGTACGCGGCACTGCGTCACTGGTGCCCGCCCGGCGGCCGGGTACTGATGTCGCCGGTCAACGACGACGTCATCTTCTTCGTCGTCCTCGCCGCCGGGCTGCGCCCGGTGCAGGCGCCGCTCGACCCGTCGGACGCGTCCGTCGACATCGACGCCGTGCCCGACGAGGTCTGGGGCTCGCTGTCCGCCGTACTGACGACCAACCTGTACGGGAACCCGGACCCGGCGCCCCGGCTGCGGGCCCGCTGCGACGCGCTGGGCATCCCCCTGTTCGAGGACGCGGCGCACGCCATCGGCAGCGAGGTGGGCGGGCGGCCGGTCGGCACCTGGGGCGACGCGTCCGTCTTCAGCCTCTCCAAGCACGTCGGCGCCAAGGCCGGCGGCATCCTCGCGGTCGCCGACCCGGCGCTGCGCGAGACGCTGGAGAGGAGCTGCGCCGACCTGCTGCTGCCGCGCCGCACGACGGCCGAAGTCGCCTACGCCGTACGGCCGTACGCGGAGGCCGCCGTGCGGGGACTGCGGTTGCGGCGGGCCGCCTGGGCCACGATGCGGTTGCTGGGCCGGATGGAGCGCGAGGAGATCCGGATGCCGTTACGCCCCCGGGAGCTCGCCCGTGCGGCGGGTTCGGCGCCCGGACTCGACGCCCACGACCCCTGGGTCCGCGTCGACATGCACGACTACCGGCTGCGGTCCGGCCGGTTCCGGCTCGGCCGGATCGGGCGCAGGCTCGACCGGCTGGACGACGTACTGGCGCGCTGCCGGGCCGGGACGGAGCTGCTGCAGTCGACACGCTGGGCGGGACCGGCGGCCGGGGCGGGGCCGGCGAACGGCTCGCGGGGCGCGGTCCAGCCGCTGTTCCGGGTCCCGCTGCTCGTGGCGGACCGGGACGGCGCGGTCCGGGCGCTGGCCCGGCGCGGCATCGTCGTCGGCTACCTCTACGATCCGCCCCTCGACGACTACGCGGGCGCCGAGTTCACCGACCCGTCCCCGGCTCCCGACGGAGCGCGCTGGTTCGCGCGGCACGCGCTGCCCGTGGACCCGTTGCGGGCCCGCGCGGTGGTCGCGGCGCTGGAGGAGTCCGGCGTACGACCGGCCGGGGTACCGGAAGGGCTGGTCCCGTCGGGTGGCTGAGACCAAGGTGCACGAGACGGCGACGGTGCCGGGGAGCGGGGCCGCCACGTCGGCGGGGAGCGGACACGGCGGCGACTCGCTCTTCAAGAACGCCTACTTCCTCATGCTCAGCACCGGCGTCTCGGCCGTCCTCGGCCTGGGCTTCTGGCTCGTGGCCGCGCGCTACTACTCGGAGGAGGCGGTCGGGCAGGGCTCCGCCGCCATCGCCGCCATGCGACTGCTCGCCAGCATCACGGCGACCACGATGATCGGCGCCGTCGTCCGTTTCGTGCCCCGTGCCGGCCGGGCCACCGGACCGCTGGTGTGGCGTGCGTACGCGGCGAGTTCGGCGGTCGTCGCCGTCGCCGCCGCCGTCTTCCTGCTCACCCTCGACCTGTGGGGCGCCTCCTACGCTCCCCTCGGCACGGCCGAGGCGGGGACGCTGTTCGTCGCCGCGTGCGTGGCCTGGGCGCTGCTCACCCTTCAGGACGGGGTGCTGACCGGGCTGCGCAAGACGGAGTGGGTGCCCGCGGGGAACGCGGTGTTCTCGGTCGGCAAGCTGATCCTGCTGGCCGTCTTCGCCACCACACTGCCCGTCCTGGGCATCTTCGTGTCCTGGGCCGTGGCCATCGCCTTCTCGACCCTGCCGCTCGGCTGGCTGATCTTCCGCAGGCTCATCCCGCGCCAGGCCGCCGCCGACCGCGACGTGGAACCGCCCAGGGTCCGCGAGATGGGCCGCTTCCTCGCCGGGGACTCGCTGGGCGCGCTGTTCAGCCTGGCGATGATCAATCTGCTGCCGGTGATGGTCGCGGTCAACTTCAGCGCCGCGGAGAACGGCTACTTCTACGTGGCCTACACCGTCGGCGGCACGATGGAGTTCATGGCCATCAACATGGCCTCCTCCCTCACCGCGCACGCCTCCCACGACCCGCGCCGCCTCGCCGACGGAATCCGCGGAGCACTGCGCCGCATGACGCTGCTGCTGGTGCCGGTGGTGCTCTTCCTGGTCGTCTTCGCGCCGCAGATCCTCGCGCCCTTCGACGAGGACTACGCGGAGCACGGTTCCACGGTGCTGCGGCTGCTCGCGGTCGGGGCGCTGCCGAGGATCGTGGTGGAGCTGTACATCGGCGTGCTGCGGGTCCAGGGCCGCACCGGCGTACTCGCCGCCGTGCAGGGCGCGATGTGCGTGCTGGTGCTCGGGAGCGCGACGGTGCTGTTCACGCCGGCCGGGATCGCGGGGGCGGGCTGGGCGGTGCTGGCGGGCATGTCGGTGGTCGCGGTCGGCTGCGTGCCCGGGCTGCGGGCCGCGCTGCGCGGTGTCGACGCGGCCTACGGGGGCGGGGGCGGTGGGTCCGGCGGGCCTCGTGGGTCAGGGCCCGGGGGCTCAGGCGGGTCCGGGCCCGGGGGCTCAGGTGGGTCCGGTGGTTCCAACGGGCCGCGTGGTGATGGCGGTTCACGAGGACCGGACGCCCCGCCCGCGCCGGGTGCGTCGCTCGTGGCCGGTGGGCCGGCGGCTGCCGGTGGCGGGAGCCGGCCCGGCCGGGAGCAGCAGCGCCCCGGCACGTCCCACGGCACCGATTCGGCCCGGCTGAACTCCACCGCCGGGTACGGCACGACCTGGGCGCGGCAGGCGGCGTACGAGCAGCAGCGGCCGGACGGGGAGGGACGGGAGGACACGGTCGCCCTCTTCATCGGACGCCCCGGCTACGAACGCGAGGCACTGGAGGCGGACACCCTCGCGGTGATCGTCCGCCCGCCTGCCGACGCCGGAGCCGCCGCCGAGGCCGGCCCCGTCCCCGAGCGGCGTCTGCGGCCCGCCCTGTGGCTGCTGCTCGGCCTGGCCGCCGTCGCCTTCCCGGTGTCCCTGCGCCACCTGGCGTGGCTGGACGGCGCGCCCGACGTCGGAGCCGTGCTCACCGGACAGGAACTGCTGCGTGGACTGCCCCTGTCGGCGCTGGCCGCCGGAGCCGTACTGCTCGTGGTGTTCGTCGCGGCCGTGACGCTGTGCGCCAGGCCCGACCCGTGGCTGCCCGGCACCGCGCTGGGGGCCGCCCTACTCGCACTGCACGCGGCGCCCGTCGCCCTGGGCAGGCGACCGGACCCGGTCGACGGCGCGGTGTACGCGGGGGCGGCCCGGTTCCTCGCGGACGCGCTCGGTCTGGACGGACCCGGCCCGGTGCTGCGCTGGGGGCCGCTCGTCCTCCAACTGCTGTGTCTCGTACCGCTGTGGCTGCTCCTCGACAGGGCGGGCGGCCGGCTGCGCCTGTTGTGGCAGGCGCGCTGGGCAGTGCTGTACGTCGCCGCGGTGGGCGGCTGGGTCTGGCAGGAGGAACTCGCGCCGGTCGCGCCGCCCCTCCTGCTGCTCCTCGTCCTCACCGCGCTGCTCATGTCCCTGCGCCGCCCGCCCGCAGGGACGAGCGGCCCCGGCCAGGCGAAGCCGCCGCCCCCACCGCGCAGCAGACCGAACGGCACGCCAGAGCACTGATCGAGCACGGAGCCGAATCGTCAGGGGGGAACCGTCGTGCGTCCGCCAGCAACTCCACGGGAGAGATCCGCACCAGAGCCGGTGCCCGGGCAGCAGGTCCCGGACACGCCGCGGGCGGACGAGCCTCCCGCACACGACTCACGCACGCGGGAGGAACCGACGCCGCACACCACGCGGGAGCCGGCCACCGGCGCCCCCGCCACCCGGCCGGCCCGCGCGTTGGCCGCCTGGCCCGCCGTGCCCCTGCTCGCCGCGCTCGCCCTGTGGGGCTACGCCGTACGGCACACCGACGTGTCCGCCCTGGACGACTACGGGCTCGTCGGCGCGCTGCACCCCACGTTCTGGGTGGGCCTCGCCGTGCTCACGGCCGGGTTCTGGTTCACGGTCCGCGACCCGCGCCGACGCAGTCGCTGGCCCCTCGCCCACGTGCTGGGCCTGCTGGTGATGGAACGGGCCACGCAGGCCCTCCTCTACCCCACCCCGCTGTACGCGTGGGCGTGGAAGCACGACGCGGTCGTCGACCACCTGCTGACGTCCGGCGGACTCCAGGACGCCGACCGGCTCGGCGACATGGCCGTCTACGACCAGTGGCCCGGCTTCTTCGCCGCGCAGGCGGCCCTGGTGCGGCTGCTGGGCGTGGACAACGCCGCGATGTACATGGCCTGGTGGCCCCTGGTCTCCAGCGTGCTGCTGCTCCTGCCGCTGCTGCTGATCTACCGGACCTTCACCACGGACCGCCGGCTGATCTGGACCGCCGTGTGGCTGTTCTGCGTCGCCAACTGGGTGGGCCAGGACTACTTCTCCCCGCAGTCCGTCGCCTTCGCCCTGCACCTGGGCGTCCTCGCCGTCGTCCTGCGCCGCTACAGCAGCCGTACGAGCGGATCGAGCGGACCGAGCGGATCGAGCGCATCGAGCGGATCCGACGGTCCGAAGGGACTGGACGGTCCGGACGGGCGCGGTGGTGTGCGGCAGGGGCAGGCGGTGTGGGCGGTACTGCTCAGTCTCCTGGTCGTCGCGGTCGTCGTCTCGCACCAGCTGACCCCCGGCATGCTCGTCGTCACGCTCCTCGCGCTGGCCCTCACCCGCCGCCACCGCGACTGGTTGCCGCTGGTCACGACCGTCGTGATCTTCCTGGCCTGGTGCCTCACGGCGGCCCTGCCCTTCCTGTCCGCCGCCATGCCGGACATGATCCGCTCCGTCGGCGACGTCGGCGCCAACGTCGAGACGGGGTACGGCACGACGCCCACCGGCGCCGGAGCGGTGGCGATGTCGTGGGCGGCCCGGCTCCTGTCCGGCTCCGTGCTGCTGCTCGCGCTGGCCGGCGTACTGCGCCAGCGGGTGCTGAGGCGCCGGGCGTTCCCGCTCCTGCTGCTCGCGGCGGCCCCGCTGCCGATGTTCGTGGCGAGCAGCTACGGCAGCGAGATGATCTTCCGGGTCCTGATGTTCATGCTTCCCGGCGCGGCCTTCTTCGCCGCCGCCGCGCTGCTGCCCCGGGTCCGCGCGTCGGCCGCGGAGGCCGCCGACGCCGCCGACGCCGCCGCGCGGAACGCGGAACGGCCGTCCGGCCCGTCCCGCCGCCGGTTCGCGCTGCCCTCGTTCTCCCCGCCCTCGCCACCTCGCCTCCGGTACGGCGCGTGGCTGGCGCCGCTCGTACTGCTGGCCGGGACCCTCGCGTTCGTGCCGAGCTACTCGGGCAAGGACCGGATCAACTACTTCCCGCCCCGGGAGGTGGCCCTCGTCCAGCGGCTCTTCGACCAGGCGCCCGACGGCTCGCTGGTCGTCGCCGCCAACCGCAACTACCCGCTCGCCTACGAGCAGTACTGGCGGGTCGACCACTACTGGTTCCTCGACGACGACCGGCGCCACGTCGACGAGATCGTGCGGGACCCGGCCGGTGTCCTCGCCCGTGACATGGCCGCGGTGGACGCGCCGGCCCGCGCCTACTTCCTGCTCACCCAGGGGCAGACAGCCAACTCGGAGATGAACGGACAGCTCAACGAGGCCCAGTTGAGACACGTCAGGGAGTCCGTGGCCGGCTCGCCGCGCTTCGAACGCGTGGCGGAGAACAGCGCGGGCGTGCTCTACGTCCTGAAACCGGCGAGCTGAGGAGGCGCGCACCATGACACCGCAGGACCTCGTGATCCGTATGCTGCCCCCGTTCGGCGGCTGGCTGGCGCTCGCCTCGCTCGCCCTGCCCGACGGCTCCCCGCTGCGCGGCGCGGCCGTGGCCGCCTTCCTGGCCGTCGGACCGGGCGCCGCTCTGGTCAGAGTCTGCGGGCCCGCGCTCCGGGCCCGCGGCGCCGAGGGCCCCGCCGAGCGCCGGGACGCGGACTTCGCACACCACTCCGACCTGCTCGAACGGATAATGCTGGCCGTCCTGCTGAGCGTGAGCGCCGCGATACTCCTGTCCACGGTGCTGATCGCCGCGCACGCCCTGAGCGGGGACCGCGTCCTGCTGACGCTCACCCTGCTGACCACGCTCGCCGCGTTCTGCCCGGCCCTGCGCGCCCGCCCGGCACCCGGCACGACGCCTCGCCCGACACCCGGCACGACGCCTCCCGCGGCTTCCGGCGCGGCGTCGGGCGCCGCGCCGCCGACACGGAAGGGTTCCACTTCGTGAGGTTCGCCCGTCCCGCTCGCCGCACCCCCGCGGACTCGACGACCGGACAGCACCGCCGCAGGCGCCGCCTGCTGATCACCTCCGCGACGGCGACCTGCGCGATCCTCATCGCGGTGCTCGCCCTGCGCGACGCCTCCGGCCCCTCCGACCCGGCCGACGGAGCCGGCGGCGCCGGTGACCCGGCCTGTCGCCCGACCGCCCTCCTCGAACCGCCCTGCGGCGCCTGGTTCGGCGCCTTCGTCCCCCACGACAAGTCCGACCTGGCCGACAAGGTGGAGGAGTACGAGGAGCGCGCCGGCCGCACGCTCGACATCGTGTACACGTACCACGACATGTCCGCCGTCACGGAGACCCGTCTGGAGGGGCAACTGCTCACCGAGCAGGAGCAGCAGGTCGGCGAGGACCGCATGCTGCTCCTCTCCTGGGAGAGCAAGTGGTGGGGCGGCACCCGGGCCCAGCAGCCCACCTGGAAGGAGATCGCCGCGGGCGGCCTGGACGAGTCCGTGATCGACGTCCAGGCACGACGCGTCAAGGAGTACGGCGAGCGCACGGGCAAGAAGGTGTTCCTCTCCTTCGACCTGGAGATGGACACCCGCACTCCCGACAACGGCACCCCGGCCGACTACGTCCGCGCCTACCGGCACGTCCACGACCGGTTCCGCGCGCTGGGCGCCGACAACGTCGTGTGGACCTGGGTCATCACCGGCTACCTGAACCACACCGACCTGTTCGAGCGCATGTACCCGGGCGACGACTACGTCGACTGGATCGGCTACAACCAGTACAACTACTACCTCTGCCACAAGACGGAGTGGCTGAGCTTCGCGCAGACGCAGTACGCCAGCCACGACTGGATCCGCGCCCACATCTCCGACGACAAGCCCCTGATGCTCTCGGAGTTCGGCAGCGCCTCCGACCCGGAACGCCCCGGCCGGCAGGCCGACTGGTACGCGCAGGTGCCCCGGGTGCTCAAGGACCTGGACGGCGTCAAGGCCGCCCTCCAGTGGAACTACCGCGACCCGGGACCGCACTGCGACCTGGCCGTGGCGAACGACCGGGCGTGGGACAGCCTGCGGAAGGTGGCAGCCGACCCCTACCTCAACCAGCCGCGCGCATGAGGCGCCACACCGACGAGCCGCTCCGACGAGCCGTCCGGACGAGCCGTCCGGACGAGGGGTCCGGACGAGGGGTCCGGAACGAGATGTTCGCACGCGAGCGAAGCCGTCCCGCGGCGCCGCCTACCCCGCGAACTCGGGACCCCGCACCATCGCCCGCCCCCGCCGGTACCACCGCCACGCCACCGTCTTCGGGCCGTCGCGGTAGGGGGCGGTCCGTACGCCCCCGCCCGCCAGCCAGGACTCGACGTCGGCGACCGTGTGACCGCGCCGCACGATGAGCCGCGCGATGCGGTACCGCTCGTCGCGCTCCGAACTGAGGGCGTGCCGCACGGCGGTCGCCGTCTCGTACCCGGCGCGGGCCGACCAGGACCGCACCTTCGCGCTGTTGTAGCCGTGCGGGTAGGCGAGGTGGCGGACCGGGTGCCCGAGGGCGTCCTCCAGCACCGCCTTGGACGTGCGCAGTTCGTACGCCAGGTCCTTGCCGGGCAGCGTGTCGAGCTGGGCGTGGGTGACGGTGTGGCTGCCGATCTCCATGCCGGAACGTTCCAGCCCGGCCACCGCCGCCAGCGTCATCATCGGCGCGGGCGGCAGCAGACTGCGGCCGCCCGGCACGATGGCGCCGGTGGTCAGGTAGGCGGTGGCCGGCAGCGACCGCTCGGCGAGCGCCTCGGCGGTCGGACCGGGCAGGTCGGCGAAGCCGTCGTCGAAGGTGAGCAGCACCGGCCGGGGCGGCAGCGGCGCCCGGCCCGCCAGATGGTCGGCCAGCACGCCGATGGTGACGGGCGTCCGGCCGCTGCCGACGATCGCGTCGAGGTGGGCGGCGAACTCCTTCGGGGTGACGGTGAACTCGGCGATCCACGCGGGCGGATCGTCCATCACCGCGTGATAGAGGAAGACGGGGACGTAGGCCCCGCCGGCCGGGGCCGGCCCGTCCCGGTGCGTCCCGGCCCCGCTCATCGCGCCGCCACTCCGGCCGCGCGCAGGGCGCGGCGCGCCCGCAGGTAGCCGACCGGGCCGTACAGCATCCCCCGGCGCTGCAACCGCGCCAGGCGCCGCGGCCAGGGATGCGTACGGGAGTCGTGCCCGCCCGGCGCCGCACCCTCCCGGTCCCGGCCGCCCCCGCTCCCGCCGCCCCCGCGTCCGTCCGCGTCCCTTTTCCCGGCGGCGCGTACGGCCGTCAGTTCCCGGGCGTGGGCCAGCCCGCCCGGCACCCGTGCGAGGAAGGCCGGCAGCAGCGCGGGCCGGTTGACCAGGATCGCGGTGAGGTACGCGGTGAGGCCCGCGCCGTAGCCGTACGCCTGGGTCTCCAGGTCCCGCCAGGTCTCCCGGTGGTGGTGCCAGACCAGCGCCCGCGGCGTGTAGCGAAGGCGCCGCCCCTGGGCGAGGACGCGCACGAACCCGTAGAGGTCGTCACCGCCCCGCGCACGCGTGCCCGCGCCGGTCGCCGGGTCGAAGCCGCCGACCGCCCGCAGCACCGCCGTACGGAAGGCCATGTTGGCACCGGAGCCGAACCGCCCCGCGGTGAACGGGAACAGCGGCTCGCCGGCGGGTGGACACGCCGGATCGTACGTGCGCGGGGTGAAGCCCTTGGCGAAGCCGCCGTGGCTCTCCAGCAGCACCTGCGCGGGGGTGCGCAGCCGCGCGGGCAGGATCAGCCCCGTGGCGCAGCCCAGCCCCGGGTCGGTGGCGAACGGCGCGGTCAGTTCGGTGAGCCAGCGCGGGTCGGCGACCACGTCGTCGTCGGTGAAGGCCACCACCTCGCCCCGCACCACCGCCAGGCCCCGGTTGTGCGCGGCGGCGAGTCCGGGGACGGGCTCGCACACGTACCGCACGCGCTCGGCGTACTTCCGCTCGACGAGTTCCCGGGTCGAGCCGGTCACCGGCGCGTTGTCGACGACGACGATCTCGAAGTCCGGGTGGTCCTGCGCGAGCAGGGAGTCGAGGGCGCGGGCGAGCTGGTCCGCGCGTTCCCGGGTGGCGACCACGACACTGGCGCGGGGCGGCACGGGCGGTGCCTCCGGCGGCGCGGTGCGGAGCAGCCGGCGGGCGAGTCCGGCCAGCACCCGGGCCGCGTCCATGCCCTCGGGCACCTCGCCGAGGAGGGTACCGACGGGCACGCCCGCCTGTCTGACCAGCAGGAACACCGAGCCGGGCGTGACCGGCGGGCTGCCCGGACCCGGCCTGAGCACCACGCCGTCGTCCGCCGCGCCGGTGGAGTCGCCTAGGTCCAGCTCTGCCACCTGCACCGGCCCGAGACCCAGAAAGTCGCCAATCTCCCGCCGCGTCCTCTCCCGCCGCAGATCCCTCTGTGTCCTCTCCCGCCGCAGACCGGCCATGCGCCCCCCTCGTGGTAGCCCCTCGTGGTATCCCCTCGTCACGACCGGCGAAGCCGGGCCGCGCCCCGCAACGTGCGTGCCGCCAACGACGCCAGCCGGGGCCGTTCGCGCACGAAGCCGTGCGCGCGGCGGGCGGGCTCGCGGCCGAGCCAGTGCAGCGCGGCGCCCGCCCCCGGACGGGCCACCACCCCCTCGTAGACGGGCAGTTCGCCGGTCTTCAGGGAGTCCTTGTACTCCGCGGGCCCCCGCCCCATGTCGAGCAGCCCGATGCCCTCGGCGGCCGCGGCCTCGGCCATCCGCAGGTGCAGCACCAGCCCCGGCGAGTACTTCCCGAACTCCGTGTCGTACGCCGGGAACCAGCAGGCCAGGACGGTCCCCGAGCGCAGGCCGAAGTGGGCGGCGACCGGCCGCGACCCGGCGTAGAGCACGGACAGGGTGCCCGTGCACTCCGGCGCCCGGGTCTCGGCGAGCCGCGCGACGAGCCGGCTGATCCACTCCTGCGCGAACCGGTCCCGGCGCCCCGTCCTGCGGTACTGCGCCGACTTCCACTCCATGAGCGTCCGCAGTGCGGCCGGATCCCGCTCGTCGAAGACGAACCGCACGTCCCCGACCTGGCGGCCGAGCCTGCGCTCCTTGGCCAGGGTGGTCTTCAGGAACTTCGGCGAGCGCTCGCGCAGGGCCCTCTCGTACGCCTCGTAGCCGTCCCCCACGTCAATGACGAAGGTGGTGTGCTCCTCGACGGCGTACGGCACGAACAGCTCCTGCTCGGCCTCCAGGTTGTCGAAGGCGAGGCTCGACAGGGAGCAGGCCCGCAGCAGTTCGCGCGGGTGCGGGACGAGGTCCTGGCGCAGCACCGCGCCCTGGCAGTCCGAGACGCCGAGCCCGATGGCCCGGCCCTGGCCCAGCGGTCCGCGCTCGTACGGCAGGAAACCGGCCGCCTCACCGCCGTCGTACATCACCGCCACCCGCGCCCGCGGCCGCACCCGGCCCACGACGTCGGTGAACTCCGGTTCCATGAACGGGTTGCGCGGTGCCGCCGACTTGGCGCGCAGCTCCCGCCAGTGCTCCCGTTCCCCCGCGCTCAGCTCCTCCGGCCTGAGCACCCGCACCCGCCCGCTGTTCAACCCGACCCCCCGATCAAGTCCCCCCGGACCACTGCCTTGAACAGACACTGCGCCGAACAACAGGAAGGTACCTCCGGGGGAGCCTCGGGGGTAGGTAGCCCACCATGTTGTTGCCAACCGGTGCACAGGCCTTTAAGCGGCTTTAGCAGATGATGCGCCAGCTTTCGGACACGTACGGCCGCGTCCCCGGGCGCCTTCGAACGCACTCGCCACGTCCTCGTTCGGAAGCGGTCGCCGGTGAGTCGGGCAGGTGCGGTGTCCGTATTCTCTGATCATGCACCGCACCCCGTATTCCCTCGTCGCCACCGATCTCGACGGCACGCTGCTCCGCGGCGACGACACCGTCTCCGACCGGTCGCTGGCCGCGCTGGCGCGGGCGGCCGGGGCGGGCGCGCGGCATCTCGTGGTGACCGGCCGGCCGGCGCCCCGGGTGCGGCCGCTGCTCGCCGCCCTGGGGTGCACCGGACTCGCCGTGTGCGGGCAGGGAGCCCAGGTGTACGACGCCGGCGCGCACCGGATGCTGTGGTCGGTCACCCTGGACCGGGAACTGGCCGAGACCGCGCTCGGCAAGATCGAGGCCGAGGTCGGACAGGTGCACGCCGCCGTCGACCAGGACGGCGTCGACGGCCTCACGCTGATCGAGCCGGAGTACCGGATGTCCCACCCCACGCTGCCCGCGGTGCGGGTCGGGCGGCGCGACGAGCTGTGGCGCACCCCGATCAGCAAGGTGCTGCTGCGCCACCCGCAGCTGGGCGACGACGAGTTGACGGCGGTCGCGCGCGCGGTGGTCGGTTCCCTCGCGACGGTCACGATGTCCGGGCCCGGCACGGTGGAGCTGCAGCCCTGCGGCATCACCAAGGCGACCGGCCTGGCGCTCGCGGCCGAGTACCTGGGGGTGACCCGGCGGCGGACGATCGCCTTCGGCGACATGCCCAACGACATCCCGATGTTCGACTGGGCGGCCCACGGCGTCGCCATGGCCGACGCGCACCCGGAGCTCAAGGCGGTCGCCGACGAGGTCACCCGTACGAACGAGGACGACGGCGTGGCCGTCGTCCTCGAGCGGATCTTCGGTACCTCTGTCTCCTGAGTCTCCTGGCGCGGTGAGTCGCCCAGCGCGGCTCAGTAGGCGCTGAAGACGTTGTCCATCGAGCCGTACCGGTCCGCCGCGTAGTTGCAGGCGGCGGTGATGTTGGCGACCGGGTCGTACGGGTCCCAGGAGGTGCCCTCCACGTGGTACGCCTGGAAGGTCGGGTCGATCACCTGCAGCAGACCCTTGGACGGGGTGCCGTTGACGGCGTTGATGTCCCAGTTGTTGATGGCGAGCGGGTTGCCCGACGACTCCCGGATGATGTTGCGGTGGATGCCGTCGTACGTGCCGGGGATGCCCTGCTGCGCCATGATGTCGAGCGACTCGCGGATCCAGCCGTCGAGGTTGTCCGGGTACGCCGTCGCCGCCGTGGTGGCGGTCGGGGCGGCCGGGGTGGCGGCGGAGGCCGTGGTGGCGCCGATGAGCGGCAGCGCGAGCACCGCGGCACCGGTGCCGGCCACGGCGAGCTTCCGGGCGAGGCGGCCGGTGCGGGCGTGACGGTTGTGACCGTAGGCAGACATGTTGTGTCCCTCTCCTTACGCCTGCGAGGTGAGCTGTCGGGTTCGGGCGGGGAGGTGCCCGGCCGTGCCCCTGACGGGTACGGCTTCACCCCGAGCCGCTCCGGTCGTGACCGGTGCGGCGACTTACCTGGGTCCCCCGCTCCTGCCGGCGAGTGTGTTGGGTGGATGACTGTGCGGCCGGGCGGCGGCAGGATTAGGCGTCCGCCCGACAGGCCGGGAACGTATGCGAGAGCACATGTCCGGAACAAGTGCAGGTGTCACCCAACACGCCTGTTGACCTTGGTCTGGGGCATTTGATGCCCTTGATCCTTTGCGTCTGCCAAGTCCCAACTGGCGTGCGGGGCAAAGGGAGGACACAGGTTGCGGCGGGGTTGCTCCGGGGCGGTGACGAGTGAGCCAACTCACCCGGCTCAACAAGCGCGGCAAAAGGGGCATTCGCCCCAACTGTGCCTCAACCGGCCATCGGTCGGGAGGGGCTGTCCGTCGAGTGGGCGACGCGCTCGGAGTGCGATCCGCGTGCGATCTGCCGGGAGGGGTGATGGGATCTTCTGCGGCGGTCGCCGGTCCGCTCGCCGCCCGGTTCCGCGCCTCGGGCGTATCGTCCAATATCCGCTCATATCACCTGATCAAAAACATACCGCGCATGATCCGATACCGACCGGCCTGCAACGGTGGGCGCTAGCCGTGATCGAAAGGTGACCGGATACGCTGACTTGAGTGGTGGCAGCGACCTATCGACAAACCAGGTAATCGCCAGAAGACACCAGCAGACAGGAGACCCCTCGTGACCGTCGTCGGGCCGTTCGGGCTGAGCGTGCGGGACCAGGCTCTGGAAGCCGATGTCCAGGCCGGATTGGTTGCGGTCGAGGAAGGGTTGCTTGAGGCAACCAAAAGCGAGGTCCCGTTCATCACGGAGGCCGCCCAGCACCTGGTGCGAGCGGGCGGCAAACGGTTCCGGCCGCTGCTGGTGATGCTCTCGGCCCAGTTCGGCGACCCCTACGCCCCCGGCATCGTGCCGTCGGCCGTGGTCGTGGAGCTGACCCACCTCGCCACGCTCTACCACGACGACGTGATGGACGAGGCGGCCGTACGGCGCGGCGTGTCCAGCGCGAACGCCCGCTGGGACAACTCGGTCGCGGTCCTCACCGGCGACTTCCTCTTCGCCCGCGCCTCCCAGATCCTCGCCGACCTCGGGCCCGAGGCCGTCCGCGTCCAGGCCCTCGCGTTCGAGCGGCTGGTCACCGGCCAGATCCTGGAGACGGCGGGCCCGCAGGACGGCCGCGACCCGGTGGAGCACTACCTGGACGTGCTGGGCGGCAAGACCGGATCGCTGGTGGCCGTCTCCTGCCGGTTCGGCGCGATGATGTCCGGCGCCGACGAGACGGTGGTGGACGTGCTCACCCAGTACGGCGAGCGGCTCGGCGTCGCCTTCCAGCTCGCGGACGACGTCCTGGACATCGCCTCCGACTCCCACGAGTCGGGCAAGACGCCCGGCACGGACCTGCGCGAGGGCATCCCGACCCTGCCGGTGCTGAGGCTGCGCGAGCGCGCCGAACGGCTGGGGCTCGCGGAGGACGTCGCACTCTCCGAGCTGCTCGCCTCCGACCTGAGCGACGACGACCGGCACGCCGAGGCGCTGCGCCTGCTGCGCGCCCACCCGGCACTGGAGCAGGCCCGGCGGGACACCGTCCGGTACGCCAAGGACGCCCGGGCGGCGCTGGCCCCGCTGCGGGAGTGCGAGGCGAAGGCCGCGCTGGTGGAGCTGTGCGACGCCGTGGTGCACCGGGCCGGCTGAGCGCCGGGGCGTCCTCCCTCCCCGGCGATGTGCGTCACGGGGGGGGGAGGGGTGCCGCCGTGTCCGGGTGGCGTACCGCACCCCTACGGGCCGGTGCGGTGCTCGCCCCTCCGTGTCATCCCGTAGGAGTACGCGGAGTTGAGTCCGCGGTCTGACGCTTCCGCTCCGGTGATTTGGTCAGATGGACACCACGGAAAACACCAATCCTCACCGATTCGGGTGAGAATGGCGGCTCACGGGTAGCAGTGCGCGCACGGGTTGAAGGAGTGCGGGACCGCGAGACATCCGCCGCCGACGACGGAGGTAGGGCACACATGGCACCGATCGATACCGACGACAGCACGAGTGCCGGAGAGGGCGAGGAGCTGCGGGCCGGCCGGCGCAGGGCCGCGCGGTACGTGGTCCCGGTCGCGGTGATGGGAGTGGCCGCCGCGACGATCGGTCTCGTCCCCGCACTCGCCGACTCGGGAGACCCCGACCTGCCGAAGATCACGGCGGAGCAACTCCTGCAGAAGATGGCCGAGTCGGACACCGAGCAGCTGTCCGGCACGGTCCGGATCAACACCGACCTGGGCCTGCCCGACCTCGGCGGCCTGGAGAGCGGCCTGATGTCCGGGATGTCCGGCGGCCCGGGCGGTGCGGACGGTGGCGACGGCTCGGCCGCCGACCCGTCGGCCAAGCTCACCGAGCTGGTCTCCGGCAGCCACACGCTGCGCGTCGCGGCCGACGGCCCCGACCGGCAGAAGGTGTCCCTGATCGAGGACACCGCCGAGTACAGCCTGATCCACGACGGCAAGGACGTCTGGGGCTACGACAGCAAGTCCAACGAGGTCTACCACTCCACCGCCCCGGACGGCGCCGAGCGGTCGGGGAAGTCGGCGAAGGACGTGCCGGCCACGCCGAAGGACTTCGCCGAGGAGGCGCTGAAGTCGGTCGACGACACCACCTCCGTCACGGTGGGCGGCACCGCGCAGGTGGCCGGACGGGACGCGTACCGGCTGGTGGTCGAGCCCAAGCAGAAGGGTTCCACGGTCGGTGCGATCACCGTCGCCGTGGACGCCGAGACCGGTACGCCGCTGAAGTTCACGCTGACCCCCGCGAGTGGGGGCGCCGCCGTGGTGGACGCGGGCTTCACCAAGGTCAGCTTCGCGAAGCCGGACGCGTCGACGTTCGACTTCACCCCGCCCGAGGGCGCGAAGGTCACCGAGGGCGACGGGGCGAAGGCGCCGGAGCACGGGCGCAAGGGCGAGCACGGCCCCGGCAAGGGCACGCCGTCCGCGCCGGGCAAGGACGGCGCCGACGGCGCGGCGGACATGAAGGGCATGAAGGTCATCGGCGAGGGCTGGAACTCGATCGCCACCTTCGACACCGGCGCCCAGGGCCTGCCCACGGGTGCGGCGGCCGGCGACCTGAGCGGCATGGGCGACCTCGGAGGCTTCCTGGGCTCCCTCGGCGACCAGGTCAAGGGCGACTTCGGCTCCGGCACGGTCTTCAAGACCCGCCTGGTCAACGCCCTGATCACGGACGACGGCAAGGTCTACGCCGGTGCGGTCACCAAGGACGCCCTGGTGAAGGCGGCCGACGCCGCGAAGTAGGCAGGAGGGACGGCCGCCCCGCGGGCCGAGGAGTGACCGCGGCCCGCGGGGCGCATCGCACGGAGAATGGGGAGCCGATGGCCGAAGCGTCCGCCACGGAGCCGGAGAGCCGGGACCGGGGGAGCGCCGACCGCGGAAGCACCGACCTGGGAAGCGCGGACCGGGGAAGCGCGGACCGGGAGACCGCCGGCCGGCAGACCGCCGGTCCGGAGGCCGCGAACCCGGAGGGCGCCGGTCCGGAGACCGCCGGCCGGGAGCGGGCGGACGACGCCGTCATCGCCACCCGCGCGCTCACCAAGCGCTACCGCGGCGGACAGCTCGCCGTCGACGGTCTGGACCTGACCGTCCCGGCGGGCAGCGTCTTCGGCTTCCTCGGCCCCAACGGCTCCGGCAAGACCACCACCATCCGCATGCTGATGGGCCTGATCGAACCCACCTCGGGCAGCGCCCGGGTGCTGGGCCGGCCCATGCCGGGCGCGGCCCGCACCGTACTGCCCGGGGTCGGTGCCCTCATCGAGGGCCCGGCCCTGTACGGCTTCCTCTCCGGCCGCGACAACCTGCTGCGCTACGACGCCGCCGACCCGGCCGCCGACCCGCGCACCCGACGGGCACGGGTGTCGGCGGCACTGGACCGGGTGGGCCTCGTGGCCGCCGCCGGCAAGAAGGCCAGGGCGTACTCGCTCGGCATGAAGCAGCGGCTCGGCCTCGCCGCGGCACTGCTCCAGCCGCGCCGCCTGCTCGTCCTGGACGAGCCGACCAACGGCCTCGACCCGCAGGGCATGCGCGAGATCCGCGCCCTCGTCCGCGAACTGGCCTCCGACGGCACCACCGTCTTCCTCTCCTCCCACCTGCTGGACGAGATCGAGCAGGTGTGCACCCACGCCGCCGTGATGGCCCGGGGACGGCTGATCACCCAGGGCGCGGTCGCCGACCTCTCGGCCGGGGCGCGCGGCAGGCTGGTGGTGACCACGCCGGACCCGGCCGACGCGGCGCGGGTGCTGAAGGAACAGGGAGCCGGGGACGTCGTCGCCGTCGAGGACCGGGTGACGGCGGAACCTCCGGACCACGACCTCGCCGAGGTGAACGCCGCCCTTGTCGCGGCCGGTGTCCGGGTCCGCGGCTTCGGACTGGAACGGGCCTCCCTGGAGGACGCCTTCGTGGCGCTGACGGGAGAGGGATTCGATGTCGCGGGCTGAGACACGGGCACTGGGCGGACCGGACGGATCGGATCGCCCGGGAGGACCGGACGGCCGGGAAGGACCCGGTCATCGCCCGGGAGGACCGGGGCAACGGCCCGGCGGCGGGCTCGCGGTGCGCGCGCCGAGCCCGCTGTGGGCCTTCGGACTGCTCCGCAGCGAACTGCTGACCACCTTCCGGCGCTGGCGGACCCTCGCCCTCCTCGGCGTGCTGGCGGCCGTGCCGGTCCTGGTGGGCATCGCCGTGCGGATCGAGACGAGCGACGGCTCCTCGGTCGGCGGCGCAGGCGGCGGGGGACCGGCCTTCATCGCGCAGATCAGCAACAACGGCCTGTTCCTGGTCTTCACCGCGCTCGCCGCGACCCTCCCGTTCTTCCTGCCGATGGCCGTCGGCGTCGTCGCGGGCGACGCGATCGCGGGAGAGGCGAACGCGGGGACGCTCCGCTACCTCCTGGTCGCCCCCGCCGGGCGCACCCGGCTGCTGCTCACCAAGTACACGACGGTGATCGTCTTCTGCCTCGCGGCCACTCTGGTGGTCGCCGCCTCGGCACTCGTGGTCGGGGCGCTGCTGTTCCCGGTCGGCGACCTGGTCACCATCTCCGGCACCCGGATCACCTACGGCGAGGGCCTGGGCCGGGCGCTGCTGATCGCCCTGGTCGTGGCCGCCTCGCTGGTCGGCGTCGCGGCCCTCGGGCTGTTCGTCTCGACGCTGACGAGCAGCGGGATCGCGGCGATGGCGACCACGGTCGGGCTCCTGATCACCGTCCAGATCCTCGACCAGATCCCGCAGCTGCACGCGCTGCACCCGTACTTCTTCTCGCACTACTGGCTGTCCTTCGCCGACCTGATGCGTGAACCGGTCTACTGGGACGAGTTGGTGCGGAACCTCGGCCTGCAGGCCCTCTACGCGGCGGTCTTCGGTTCGGCGGCCTGGGCGCGGTTCACGACGAAGGACATCACCTCGTAGCCGTGGCGCCCGCCGCCTCGTACGGGAAACGGGCGAACGGCGCCTCGCGGGCGAAGAACGTCTTGGCGCGCGTCAGCGCGTCCGTGTCCCGCAGGACGTCACCGGGCCTGCTGCCGTTGCCGAGCAGTACGCCGCCGAACCGCATGCCCATGTAGGCCGCCGAGTTGTTCAGGGCGCCGATCAGCGGGTCGGCGACCTCCCGCTCCTCGTGGGCGAGCGCGGTGACGCCCCACAGGGTGCGGCCGGCCAGGGTCGCCCTGAAGTCGAGGCCGGGGGTGCGCAGCCACCCGGACCAGTGGTCGAGGTAGCGCTTGACCGGTGTGGACAGCGTGTACCAGTACAGCGGCGAGGCGATCACGATGTCCGTGGCGGCGAGGGTGGCGTCGAGCAGCAGACTCGCGTTGCCCTCCGTGGGGCGCGTGTGGTCGGTGTCGTGGCGCAGGTCCTCGAACTCGGGCAGGGGGTGCCGGGCCAGATCGATCCAGCGCTGCTCGACGTCCGCGGGCACCTGGTCGGCGGCGCGGCGGGCGAGCAGTTCGGTGTTGCCGTCGGGGCGGGTGCTGCCGGTGAGGAAGAGGAAGCGACGCGTCATGAGGGACCCCGGTTCGGTCGGCGATGGACGGTAACCAGCATGTGCATTATATGCGTACGCATTTACTTGTCCATGGGGGCGCCACCTGGAACGAGCCTGTGACACCCCGGTGACGTGAGAACCGCGGGCGAGCGGAGACACTCGACAATAGGTGCACGACAGGCACGACAGGCTCTGGACGGTACGGAGACACGATCCGCCGACGGAAGCCGCCGATGAGTGGGGGAACGATGTCTCGACTCGGCCGCGACGAGCAGCGCGATCACGAGGGCGCCGGGTGCTCGGCCGACCGCGCGGCGACGCCGATCGACGTCCGCGTACCGGCCGCCGGAGCCGGTGCGCGCAGCGCCTCGGTCGACGGTGCGACGGTCGTCGCGGCCCCCGGCGAGGAGATCCAGAACGCCGTGCTGAACCACCTCCACCGCCTCGCCCTCGCCGCCGGGCAGCCCGTCCTCGCCACGATCCACGACCGGCGCGTCGGCTACTCCGTCCCGCTCAGGGTCGACCCGGACGGTGCGAGCCACCTCGCCGCGGACCCGGTGCCGGCGCCGGCCGAGGAGGAACCCGCGGTACCCGCGGCCACGCCGGTGCCCGAGGAGACGCCGGTGCCCGAGCGGGCGGCGACCGGGTGGGACAGGCCCACGCACGTCCTGCGCTCCCTGGAGGCCGTACCGGACGGCGCCCCGGCGTTCCCGTCGCCGGCGGTGCCCGACGAGCGGCGGACACCGGCCGCCGGCTCCGCGCCGACCTTCGTGCTGCGTGCCCTGCCGGAACCGGCCGGGGGTGTCCGGCCGGGCACGGTGGCCCCGCCGACCGGGGTGTTCGGGCCGCCGCCCCGGATGGGCGACGCGGCCGCGGTCCCGGTGCCGGAAGGCGCGGTCCCGGCGCCGGAAGAGGCTGCCCCGCGCACCGCATCGCCCGCCGACCCGGAGCCGGCCCACACGCGCGCACCCGAACCGCCCCGCGAGCCCGCCCCGGCGCAGCCCCACGAACTCACCGCCCGCCCCGAGCCGTCGTCCTGCCCGACGCCCCTCCCCGAGCCGACGCCGCTCCCCGATCCGGCCGCCGCCCCCAAGCCCGTCACCGCCTCCAAGCGGCCCTCCGCCCCCGGGCCGTTCCTCGACGCCGACCCCGGCCCCAAGCCCACCCCCACGCCCGCCCGCGGCTTCGACGCCGTGGCCGAGGCCGTGCTCGGGGACGCGTTGCTCACGGTGCCCGGCGACGCCACGACCGCGGCGCTGCTCGCGGAGCCGACGGCCCGGATCAACGAGGCCGTCAGGGAGGGGCGCACCCAGACCGCGGCGCACCTGGCCGAGCAGGTCGTGACGGACGCCTCGCGGACGCTGGGGCCGGAGCACCCGGAGGTACTCCGGCTCCGCGAACTCACCGCGTACATCGCCTACTTGTCCGGCGACCCGGGCCGCGCCTTCGACCTCTCGCTGGAGCTGGCCCGGCTGCACCGGCGGGCGGGTGACGCGGAGGCCGCGTACGGCAACGTCCAGAGCGCGGCCACCGCCTGGCGTGCCGTACGCGACCCCGAGCAGGGGCTGGAGCTGGGGCGCGACCTGGTCGGCCTGTGGGACGAACTCGCCGCCGAGGAGGGCCCGGCGGCCGAGGACGCCGAGGAACTGGAGTCCGTACGCACCCGCATGGGCCGTCTCGCCGAGCGCCTCCGCACCCGGGCCGGCTGACCGGACCGCGCCCGCGTGGGGCCGCCCGTCCTACTGCGACAGTTCCCAGACTGCGTACGCGATGGCGTCGCTGTTGCGGTCCAGGGCCGTGTCGTCGACGTTGGCGGTCGTGTCGCAGGACGAGTGGTAGCAGGGGTCGAACGGCTCGCCCACGGTGCCGCCCCACTCGGCCGCCTGCGCGGAGGTCTTGCGGTAGTCGGCCCCGCTGAACAGACCGCCCACGGGGACGCCCGCGTTCTTGAAGGGGGCGTGGTCGGAGCGGCCGTCGCCCTCGGTCTCGATCTCCGTGGTGATGCTGAGGCCGGCGAAGTAGTCCTTGAAGGTCTTCTCGATCGTGGGATCGTCGTCGTAGACGAAGTAGCCCGGGTTGGGTGAGCCGATCATGTCGAAGTTCAGATAGCCGCTGATCTTCTCGCGGTCGGCGGAGCCGAGGCTGTCGACGTAGTGGCTGGATCCGACCAGGCCCAGCTCCTCCGCGCCCCACCAGGCGAAGCGCAGGTGCTTGGTGGGCTGGTAGCCGGAGCGGGCGACGGCGAGCGCGGTCTCCAGGACGGCCGAGGACCCGGAGCCGTTGTCGTTGATGCCGGGGCCGGAGGTGACGCTGTCCAGATGTGCACCGGACATGACAACCTGATCCGCGTCGCCGCCGGGCCAGTCCGCTATGAGGTTGTACCCGGTGCTGCCCGAGGCGGTGAACTCCTGGAGGCTGGTGGTGAAACCGGCCGCGTCCAGCTCGGCCCGCACGTAGTCGAGCGACGCCTGGTAGCCGGGGCGGCCGTGGGCGCGGTTGCCGCCGTTCGCCGTGGCGATCGACTGCAGTTGGGTCAGGTGGGCCTTGACGTTGGCCACCGGTATGTCGGGCGCGTCGGCGACGGCCGCGGGCCGCTCGGCGGCGGACGCGGCGCCGGCCGCCGAACCGCCGGCCATCAGCGTGGCGACGGCGACGGCACCGGCCGTCAACGCGCGCCCGGAGAGGGGGGACCGGGGCAGCTTCAGGGACTGGGGGAGCTGCACGGACTGGGGGAGCTTCATGTGGGGGGCTCCGAATTCCTAGGGAGTCCTCCGGAAGGGGACTCCACAGTGAATGGGGTGCCTGGATGGTGTGGCAGAGGTTGACCCTGCGTCAAGACCGCTGTCCGGTCACGAGGCCGCACATATCGGAAGCCATGAAGTCGAGCCCGAGGTGGAGCCAGAGGCCGAGCCCCCCACGTCCCGTCCTGAGGCCAAGCCCTACCCGTCCTGAGGCCAAGCCCTAATGGACGCAGAACTCGTTCCCCTCGGGGTCCGCCATCATCACCCACTCACCGCCCTGCTCCGTCACCCGGCGCAGCACGCCCGCGCCCAGCGCCTCCAGCCGGGTCACCTCCGCAGCACGCCCGCCGTCCGCGGAGTGCACGTCGAGGTGGAGCCGGTTCTTGCCGGTCTTGGCCTCCGGCACGCGCTGGAACAGCAGCCGCCGGCCCAGGCCGGTGCCGCTCTCCTCCTGGTAGGGGTCGTCGGGATGGCGTACGGCGGCGAGGTCGCGCCAGGCGCGGCGGCCGTGGGACTCGACGGTGGCCTCCACCGGTACCGCACCGGAGCCCAGCAGCTTCTCGATGAGCGCGCTGTTGTCCTCGACCTCGTAGTGGAGGGCGGCGGCCCAGAAGTCCGCCTGCGCGTGCGGGGCGGCGGCGTCGATGACGATCTTGAAGTGCAGAGGAGCGGGGCCCGGGGTCGGTGTCATCCGACCAGTTATAGCGTCTGCTGCCGCGCCTGCGTCCGTGTCTGCGACTGCTGTTCGGCGACCTCGGGAGCCGGGGTCCCCGAGGCCACGATCTCCGAGTCCCGCGCGGCGGTGCTCCCCTTGAGCGGGGCCACGCCCGCGCCCGTCCGGTCCAGCTGCTCCTTCAGGGCGCGCGCGGTCCGGCGCGCCGTGCGCAGCGCGTCCCAGGTCAGCAGCGTCAGCGCCAGCCAGACCAGCCCGAAGCCGGCCCAGCGCTCGGGCGGCATCTTCTCGTGGAAGTAGAGGACGCCGAGCAGGAACTGGAAGACCGGTGCCAGGTACTGCAGCAGTCCCAGGGTGGACAGCGGCACCCGGATCGCGGCGAATCCGAAGCAGACCATGGGGATCGCGGTGACCACGCCGGTCGAGGCGAGCAGCGCCGAGTGCCCGAGGCCCCCGGTGGTGAAGGTCGACTGGCCCTGGGTGCCCAGCCACAGCAGATAGCCCAGCGCGGGCAGGAACAGCACCGCGGTCTCGGCCGCCAGCGACTCGACTCCGCCGAGGTTGATCTTCTTCTTCGCCAGGCCGTACGTGGCGAAGGAGAAGGCGAGGCAGAGGGAGATCCACGGCGGCTCGCCATAGCCGACGGCGAGGACGAGCACGGCCGCGAAGCCGATCCCGACCGCCGCCCACTGCGCGGGCCGCAACCGCTCCTTCAGCAGCAGGACGCCCATCGCGATGGTGACCAGCGGGTTGATGAAGTAGCCGAGCGAGGCCTCCACGACGTGGCCGCTGTTCACGGCCCAGATGTAGACGCCCCAGTTGACGGTGATCACCGTGGCGGCCACGGCGATCAGAGCGAGCCTGCGCGGCTGCCGCAGCAGCTCGACGGCCCAGGCCCAGCGCCGTACGACGAGCAGGGCGGCGGCGACGAAGACGAGGGACCACACCATCCGGTGGGCGAGCATCTCGCCGGAGCCGGCGGGTTGGAGCAGCGGCCAGTAAAGCGGGACGATGCCCCACATCCCGTATGCCGCGAAGCCGTTCAGCAGGCCTATGCGCTGATCACTCCTGGACGACCCGGGCACGGGCACCTCCCTCTCCCACTCGGCATGCCGGGACGGTCGCATGCCACGACGAAGGTAACGCCGCAGCCCGCCGCCTGTCATGTCCGTATCGGCATACGGTCATGACAGGCGGGAATGCCGGAGATGTCGGAGAAGGTGGGGGTGCCGGTACCGGCGGACCGTCCGGGTCAGCCCTTGAGCGCGGCGGCGACGGCCTCGGCGAGCGGCGTGGTCGGCCGGCCGGCCAGCCGGGACAGGTCGCCGGTGGAGACCACCAGCTCGCCCTTGGCGATGGAGGCGTCCACGCCGGCGAGGATCTCCGCCAACGGCGCGGGGAGCCCGGCACCGGCGAGGATGCCGGTGTAGGCCTCGGTGGAGACCGGCTTGTAGACGATCTCCTTGCCGGTCTGCCGGCTCAGCTCGGCGGCGTACTCGGCGAAGCTCCAGGCCTCGTCGCCGCCCAGCTCGTACGCCTTGTTCTCGTGGCCCTCGCCGGTCAGTACGGCGACGGCGGCGGCCGCGTAGTCGGCGCGGGAGGCGGAGGAGACGCGGCCCTCGCCGGCCGCCTGCACGACGGCGCCGTGCTCCAGGACCGGGGCGAGCTGCTCGGTGTAGTTCTCGTGGTACCAGCCGTTGCGCAGCAGCGCGTACGGCACGCCCGAACCCACCAGCACCTCCTCGGTGGCACGGTGGTCGTCGGCGAGCGCCGCCTTCAGGCTCTCGGGGGCGCTGGTGTAGGCGAGCAGGGCGACACCGGCCTTGCCGGCCGCCTCGATCACGACGGTGTGCTGCTGGACGCGGCCCTTGTCGAACTCGTTGCCGGAGATCAGCAGCACCCGGTCGCCGGCCGCGAACAGGCCGTCGAAGGTCTCGGGCGCGTTGTAGTCGGCGACCGCGAGCCGCGCGCCGAGGGCGGCGAGGTCGGCGGCGCGGTCGCGGTCCCGGACGACGGCGGTGACCTGGTCGGCCGGCACCTTCTCCAGCAGTTGCCGCACGACAAGGCGGCCGAGGTGTCCGGTGGCTCCGGTGACGACGATGCTCATGGTTTCAGTACTCCTCGTGGGGGCTCGATGTAACTAACCCTAGGAGTTGCGCTAACCGAAGGAAAGTGCCCACTTTGAAGTAAGGTACTTACCTCTGAGTTAGCCGGGTAAGCCGTGAGGCCCGGACGTCGCCGTCCGGGCCTCACGTGAGCGGTCGCGCGCGGTGGACCGCCGCCGGCGTCAGCCGACGACCGTCCAGGTGTCGTTGCCCGCGAGCAGCGCGGCGAGATCCCCCTTGCCGTTCTGCTCGACCGCCGCGTCGAGCTGGTCGGTCATGAGGGTGTCGTACACGGGCCGCTCGACGGAGCGCAGGACGCCGATCGGCGTGTGGTGCAGGGTGTCCGGATCGGCGAGGCGGGTCAGGGCGAAGGCGGTGGTCGGGGAGGCGGCGTGCGCGTCGTGGACCAGGATGTCCGCCTCGTTGTCCGCCGTGACGGCGACGATCTTCAGGTCACCGGTGGCCGCGTCGCGTACGACGCCCTTGGCGCCGTCGGTGCCGAAACGGATCGGCTGCCCGTGCTCCAGGCGGATGACCGCCTCCTCGGCCTGCTGCTTGTCCTTGATGGCCTCGAAGGCGCCGTCGTTGAAGATGTTGCAGTTCTGGTAGATCTCGATCAGCGCGGTGCCCGGGTGGTCGGCGGCCTGGCGCAGGACCTCGGTGAGGTGCTTGCGGTCGGAGTCGACGGTGCGGGCCACGAACGTGGCCTCCGCGCCGAGGGCGAGGGAGAGCGGGTTGAAGGGGGCGTCCACGGACCCCATCGGCGTCGACTTGGTGATCTTGCCGACCTCGGACGTGGGGGAGTACTGGCCCTTGGTCAGGCCGTAGATCCGGTTGTTGAACAGCAGGATCTTGAGGTTGACGTTGCGGCGCAGGGCGTGGACGAGGTGGTTGCCGCCGATGGAGAGCGCGTCGCCGTCCCCGGTGACGACCCACACGGACAGGTCGCGGCGCGAGGCGGCCAGGCCGGTGGCGATCGCGGGGGCCCGGCCGTGGATGGAGTGCATCCCGTAGGTGTTCATGTAGTACGGGAAGCGGGACGAGCAGCCGATGCCGGAGACGAAGACGATGTTCTCCTTCGCCAGGCCCAGCTGCGGCATGAAGCCCTGCACGGCGGCGAGGATCGCGTAGTCGCCGCAGCCGGGGCACCAGCGCACCTCCTGGTCGGACTTGAAGTCCTTCATGGACTGCTTGCCCTCGGCCTTGGGGACGAGCTGGAGCAGTGCGCCCGCGTCGGTCGGCCCGGCACCCCCGCCGCCTCCGCTGCCGCCGGCCGGCCCCGTCGGCCCGGTCGCTCCGGCCTCCCGGGTCCCCCCGGTCACCTCAGTCATCGATGGCCTCCTTCAGCGCCGCGGCGAGCTGCTCCGCCTTGAACGGCATGCCGTTGACCTGGTTGTACGAGTGGGCGTCGACCAGGTACTTCGCCCGGACGAGGGTGGCGAGCTGACCGAGGTTCATCTCGGGGACCACCACCTTGTCGTACCGCTTCAGCACCGCGCCGAGGTTGGCCGGGAAGGGGTTGAGATGACGCAGGTGCGCCTGCGCGACGGCCTCGCCTGCGCCCCGCAGCCTGCGCACCGCCGCCGTGATCGGCCCGTACGTCGAACCCCAGCCCAGCACCAGGGTCCGCGCCCCGTCCGGGTCGTCGACCTCCAGGTCGGGGACGGCGACGCCGTCGATCTTGGCCTGCCGGGTGCGGACCATGAAGTCGTGGTTGGCGGGGTCGTAGGAGATGTTCCCGGTGCCGTCCTGCTTCTCGATGCCGCCGATCCGGTGCTCCAGGCCGGGGGTGCCGGGCACCGCCCAGGGGCGCGCCAGGGTGTGCGGGTCGCGTTTGTAGGGCCAGAAGACCTCGGTGCCGTCCTCCAGGCTGTGGTTGGGCCCCTGCGCGAACCGCACCGCCAGGTCCGGCAGTTCCCCCGGCTCCGGGACCCGCCAGGGCTCGCTGCCGTTGGCGAGGTAGCCGTCGGACAGCAGGAAGACGGGGGTGCGGTAGGTGACCGCGATGCGCGCCGCCTCCAGCGCGGCGTCGAAGCAGTCCGCCGGAGTGCACGGCGCGACGACCGGGACCGGAGCCTCGCCGTTGCGCCCGTACATGGCCTGCAGCAGGTCGGCCTGCTCCGTCTTGGTCGGCAGCCCGGTGGACGGGCCACCGCGCTGGATGTCCACGACGAGGAGCGGCAGCTCCAGGGAGACCGCGAGCCCGATCGTCTCGGACTTGAGCGCCACACCCGGACCACTGGTCGTCGTCACCGCGAGCGAGCCGCCGAACGCCGCCCCCAGCGCCGCCCCGATCCCGGCGATCTCGTCCTCCGCCTGGAACGTGCGCACACCGAAGTTCTTGTGCCGGCTCAGCTCGTGCAGGATGTCCGAGGCCGGCGTGATCGGGTACGAGCCCAGGAAGAGCGGCAGGTCCGTCTGGAGCGACGCGGCGATCAGGCCGTAGGCCAGGGCCAGGTTCCCGGAGATGTTGCGGTAGGTGCCGGGCGGGAACGCCGTCGTCGCCGGCGCCACCTCGTAGGAGACCGCGAAGTCCTCCGTCGTCTCGCCGAAGTTCCAGCCCGCCCGGTAGGCCGCGATGTTGGCGGCCGCGATGTCCGGCTTCTTCGCGAACTTCGACCGCAGGAACTTCTCCGTGCCCTCGGTGGGCCGGTGGTACATCCAGGACAGCAGCCCGAGCGCGAACATGTTCTTGCTCCGCTCGGCCTCCTTGCGGCTGAGGTCGAACTCCTTGAGCGCCTCCACCGTCAGCGTCGTCAGCGGCACCGGATGCACGTGGTACCCGTCGAGCGAACCGTCCTCCAGCGGAGAGGCGTCGTAGCCGACCTTCTGCATCGCCCGCCGGGTGAACTCGTCCGTGTTCACGATGATCTCGGCACCGCGCGGCAGGTCGCCCACGTTCGCCTTCAACGCCGCCGGGTTCATCGCCACCAGCACGTTCGGAGCGTCGCCCGGGGTCAGGATGTCGTGGTCGGCGAAATGCAGCTGGAACGACGACACGCCCGGCAGCGTCCCGGCAGGCGCCCGGATCTCGGCCGGGAAGTTCGGCAGCGTCGACAGATCATTTCCGAACGACGCCGTTTCCGACGTGAAACGATCACCCGTGAGCTGCATTCCGTCGCCCGAGTCACCCGCGAACCGGATGACCACCCGCTCCAATCGGCGGACGTCCTTCGTCCCGGCCGCTTTGCGCTGTTCTCCCACGACGGTCGAGTCGGCCTGCTCCGCTGGGCTGCTGACCTGGCTGGTCACTGAACTGGACCTCCCTCGGGACGGCTGTCCGGGGACTGGTCTCCCACTGATTGTCCCGGGATCAACACTACGTCCGCACGGTCTGGCTTCCGGTGGACACTCGCATCACGGACACGCCTTCGAGACGGCCCGCAGCCCCGGTGTTCCGGGGCATTTCCGCTTCCTGGCACTGGTGAGGACGCTCCCTTCCCGCATTCGCACATCTCGTTCGTCCGGATCAGTACCCGAGGCGCCGAGCCGGGCAACCGGTTCCAGGGGGCGAGCCGTCCGTGTCAGGAATTGAGATAGGTGAGAACGGCGAGGACCCGACGGTGATCACCGTCGCTCGGGGACAGACCCAGTTTCATGAAGATGTTGCTGACGTGCTTCTCGACGGCCCCGTCGCTCACCACGAGCTGCCGGGCGATGGCCGAGTTCGTGCGGCCCTCGGCCATGAGTCCCAGCACCTCGCGCTCCCGCGGCGTGAGCCCCGCCAGCACGTCCTGCTTGCGGCTGCGCCCGAGCAACTGCGCGACCACCTCCGGGTCCAGCGCCGTACCGCCCTCCGCCACGCGCACCACCGCGTCCACGAACTCCCGGACCTCGGCCACCCGGTCCTTGAGCAGATAACCGACGCCCCGGCTGGACCCGGCCAGCAGCTCCGTGGCGTAGCGCTCCTCCACGTACTGGGAGAGCACCAGGACACCGAGCCCCGGATGCGCCTTGCGCAGCCGTACCGACGCGCGCACCCCCTCGTCGGTGTGCGTCGGCGGCATCCGTACGTCCGCCACCACCACGTCCGGCAACTCGCCCTGCGCGTCCAGCTCGGTGATGGTCTTGACCAGCGCCTCACCGTCGCCCACCCCGGCCACGACCTCGTGCCCGCGGTCCGTCAGCAGCCGGGTCAGCCCCTCCCTGAGCAGCACTGAATCCTCGGCGATGACCACTCGCACCCTGTCCTCCACGATCCTCGGTCCCCCCATGAAGCCGCCCACCACCCCACGGCCCGCGCGGCCCGCGCCGCGTCCACGGACCGTCCGTGCGACAGCTCCAGCATCCCAGCATCGGCGGCCGGGGGCCCGGGAGCAACGGGAAGACGACGGGAAGACGGCGGGAGGGGGCGGAACGGGACGGCGCCGGGAGCCGTCCGGGACGGACCGCGCCGTCCGCCGCCTGCCACGAGGGGGCAGGCGGCGGACAGCGGGCCGTACGCGGTCGGCGGCCGGTCGCCTCAGCCGGTGACCGGCTCGCTGCGCCACGGCAGCTCGGCCGTCACCCGTGTCGGGCCGCCGGCCGGCGAGTCCACCACCAGGATCCCGTCCACCGCGTCCAGCCGGTCCGCCAGTCCGGCGAGCCCCGACCCGGCCGACGCGTCCGCGCCGCCCACGCCGTCGTCCACGACCTGGAGCAGCAGCCGGTCCTCCACCCGCCACACCTCGACGGCCGCCGCCGTGGCACGCGCGTGCTTGCTGACGTTCTGCAGCAGCTCCGAGACGGTGAAGTAGGCGATGCCCTCGATGGCCGACGCCGGCCGCTCCGTCAGGTCGACCTCCACCCTGACCGGGACGGTGCAGCGCGAGGCGACCGACGAGAGCGCCGCGTCCAGACCGCGGTCGGTCAGGACGGCGGGGTGGATGCCCCGGGCCAGGTCCCGCAGCTCCTGGAGCGCCGTCTTCACCTCGCCGTGCGCCTCGCCCACCATGACCGCCGCGGCGCGGGGGTCCTCCTTCAGCTTCTCCTTGGCCAGTCCCAGATCCATGGCCAGGTTGACCAGGCGGGCCTGGGCCCCGTCGTGCAGGTCCCGCTCGATGCGCCGCAGGTCCGCCGCGGCCGTGTCCACCACGACCCCCCGGTCCGACTCCAGCTCGACCACCCGCGTCGCCAGCCGGGACGGCCCCAGCAGCCCGTGCACCATCACCCGGTCCACCGTCGTCAGCGCCCGCACGATCCACGGCGTGGCCAGGGTGAAGAGCAGCCCGACCAGCGCGGTCACGGTGATCTCGAAGGGGTTGTCCAGGTAGACCCGGTGCGTCTCGTCGCCGTACAGCTGCAGTCCGCCCTGCCCGGCGTACATGGGGAACACCCAGAACCACAGCGGGTACGTCAGCATCGTCCAGCCGACCGACCAGAAGGTCACGGCGACGACGAAGGAGAACACCGCCCACGGGAACTGCAGCAGCGCGTACAGCAGGCTCCGCCACGAGGTGCCGCTCTTGAGTACGGCCCCCATCCAGCCCATCGCCCCCTGCTTCTTCAGCCGCAGAGGCTCCGGCTCGGACACCCGCAGCCCCAGCAGGGCGCGGGCCCGCGCCCGCTCCAGCGCCCCGAAGCCCCGGCACCCCGCGAGCGCCGCCGCCAGCACCGGCACGCCCAGGAACGTCACCAGCAGGCCCGCCCCCAGCGACACCATCGTGACCGCGTACGTGAAGAGCAGGATGCTGATCGGCAGACCCAGCAGCACATGGCCGAACTCCCGCCAACTGCGCGCCTCGAACGGTGCCCGCAGCCCCGCCGGCAGCCGGTGGTGACGCGCACCGGTGTCGCCGGGGAAGCCGGACCCGTTCCCCAGCCCGTAACCGTGTCCGTAATCCGTGGCCATCGGTGCCGTCCCTCTCCTCGTCCTACGGCTCTGCCGTCCTAGCTCCACCCTCCTCCCGAGCCCCTCGCGCGACCATGGAGCCCGTCGGCGTCCCGGGAGGGGGGTTTTCCCTACCTCCCGGACCGCTGCCGGGACCGCCCGGACCCCGAGGGGGCGGAACCGGCCGCGTCGTCTCCCGTACGGTCGCGCCAGGGCAGCTCGGCCGTGACCGTCGTCGGGCCGCCCTCCGGCGAGTCCACGACGAAGAGGCCGTCGACGACGGACAGCCGGTCGGCGAGGCCCTTCATGCCCGTACCGCCGCCCACGCGGGCACCTCCCCGGCCGTCGTCCGCGACCTGTATCAGCAGCCGGTCCGACGCCCGCCACACCTCCACGGAGGCGTTCCGCGCCGCACTGTGCTTGCTGACGTTCTGCAGCAGCTCCGAGACGGTGAAGTACGCGATGCCCTCGATCGCCGCCGCGGGCCGCTCCGCGAGGTCCACCGTCACCCCGACCGGCACGGTGCAGCGCGAGGCGACCGACGAGAGCGCCGCGTCCAGGCCGCGGTCGGTCAGGACCGCCGGATGGATGCCCCGGGCCAGGTCCCGCAACTCCTGCAGGGCCAGCTTCACCTCGCCGTGCGCCTCGTCGACCATGGCCGCCGCCGCGTCCGGGTCCTCCAGGAGCTTCTCCTTGGCCAGACCGAGACCCATGGCCAGGTTGACCAGGCGGGCCTGCGCCCCGTCGTGCAGGTCCCGCTCGATGCGCCGCAGGTCCGCCGCGGCCGTGTCGACCACGATGCCGCGGTCCGACTCCAGTTCGGCGATCCGCCGCTCCAACTCGTCGGACGGCGACAGCAGCCCGCGCACCATGGCCCGGTCGGCGTTGGCCAGACCCCGCGCCAGGAACGGCAGCACCGGCCACAGCACGAAGCACGACGCCAGCACGAGAACGAACGTGAGGATGCCCCACGGGAGCCGCACGAACCCGTACAGGACCGTGCGCCAGCCGACCGGGTCCTTCAGCGCCATCCACAGCCGCGGGAAGAACCCGTCCCCGCTCCGCACCGGCAGCGGGCTCGGTTCGTCCACCCGCACCCCGAGCAGCGCCCGGGCCCGCCCCCGCTCCAGGCGCCCGAGCCGGCGCGCGCCCAGCAGGCCCGCCGCCAGCAGCGGAAGACCGATCACCGTGACCGTCAGCCCGACGCCGACGGACAGCACCGTGACGACGTACGTGAAGCCGATCAGTGACGCCGGGAGATTCGCCAGCAGGTGGGCGATCTCCTTCCAGGTGTGCCGGTCGTAGGCGAGACGGACCGGCGGCAGGCGGTCACCGGTCCCTCCGCCGGCGCCCCGGCCGGTGAAGGGGGATCTCGAGAGGTCTTCGGTCATAGGAGCCAGCGTGCCGTGCGGCGCGGGCCGGCGCCATGAGGCGGACCGCCGGGGACGCACTGAGGAAAACCCCACCCCGCACTTCCGGTACGACGGGCTGCTTACCGCCTCTTTAACAGGCTCTAGACTCCCGTGCGTACGGAAGCGTACGGAAGCGTACGGATCGCAACTCGGGAGAAGGAGCGAGGAACGCACGTGCCGGAACCGACCGTCGGGCTCGCCGCGGACTACTTCCAGTCGTACTCGGTCGTCGGACTGCTCGCCCTCGTGGGCGTCCTCTTCGTCGCCGTCGCCTTCGGAGCCGGACGACTGCTGCGTCCCGTCGTCCCGACCCCCGAGAAACTGCTGACGTACGAGTGCGGCGTCGACCCCGTCGGCGAGGGCTGGGCGCACACCCAGGTCCGCTACTACGTCTACGCGTTCCTCTACGTCGTCTTCGCCGTCGACTCGATCTTCCTCTTCCCCTGGGCGACGGTCTTCGCCGCTCCCGGGTACGGCGCCACCACCCTCGTGGAGATGTTCATCTTCCTGGGCTTCCTCGCCGTAGGCCTGTTGTACGCATACAAGAAGGGCGTCCTGTCGTGGACGTGAACTCCTCCGGAACCGCCCCCGTGCCGCTCCCCGAGCCCGTCCCGCTCCCCGAGCCCAAGAGGCTGGGCACGCTGGCACGCCTCGCCCCCGAGCCGATGAAGGTCGTCCTGAACTGGGGCCGCCGGTACTCCCTCTGGGTCTTCAACTTCGGCCTCGCCTGCTGCGCGATCGAGTTCATCGCCGCGTCGATGGCCCGCCACGACTTCATCCGGCTCGGCGTCATCCCGTTCGCGCCGGGCCCCCGCCAGGCCGACCTGATGGTGGTCTCGGGCACGGTCACCGACAAGATGGCGCCGGCCGTCAAGCGCCTGTACGAGCAGATGCCCGAGCCGAAGTACGTCATCTCCTTCGGCGCCTGCTCCAACTGCGGCGGCCCGTACTGGGACTCCTACTCCGTGACGAAGGGCGTCGACCAGATCATCCCCGTCGACGTCTACGTCCCCGGCTGCCCGCCGCGCCCCGAGGCGCTGCTCCAGGGCATCCTCAAGCTCCAGGAGAAGATCGCGCGGGAGTCGTTGGGGGAGCGGTACGGCGCCGGGCACCGCCCGTCGACGGCCGCGCTGCGGAGCGGCCTGGTGCCACCGCCGGTCCCGGACCCGGGGGAGGCCCGATGACCGCGGCCGGCTGGCTGCCCGCCGACCCCGGGGAACTGTTCGGCGCGGAGGCCACGGCGGAGGAGTCGTACGGCCTGCTGACCGTCGACGTGCCGCCGGCGTCCTGGATCCCCGCCCTCCGGACCGCGCGCGACCGGCTGGGCTGCACGTACTTCGACTGGCTGAGCGCCGTCGACGAGCCGGGCACCGGCTTCCGCGTCGCGGCGCACGTCGTGGCCCTGGGGCCGGTACGCCGGTTGCTGCTGCGTACGACCGTCCCGCACGGGTCCCCGGTGCTGCCCACGGCCGTCGAGGTGTACGCGGGCGCCGCCTGGCACGAGCGCGAGACCCACGAGATGTTCGGCGTCGCCTTCGAGGACCACCCCGCGCTGGACCACCTCCTGCTGCCGGAGGGCTTCGAAGGGCACCCGCTGCGCAAGGACTTCGTCCTCGCGGCCCGCGTGGCCAAGGCCTGGCCGGGCGCCAAGGAGCCCGGCGAGTCCGAGCACGGCGGGCCGCGCCGCCGCCAGATGCTGCCGCCGGGGGTCCCCGACCCCAACGAGTGGGGCCCGCTCAAGGGCCAGTTGCCGCCCGCCCCGGCCCGCCCGGCACGCGGGGCGGGGCGGGCGGCGGGCGAGCGTCCGGCCCGCGCTGCGGGCGACAGGCCACCCCGCCGGACCCGCACGGCCGCCGAGGGCTCGGCCACCCAGACGACGACCGGCGCGGGGGCCCCGGCGTCCGGTGCGGGTGCTCCGGCGTCCGGTGCGGAGACCCCGGCCGGCGGTGCGGGGACGCCCGCGTCCGGTGCGGGGACCCCGGCCGGCGGTGCGGCACCCCGGCGGTCGCGCAGTGCGAGCCAGGGTTCGGCGAGTCAGCGGGCCGCCGCGACGCCCGCCGCATCGCCCCCCGACGAGGCGGCCGCCGAGCCGTCGCCCTCGGCACCGCGCAGCTCGGACGCCCCGTGGCACCACGCCCGCCCGGCGTTCGACGAGCCGACCGGGACTGCCGAGCCGACCGGGGCTGCCGAGCCGGAGACTCCGGACACTCGGCGAGTGTCCGACGAGTCCGAGGCCACCGAAGAGCCCGAGGCGGCGGACAGCACCGACGCTCCCGGCGATTCCCCGAACCCCACGGACCCAACGGACCCACCGAAGCCACAAAAGTCACCGCCCCCGCCGCACCCCTCGAACCCACCGGATCCCCCGACCCCGTCAGGAGGCACGCAGTGAACGACGCGCTCGACGTCACCCTGCGCCTCCTGATCGTCTTCGTCGTCTTCCTCGCCTTCCCGCTGATCGTCGGTCAGACGGAGCACAAGGTGATGGCCCACATGCAGGGCCGGCTGGGCCCGATGTACGCGGGCGGCTTCCACGGCTGGGCCCAGCTCGTCGCGGACGGCGTGAAGTTCGCGCAGAAGGAGGACGTGGTCCCCGCCGACGCGGACCGCCGCATCTTCCAACTGGCCCCCGCCGTCTCCCTGCTGCCGTACCTCCTGGTGCTCCTGGCCATCCCCGTCGGACCCGGTGAGGGCGCGGTCGGCCAGGTCGTCGACGCGGGTGTCTTCTTCGTCCTCGCCGTCATGGGCGTGGGCGTGCTCGGCTCGCTCATGGCGGGCTGGTCCTCCGCCAACAAGTTCTCCCTCCTCGGCGGCCTGCGCACCGCCGCCCAGCTCCTCGCGTACGAACTCCCGATGCTGCTCACCGCCGCCTCGGTGGCGATGGCGGCGGGAACCGTCTCGCTCGTCGGCATCCTGGACGTCTTCGAGTGGTGGTGGCTGCCCTGGCAGATCGTCGGTGCGATCGTCTTCTTCGTCGCCGGGCTCGCCGAGCTGCAACGGCCCCCGTTCGACATGCCGGTGGCCGACTCGGAGATCATCTTCGGCGCCTACACCGAGTACACCGGTCTGCGCTTCGCACTCTTCCTCCTCGCCGAGTACGCCGGGATCGTCGTCCTGTGCGGCCTGACCACCGTCCTGTTCCTGGGCGGCTGGCACGGCCCCTGGGGCGCCGACGGCCTCGGCTGGGTGTGGACCCTGCTGAAGACGGCCGTCCTCGCCTTCGTCGTGATCTGGCTCCGCGTCACCTATCCGCGCATGCGCGAGGACCAGTTGCAGAAGCTCTCCTGGACTTTCCTCGTCCCCCTTTCCCTCGCCCAGATCGCCCTCACCGGCATCGTCAAGGTGGTGATCCAGTAACCATGCCCCCCATCCCCGGCTCGGGCCTGGCCAAGGGCCTCGCCGTCACCCTGCGCACGATGACGAAGAAGACCGTCACCGAGCAGTACCCGGACGCCCAGCCAGAGCTGCCGCCCCGCACGCGCGGCGTGATCGGCCTGTTCGAGGAGAACTGCACGGTCTGCATGCTGTGCGCCCGCGAGTGCCCCGACTGGTGCATCTACATCGACTCGCACAAGGAGACGGTCCCCGCGGCGGCCCCCGGAGGGCGCGACCGCAGCCGCAACGTCCTCGACCGTTTCGCCATCGACTTCTCCCTGTGCATGTACTGCGGTATCTGCATCGAGGTCTGCCCCTTCGACGCCCTGTTCTGGTCCCCGGAGTTCGAGTACGCCGAGACCGACATCCGCGACCTCACCCACGAACGCGACAAGCTCCGCGAGTGGATGTGGACGGTCCCGGCCCCGCCGGCCCTCGACCCCGGCGCGGAGGAGCCGAAGGAACTCGCCGCCGCCCGCAAGTCCGCCGACAGACTGGCCGCCCAGCAGGAAGCCGCCCGAGCGGCCGGACCGACGGCGCCCGAGCCCGGACAGGAGGGCCCGGAATGACCCTCGCAGCGGCCGTCGGCCACCTCGCCGCGGACTCCTCCACCGCGGCCCCCGCACCGCACGGCTTCCTCTCCCCGACCGGTGTCGAGATCGCCTTCCTCCTCGTCGGTCTCGTGACCTTCGGCGCCGCCGTCGTCACCGTCACCACCCGGCAACTCGTCCACGCCGCCCTGTGGCTGGTGGTGGCCCTCGGCGGCCTCGCCGTCGAGTACCTGCTGCTCACCGCCGAGTTCATCGCCTGGGTGCAGGTCCTCATCTACGTCGGTGCCGTCGTCGTCCTCATCCTGTTCGGCCTCATGCTCACCAGGGCGCCCATCGGGCGGTCCCCGGACGCCGACTCCGGCAACCGCTGGGCCGCCCTCGCCGTGGCCGCGGCCGCCGCCGCGTCCCTGGTATGGGTCGTCGTCGACGCGTTCCGCACCACCTGGATCGACCTGGACGGCCCGGCGGCCGGCTCCACCGACGTCACCGGAGCAAGCCTGTTCCAGAACTGGGTCCTCCCCTTCGAGGCCCTATCCGTCCTCCTCCTCGCCGCCCTGGTCGGCGCGATCGTCCTGTCCCGCAAGGCCCAGCCGGCCGCCACCCCGGCCGGAAGCGCCCCAACACGCCCCGACGCCGCGAACGTCCCCGGCGGGAACGGCGAGACGGGCGAGCACGGCAGGAACGGTAAGACCGGCGAGAGCGGCAAGCCCAGCGAGCACCGCGAGAGCGGCGGGAACGGCGGGAACGGCGAGCACCGCAAGACCGGCGAGAACCGCGAGAGCGGCAAGGCCGATGAGGCCGGCAAGGCCGGCAAGGGGGACGACCGCTGATGCACCTCGCCTACCCCGCCGTCCTCTCCGCCCTCCTCTTCTGCACGGGCGTGTACGGCGTCCTCGCGCGCCGCAACGCGATCCTCGTCCTGATGTCGGTCGAGCTGATGCTCAACGCCGTCAACCTCAACCTGGTCGCCTTCGACGTCTGGCTCAGCAGGGCCGCCGAGGAGACCCTGCACTCCGGCCAGGCCCTGACCCTGTTCACCATCGCCATCGCCGCCGCCGAGATCGGCATCGGCCTCGCGATCGTGCTCGCCGTCCACCGCAACCGCGGCACCTCGGACATCGACAAGCTCCGCGACACCGCCGAGGGCCACGGACCCGACGGACCCGCCGACCCCGACGACCCCGACGACCCGGGCGACCCGGCTGTCCCGGGCGGCCCCGACACCGACACCCCCGCGACCGGGACGGCCGCCGAGAAGGCTGAGGCCACCGCGTGACCACGACCACCCTCGCCGTACTCGTTCCCCTCGTCCCGTTCCTCGGGGCGGTCGCCGGGCTCCTCCTGGGCCGCACTGCCCCCGGTTTCGTCCGCCCGCTCGCCGTCCTGCCGACCCTGGCCGCCCTCGTCCTGGCCGTACTGGTCGCGGCCCGCCAGGGCGGCGGCGCGGCCGTCGACGCCGCCACGGAACTGACGCCCACCGGCTCCGTCCCCGTCGAACTCGCCCTGCACGTCGACGGCTTCGCCGCCCTCGTCGCCGTCCTGGTCGGCACCGTCGCCACGTGCGTGCAGCTCTACTCGACGGGCTACCTCCGCGACGACCCGCGCTACGCCTCCTACGCCGCGCTCGTCTCCCTGTTCACCTCCGCCATGTTCCTCGTCGTCTACTCCGGCGACCTGATGGTGCTGCTGGTCGGCTGGGAGATCATGGGCATCTGCTCGTACTTCCTGGTCGGCCACTACTGGGAGACACCCGAGGCCCGCGCCGCCTCCCTCAAGGCCTTCCTGGTCACCAAGCTCGGCGACGTCCCCTTCCTCATCGGTCTGCTGGCGCTCGCCACCGAGGCCGGCTCCTTCCGCATCACCAGGATCCTCGGCGCGGTGGCGCACGGCTCGCTCGACCACCCGACGCTCATCGCCCTGCTGCTCCTGGCCGGTGTGGCGGGCAAGTCCGCGCAGTTCCCGCTGCACACCTGGCTTCCCGACGCGATGGCCGGCCCGACTCCCGTCTCCGCGCTGATCCACGCCGCCACGATGGTGGCCGCCGGCGTCTACTTCGTCGCCCGCCTCCTTCCTTTCTTCGAGGCATCCCGGGCCGCGATGGTCGTCCTCGCCGTCATGGCCGCCGTCACGATGGTCGGCTCGGCCCTCGCCGCGCTCGCCCAGGACGACATCAAGCGCGTCCTCGCCTACTCGACGATCGGCCAACTCGGCTACCTGACCGGTGCCCTCGCCGCCGGCGACCGCTCAGCCGCCGTCTTCCACCTCCTGTCCCACGGCGCCTTCAAGGCGCTGCTGTTCCTCGCCGCCGGCGTGATCATCCACGCCGCCGGCACCAACTCGCTGGCCGCCATGTCCCGTATGCGGGGCCTGCGCGACCGCGTCCCTGACGCCTACTGGACGACGACCGTGGGGCTGCTCGCCCTCGCCGCCATCCCGCCCTTCAGCGGCTTCTTCTCCAAGGAGTCCGTCCTCGGCGCCGCGGAACACGTGGCCACCGGCCACACCGAGCACGCACCCGGCGCCGCGGGCTGGACCGTCCTCGTCGCAGGCCTGATCACCGCCCTCCTCACCGCCGCGTACGCGACGCGCCTGTGGCTGCTGGCCTTCCGCGGCAGCGGCGCCGAGGCCCCGGACCACGGCAGGCAGCCCGTCGTCATGAACGCCGTGCTCTGGGTGCTCGCCATCCCCTCCCTCGCCCTCGGCGGGCTCGTCTTCCGGCTGCTGCCCGACTGGTTCGACGGCCAGGACCTCACCCCGACCCTCACCACCTCCGTGCTGGGCACGGGCGTGGCCCTGGTCGGCGGCATCGTCACCTACGCGGCCTGGCGGCACACCACCGTGCTCGCCGCCCGTACCCCGCTGAGTGCGGTCGCGGCCCACCCGGAGGGCGACGCGGCGCTGGTGGAGGCCGAGGCCATCGCCAGCCACCGGCCCGCCTACGGAGACATCGCCGGGGCCCCCGACCCGGCGGACCCCGGCCGGCTCCTGCTGGGCCCGCTGCACCGGCCCGCGGCCGCCGGCTTCCATCTGGACGCCGTGTACACGACCCTCTTCGTCCGCCCCGTCCGGGCCGGCGCGAGCCTCGTACGCTTCCTCGACCGCGAGGTCGTCGACACCTACGTACGTGCGGCGGGCACGTGGCCGCGCTGGCTCGGGGCCGCCGTGCGACGGGCCCAGACCGGCAATCTGCAGACCTATGTGAGCGCGGTGCTCGCCGGCACCGTCGTCCTCGCGGTCGCCGCCGTCCTCGTCGCCACGGGAGCGTGAGCAGGCGTGATCGATATCAACGAGTCCGTGATGCAGTTCCTTCTCGCGTTGGTCGTCGTCGGCCCGCTCCTGGGAGCCGCCGCCGCCCTCCTGCCGGCCCCGCCCGGACTGAAGGGGAAATCTCCCGAACAGGCCGTCCTGCGGCACGGCGTCACCGTCACCGGTGCCGTCCTCGCGGCCGTGATCGTCCTCGCGCTGGGCTTCGACCACGACCACCCGTCGAAGATGCAGGCCGGCACGGACATCAGCTGGATCCCGGCACTCGACGTGCGCATCCACCTCGGCATCGACGGCATCTCCCTCCCTCTGCTGGTCCTGACCGCGCTGCTGACGTTCCTCTGCGCGCTCTACTCGTACTTCGAACAGCGACAGGAGCGGCTGACGCCGCGGGCCCCGCGCCCCAGCCCGAAGGCCTTCGTCGCGCTGCTGCTCGTCCTGGAGTCCGGCACCCTCGCGACCTTCGCCGTCCTCGACCTGGTCCTGTTCTTCCTCGCCTTCGAGACGGTCCTCATCCCGATGTACTTCCTCATCGCCCGTTGGGGCGGCGAGTCACGGGCCGCGGCCGCCTGGAAGTTCATCCTCTTCACGCTCCTCGGCTCCGTCGTCATGCTGCTCGGCCTGCTGCTGATCGGACTCAACGCGGGCACATTCGACATGGTGGCACTCGCCACTGACAACGGCCGGTCGCTCACCGCATCCGTGCAGGTCGTCGCGGTTCTGGCGATCGGGATCGGGCTCGCGGTGAAGACGCCGATGTGGCCGCTGCACAGCTGGCTGCCGGACGCGCACACCGCCGCTCCGACCGTCGGTTCGGTCCTGCTGGCCGGGGTCCTGCTGAAGATGGGCACGTACGGGTTCGTCCGGATCCTGCTCCCGGTCGCGCCGGACGGCTTCCACACCTTCGCGCCCTACCTCGCCGCCTTCGCCGTGGTCGGCATCGTCTACGGCTCCCTGGCCTGCCTGGCCCTCGCCAGGAGAGGCGCCAGGGGCGACCTCAAGCGCCTCATCGCCTACTCCTCCGTCGGCCACATGGGCTTCGTCCTGCTCGGCATCGCGACCATGACCCCGACCGGCGTGAACGGCGCGCTGTTCGCCAACGTCGCCCACGGCCTCATCACCGGCCTGCTCTTCTTCCTGGTCGGCGCCCTCAAGGACCGCACCGGAACCACCGACCTCGACACCCTGGCCGAGGAGTCCGGTCACGCCCTGTACGGCAGGGCGCCCCGCCTCGGCGGCCTGCTCGCCTTCGCCGCGGTCGCCTCGCTCGGACTGCCGGGCCTGGCCGGGTTCTGGGGCGAGATGCTCGCCCTGTTCGGCGCCTTCGACCCCCACGACGACCTCAGCCGGCCCGCCTTCCTCACCTTCATGGCCGTCGCCGCGTTCGGCACCCTGCTGACCGCCGCGTACATGCTGATCGTGGTCCGCCGCGTCTGCATGGGCGCCGTGCCGCGCGAGGCCCCGGAACTCACCGACGTACGCGGCTACGAGTTCGCCGCCTGGACCCCGCTCGTCGCCCTGACCGTCGTCGCCGGACTGTGGCCCAGGACCCTCCTCGGACTGACCGACCCGGCCGTGCAGCAGCTCCTCTCAGGAGGCACCCGATGAGCTTCCCGGCCCAGAACCTCGCCGAGGCAGCGTCGCAGCCCCCGGCCCAGAACCTGGTCCAGTCCGTCGACTGGCTCGCCATCGCGCCGCCCACCATCACGGCCGTCGTCGGGCTCGTCGTCCTCGTCGCCGACCTGTTCGTCGCGGACCGCCGCAAGCCGCTGCTCGGCTGGGTCTCGGTCGCCGGACTCGCCGCCTCCGCGCTCATGCTGCTGCCCCTGGTGAACGGCGACCGCTCGGCGTTCTGCCTGGCCGGCGACCCCGGGCTGTGCAGCTACACCGCGGACACCTTCACCCTCGCCGTCCAGTTCCTGGTCCTCGGCGGCGCCCTCCTGACCGCCCTGCTGTCGGTCACCGCCGTCAAGGACGCCGACCGGGGACTGCCCGAGGGCGAGTTCTGGTTCCTGCTGCTCTCCTCCGCGGCCGGTGCCGCGCTCCTCCCCGCCTCCCGCGACCTCGCGACCCTGATCGTCGCCCTGGAGGTCGCCTCGCTGCCCGCCTTCGCCCTCGTGGGCCTGCGCCGGGGAGACCGCAGGTCCTCCGAGGCCGCCCTGAAGTTCTTCCTGTCCTCGGTCACCGCGACCGCGGTCTCCCTCCTGGGCGTCAGCTTCGTGTACGCCTCCACCGGCACCCTGTACCTCACCCAGGTGGCCGAGCGCATCCAGCACGTCGACGGGCAGCTCACCACGCTCGCCCAGACCGGCGTCGTCCTCACGCTCGTCGGCTTCGCCTTCAAGACGGCCGCCGTACCCTTCCACTTCTGGGTGCCCGACACCTACGTCGGCGCGCCCCTGCCCATCGCGGCCTACCTGTCCGTGGTGGGCAAGGCGGTCGGCTTCTCCGGACTCGTCCTCGTCACGGTCGTCGCCCTCCCGTCGTACGCCGACGCCTGGGGCCCCGCCCTGGCGGCGCTCGCCGCGCTCACCATGACCGTCGGCAACGTCGGCGCCCTCCGCCAGCAGGGCACGCGCGCGTACAGCGCGGTACGCCTGCTCGCCTGGTCGTCCGTCGGCCAGGCCGGCTACCTGCTGGTGCCGATCGCCGCCGCCGCGTACTCCGACGACCCCGAGGGCGCGGTCGGCTCCACCGTCGCGTACGCGCTCATGTACGCCGCCGTGAACCTCGGGGCCTTCGCGGTGGCCGCCGTGGTGGGTCGCACCAGGTCCCTGAACCGCGTCGCCGACTACCGCGGCCTGTACGCCTCGAATCCCCTGACCGCCCTCCTGCTGGCGTTCTTCCTGCTCTGCCTCGCCGGGCTGCCGCCCGGCGTCATCGGCCTCTTCGCCAAGGTCACGGTGTTCTCCGCGGCCGTCGACGCCGGACTCGGCTGGCTGGCCGTCGTCATGGCCGTCAACGTCGTGATCGCCCTCTTCTACTACCTCCAATGGACGGCCCAGCTGTTCCGGACGCCCGAGGAGGCGACCGCCGGGCACCGCCTCCCCGCTCCGCTCACGGCCGCGATCAGTCTCACCGCGGTCCTCGCCGTCGCCCTCTCCGGAGCTCCCCAGCTGATCCTCCGCTTCGCGGACACCGCACTGTTCTGACCCGTCCCCACGCGCGCGTGCGGCACCCGGCGCCCACGCGCGCGTGCCGTCCGCCGCGCCGTCACCCGTACGGACCACACGCACCGCCGGGGCGCCGGGGAACTGGCGGCCCTCGCCTCGCGTTGACCAGTACGGAAGGGTCCACTGGACGTGCTGCCACGGCACCGGTGGCATCGGAGACCAGGAAGCCACCACAGCGAGCGAGACCAGCAAGCAAAGGGTTCCCCTGCTGCACCACTTGGAGGGCGTACCGTGCACCGCCGGCACAACGGGCTCAGGACCGCAGTACTCCTCGGAGGACTGTCGGCACTCATCATCGTCATCGGCAGCTTCTTCGGCCGAGCGGGGCTCGTCGTAGCCGTCCTCGTCGCCCTGGGCACCAACGCGTACGCGTACTGGAACAGCGACAAGCTCGCGCTCCGCGCGATGCGGGCCCGCCCGGTCAGCGAGTTCGAGGCCCCGGCGCTGTACCGCATGGTCCGCGACCTCTCCACCCAGGCCCGGCAGCCCATGCCCCGCCTGTACATCTCACCGACGGAGGCACCGAACGCCTTCGCGACCGGACGCAACCCGCGCAACGCGGCCGTGTGCTGCACCGAGGGCATCATGCGCCTGCTCGACGAACGTGAGCTGCGCGGCGTCATCGGGCACGAGCTGAGCCACGTCTACAACCGCGACATCCTGATCTCGTCCGTCGCCGGGGCCCTCGCCTCCGTGATCATGTTCCTGGTCAACTTCGCCTGGCTGATCCCCGTCGGCCGGTCCAACGACGACGACGGCCCCGGTCTGCTGGGCATGCTCCTCATCATGCTGCTCGGCCCGCTCGCCGCCACCGTGATCCAGCTGGCGATCAGCCGCTCCCGGGAGTACGAGGCGGACGCCTCCGGCGCGCAGCTCACCGGCGACCCCCTCGCCCTCGCCGGCGCCCTGCGCAAACTGGAATCGGGCACGAAACAGCTGCCGCTGCCCCCGGAGCCCCGAATCGAGACAGCCAGCCACATGATGATCGCCAACCCCTTCCGCCCGGGGCAGGGACTCTCCAAAATGTTCTCGACCCATCCGCCGATGGCGGAGCGAATCGCCCGACTCGAAAAGATGGCAGGTCGCCAGCAGTGAAGACCATTCTCAACGTCATATGGCTCGTGCTCAGCGGCTTCTGGCTGTTCCTCGGCTACCTGTTCGCCGGCGCGCTGCTCTGCATCACGATCATCGGCATCCCCTTCGGGATCGCGGCCTTCCGCATCGGCATCTACGCCCTGTGGCCCTTCGGATACATGGCGGTCCAGCGCCGCGACGCCGGAGCCGCCTCCTGCATCGGCAACGCGCTGTGGCTGGTCCTCGCGGGCTGGTGGCTCGCCCTCGGCCACATCGTCACCGGCGTCCTGCTGTGCGTCACGATCATCGGCATCCCGCTCGGCGTCGCCAACTTCAAGCTGATCCCCGTCTCCCTCCTCCCGCTGGGACGCGAGATCGTGCCGACGGACCAGCCGTTCACGGTCGCCGCCGCGAACCAGCGGACCGGCTGGTAGCGGCACCGGCGCGCACCCCGGCAGGCCGGCCGCCCCGCCACGGAGAGGACAGCCACCGCGGCGCACCCGCACAGGCTCCTACTGAGCGGCGCAACCATCGTCCGGGCGCCCAACGTCCTCCCCGCTAAGAGGACGTGAACACCACGGAGGAAACGCCGCGGCACCTGGAAGGTGCGGGCACCGCGAGAAAGGGCAGGGTCACGGCATGACCGTCATCAGCTGGATCATCCTCGGACTGCTGGCCGGAGCCATAGCCAAGTTCCTGCTGCCGGGCCGCGACCCGGGAGGCTTCGTCGGCACCACGCTCATCGGCATCGCGGGCGCGTTCATCGGGGGCTGGATATCGGCCCGCTGGCTGGACCACCCGATCAGCAAGGGCTTCTACGACGGCGCCACCTGGGCGGCGGCCATCGGCGGATCGCTCGTGCTCCTGGTCGCCTACCGGCTCCTCTTCGGCAACTCGCGCAACTGAACGCGCCCGTACCGCGGACGGGAAGGACGGGAAGGACGGGAACCACCGGTGCCCACCCTCCCCACTTGTCCGATTCCCTCGTACTCCTCGTACTCCTCGTGCCGGGCCAGCGAGCCGTCGGCTCAACGAGTCACCGGTAGTTGACGAACTGCAGGGCGAAGTCGAAGTCCTGGCCCTTGAGCAGGGAGATCACGGTCTGCAGGTCGTCCCGGCTCTTCGAGGACACCCGCAGCTCCTCGCCCTGCACCTGGGCCTTCACACCCTTGGGGCCCTCGTCGCGGATGAGCTTGGCCACCTTCTTCGCGTTGTCCTGGGAGATGCCCTCCTGGATCGACGCGAAGATCTTGTACTCCTTGCCGGAGAGCTGGGGCTCGCCCGCGTCCAGAGCCTTCAGCGAGATGCCGCGCTTGATCAGCTTGGACTGGAAGACGTCGAGGATGGCGTTCACCCGGTCCTCGGAGTTGGCCTCCATGAGGACCTGCTCCCCGGACCACTTGATCGAGGCGCCCACGCCCTTGAAGTCGTAGCGCTGCGAGATCTCCTTGGCGGCCTGGTTGAGGGCGTTGTCGACCTCCTGCCGCTCGACCTTCGAGACGATGTCGAAACTGGAGTCGGCCATGTCCTGTGGCTCCTTGTATCTGGGGCGTGTCGGGCCGCGTATCGGGTCCGTACCGGCATACGTCGGCGGCCGCCGGCACCCGGCAGGGGTCCTCGGCCGCATTCGCACAAGCCTAGCCACCCGCCACACCGCGGGCGGCGATCAATCGGGTGGCGGAGCACCCCCGCGTATCAGGTATTGTTTACGTCGTTGCCACGGAGCACCGCCGCAAGACGGCGCGAAGGGCAGCGAACCCCGGCGGTGTGCCCGAGCGGCCAAAGGGAGCAGACTGTAAATCTGCCGGCTCAGCCTTCCCAGGTTCGAATCCTGGCGCCGCCACGCTGAGGGAAACCCCCTCTGACCAGTGAACAGTACTGGTCAGAGGGGGTTTCTTCGTGCCGTATCCCGTTCGATTCCCGGCGGGTACGGCTCGGGCGTGTCTCACCTCGTACCGCCCGTATCCCACCTTCGATCAGTGCGTGTCCCCCAGGTGTCCCCCGGGGGTGAGTGTGATCACTCCGGTTCGTTCCACTCCCGCAGAGCGGCATCAATCCGGCTGTTCGCGTGCTCCCGCGTCTGGTCAAGCACCTTGGCGTACACCTTGTGCAGCACAGCGATGCTGTGGCCGGCCCGACGGGCGCACTCCATGGCGTCCACTCCGGAACTGAGCCAGAACGACACCCCGGCGTGCCGGAGGTCGTAGGGGCGGCGGGCCAGCAGCGAGGCCGTCTCAGCATGGCTCAGCACGTCGCCCCTAGCTTTGGCCCAGACCTCGCCGTATCCGGTCTCTTGCAGCAGACCACCCCGGTTCGTCCGGAAGAGCCGACCATCGGGCGCCGTGCCGTGCGAAGCGACATGCTCCCGCAGCAGCCGGACGAAGTGCGGCGGGATCGGGACCGGACGGGAGTCGTTCTTGGCACGGGCCTTGAGGTGACGTGCCTCATGCGCCGTGCCGTCGTCGGTCCAGCTCCGTCCGGCCCGAACGATCCCCTGCCGCAGGGTGAGCGTCCCCCACCCCGTCTCCGGGAGGTGACACTGGCTCGCGCGCAGCGCGGCGGCCTCGGCCGGCCGCATGGCCGCGTAGTACAGGCACCCGAAGAAGGCTTCCAGGTGCCGCCCGCGCGGCCCCTGCTCGCGCACCCCCGCCAGCAGGGCGCGGACCTGGCGCGGGTTGGCGACGCTCTCGGGGTCGACCTCTTCCACCGACTTGGGGGCGGTCCATTTCACGGCACCGATCGGATTCACCGGCATGCTGAAGTACTGCTCTTCCACGGCGAGCCCGAGAACGTCACTCAGGCAGGCCCGCTTGCGCTTCGCGGTCCGCGGCGCCGCCTCTTTGCCGTCGAGCCGCAGGGAGAGCGCATCCAGCGCCAGACGCACGGTCGCGGGGTCCTCCAGAGCGGAGACGGGCAGCGAGTGCTTGGCGACCCAGGAGAGAGCGCGGGCCACGTCGTCCGGGGGCGTCTCGCCCCAGCGGTTCCGGTTGTACGCCCACCCGTAGAGTGCGCGCCGCATGAGGGCGGCGTCGGGCATCCCCGTTCGCGTCTTCACGAGGGCGGGGGTGATGGTCGCCAGCGCGTCGGCGTAGTTCTTCCGGGACTTGGCCGGCGCCAACGCCCACTTGCGATCGACGTACGCGCGGCTGTGCTCGTACCAGGTGATAGAGCCCAGCTTGGCGCGCAGCTCGGAGACCGGAAGCCCCGTCTCCTCGTCGAACTGGTCACCGCGTCGCACGGCGGCCATGAGTTCCGACCGGCGCCCTTCGGCCTGAATCTTGAGCGTGTAGCTCTTGGAGTGCTTCCGCGTTCCCACCAGCCACCGGACGCGGTAGGGCTTGGGCCGCTCCTTGCGGATCTCGATGGAGTAGAGGCGAACGTCGTAGGTCAGTGCCATGGGAACTCCAGAGGGGCCCGCCGGAAGCGGGCCCCTCGTTTCTCGTGCGGTGATGGTCAGGCGGCGTCTTCGATGGACGTCCACCAGGCGTCAAGGTCGGTGCGGCGGCAGCGGATCTGCCCGTTCGGGAGCTTGATGAGCTTGGGGGCCTTGCCGCGGGCGCGCATGCGGTAGAAGGCGGCGCGGCTCATCTCGATCTCTTCGAGGACTTCGGGGAGCTTGAGCATCTTGGGGCGGGCCATCGTTGAGACTCCTCGGTCAGTGCTCTCAGGGTGTTGGTGTGTCCGAGGTTCGGATTTCTGCGTCACCGCGTCACCTGCGTCACCGATGCTGTCTGACCTGCGGCTTTTGGGTGACGCAGTGCGCCGGGGGTGCGTCACCGGTGACGCAGGCTGTCCGTCACCGGTGACGCGGGTGACGCGGGGTGACGCAGACTTTCCGGCTCTGCGTCACCCCTGTCTGTGCAGGTCACGTGCCGTATTTGGGGTCGCGGTGACGCAGGTGACGCAGCGTTCCCTACTTAGGAAAAAAGGAGGGCGTCTGTGGGTGGTGTGGGTGCGGCTCAGGGAGTGGAGAAGGAGCCGCTTCGCGGCGCGTCTTGCGCAGGGCGGCGCGCCGCCGAACGGCAAGAGGAGCACCAAGGCGCAGGGTGCTCCTCTTGCTTGTGAGCGGCGTGGTGCCGCGCGGTCAGAAGGCCGCTTCCTGCTCGGACGCCGGTGGCACGGTGGCCGGACGCGCGATCTCGATGTAGCGGGCGGCGTTGGTGCGTCCCCAGTCGATGAGGACGCCCCGGGCCGCGAGGGTGGGCTGTAGGCGCTTGAGCCGGTCCGAGAGCACCTTGCCCGTGGTCGGCCACCCTTTCGGCAGGGGACGGAAGTCCTCGCCTGTGTAGAGGCCGGTGAGGCAGTGCAGCCATTCGGCCGATGCCATCCGCTGCTCGGTGCCCGGCTCGACGCCGGCAGCGTGCTTGAGCACGGTCTGTGCCAACAGGTCGCCCTCGATGACGTCGTCGTTGAGGTCGTCCAGGCTGGCCCGGTACGCGGCCAGCGCCCCGAGTCCGGTGGCTGCGTCGAGCTGGGCGCACAGGTGAGCGAAGTCCGCCATCCGCAGGTCGGTCGGGGTGTCCGCCTCGGCCGCGCGGACCTTGACGGTGAGGTCCAGGAGCGAGCCGAGGACGACGGGCAGGACTTCGGCGTACTCCGTCCACAGCTCATCCTCGGTGCGCCGCACCTTCGGCCGTTCCAGGCGCAGGGGCAGGAGGCGTTCGGCGAGGTCGCCGCGGATGAGGCCCACGTCGATGCCGGTCAGGAGCAGGGGGCGCCGGTATCCGACGCGGAACACGTCCCCGTCGGTGAACAGGGCGCGCTTGACGTTCTCCGCGCCGGTGACGATGCAGCACACGGCGTCGGACAGGTCCGGGGTGAGGTGGGAGAGGTTGTCCAGCGCGGTGACCCATCCGGCGGCGACGGCCGCGATCAGGTTCTCCTCGTCCTTGGGGGCGCGGCGCAGGTCGCCGGTCATGCCTTCGATGATCCGTACGAGCATCCGGCCGCCGGTGGACTTGCCGGCGCCCTGCGGCCCGGTCAGGAACGGGGCGGGGACGGGTACGGACGGTCCGAGACAGCCGATGAGCCATGCGATGGCCAGGCACTCGGTCTCGGCGGTGGCGAAGTTGCACAGCCTGAGCAGGAGGTCGATGCCCTTGCCGTCGGTGTCCTTGACCGGCACCGGCAACTCGCCCGTGAGCTGTGTGCGGCGCCAGCACACCTCACGCGGGTCGGGAACCGTGACCTCCCACCCGGCGGGGTGGATACGGACCGACCGGCCGTCGGCGCGTCCCAGGTCCAACCAGGTCGCGCCGTCGAATCCTGGGGCGACGCGGATGTGCACGGGCTGTACCTCCTCGGTCAGCGCCAACGCCTCGATCAGGTCGAGAGCTTCCTTGAGGGCGGTGCCGTTGAAGACGCCTTTCCCGTCGCGGAAGAGCCCGACCATGAGTTCCTGCCGGTGACTGCCCGTCGTGCCCTGGGAGCGCATAGGGCGGGCCACGGGGTGGCCCTTGCGCTGCGCGTACACGGTGCCGTCGGCGGTACGGAAGTACCGGAAATGCTCCTGCGCGTAGTCGGTGATGATCTCGCGTGCCGGAGTCTTCTCGTCCTCGGACATGATCACAGTCCCAACGTGGTGAGAGCGTTGGTCCACGCGTCCGTGCAGTGCCGGGCCGTCTCGCCCTTGGCCTGAGCGGCGGCGAACAGCCGGTTCACGTGGGCGTCGGTAAGGCAGCCGCACCGGCCGTGCCGGGACAGCACCGCGAGGAACGTCCGGTACACGGTCGCGTGCACCGCGCTGGGCGCGTCGGTGATGCGCTGCACGGCCATGGCGATACCGCGTTCCAGGAACGCGGCTGTGCGGTGCGGGCACTGGCCCTGACCGCCCCTCAGGAGCCCTGAGAGCGTCTGTGGCGCCTTGCGGGCCGGGGACGGTTCCTTTACTGCCAGGGCGCGCACAGCGTCCGGCAGAGCGGCCGTGGCGCCTGTGCCGTGTCCGAGCCAACGGGCGTAGGCCATGGTCGACTTGATGTCGACACCGGGCCGGACCGCGTTGCGTGAGGCCATGGCGCCCCGGTAGATCCAGTGTTCCCCGCGCGTGGTCGGCACGGTCCGGGTGCTGGGCAGGGTGGTGCGGGCCCATGCGATGGCGTCCGTGTGGTCGAGGTCGACGACGGTCAGGCCGGCGCCGCCGGGGTGGTAGGCGACGCACACCGCCTGCCCCCATGCCGCCGCCCACGCCGGGGAGACGATGACGGCCGGATCGGTGGTGGCAGCGGCCCACCCGTGGCACGGGGCCGCACACCGGCACGGACCGGGCACCTTCATGTTCGGCCGGCCGACGCACGCGTTGTCGGCGCACGCCGTGCAGTTCCCGAACGGGACCTTGCCCCGGCGTAGGGGCAGTACCGGGACGCCGGACGCGGCGAGGCTGAGCGCGGTGTGCTGGGGGTGCGTCGTCGCGTTCATGCCGCTACCCCCAGTACCGGGGCGAGGTGGGCGACGGCGGCGCGGCCGATGTGTTCGGTGTAGGCCGGGGGGATGCACTCGCGGATGCCGTCGCGGTTCATCCACGGCACCCCCAGCACCCGACGGGCCAGGGGCACGCCGGAGAAGTTGCCGACGAACTGCCCGTAGTGCCCGGACGGGACCGGACGGCCCATCTTGGCCTGCGGTACGAGGTGGGCGGGGTGGCCGGGCTGGGTGAGGGTGAAGCCGCCGCCGGTCTCGAAGTACCGGTGCCGGTAGTTGGCCAGGGCGAACATCTGCCCGCACAGCATGACCGGGGCGCGGAGCTTGGGCACCGCGCCGCCCACGTTCTCGATGACCCACGGCCGTCCGGTCGTCTCCAGCGCGGTGCGGGTGGGGGCGATCAGGTCGGGGTGGGTGTTGCCCTGGATGCGCTGGCAGTCGGTGTCGTGCTGGCACGGGGGCGAGGCGTGGATGAAGTCGAACGCGGCGCCGTGTTCGAGGGCGAACGCGATCGCGTCCGCCTGCACGAACCGGTACGGGTAGCGGGGCTGCGGGGCGAGGTCAACGCCGGTCACGTCGAACCCGGCGTCGGTGTAGCCCTTGGCGGCGCCGCCCTGGCAGCAGTACAGGTCCAGCATCGTCGGCCGTCGACTGAGTACTCGCCGGATCGGGGCGGGTTGCGTCATGCTGGGGTATCTCCAGTTCCTTGACGGGTCTGGCAGACGGGAGCGGCCTCAGGCTTTGGCGAGACGGGGGCCGCTCTCGGCGTGTGTCAGCGGGGGGTTGCGGTGATGTAGAGCCGGACCTTGTGCCGGTCGCGGGTGGGGTAGGTCCGGGTGGGGCCGGTGGTGAAGGTCTGGGCGAGGGCGGCCGTGATGCGGTCGGCGTCGCCGGGCGGGCAGATGATGCGGATCTCGAACGGGCGTGGTGTCACAGGTTCGGGATGGCGTCGATGACGGCGGTGGCGAGGTTGTTGATGGGTTCGGCGGCGCCGGTGGAGGCGAGGAAGAACCCGAATCCGGCGGCGGTGAACGCGGCTCCGGCGCTGAGGCTGTGGGAGCGCAGCAGGAAGAAGAGCACCAGGCCGAAGAGGACGACGAGCGAGACGGTCACGGCCATGCCGTGCGCCTCCCTTCCGGGTCAGGGTCGGGTGGTGGGCCGGTGGGGTCGGGTGCCGGTGTGGTGGATGTGGCGGCCGGTGTTGAGCAGGCGGCGGCCGGCGCGGAGGCGGTAGCGGTCGCCGCGGCAGCGGCGGCAGAGCTTGACCGTGCGGCGGCCGGCGTGGCGCACGCCGGTGCCGGCGCACTTGCGGCACGGCGTGAACGGCTGCACCGCACACAACGCTGCGTAACCGGCGAGGAGGAGCAGGACGGCGAGGCTAGCGAGAGCCATCGGGGGTTCACCCCCTTTCTCAGGCTGGTTTCCGGGGGTTTTCGCAGGTGGGCCGCTAGACGCTAGATCACTGGTCAGCGGCCGGACGGGATGCTAGCGAGGCTGCTAGACCTAGCAAGCGCGGCTGCTAGGTCTAGCAGTGCTGCTCGGGTCAGGCGGCGGCCCGGTCGGCGTCACGGCGTGTAATTGCGGCCGTGATGTCGGCACGCTCGATGCCGCGCCGGTTGGCGCCCTTGCCGTCATCGGTCTGCCCCCACACCTGCCCCGGCTTGATCCCCCAGGGCTTGAGCGCTGCGGTGACGTTCTCGCCCTTCCACCCGGTGTAGGCGTCGGGCTGGGCGGTGGCGAGGCGGGCGGCGATGCGCTCGCACCACACGGCCTTCTCGTCGGCCGCGATGACCGCCAGGACGTCGGCGAGGACGTCGGTGCCGGGGCCGGTGCGCTCGGGGCCCTGGCCGATGGCGTGGCCGGTGACGTTGCCGTAGGCCTCGCGGGCCTGCCGGGCGCGGGCGGCGATGCGTTCGGCGGCGACCGCGTCGACGAACGCGGACGCGACGATGCGCGGGTCGTCGCCCTCACCGGCCATCCAGCAGATCCCCCGGTCCGAGCGGGAGAACATGGTGGCCCGGTAGCCCGACTTGTACATCGAGGTACCGAGGACCATGTCGTTGGCGGGCTGGCCCATGACCTTGAGGCAGAACCGCAGGACGGCGTTGGCGCTGATGCCGGTGGGCAGGGACTTGGCGTCGGGGCGCTGGGTGCCGAACATGGCCACGATCCCCAGGGCGGGGCCGCGCTTGACCAGGTCGGTGCAGATGGCCTCGATCTCCTTGCCGTGTTCCTCGTGCTCGAACGGCACTTGGCACTCGTCGAACCCGACGACGATCGGGTGCAGCCCGAGCGACTTGTCCCCGGCCAGTTCCCCGGTGACCTTGGACTCCGGGCAGCGGGTGCGGGGCAGGGACTTGATGACCTTTGCCCGGCGGCGTAGCTCTTCTTTCAGTTCCCGCAGGGCGTCGAGGACGTAGGCGATGTCCTCGTCTTCCTCACCGGCGCGGTAGCGGTGGCAGACGGGTTCGAGGGCGCCGAAGTCGCCGGTGCCCTTGAAGTCGAACGCGTGGACCTGCGCGCGGGGGTCGAGGGCGGCGATGAGCAGGAGCAGCCGCATGAGGAAGGTCTTGCCCATGCGGGGGATGGAGCCGACGACGATGGAGGCGAACATGAGCGTGACGGACACGTCGCGCATGCGCTGGTCGTTGCCGAACACCACCGGCCGGAACAGGTCCACCGTCCCCGTCTTGGCCAGCGGCCAGGCGGGCTTGGCGGTCTCGTTCATCGGCTTGTCGCCGACCCACAGCACGAGGCGGCCCTCGTGCTGCTCGGGGTCGGGGGCGGGCCACACGCAGCCGACCTTGCGCCGCAACCCCGAGGCGAGGGGCTTGCGGGCCTCCATGATGTCCTCGGGGGTGACGCCATAGGGAAGGTCGAGGTCGGCGCGGTAGCCGGGGCCGTCGCGGACGATTTCGGAGACGAACCGCAGGCCGTTCATGTCGCCGCCCTTCTTGACGGCGGCGGTCACCTTCGCGTTGCCGATGTTGTCCAGACCGCGCAGCACGATCGACCCGGTGAGCTTCTGCACCTCGGTCTTCAGCACGGCCGGACCGACCACGGGCGCGTCCGGCTGCTGTCCGGCCATGCCGAGCAGGAGCACGCCGCCGGCGGCGAACGCGTACAGGAACGCGGGGGCGAGAACGTAGAGGTAGAGGGCGAATCCGGTACCGAACACGGCGGCGACCAGGGTGACCAGGCCCCGCAGGCGGACGCGGCCGGAGCGCAGGCGGGCGAGGCGCATGTACTCCTCTACGTCCTCGGTGCGCACGGCGAAGTCGCGCAGCGGGGCGGCCTCGCGGTCCCACACCCAACGGTGGGTGGAGGCGACGAACCGGCACGCGCCGCGCGGCGACATGAGGGCGAGGCGGCCGGCATACACCGGCAGCCGCACGGTGTGGAAGGCGGTGGCGTAGGCGGTGTTGGCGCCGGCGTGGCGTGCGGTGGCGAGGAAGTCGCGCCGGTTGGTCAGCCATCCGGCCAGCACCGGCTTGCGCTTCTCGATGCTCACCTTCGGGTCTGGCAGCGCCGGGTTGTCGACCGGCACCGGCGCGGCCGGACCGTCCTCGGTGGTGTGATCAGCGTCGGCGGCGGGGTTGGGGGTGGGGACCGGCCGCAGGTGCGCGGCCGAAGCGGTCTCGGTCATGCTGGGGGTCTCCTGCTGCTCGAACGATGGGCGGGCGGGGGCCCGGGGCGGCCGGTTGGCTTGGCGGCATGTCGGCCGCCCCGGGGTGTATCTACCTGCGGTTGCGCGCCTCGCGGGCCTCGCGCTCCTCGCGCTTGCGGGCCTGCTTGATGACCCGGTCGACCTTGCGCTGCAAGTCGCCCTGGTGCACGTGGCCGACGGTCTTGTCGTCGGCGATGCCCCGCTTCGCCATCCGGGCGATGTACCAGGTGAGCTTGGCCTTCTCACCGGCCGTAAAGCGGGGGTCCTTGCTGTTCACGATCGTGTCTCCCGTCCGGGCCGGACTGTCCGGCCCCACCGCACCCCCACCGGCCAGTGCCGGTGGGGGACGGAAGGGCAGGTCAGTCCAGGTGGGTGGCGGGCAGCCCCTTGACCTGGAGCACGTAGCGCAGCGCGGTCTCACCTTCCGTGGGGGTGATGTCGTCGCCCTTGAGGTAGCCGCAGTAGAGGCCGGTGGCGTGGCGGGCGACCTCGGCGGGGGTGGCGTCGGGGATGTCGTCGGTCCACGGGCCCCAGGAGACGAGGTCGAAGGCCGCGTGCCTGGCCATGCGGTATCGCCTGTCGGCGAGGCGCTTGGCGCGGCGGCGGGCGTTGCGGTCGTCTCGGACCTGCTCGGGGGTCCGCTTGATGGTGGTCGTCATCCGGGGTTCCTCCTTGGCGCGGGGCCGGACTGTCCGGCCCCACCGCACCCCCACGGACCGGAGCCCGTGGGGGACGGAAGGGCAGGTCAGCAGCGGCGCCGGGGGTAGCCGTGACCGGGCGGCGGGTAGGGGGTGCCGTCGACCTCGGCGCCGGTGGCGCAGATGACGACGTCTTCGAAGTCGGTGATTTCGCCGGTGGCGTGGGCGTAGGCGGCATCCAGGCTGTCCAGCAGGCGGCCGGTACGGTCCTGGTCGTCCTGGTGGTCTTCGCGGGAGCGGAACAGACGCATGGTCACCGACCTCACTTCTGGACGTCGCGCCACATGGAGCGCAGGACGAGGGCGAGGAGGCCGGCGGACAGGCCGCCGATGGCGACGGCCACGGCGAACACGGAGGCGACCAGGCCACCGGCGATGAGGACACCGCCGATGACCAGCCACTTCGTGGGGCTGAACTCCTGCCGCGGCACGGGGGCCGGGGTGGTGGACTGTTGGGTGGCCTGCTGGGTGGCGAGGACGGCGGCGACGATCCGGGCGACGTCCGTGGACTCGGCGGCCTCGCGGGCGGCGGCCTCGGCCTTCTCCAGGGCGTGGCCCGTGCCGTCCGGAGACTGCACCGCACGGGCAGGCTCAGGCAGCGATTCCATGAGAATCCCTCTCGGGGTAGGAGCAGGGCACGCAGGTGCCGAGCGAAGTGGGAATGACGTAGCCCGCATCCCGCCCGCAGGACGGGCACAGGCGGCGGGCGGCGTTGGCTGCGGCGAGGGCGGCCCACCGGCCCGGCGTCATCGGCCGCACCGGAAGGGCGAGGTCGACGCGGTAGAGGTGGGCGACCAGCGGTCCCCGGCGCCGGCGCGGCCGTTCGACGGTCGCGGCCACCTCCTGACCCCCGGGCCGCAACCCACGGGCACGGAGTTGGCGGCGGGTGGCGTAGCCGTCGGGGGCCAGACGCCACCGGTAGACGGAAACCAGCGGGTTCGCAAATTCTGAAAGTGGCCTGAGGCTGAACCCACTGGTGGTTGAGGTGTTGAGGCGGGTGAAACCAGCAGGTTGCTGGTGTTCGGCCCGGGGAACAACTGACAATGCTGGGATGACCCGACCCAGAATCCGTGTCGCCGCATACGTCATCCGGGACCGCGCCTTCCCCGAAGTTCTGGTCTTCGACCACATCGGTATGCCTGAGGCCGGCACCCAAGTTCCTGCGGGGGGAGTCAAGTCAGGCGAAGACCTGGAGGAGGCGGTCCTTCGAGAGGTCACCGAGGAAACCGGTCTGCTGACAGCCACGGTCGTCCGACAGATTGCCGTGGAGAGCAAGCCCCATCCCGCCACCGGTCAGCCACGACGAACCACATTCTTCTTTCTGCACGCATCGGCAGAAACCCCCGATGCGTGGAACCACCACGTCGAGGGCGACGGAGAGGACGCTGGCCTTACTTTCGCCTGCCGGTTCCTCCCTCTCCCTCTGGAGCAACCACTGGCGGACGACCAAGACGCATGGCTGGGTGCCATCGACCGGCGCTGGACCACCGTCGCCGTCGGCAGCCAGTGATCAAAGGTCGGCCCCAGCCGCTGAATACGCGACACCTCAGCATGCGGGTTTACCAGTCCCGAGGCCGGTGTTATGCCTGGGTGGGATCGATCGTAAAGCGTTCGGGGCGGGCCAGGACGCGGGCGAGGACGGCGAACCGGTCGGCGGCCGTGCCGTGAGGGTCGATGAGGACCGCGGCGAACTCGTCGCCCCCGAGCCTGCCGGCCACCCCCGCCCGTCCCACGGCGTGGGCGAGGCGGGCGGCGGTCGCGGCGAGCAGGGCCGTGGCCCGGCGGGTGAACCCGTCGCGGGTGCGCAGCCCGGTGAGCGGGTCACGGCGGGCGGTGTTCAGGCGGCCGTGCAGAATCCGGGCGTGCACCGCCCACCCGGCCACCCACGGCAGGGCGGACAGCAGGATCGTGGCCGGCGCGTTCATGCGGCCACCTCCGCACCGGCGCGGTGCTCGGTGTAGCGGGCGGAGACCCACCCGACCGACCAGCCGCACAGCTCCGCAGCCGTCCGCACGGACAGCCCCGAGGCGAACGCGGCGGCCACGATGCGGTGCGCCTCGTCCTCCTCAAGCTTGCCGTCGGCCGGGCCGCGGTTCAGCAGTGCGGCGCGTTCACGCTCCGCCCGCTCCTTGCGCTCCCGGTGTTCACGCTCGGCCTGCTCGGCACGCTCGCGCCGGGCGGCTTCGGCCTGCTGCCGGGTCTGCTGTTCACGCTGTTCACGCTCGCGTTCACGGCGTTCACGCTCGGCCCGTTCGGCGGCCTCGGCCCGCTCCCGCGCGGCCCGCTCCTCGCGGCGCTGCCGCTCCTCCCGCTCGGTCTGCTCGCGGGCAAGAGCGGCCTCGTGTTCACGCTGTTCACGGGCCACCTGCGCAGCGTGCTCGCGTTCCTCCCGGGCCTCGGTACGGGCCCGTTCGGCGCGCTCGCGGGCCGCCTGCTCGCGCTGCTCCCGCACGGCCGCCTGCTCGGCTTCCAGCGCGGCCACCGCACGGGCGATGGCCCTCCGGTAGGCGAGACTGGTTTCCGCGGTGACAATGAGCAGGAGCGGTGCCACGGAGTGGACGGCCACGCCGACCAGGTCCTTTTTCAGTGCGGAGTCGGCGGTGTTCAGGGCCAGCGTCATCAGCCCGGTCATCCACCGCAGCACCACCGGCCAGCGCCCGCCCTCGCCCCCGAGGCGGGCCAGCACGTCATCGAGCTTGACCACGATGACGACCGCAGCGTCCACCACCAGGGGCAGGATCGGCGCCGTCCACTCCCACTCGTCCGCCGTGTGCGCCGCCATGAGCGGGGTCACGGTGAGGATGGAGTAGAGCATGGCCCCGCACACGATCAGCCACGTGCCGCCCGACAGGGCGCGCTCGGCTGAACGGGTCTGAACAGTGTTCATGCCACACCTCCCAACGCGCCCGGAACGGGCGAGCAGGCGCGGCCCAAGCTGTTGGTCGCGGGGATGTCGGTGAACGTCCCGCAGCGGCGCGTGAACGCGGCGGCCGGGCGTTCACCGCGCGGTGCCTGGACGTGCTCCGCCGGCAGGGCGGGGGCGGCGCCACCGTCCAGCTCGCGCACCTGGACGGCCGCGATCAGGACGACCGGCGTGCGGTCGTCGCCGTACTCCTTGCTGTCCTCGGTCCACGACCACGACGCGCCGGGCACGACCTCGTACCCGAGGAAGGCCAGGGCGTCACGGCGCTGCCATCCGGTGGGCACCGCACTCGGCTCCCACCACAGAGAGGGCCACTCGCTCTCGCCGTACACGACGACGTACAGGCGCCACGGCCCGCCATTGCTCGACATCTGCGCGGTCCACGTCTTCACAGCGCACCTCCCGCCGTGATCAGCGCGGCGGCGACGAGCAGGGCCCCGCCCGTCTGGGTGAGGTCGACCGCGCGGCGCAGGCACGTGAACTTGACGACCGCCAGCCGGGAGAGTCCGGTGATGTCGGCGGCCAGGTCGCGGGCGACGGCGGCGCCGATCTCGTCGGGGGTGAGGGTGGCCCACAGGGGGAAGCCGTGTCGGCCGCGCAGGTTCGGGCGCACCGAGCGCAGCAGCAGACCGGCCGCCGCCAGCAGCAGCACCAGACCGAGGCCGCCGACGACGACGGCGGCCGGGTTCAGGGGCACGTCGCGGGCGATGGTCCACGTGCCGGCCAGGACCGCGCCGACGAACGCCAGCAGCAGGGCCGTCTTGGTGTCCGTCCGCGCGATCTCCGCCTTCACCTCGGCGTGCGCGGCGCTCAGGTCCGGGTCGGTGGCGCTCACGCGGCACCCCCGGAACGGCCCGTGTCCACCGTGCGGTTGACCAGCGCGACCCGGGCGGCCAGCGCGCGGCGCCGGGCCCGGCGGATCCGCCGGTCGTCGACCTCGGACGGGACCCGGTCCAGGGTCGTGATCTGCGCGTCCAACAGGTCGACGTCCGCCAGAATGACGGGCATCTCCTGCTCGATCGCGGCCAGCTCCGCATCCGTCGGCTCCAAGAAGTCGCCGAACGCGGTAACAGCCTCCTGAACTGTGACAATGTGGTTCATGGGTCGTGGTTCTCCCTCGCAGGTGAAACGGCCCGAACAGCACCCCCGGAGCAGCAACTCCGGGGGTGCGCGCCGTTGTGGTGGGGTGCCGCACACCAGTGGTGCGGCGGGCCGCAGTGAGCGCGGCCGGCGCCCCGGGCCGGATCCGATCCGGCGCCGTCACGACCCCACCGGCAGACGGCGGGACCGGGGCGAAAAGGCAGGGAAGTCAGACCGCCTGCGCCGTGGCGGCCTCGATGATGTCGGCGTGGTCGAACGCCAGCGGCGGGAGGGCGGCCAGCGGCCACCAGCAGGCGTTCACCGCGTCGTCGCCCGCTTCCACGGGCGTGCCGGAGATGACGAGCAGGTGATAGGCCACGGTGACGTACCGGCCCCGGGGATCACGGCCGGGCGCGTCCCAGGTACCGACCTGGGTCAACTCTTCCGGCGCCGCGTACACGCCGGCCTCCTCGGCAAGCTCACGAGCGGCGGCGGCGCGGCTCGTCTCGCCGGGGTCGACGTGGCCACCGGGCAGCGCCCACTGCCCCGCGTGCGGGTCCCAACCCCGCTCGATCAGCAGGACGTACCCGTCGGTCGTGGTGACGACGACATCGGCGGTGTACCGGATGGTCTCGAACGTCTCAATGCAGCTCATGCGTAACCCTCGCGTTGGATTCGAACGGCCCGCCGGTGCGGCAGGGCCCCCACCGCAGAGCGCGGCGGGCACAGAGCGCCCCGGCCGGGAGTCGAACCCGGCCTGACGACCATCGGGGCGATAGATCAGCGGCCGACAACCCACAGGTAGGGGTGCGGACCGCGGGGACGCTGCGGCAACGGTTCCTTCGTCTTCTCGTGCTCGTCGCCGGCCATCAACGGCGCCCCTGCATCCGGGCGCTGTCCTGACTGCCCTTGTTGCGCTCAGCGTTCCGCCGCCCCAGCTCAGCGCGCTCAGCGTCTGTCAGACTGGTGAACACAGGTGCCTCCACTCAGGTGCCTGTACGCGGTCCCTCGGGTTGCACCCCGGGGGACCGCTCTCGTGTAGAGCCTTTCCGACTCCCCTCGGCGCCGCTCGTGCGAGACGAGCGGCGGAGGCAATCGGCCGCCGTTTCCAGCGGATGCGATCGGAGTTGAGAACGCGCGGCCCTGAGCCACGCTGGACACCTTTTGCGGGAGGTGACGGCCCGTATTGCGCGATATGGATCTGTGCCTCAGTCCCGCTCCTCCGAGGAATCGCATCTCGGTCTCTTCGCGCGGCGTGGGTGCCCTTGGGCAGATCCGGTCTTTTGAGTCGGCTCGTGTCCCTGACGGGAGATGGCCGACTGGTCTCCGCTCACCTCGGCCGGCATGGTCACGGCCGTCGCATCTGTGGCGGATCACGCTGTTGAGTTGTTATCTGCGCACCCAGAGAAGGAATCGCCCTCCGAATCTGGTGCGCACCAGAATCATGCATCTGGTGCGCACCAGAGTCAAGCTGATCTGCCGATCCGGGGATGAACTCCGCGCTGCGGTGCACCTACAGAAGACCTCTGCAGGTAGGGCCGCCGGTAGCCAACAGGGCTTAACATCCGGCCTGTTAAGGGCTGTTGACCTGCGGTGATGTGCGGCATGCTGGCAAGGTGACGCGAGCGGAACCAACGTCGGGAGGTCGCCCGTGAGTACGGGACTTCGCAACGCGCGGACGGCGCGCGGATGGTCTCAGGAACGACTGGTTCGCGAGATCGAGCAGTACGCCCGGCGGAACCTCACGGACGTTGCGTCGACCCCGAGCCTGCGGGTGTACGTCTCCGAGTGGGAGAACGGCAAGCGCACGATCTCGGACCGGTATGCGCGTGTCCTGCGACAGCTCCTCGGCGTCACGGACGGAGAGCTACGGGACACCGACCCGGTACCAGCGGCGCCGACCGCGGACGGCTACGACGACCTGCTGAGCCGGATCGACTCGGCGAGCAGCGTCGGTGAGTCCATGGTCAAGGCGTTCAACGACCAGACCGAACTACTGCGCACCATGGACCGGCAGAGGGGCGCCGCGGCCCTGGTCGACCAGATGACCGGCCACCTGTCCGCCCTCGAAGACGCGCTCAACTTCGCGGTGCTGCCCAGCGCGCGCCGACCCGTGGCGCTCGCGCTCGCGGGGGCGTCGACTCTCGCGGCGTGGCAGGCAATCGACTCGGGAGCGGTTGAGCGAGCGTGGCGGCACTACGAACTTGCCAAGCGCGCGGCGCGCGATGCTGAGGAACCCATGTACCTGGCTCACGCCATGGGTGAGCAGGCGTACGTGCTTTGCGAGGCGGGGCGCCCGGCGCTCGCTGTCGACCTTGTGCGCGACGCGCGACGCACCGTCGGCCCGTCCGGGTCCGCTCGGTTGCGTGCGTGGCTGTATGCCGCGGAAGCCGAGATGTGTGCGCATGCCGGGATGCCGGACGACTGCCGGCGGGCGCTCGAAGCGGCCATGGCCGTTATCCCGCCGGGCCCCGAGGACCGCGACCCGGACATGCTGAGCATCTTCCTGAACGGTGCCCATCTCGCCCGATGGCAAGGCAACGTGCTCGCCCTTCTCGGGGAGGAGTCGGCGGTCACTAGCCTCTACGGCGCGCTCGACATCATGGACCCGACGTTCGTGCGTGCCCGCGCCGGACTTCACTCCGACCTGGCGCAAGCGCACCTCACGCGAGCCGAGTACGACGACGCTGGCACGCACCTGAGGCAGGCCCGCCTGTTGGCGAGCCGTACCGGATCGGTCCGGCAGCGTCGTCGCGTCGACATGCTCAGTGCGCGGTTGTGAGTCCCTGCGTGCGTCGGGCCGCCAGGATGTGCAGCAGGGCAACGAGGGTGCCCGACCCCAGCAGCTCGCCCCGGGCCATGAGCCCGGGAATGTCCGCCAGCGGTACCCACTCGATGTGGCCGGCCTCTTCCAGGTCGGTCGGCTCACCGACCTTCTCAGCGCCGTGCCCCACGAAGATTTCGTGTGGCGAGTCGACCATGCCGACCATGGGCTGATAGCTCACGACGTGTTCCAGCGACTTGGGCCGCCACCCCGTCTCTTCAACGGTTTCCCGCAGCGCAGTGTCTGTCGGGTCCTCTCCCTCGTCGACAATTCCGCCGGGGAGCTCCCAGCCGAATTGCTTCGGAACGAAGCGGTACCGCCACATCATCAGAACGCGGTCCTGATCATCAATGACAGCGGTAATCGCGACGTGGTGAAGCCTCACGACGTGGTGCTCGAACCGCTTCACTCCCGGGGGCTCTACGTCCCAGAGCTGGAGTTTGACCCAACGGTTGTCGTACACGTCGCGCTCACCGTGGATGCGCCACGGTTCCAGCCCCTCCGGGCGCTGAACGCTCACCGCACCCGGCACCCGGTACGAACTACGCCCCCGAACCTCCAACCGGCCCTCCGAGACGAGACGGGCGAGCACCTGCCGTAGGGCCGTCCGCCCGATACCGAGTTCTTCCACAAGGGCGCGTTCTGAGGGGAACTTGTCGCCGGGGGCGTACTCGCCGGCCGCGAGTCGTGCGCGAAGCGTCTCGTAGACCTGCGTCGTCTTCGGTCCCATCCGCGGAGCACTCTCCGTTCTGACGTGGTGCGTACCAGCGTAACGGGGATGGGTCACTCTTCCTCCGGTCGTCCGATGGCTTGCGGGCCGAGCACGGGGGAGTGCCACCGACGCTGCCCCCCACTTCGGCTACGGCGGATGAGGGCACTTTTCCCCCAGGTGTCCCCCGGAAGGAGGTACAGGGAGGGAACATCCAGCTCAGGGGCTACGAAACCGGCCCGCTGTAAATCTGCCGGCTCAGCCTTCCCAGGTTCGAATCCTGGCGCCGCCACACGGGAACGAAGGGCCCTGTGACCCGCTTCAACAGCGGGACACAGGGCCCTTCGTCATGTCCCGACCCATGTCTCGACCGGGGGCGGGCCCATGGTGACGGCGCGGGCCCGCGTGGGACGGTGGGGAGTCCGGGCAGACTGGAGGCATGGCCTCGTCATCCCGTCGCAGAATCTGCCCCGAGTGCCGGCGCGAGATCGCCGTCGTCGCCGGGCGGTACGCGCGTCACGACCCGCCCGGAGCGCGGGGGAGCGGCGACCTCGTCTCCTGCCCGGGCTCACGCCGGCCGGCACAACTGGGTGCGGCGCAGCCGTCCCTGGACGGGTACGTCGTTCCCGCTCTGCCCGGACAGCTGCCCCTCTTCTGACCGTCGACCCGTGCGCGCCCGGCGTCCTCAGTTCCCGGCCACGGACTTCACCGCCACCGCCACCGGCGACGAGCCGCTGATCAGCTCCAGCGTCAGGCCGTGCGTCGCCGGGGTGTCGATCAGTTCCGCGAGGACGGCCGCCACGTCGTCGCGCGGGACGGGACCGCGGCCGGTGTGCGCCTCCAGCCGTACGAGCCCGCTTCCCGCGTCGTCCTTCAGGGCGCCGGGGCGCAGCACCGTCCAGTCCAGCCCGTCCAGCGAGCGCACGTGCGCGTCGGCCTCGCCCTTGGCACGCAGGTACACGTCGAAGATCTCGTCTCCCTGATGACCGGGGTCGGCGCCCATCGAGGACACGATGACGAAGCGCCGTACGCCCGCCCTGACCGCGGCGTCCGCGAAGAGGACCGCAGCCGCCTTGTCCACCGTGTCCTTGCGCGCCACCCCGCTCCCGGGGCCCGCACCGGCCGCGAAGACCGCCGCGTCCGCACCCCGCAGCCGCTCCGCGACCTCGTCCAGCGAGGCCGACTCCAGATCCAGCACGACCGGTTCGGCACCGGCCGCGCGCAGATCGTCGGCCTGCTCGGGCCTGCGGATGATGCCCGCCACCTCGTCCCCGCGCGCGGCGAGCAAACGCTCCAGCCGCAGCGCGATCTGACCATGACCACCAGCGATGACAATGCGCATGCCTTCGACCGTACGCCGCGACGAGCGCCCGCGCCGCACGACTGAGCCCGTCTCCGCGCCGTCGGGACCGCGCCGGTCGTCCCAGTCGCCGGCCGTCCGTGTCACCGCGCGCGTGTCCACGTCACCGCCCGCGCGGCGGCCGCGCCGTCACTCCCGTCCGCGCTTCCCCCGCCCCTGCCGGGGCAGCCCCAGGTCCGCAATGGCCGTCGCGTCCCCGTACTCCCGCACCGCGTTCGTACGCGCCACCACGCGCCCGCGGTGCACCACGACCCGGCTGTACGCCAGCGACAGCGCGCCCGCCAGCCCGTCCCCGCGCACCGCCAGCAGTTCGGCCGGGAAACCCGCCTCGACCCGCACCTCGGGCAGGCCGAGGGCCGCCCGTGCCGCCGAACTGACCGCTGCGTACGCGTCCTCGGGGCGCAGCCCGTGACGGGAGGCCAGCAGGTACGCCGCCTCCAGGGGGTCACCGCGCCCGACCGGGTTGGACACGTCCCGGAGCGCGCCGCTGCCCGCGGCGACCCGTACCCCGGCCGCCCGCAGCAGCCGTACCGGAGCCATGCCGTCGTGATGGTCCACGGCGCCGCAGGCACCCTGCGGCAGGCAGACGACCGTCACCCCGGCCGCCGCGAGCTGCTCCGCGGCCCGCGAGGCCATCTCGGCGGGCAGCCGGGCCAGGCCGTCGCAGGGCCCGAGGGTCACCCCGGGACGCAGTCCGCCCGCCATCGCCGCCAGCCGGGCCAGCCGCGCCGGGTCGCCGGCGTCCGTGTGGAGGTCGACGGGGCAGCCGTGTTCGGCGGCGACCTCCAGGACCGCCTCGACGTACCCCGCCGGGTCGGGGTCCAGGTCGGGGCACCCGCCCACCACGTCGGCGCCCATCTTGACCGCGTCCCGCAGCACCGCCAGCCCGTCCGCCCCGGCCACCCCCGTCAGCACCCGGGGCATGGCCACCGCCGTCACCTCCACCAGCCCGCGCAGCGTCCGCCGCGCCCGCAGTACGGCGGTCAGCGCGCCCAGCCCCGGTACGTCGCCCACCCGCACGTGCGCCCGCAGCGCGGTCGCCCCGTGTCCCAGCTGGAGCAGCGCGGCCTCCGTGGCCCGGCCCTCGACGTCCTGCGGTTCGTAGGAGGCGGGGCCGGGGGCGTCGGCCGTCAGCGCGGTGTCGCCGTGGACGTGCGGTTCGGCGGGGGCGGGCAGGAGCAGGTAGCCGGCGAGGTCCACGCGGGTGCCCGGACCGGGGGCGCGGGGCGGGGAGAGGCTGCCGGCCGTGCCGACCGCCTCGATGCGGCCGCGGCAGAGCCGTACGTCCACGGTCCGGCCGTCCGTGAGCCGCGCCCCGCAGAGCAGCAGAGAGCCGGGGTCGGCGGGGTCCGAGGGAGAGGGCGAGTGGGGCGGCTGCGGCTGGCTGTCGGGCATCGCGGTCCTCTGGGCTCGGGGCTGCGCAGTGGGGGACGCAAGATCACGCAGAGTGAGTCGAGCCTAGGACGGTGATCAGCCCGTGGCGCGGAGGAGGGCAATAGTCGTACCGGTGCGGTCCACCGCTCCGCGGCGGCCGGGACGGGTCGGGGCAGGGGCCGCGAAACGGATTTGGGCGAACGGCGGGCGACCGTGTAATGTCTTCCTCGCTCGCCCCAATAGCTCAGTCGGCAGAGCGTCTCCATGGTAAGGAGAAGGTCAACGGTTCGATTCCGTTTTGGGGCTCTGGTGTGAATGGTTCCCGCCGCGAGGCGGGAGTCGATCGCATCACAGCGGTGTAGCTCAGTCGGTAGAGCAAGCGGCTCATAATCGCTGTGTCACCGGTTCAAGTCCGGTCACCGCTACTCTTAGTAGCCGATTGCGGGGTCGGTCCTTCAATCGGCTACTCTTTCCTGCGTTAATACCATCAATCCGTTCGTCAAGGAGCACTCACGTGGCTGCCACCGACGTCCGCCCGAAGATCACGCTGGCCTGCGTGGAGTGCAAGGAGCGGAACTACATCACCAAGAAGAACCGGCGTAACAACCCGGACCGACTGGAGATGAAGAAGCACTGCCCGCGTTGCAACGCGCACACCGCGCACCGCGAGACGCGATAAATCAGGCTCGTACACGAGGCCGTCCCCGAGGCTTGGGGGCGGCCTCGTGTCGTTGGCACCAGCAGCGAGAGCCGCAGCGGGAACAGCCGCGGCAGCGAAGAGCAGCAGCAGGAGGATTTCAGCCCATGGCGCTCGACCAGTCGTTCGTGGGGCGGACGTATCCGCCGACCGCGCCCTACGAGGTGGGGCGGGAGAAGATCCGCGAATTCGCGGAGGCGGTGGGGGACGCCAATCCGGCGTACACCGACACGGAGGCCGCCAAGGCGCTCGGTCATCCGGATGTGATCGCTCCGCCGACCTTCGTGTTCGCGATCACGTTCAAGGCGGCCGGTCAGGTCGTCCAGGACCCGCAGCTCGGGCTGGACTACAGCAGGGTGGTGCACGGCGACCAGAAGTTCGCCTACGTCCGACCGGTGCGGGCCGGCGACCGGCTCACGGTCACCTCGACCATCGAGGCGATCAAGTCCCTGGCCGGCAACGACATCCTGGACATCCGCGGCGAGGTCCACGACGAGGCCGGCGAGCACGTCGTGACCGCCTGGACGAAGCTCGTGGCCCGCGCGGCCGAGGAGGCGTGAGCAACCGATGACGCAGCCCACGCAGGCGAGGATCGCCTACAGCGACGTCGAGGTCGGCACCGAACTGCCGGCGCGGACCTTCCCCGTGGACCGCGCCGCGCTCGTGCGCTACGCGGGTGCCTCCGGCGACTTCAACCCGATCCACTGGAACGAGAGGTTCGCCAAGGAGGTCGGCCTGCCGGACGTCATCGCGCACGGCATGTTCACCATGGCCGAGGCGATCCGCGTGGTCACCGACTGGACCGGCGACCCGGGCGCGGTCGTGGAGTACGGAGTCCGCTTCACCCGGCCCGTCGTCGTCCCGGACGACGGCCAGGGGGCCGTGATCGAGGTCGGCGGCAAGGTGGCGGCCAAGCTCGACGACAACACCGTCCGTGTCGACCTCACGGTCACCAGCGCGGGCCGGAAGGTCCTCGGCATGTCCCGGGCCGTCGTACGCCTGGCCTGACCGGCACGCGCCGGCCCGGCCCGGCACGCACACGCTTCACCCGGTAAGGGGCGTTCTCCACTGGAGGGCGCCCCTTACCGGAAAGAGGACCGGCACACTCACCCTTGACGAAGTTAGTGATTGAGTACTAACTTTCCCTCATGGTCAGGATGAGCGCAGAGGAGCGGCGCGAGAGCGTCATCCGCGCGGCGACGAGCGAGTTCGCCCGGGGCGGCTACCACGGCACGTCCACGAGCGACATCGCCAAGCGGGTGGGAGTCTCCCAGCCGTACCTCTTCCGGCTCTTCCCGGGCAAGAAGGCGATCTTCCTCGCGGTGGCGGAGCGCTGCCTGCAGGACACGCGCCGGGTCTTCGAGGAGGCGTCCGAGGGGCTGCACGGCGAAGAGGCCCTACAGGCCATGGCCGAGGCCTATACGCGGCTGATCGTCGATCAGCCCGAGAGGCTCCGGATGCAGATGCAGGTGTACGTCACCGTGGCGGCGGCAGAGGCTGCCGGGGACCACGAGTTCGGCGAGATGGTGCGCAGGGGCTGGCTGGATCTCTGGGACGCCGTGCACCTACCCCTCGGCGGCGACGTGGACGAGACGACGTCCTTCATGGCGTACGGCATGCTCATCAACGCGCTGGCCGGCATGGGCTTCCCGCCGGGACACCGCATCTGGGACGGCCTTCGCATCACGGCCGGGGTGACGCGGGACGGGGAAGGCGCATAGGGGAGCGCGCAAGGGGTGCGCTCACCCGTGTCCACCCCCGCTCTCTTTCGACCACAAAAGTTAGTCATCAATTACTAACCGATCTTCACGCCCCCAGGGGGAGAGATGTCACAACAGGACGCACGTCAGCACGCACGCGGTGGGGGAATGGCGTGGGCGCTCGTCATCACCAGCGTCGCCGGTTTCATGGCGGCCCTGGACAACCTCGTCGTCACCACCGCCCTGCCCTCCATCCGCGAGGACCTGGGCGGGGCGCTGCACGACCTGGAGTGGACCGTGAGCGCCTATACGCTCACCTTCGCCGTCCTCCTGATGTTCGGCGCGGCTCTCGGCGACCGCTTCGGCCGCCGCAGGCTCTTCCTGGTCGGTCTCACCGTCTTCACCGGCGCCTCCGCCGCCGCGGCCATGGCGCCCGGCATCGATTCGCTCATCGCCGCCCGCGCGGTGCAGGGTGTCGGCGCGGCGATCATGATGCCGCTCACGCTGACCCTGCTCACGGCCGCCGTGCCCGCCGAACGCCGCGGGATGGCGTACGGCATCTGGGGCGCCGTCAACGGCCTGGCGGTGGCCTCCGGTCCGCTGGTCGGTGGCAGCCTCACCGAGCACGTCTCCTGGCAGTGGATCTTCTGGCTGAACGTCCCCCTGGGACTGGCCCTGCTCCCCCTCGCCCGCCTCCGCCTCGCCGAGTCGCACGGCACCGGCGCCCCGCTCGACATCCCCGGCACCCTGCTGGCCAGCGGCGGCCTCTTCGGCATCGTCTACGGCCTGGTCCGCGGCCCCGTCGACGGCTGGACCGGGGCGGTGGTCCTGACGGCGCTCTTCGTCGGCGCCGCGCTGCTGGCCGGCTTCGTCCTCCACGGCACGCGCGCCCGCAATCCCATGCTCCCCATGCGGCTGTTCCGCTCCCGCGCCTTCGCCGGCGTCAACGCGGCGAGCCTGCTGATGTTCCTGGGCATGTTCGGGTCGATCTTCCTGCTCAGCCAGTACATGCAGGGCGTGCTCGGCTACTCGCCCACCGAGGCGGGCCTGCGCATGCTGCCGTGGACCGGCATGCCGATGCTGGTCGCGCCGATCGCCGGGCTCCTCTCCGACCGCGTCGGAGGACGCCCGGTCGTCGCCGCCGGCCTCTTCCTCCAGGCGGCCGGCCTCGCCCACCTCGCCTACGTGGTCACCGCCGACGCCTCCTACGCCGCACAGCTGCCCGGCCTGATCGTCAGCGGGATCGGCATGGCCCTGTACTTCGCCCCCGCCTCCGCACTGGTGATGTCCAGCGTCACCGCGAAGGAGCAGGGCATCGCCTCCGGCGCCAACAACGCCCTGCGCGAGGTGGGCGGCGCCCTCGGCATCGCGGTCATGTCCTCGATCTTCGCGGCGCAGGGCGGCTACGAGTCCGCGCAGTCCTTCGTCGACGGACTGCGGCCCGCCATCGCCGTGGGCGCCGGGGTGGTGGCGCTCGCAGGCGTCGCGGCCCTGCTGATACCGGCGCGCCGGACGACCCCCGCGGGCCCGCCGGGAGCGGGCGGGACGACGGCGCCCGGAACGCCCACGGCGACCGAGTACGCCACCACCGGCTGACCACGAGACGGCACCGACACGTGAGGAGTTCGGCATGCCCACCCTTCCCTGGACCGTGCCCAACCGGCCGCCGCAGGCCACCGAGGTCCACGTCTTCGCCTCCCGTTTCGAGACCCGCACGCTGTGGGGAGCCCTGAAGTTCCTGGTGCGCACACCGCGCGTGTGGCGGCAGATCAGGAGCGCGCCCGGCGCATACGGCGCCTCACTCAGGGCGGAGCCCTTCAGGCGGACCTTCTGGACGCTCTCCGCCCAGATGCGGGAGTCGCGACGTTCGCCTCCTGGCCGGCGTCGAGCGACGAACTGCCCGTGAGCTGGGCGGAGGTACGCAGCCACCTGACGTGAGGACCCCATCCCCGAGGACGCCCCGGCCGTATGGTCGGGGCGTCCTCCTCTTCCCGCTGCCGGGGCCTGTCAGTGCCGTCTCGTAGTCTTGGGCGCGTGCAGGAACTCCACGACGCTCCCCTCGCCCCGCTGACCACCTTCCGCCTGGGCGGACCGGCGACCCGGCTGGTCACGGCCACGACCGACGCTGAGGTGATCGCCGCCGTCCGCGAGGCCGACGACGCCGGCACCCCGCTGCTGCTCATCGGCGGTGGATCCAACCTGGTCATCGGCGACAAGGGCTTCGACGGCACCGCCCTGCACATCGCCACGGCCGGCTTCTCCCTCGACGGCACGACGCTGGAGCTGGCGGCCGGCGAGATCTGGACCGACGCCGTCGCGCGCACCGTCGAGGCGGGCCTGGCCGGCGTCGAGTGCCTGGCCGGCATCCCCGGCTCCGCCGGCGCGACGCCGATCCAGAACGTCGGCGCGTACGGCCAGGAGGTCTCCGCCACGATCACCGAGGTGACGGCGTACGACCGCAGATCCCGGGCGACGGTTACCCTCGCCAACGCCGACTGCGCCTTCTCGTACCGCCACAGCCGCTTCAAGGCCGAGCCGGAGCGGTACGTGGTCCTGCGCGTCCGCTTCGAGCTGGAGGACGCCGCCGGTCTGTCCGCACCCCTGCGCTACGCGGAGACGGCCCGCGCCCTCGGCGTCGAGGCGGGCGACCGGGTCCCGCTGACGACCGCCCGGGAGACGGTGCTGAAGCTGCGCGCGGGGAAGGGCATGGTGCTGGACCCCGAGGACCACGACACCTGGTCGGCCGGGTCGTTCTTCACCAACCCGATCCTCACGGACGGGGAGTTCGCCGCGTTCCGCTCCCGCGTGGCCGAACGCCTCGGGGAGTCCGCGGAGCCGCCCGCCTTCCCGGCAGGGGAGGGGCACGTCAAGACCTCCGCGGCCTGGCTGATCGACAAGGCGGGCTTCACCAAGGGGTACGGCACGGGACCCGCCCGCATCTCCACCAAGCACACCCTCGCCCTCACCAACCGCGGCGACGCGACCACCGAGGATCTGCTCGCGCTGGCCCGTGAGGTCGTCGCCGGGGTCCACGAGGCCTTCGGCGTCACGCTGGTCAACGAGCCGGTGACGGTTGGCGTCCGCCTGTAGTCGCACGATCGCCGATCCCACGCCGCCTTGGCGCGCCGCGCCGGGGGTGAGTTCGCAGCCCCGGCATGGGCACGGTGCCCCGCGCTGGGTGCGGGCCGGGGGTGGGTCGCGCGGCCCGGCGCTGGCGGGGTGCCGCTGCGCCCACCCGTGCCGCCCCAGCGGCACGACTGCCCGCAGCTGGGGCGGGTCAGCCGCGTACGGCGGGGAGGGGACGTGTCGGGGGG
>NZ_JOFH01000033.1 GCF_000721235.1 Streptomyces olivaceus
GGGTGGGGGGTGTGGGGGCGGTAGGAAGCTGGGAGGGGGCGGCCAGTGGACGCGGCGGAGATGACAGGCAGCCGCGTGCTACTTGGCGGGCTTCTTGCCGGTGACGCCGAGATACGTCAACAGGGCCAGGCTGGGCTTGAGTTCGGCCTGCTTGACGCCCCAGGAGGTGAAGCCCTTCTGGTGCGAGGCGGCGGCCGAGAGCATGACGACCAGCGACCCGGCGATCGCCGCGGGGTTGACGTCCTTGTCGACCCGGCCCTTGGCCTGCAGCTCGGCGACGGAGTCCGAGAGGGCGGAGTTCACCGAGTTGAGGATTTTCATACGGATCTTGAAGAACCGTTTATCCCCTTCCGCGGCACCGAGATCGACGACACGGAGAATGGCGTCGTTCTTCCGCCAGAACTCCAGGAAACCGTCGACGAGTTCCTGTGCCGTCTGCCAGCCGGCCTTGCCGACCCACGAGCGGCCCGCCGTCAGTTCGGCCAGCGAGGAACTCTCCGCCGCCGTCCGCTCGGCGATCTCCAGGACGGCACCCTCGACGTCCGGGAAGTACTGGTAGAAGGTCGCGGGCGAGGTTCCGGCCCGGCGGGCGACATCGATGACCTTGACGTCGCGGTAGGGGGACGAATCGAGCATGTCGCTGAGGCAGTCGAGCAGTTTCTCCCGGGTCGCCTGCCCACGCCGACCGGCCACGCGGCCATCGACGGTACGCACTTGTCCTGTCATGCCGGTCAGCTTACCGACGGGGGGTCGGAGCGCGATTCGGCCGACTGCAAATGGGGTGCGCGCGTGGAGCGGGGCTGGTGTGCCTGGTCTGCGCGGTGCGGGTCGGGCGGTTACTTTGACGACATGGCCGAAAACGGGGCAGCAAACGGGGAAACCGGGGAAACCGGGAACGAGGCGCCCGAGCGCGGGGCCGGGGCCCCGTCCGGGCGGACGGGCGGCCTCCGGGAAGGCACCCCCTGCTGGGTGGAGGCGCAGCTCTCCGACGTGGAGGCGGGTCGGCGCTTCTACGGCGAACTGTTCGGCTGGACCTTCGGGCAGACCGGCGAGGACGGCGAGACCGGTGAGTCCGACGGGGGCAGCGGGGACGCCGGGGACCCGGCGAGTGAGCCGGAGAGGCCGAAGGAGCCGGGGAAGGCGGAGCAGCCGGGGAAGGCGGAGCGGCCCGGGAAGGCGGGACGGCCGGGGGAGCCGCAGCAGCCGGGGACGTCCCTGCGGGCGTACCTGGAGGGCGAGCCCGTCGCCGCCCTGGTCCGCAAGACGGACGGCCGCATGCCCACCGTGTGGTCCGTGTACTTCCACACCCCGGACGCCCGCGCCCTGGCCGAGCGGATCCGGGCGGGCGGCGGCCAGGTCGTCACCCCGCCCCACCCGGTCGGCGAACTGGGGACCGCCGCTCTCGCCGCCGACCCCGAGGGCGCCGTCTTCGCCCTCTGGGAGCCCGGCGGCCACCGGGGCTTCGGACGCCGGCACGAGCCGGGCACCTTCGCCTGGGCGGAGCTGTACACCCGGGACACCGAGGCCGCCAACGCCTTCTACGGCGACCTCTTCCACGACGCCCTCTTCGGCCCGGACGCCGACCCCGACTTCGGCAGGGCCCCGGTCGCGGACGTCTTCCCCGCCGAGATGCCGCCGCACTTCCTCGTCCACTTCCTGGTCCGGGACGTGGAGGCCGCCCTGGGCACGGTGGCCCGGCTCGGCGGCAGGGTGCGCGTCCCGCCCTTCGAGACGTCGTACGGGCGGGCGGCCGTGGTCTCGGACGGCCAGGGAGCGTCGTTCGCGCTGCTCCAGCGCTGACCGCGGAGGCCCGAACGGCACCCGGCGTCCGGGATGGGGCGAGACACCCTGATTGTCCCGAGGTTCGCCACCAGCGCCTCGGACAGGAAGAATCGGGGTGCGTGGCGCCACACAGGGGCAGTGGTGAGACGCTGCATTTCGGTCGCGTACATAAGTGGGTGGCGCGGCCCGTACGGGGAGGTGGCAGGCAAGTGGTGGATCAGCTGACGCAGCACGATCCGCGGCGGATCGGGCCGTTCGAGGTGCTGGGGCGGCTCGGCGCCGGCGGCATGGGGCTGGTCTATCTCGCGCGCTCGGCGTCCGGGCGGCGCGTGGCGATCAAGACGGTGCGCACGGAACTCGCGGAGGACCAGCTGTTCCGCGTCCGCTTCACGCGTGAGGTGGAGGCGGCCCGCGCGGTCTCGGGCTTCTACACGGCGGCGGTGGTCGACGCCGACCCGCGCGCCGCGGTGCCGTGGCTGGCCACGGCGTACGTGCCCGCGCCCTCCCTCGAGGAGATAGTGAACGAGTGCGGGCCGCTGCCGGCCCAGGCGGTGCGCTGGCTGGCCGCGGGCGTCGCGGAGGCGCTCCAGTCGATCCACGGGGCGGGCCTGGTCCACCGCGACCTGAAACCGTCCAACGTCCTGGTCGTCGAGGACGGCCCCCGCGTGATCGACTTCGGCATCGCGTCCGGCGTCTCGAGCACCCGTTTGACCATGACGAACGTCGCGGTCGGCACCCCCGCCTACATGTCGCCGGAGCAGGCGAAGGACTCCCGCAGCGTCACCGGCGCGAGCGACGTGTTCTCGCTCGGATCCATGCTGGTCTTCGCCGCCACCGGGCATCCGCCCTTCCACGGCGCCAACCCGGTCGAGACGGTCTTCATGCTGCTGCGCGAGGGTCCCGACCTCGAAGGCCTCCCGGACGAGCTGCGTCCGCTCATCGAGGCCTGTATGCAGATGGAGGCCACCGGCCGCCCGAACCCGGCCGACCTCCAGTCCCAGCTCGCCCCGCACCTCTTCGGCTCCGGCTCCGACGACAGCGGTACGGCGTCGGCGTGGCTGCCCGAGCGCGCGGTGGGCCTGATCGAGGGCCGCCGCAACGGCCGCCCCGCCCCCAGGCCCGCGGGGGCTCCCGGCGGTCGCGGCCCGGGCGGTGCCCGTCCCCCCGTGCCGGCGGCGCCGCCGCTGCCGCCCCCGCCGGCGCACGACCCCGCCGTACCGGCGCCGCCCGCGCACGGGCCGGCGATTCCCGCGCCCGTCGGCGCCCCGGACGCCGGTCCGGTCCGGCTGGCCGGCGCCGCGGTGCCGATCGGTCCCGGCCCGCGCGTCGCCGACACGCGCGCGGCCGCCGTCGCGGCACCCCGGCCGGAGTCCGCGCTCTCCGCGTCCTGGTCCCGGCCGCGCCCCGGCGTCAACGGCGCCGACCCCGCCGTACCGGCCGCGCCGCCCGCGCCCCCGGAGGCGTCCCCGGCGGGCTGGCGGCCCTGGCGGTTCCGCATGTCCAACGACGTCTGGGGCACGCCCCGCGTCGCCGAGGACCTCGTCTACGTCACCTCCTTCGAGGTGCACGCCCTGGACGTGGCCACCGGGCGCCGCCGCTTCAAGACCCGGGACGTCGCCTGGTCGATGGCGGTCGCGGACGGCCGGGTCCACGCCTCCGACGGCCCCACCCTGTTCGCGCTGAACGCCCGTGAGGGCGCCGACCTGTGGCGGGTCCAGACGGACGCCTGGGTGTACTCCCTCCACGCCGACCGCGGCACGGTCCTGACCGCCACCCGCGGCGGCGGCGTCCAGGCCTGGGAGGCCTCCAGCGGCCAGAAGCTCTGGGAACTCACCGGCGCCCAGACCGACTTCGAGTCCGCCGAGGCGGGCGCCGTCCTCCACGAGGGCACGGCGTACGTCTGGCAGGACGCCAGGCTCCGCGCCCTGGACGCCCGTACCGGCGACGAGAGGTGGTCCTACCCGATCGGCGACGCCGCCTCCTGCGGCGGAGTCCCGGTCCGCCTGGCCCAGGCCCCCGACGGCTACGTGTACGTCGCGGCCGGCACCCGCGTCCTCGCCCTCGAGGTCGCCTCGGGCCACGTCCGCTGGCACTTCGAGGCCCCGGCGGTCTTCCTGGCCCCGCCCGCCTTCGTGCCGGGCCCGGCCGTGACCGGCGGCGGGATCTACCTCGCCGACTACCTCGGCACCGTCTACGCCCTCGACGCCACCGACGGCCGCGACCGCTGGCGCATCGCGACCGAGGCCCGCTCCTCGACCGACCCGGTGCTGGTCGCCGCCGGCCACGTCCACGTCGGCAGCGGCAAGGGCCTCTACACGCTGGACGCGGTCACCGGCACTCCCAAGTGGCGCTTCCAGGCGGGCGGCGACATCGTGGGCGCGCCGGCGGTCGCCGAGGGCCGCATCCACTTCGGCTCGACGGACCACCTGCTCTACACCCTCAAGTCCGACGACGGCCGCCTGCGCTGGAAGCTCGCCACCGGCGGCGAGATCACCGGCTCCCCGGTCGTGAGGGACGGCATCGTGTACGCGTGCAGCAAGGACCGCTGCGTGTACGCCCTGGACGCGGAGAAGGGAACGGGAACGGCCCGCACGACGTGAGGCCCCGTGCCCGGCTGGTGACGTGTCCGTGACATCCGCTCACTAACGTGATCACCATGACGACACGGGGGCGTGCACTCAGACTCACGGCGATCTCCACACTGGTGGTCCTCAGCCTGACCGGCTTCTCCACCAGCCGCCACGGCCACGGCCACGGAGGCGACGGGGGCGGCGGCTGCAGCAGTTCCAGCCAGGACCACGACAACTCGTCGTCCTCGGCGGGCGGCGGCGACGCGTACAAGGACGACGGCGACACGTACACGACCGGCGGCACCGGCCACCACGACTACGACGACGACACCTACGACGACGACACGGGCAGCGGCAGCGGCGGCACCACCGCCACCCCGGAACCGGCCACCGCGGAACTCCTCACCTGCGCGACGGAGTCCGCCCCGTACGCCACCGTCGAGATCACCAACCCGAACGACCGCGCGTACACGTTCCCCGTCACGGTCTTCTTCAAGGACGCGGCCGGCACGACGACCGCCGACAGCCGCGAGGAGCCCACGGTCCCACCCCGCACCACGACCAAAATCCGCGTCCCCCTGGACAACACCACCACCCCGGACCACTGCGAACTGGACGACCCGAACCCACAGCCCCTCCCGTAGCCGGGAGACGGAGCATGGACCCGACCGCCGCGCTGCGCCTGCGGCAGGCAATCACCCGCACCGAAGCCGCCACCCGCGGACGCGCCCCCACCGGCCGTCCCCCGGAGGACGCCGACGACCTGCGGGGCACCTTCGCCACCGACGGGGCACTCGGCTTCGACCCCTTCCCCTTCCTCCGGGCGCTCCACGACGCCGGTTCGCACGCCGTGGTCATCGGCCAGGTCGCCGGCATCATGCACGGCTCCACCGAACTGACCGGAGACCTCGACCTGCTCTGGGACGGCACCCCCGCCGAGGCGCACGCCCTGCGCGAGGCCCTCGCCCGCTCCGGCTGCACCGAACCGCCGGACCTGCACCGCGCGCAGGTGCCCTACCGGGTGGCCGGCGCCGCCGGCGACCTGTGCACCCCGGCCCTCCCCTGGGGCGCCATGAACGTCGCCCCCTGCCTGTCCCGGGCCGACACCACGCGCGACCCGGAGGGTTTCACCATCCGCTACGCCGACCTCGACGACCTCATCCGCATGCGCCGAGCCCTGGGCCGCCCGAAGGACCACCGCCGGGCGGCCGAACTCGCCCGACTGGGACACGTCCGGGCGACCTGGACGATTCCCGACTCCTGACCTCCGCGCCAGATGGTGTGACGGCAGGAGAGTGCCGACCGATGGGTCCGATCAGGGGCGGGACGCGTCCTGGTGGGCTTCGTCCGAGCTGGTTGCGGCCCAGGACGCGAGCAGTATGAGGGCGTCGCGTTCGGGGGTGCCGGGTTCGGCGCTGTAGGCGGTGAGGGTCAGTCCGGCTTCGCCCGGCAGGCGCATGGCGTCGAAGTCGAGGGTGATCTCGCCGATGGCCGGATGACGGAATACCTTGCGGCCGGTGTGGTGCAGGCGCACGTTGTGCTTGGCCCAGGCGGTGCGGAACTCGTCGCTGCGGGTGACGAGTTCACCGATGAGGCCGGTGAGTTCGGTATCGCCCGGGGCTCGGCCGGCTTCGGTACGCAGCAGGGCGACGGTGGTGTCGACCGAGGCGTTCCAGTCGGGGAAGAAGCCGCGGCTGGTGGGGTCGAGGAACTGGAAGCGGGCGATGTTCACCGGGGTGGGAGCCGCCGCGGTGAACAGGGGTGCGTACAGGGCGCGGCCGAGGTCGTTGACGGCGAGGATGTCGAGGCGGCCGTTGCGGATGAAGGCCGGTGAGCCGGTCATGGACTCCAGGACCCGCTTGAGGCTGGCAGGAACGGCGTCCTTGGCCCGGCGCGGGGCGCGGAGGGTCGGGCGCCGGCGCTGGGCGGCGGCCAGGTCGTGCAGGTGGGAGCGTTCGGCGTCGTCGAGCTGGAGGGCGCGGCAGAGCGCGTCGAGGACTTCCTCGGAGGCGCCGGCGAGCCGGCCGCGTTCCAGGCGGACGTAGTAGTCGATGCTGACACCGGCGAGCAGGGCGACTTCCTCGCGGCGCAGTCCGGGGACCCTGCGCTTCCCGTTCCCGAAGGCCGGCAGGCCGGCCTGCTCCGGGGTGATCCTCGCGCGGCGAGTGGCGAGGAACTCTCGGATCTCGCGGGTGGTGTCCATGTTGTCCAGGTTAGGAGGAGCGGAAGGCGGCTGGGAGGTTCTGCCAGTACCTCGAACGGCAGAGCCTTCCGCACGCCTGTGAGCTGCGGTTTCCTCGATGGTGTCAGCAGATGCGGCCCCGGCCCGAAAGGCCGGCGCCCCCGTCGGAACCCCCGTCGGCACCCCCTTGCGGGATGCCCTCCGTCCCCGGGTGGCCGACAGCGGCAGTGCCGCACCCTCGTGTCCGCACCATCACCAGGAGTGCCCTCATGGCAACGCAGTCCGCACCGCAGGAGCTGGCCGGTATCGCGCCGAAGCTGGTCGAGGTCACCAACGAGGTCCTGTTCCAGGATGTGTGGGAGCGCCCCGGGCTCTCCCCGCGGGACCGCAGCCTGGTCACGGTCAGTGTGCTGGCCGCCCTCTACCGCAGCGAGCAGCTGCCCTACCACCTGGGTGTGGCCCTGGACAACGGGCTCACGGTGGAGGAGCTGTCCGAGGCGATCACGCACCTGGCGTTCTACGCCGGATGGCCCAACGCCATGACCGCGATCACCCTGCTGAAGAAGATCGCGGACGAGTGCTCCGCCTGATCCCGGCGCGAGCGACGAAACCGCCCCGCACCGCTGAGCGGCGCGTAGTGAACCAAGGAAGAGGAACAAGATGGCCGGCAACGGATTCGACCAGATCTTCCCGCTCGGCGAGAGGAACGACGCCTACGCGCAGTACTTCATCGGCCAGAGCTACCTGGCCCCGCTCGCCTCGGGCAGCGTTCCCGTCAGCAACGTCTCCTTCGAGCCGGGCTGCCGCAACAACTGGCACATCCACCACGGCACGAACGGCGGCGGCGACCAGATCCTGCTGTGCACGGCGGGCAGCGGCTGGTACCAGGCCGAGGGCGAGGATCCCGTCAGCATGGAGCCTGGCACGGTGATCCGCGTCCCCGCCGGCACGAAGCACTGGCACGGCGCGAAGGCCGACGCGTGGTTCTCCCACCTCGCCTTCATCACCCCGGGCGAAGGTGTCAGCAACGAATGGCTGGAGCCCGTCACCGACGAGGTGTACGGCGAGCTGCCCAGGAACGGAGCGAACGCATGACGACCGCCGCATCGTCAGGCTGAGATTGGACACTTTGTCCCGCTTAAATGGTGGCTTCAGCAGGGAGTTTGTCGGGCGAAGGTGGGACAGACTGTCCAATCTCCGGGTTACCCACCGGAGAGGGCTCGGTGGATGTCCTGGAGTATGGCGGTGGGGTGGTACAGGGGGGCCGTGGCGGGGAAGCGGAGGAGGCGGTGGACCTCCGGGCAGTGGGCGATCTCGTTGAAGCGGGCCAGGTCCCGGCGGTGGGAGTCGCGGCTGCCGTGATAGGCGTAGCCCTCGATCTCGACCGCCAGCCCCTGGGCACGGAAGAAGAAGTCCAGGTAGCGGCGTCGTCCGTCCCGTGTACGCACCTCGGCCTGCGTTTCGGGGTGCAGACCGGCGTCGTGCATGCGGAGCCGGGCGACGGTCTCCGCCGGGGAACCGGCGCCGAGGTCCACGAGGCTCAGCCATTGCCGCGCCCTGGTGCCTCCGAGGAGCGGCCCCGCGAGCGCGGTGGTGAGGGAGGGGCGGGTGGTGAGCGGTGGCCGGGGGACGCCTTCGAACCTGCGCCGGGTGAGGGCCGACTCGACGGCGACCAGGGCGTCGTCCCGGGGCCCGGAGCGCAGCAGATCGCCGAGAGTACGGGCGACGGACGTGATCCGCAGCCGGCGCGGCCCCACCGTCTCCACCTCGGTGTCGGCGAGTGGGAGGCGGTGGACGTTGACACCCGTCAGCCTTCGGCGGGACGTCAGGCCCGGGTCCGTGAACTCGACGCGTTCGGGTGCCGCGCTTCCCAACTGCTCGATGGCCCAGAGCCGGGCGGACGTACGGTGGCTCACGACCAGCTCGGGATGCATGAGCTGGGCCGCCTTCAGGCGGAGGTCGAGATCGACCGCGGTCGACCGCTCGGCCCAGGCGCCGTGCCGCAGCGGGACCCAGCCTTCGTCCTGCAACCGGCGTGACAGCGAGGACCGGGGCCAACCCGCCTTCAGGGCGCGGGTGGTGAGCAGGACGCCGGACTCGACGAGGGTGCGCAGGTCTGTGCGTTCCGGTTCCACGGCGTCAGGATGCCGTGCGAGCGCCGAACAGGTCCGCCCTTGTGGACAACCTCCCGGAGGCCTCAGCCGCTTTCTCGATCATGGCGAGGGACGCCTCCGGCGGCAGAGCGGCGGCCCTGGGCCGATCGTATGCCTTGCGGTACTGCTCGACGAGGCCCGGTTCGTCGATGGTGTCACCGCTCTACGGAGACTCGGTGTCGACCGGCGGCGGGGCATCGGTGAAGGACGAGGCCTTCGCTGTGCCGTGCATCAGCGGATGAGCGCCGCAGTTCAACGGCAGCTCTTGAGGACGCCGGTACGGGTACGGGTGTTCAGGGGGGCGGGGGTGCCTACGCGTGTTGAGGTCGCCGATCCGGCCAAGGGTGCTCTGCCGGTCCTCCACCGGGCTCGTGCCGAGGACGAGTTCGGGCGCGGGATGTCGTTGGTCGACGCGGTGGCGTGCGGGTGGGGTGTGGAGTGCGGGGCGGCCGGTGGGAAGACGGTGTGGTGCGAGGTGGGTGGGACGGGGCCCGCCGACTGACGGGGACGCAAGCGGCCGCGGCGGCTCCCCTCCGCGCCGCCGCGGCCGATCCCCGTGTGGAGGAAGGTCTACTTGCCGTTGCCGTCCGGGTCCAGGGCGGGCGGGGCCGGCATCTGGTTGTCCAGCGTGGTGACGGTGTCGTCGTCCTTGGCCGGCGGCGTCGGCATCTGGTTGTCCAGCGTGGTGACGGTGCCGTCCTCGGCCGGCGGCGTGGGCATCTGGTTGTCCAGCGGCTTGACCTGCGTGGCCTTCTGCTCGCTCATCGGTTCGTACTCCTCTGCTACGACGAGGTGGGCGCGTGCTGAACGCCCGTCCGGAAGCTCCCCCGAGGGCCGCCGGACGGGCGTTCGGAGCCGAACCCTAACCCGGTCGGCTCCCCCGTTGGCCGTCTGCCCCCCGACACGACGGCCTGGCGACAGGAAGCATCGCGGAGGGGGATAAACGAACACTGAACGGCGTTGTTTCGCGCGGCGTCCGGTCTGCTCAGGCGGCGTCGACGGAGGCCAGCAGGGCGCGTACGGCGGCCGCCTCGTGGGCGCCGGTCTCCTCGTAGAGCTTGAGTGCCTCGCGCCAGCAGGCCCTCGCCCGGTCCGCCTGTCCCAGCGCGGCGAGCGAACGCCCGAGGAGCGTGAGGACGTTGCCGCGCATCCGGTCGCCGCCGATGCACCCGACGGCCAGGGCCTGTTCGGCGTGCTGGGCGGCCTGCGGCGGGCGGCGGGCCGCCAGGTGCGCCTCGGCGATACGGAAGTGGGTGGTGCCCTCCCACAGGCGCTGGCGGTGGTTCACGAAGACGGTCAGCGCGTCGTTGTACTGGCCGAGCGCCTCGGTGTGCCGTCCGGCCTCGGTCAGCGCCATGGCCAGCGCGTAGTGGCCGTTGGCCAGCCGCACCGTCCGGCCCAGGGTGGCGAGCAGGGCGAGCCCGTCGCGGGCGATCTCGACGGCCTTGCCGACGTTGCCCATGGCCAGATGCGCACGCGACAGGTTGAAGGACGTCGTCGCCTCGCCCGCGCGGTTGCCCGCCTCGCTGAAACCGCGGATGGCCCGGTCGAAGAAGTCCTTGCCGTCCGCGTACCGGTGCTGGTGCAGGGAGATGAGCCCGCGGTCGTTCGCCGCCCAGCTGCCCGCGGCGACGTCCTCGGACCGGGCGGCGCACTCCAGGGCGAGGCTCGCCTCCTCCTCCGCGCGGCGGATGCGGCCGGTGACGAGGAGGACGTTGGTGAGCGTCGTCCGCGCCCGGCCCTCCGTGCGCCGGTCCCCGGCGAGCCGGGCCGCCTCGCACACCGCGTCGGCCGTGGCCTCGTACTGCCGGGCGTTGGCGCCGGACTCGACCAGGTCCTTGGCCGCCCACAGGAGGTCCACCGCCCGCCGCAGCCGGTCCGTGCCCACGGACTGCCGGACCGAGGCCAGCAGGGACTGCCCCTCCGTGTAGAGCCAGTCCCGAGCGGCCGAGCCGTCGGTGAAGCACAGGGCCTCGCTCTCGGTCTGCTCCAGGTGGTCCACCAGCCGGTCCCCGGGGCGCTCCAACGCGTAGATCCCGGCCGCCGTGGCCAGGTAGAAGTCCAGCAGCCGCGACAGCGCCGCGCCCCGCTCGGCCGGCGGGTGCTCGTCGCGTTCCGCGCACGCACGCGCGTAGAGCCGGACCAGGTCGTGGAAGCGGTAGCGGCCCGGCGCCGCCGATTCGAGCAGCGACGTGTCCACCAGCGCTTCCAGGAGGTCCTCCGTCCGCCGCGCCGGGAGGTCCAGGACCGCCGCCGCGGCCGCGAGGGAGATGTCCGGGCCGTCCGCCAGGCCCAGGAGGCGGAAGGCGCGGGCCTGGGCAGGTTCCAGCTGGCCGTAGCCCAGTTCGAAGGTGGCCTCGACGGCCAGGTCGCCGGCCTGCAGCTCGTCCAGGCGGCGCCGTTCGTCCGCCAGCTTCGCCGCGAGGACGGAGACGGTCCACGTGCGGCGCGCCGCGAGGCGGGACGCGGCGATCCGGATGGCGAGGGGCAGGAAGCCGCAGGCGCCCACCACGTCCAGGGCCGCCTCCCGCTCCGCGGCCACCCGCTCCTCGCCCACGATCCTCGTGAAGAGGGCCAGCGCCTCCTCGGGCGACATCACGTCCAGGTCGACCAGGTGCGCCCCGGCGAGGTCCACCATCCGCACCCGCGCCGTCACCAGCGCGGCGCAGCCGTCCGTGCCGGGCAGCAGCGGCCGTACCTGGGCGGCGTCCCGGGCGTTGTCGAGGAGGACGAGGACGCGGCGGCCGTCCAGGACGGAGCGGTAGAGGGCGGCCCGCTCCTCCAGGGAGTCCGGTATCGCCGAGTCGGCCGTGCCGAGGGCGCGCAGGAACGAGCCCAGCACCGTCTCCGGCTCCGCCGGCCGCGCGCCCGCGCCCTGGAGGTCGACGTACAGCTGCCCGTCCGGGAAGGCCGCCCGCGCCCGGTGGGCGACGTGCACCGCGAGGGTCGTCTTGCCGACGCCGCCGATGCCGGCCAGCGCGGAGACCGCCATCACGCGGCCGCCGGGCCCGGACCCGTCCCCGGACGCCGCCGCCAGTACGTCGCTCAGCTCGCGGACGAACGGCGCGCGGCCCGTGAAGTCGGGGACGGTGGCCGGCAGTTGCGCCGGCCGGACCGGGGGCGCCGCCGTCCCCGCGGCCGGCGTCGACGGTTCGGCCAGCGCCGGGTCGGCCCGCAGGATGCGCTGCTGGAGTTCCTGGAGGCCGGCGCGCGGGTCGACGCCCAGCTCGTCGGCGAGCAGCCGGCGCGTGTCCGCGTAGACCGCGAGGGCCTCCGCCTGGCGTCCGCTGCGGTACAGGGCCAGCATCAGCAGCTCGCGCAGGCGTTCGCGCAGGGGGTGCGCCGCCGTCAGCGCCGTCAGTTCCGAGACCGCCTCCGCGTGGCCGCCCTGCTCCAGGTCCAGCTCCAGGCAGGTTTCGGTGAGTTGGAGCCGCCACTCCTCCAGCCGGACGCGCTGCCCCTCCGCGTACGGTCCCGGTACGCCGGCCAGGACCTCGCCGTCCCACAGGGCCAGCGCGTCGCGCAGGGCGTCACGGGCACCGGCGAAGTCCCCGGCGCCGCGCGCCTTCTCCGCCCCGGCGGCCAGGTCCTGGGCCGCCGAGAGGTCCAACGCCCCGTCGGCGAGGCCCCGTACGGCGTACCCGCCCGACTCGCTCACCAGGACCCCGGGGTCCAGGACCTTCCGCAGCCGGGACGCGTACGTCCGGACCGCCGCCAGCGCCTGCGAGGGCGGCTCCTCGCCCCACAGCGCGTCGATCAGCTCGGCCGCCGTGGCCGTACGGCCCTCGCGCAGCAGCAGGGCGGCCAGCAGCGCGCGCTGCTGGGGCGATCCGGTGGCCAGCGGCTGTCCGCCGCGCCAGGCACGCACCGGCCCGAGCACGCCGAAGCGGAGCGCGGCCGACCCGTCCGGTTGTGCCGGGGATCCGGAATGCCGCTGCTCCGGAACCCGCGGTCCACCGTCCATGCCGTCCCCCCTGGAGCCTGTCCGACCATTCCCGTCTGCCCGGCGACGCCGCGCACCTGGACATCCTGAGCAACCAGGCCAGTTTGCCTTGTCCATACCGACCACGTCAGCTGTGGGGGATGCCGATCACAGGTTCCTCACCTGCTCCCTTACCCATCCAGCTCCACCCGTACCGTCAGTAGCCCCGACCCGACGCCCATCGCCCGCACCGCCATGCTGTTGAAGCGGGGGAGGCGGCGCAGGCGTGCCTGCGGGTCGTCGTCGGGCAGGAGGTGGGCGGTGCCCGGGTGCCAGCGGCCCCGGATGCGGACCCGGACGCGGGGGTCGGCCCGGACGTTGCGGATGTACTGCGAGCGCTCGCCGAACTCCGACACCAGCCAGAAGGAGCCGCCCTCCCGGCGCCCGCCCACCGGTGTGCGGCGGGGGAGGCCGGAGACGCGTCCGGTGGTCTCCAGGAGGGTCTGGCCGGGCAGGCGGCGCATGACCGCGTTCAGGCGGCGCTGGAGGGCCGTGACGTTCCGGTACTTCTTCTCGGGGTCGGGCGACTTCGATCGCGCGTCCGGCTGCGGCTTCGGCTGCGGCTGCGAATTCGACATCGTTCGTTCACGCTCCCGTCTCTCGGGTCTCCATGTTCCCGGAAAACGTCAGGGAGCGGGGCGTGACTTGACCGGACGGACGGGTGGTGCGGGTGTGCGGGTGGTGACCTGGAATCTGTGGTGGCGGTTCGGTCCCTGGGCCGACCGGCGAAAGGCGATCCTCGCCGTGCTGCGCGAGCTGGAGCCCGATGCCGTCGGGCTCCAGGAAGTCTGGTCGGTGGACGGCGGGGAGAACCTCGCGGCATGGCTGGCGGACGAACTCGGCCTGCACTGCGCCTGGGCGCCCTCGCCCGCCCCGGGGCGCTGGCAGCGGCGGGTCGGTGACGACACGGTCGGCATCGGCACCGCGGTGCTCAGCCGCCGGCCGGTCGTGGAGCGGGCGGTACTGCGGCTGCCCGCGCCCGCGGAACTCGACGACGGGCGGCTGGCGTTGTACGCCCGGATCGACGCCCCCGGGCATCCGGTGCCCTTCTTCACCGCGCACTTCACCTCGGGCCGGGCCGCCTCGGCGGTGCGCCGGGAGCAGGCGGCCGCCCTCGCCGGGTTCGTCGCCGCGCACCGGCACGGCACCGCTCACCCGCCCGTCGTCACCGGCGACCTCAACGCCCGCTCCGATTCGCCGGAGGTCCGGCTGCTGCGGGCCGGAGGCGGGCTGCGCGACGTCTGGGAGCACGCCGAGCCGGGCGCGCCGTCCCGTACCTGGGACACCGCCAACCCGTACGTGGCGGACGTGGACGCGGACGGCGGGCCGGGCACGCGGATCGACCACGTCCACGTGGGCCCGCCCGGCCCCGGCGGCCTCGGCCGGGTCCGGGCGGTGCGGCGGGCCGGTGCGGGCCCCGTCGGCGGCGTCTGGCCCTCCGACCACGCCGCGGTCGTCGCCGACCTGACCGACGCCGGGCGGGGTGAGCCGGGGGACGCCGGGCGGTCCGACCGGACCGGCGCCGGTCCGGTCGGACCGCCCGTCCGGCGCCGGTCAGGTCGGCCACCCGTCCGGCGCCGGGTATCGCGGTCGGGCCGACGTCGGGCGGGGTGGGCCCACCGACGGCGGGCGGTCGACCTGACCCACGCGGTGGGCGACCGGACCTATGCCGAGGGCGACCGGATCTACGCCGGGGGCGACTGGTCCCGCGCCAGGAGGCGACCGGACCCGCGCCGGGGGGGGGCAAGGACCACCCCAGGGGTGCCTGACCCACCCCAGGAGGCGACTGGCCCCCCCCGGGAGGTGACCGGACCCCCCCCGGGGAGCGACCGGACCGGCGGCAAGTGGCGCGGCCGGGCTGACGTCGGGCGGGGTGGGGCGTCGGGCGGCGAGTGGGGCGGCCTGGCCGGCGCCGGGGAGGGCGCTCGGTGGCTACCGGCCCAGGAACACCGGGTTGGTGAACGCCGCCAGCGCCCCCGGCACGGGGCCCGCCGCCGTCTCGTGCCGGATCTCCGCCCGTACGTACGCCGCGTACGAGGCGGTCGTCCGCCACTCCACGACGCCCTCGCCGGACACCGGCAGCGGATCGCCGGTGAACAGCACGCCCTGGTCGGTCACGAGGCGCACCGTGCAGCGCGGGGCGCCGGTCACCTCCAGGCGGACGGTGACCGGCGTGTCGTCCGCCACGCGCAGCCGCTCGCCGATGCCCGCGTGCTCGCCCCGGCCGCCGGACGCGGTGAAGGACAGCGACAGCTGCGAGGACTCGGCGACGTACGACCGGCCGGCGCGGATGCCGTCCTGGATCGCCTCGCGGGTCAGGTCGTCGGCGAGGACGACGGTCTGCGGGCGGCCGATCACGTCGGGGGAGCGGTGGGAGTCGCTGCTGCCCATCGCCGGGATCCAGTCCCGCCCGCCGTCGCGCACCGACGCGACCAGCATGCCGTCCCAGTCGGCCAGCGCCACCTCGTCGTCGGGCGTGTAGGCGCCGTTCCACACCTCGACCGCGTCGGCCTCCCCGAACCCGAACTTCCAGTTGCAGCCGATGCAGGTGGCGTGCGGGTGGGCCGGCACCACCAGGCCCCCGGCGCGGCGGATCTGCCGGGCGAAACGGCCGAAGCGGTTGTCGCGGGCCCGGTAGCGCCAGTCGACGAACGTGCCGGGTTCGGTGCCGAGGGCGACGACGTGGCCGTTGCGGGTCGTCACCTCCTTGCCGAGCAGGATCAGCAGGTCGTCTCCGGCCAGGCCGGCCCAGTGCGCGTGCGCCGAGTGCGTGTTGTGCTCGGAGGAGTTGATGAAGTCCAGGCCCGCCGCCCGCGCCAGTTCCGCGATCTCGGCGAGGGTGTAGCGGCCGTCGGAGTACTCGGAGTGCAGGTGGCAGTCGCCCCGGTACCAGGCGCGGCCCCGCCCCGCGGCGCGCTCGGGCGGGTACACCGGGCGCGGGGCCTCGTCCTGCTCGCCGTAGGTCAGCGTGACCGTGATCTCGTACGACAGGCCCTGCGGCGCCACCGTGTACGGGCCGAGCGCGATGTGCCAGGTGCCCGGCCGCACCGGCCCGGGGACGTAGCCGGGCGTGGCGGCGTCCGCGCGGACGGAGAACTCCGTGCGCGCCCCGCCCGACCAGCCGCGGAAGCCCCGGCCGCCCAGCTCCGTGCCGCGCTCGTCGAAGAGGCCGATGTCGAGGGCGTTGCCCTGGGTGCCGGCCGGGACGGCGGGGCGGTCGTAGGTGTAGGCGACGTGGATCTCGCGCACGCCCCGGGGGACCTCGACCGGGACGTACACGAAGTCGGGGGAGCCGGGCGGCAGCGTGCCGCGCACGGTTCTCGTCCGCTGCTCCCGGGGTGCCGCCGAGGCGAAGCTCACGCTTACCGACGTAAGCGCCGCGGCGGCTCCCGTCACGAACACCGCGCGCCTGCCGATCCCGGTGCGCTCTTGCCTGTGATCGTGCCCGTGGTCGCGTCCGTACTCGTGCCCGTGGTCGTCCTCGCACATGCTGCTGCTCCCAGTGTCGTCAGTGACATGACATCGCTTGAGTGGCATCGCTCGCGTGGCGTCGCTCGCGTGACATCGGCGGTGCAGGGGTGGTGCGTGCAACCCTCGTATTGAGCCGTGAACTCCGGTGCAAGAAAAGGGGTGTGGCACATTGCGGCACATTGAGGGCCGGAAACCGCGCGGAGGGTCACACGGACGGGACCCCCGCCCTGATCACGCCGCTCGTATCCTCGAAGGATGACGACTTCCGCGACCTCCGGAACCGGACCCGCCGACCCCGCCGGCCCCACCGAGAACTCCCTGCGTCGCGCCCTCAAACGGGCCAGGGACGGCGTCGCCCTGGACGTGTCCGAGGCCGCCGTGCTGCTCCAGGCGCGCGGCGAGCACCTCGACGCGCTCACCGCGTCCGCCGCCCGGGTCCGGGACGCGGGCCTGGAGGCGGCCGGACGCCCCGGCGTCATCACGTACTCGAAGAGCGTCTTCGTTCCGCTGACCCGGCTGTGCCGGGACAAGTGCCACTACTGCACCTTCGTCACCGTCCCCGGCAAGCTGCGCCGGGCCGGGCACGGGATGTTCATGTCGCCGGACGAGGTGCTCGACATCGCGCGCAAGGGCGCCGCCCTCGGCTGCAAGGAAGCCCTCATCACCCTCGGCGACAAGCCCGAGGACCGCTGGCCCGAGGCCAGGGAGTGGCTCGACGCGCACGGGTACGACGACACGATCGCGTACGTCCGCGCCATCTCGATCCGCATCCTGGAGGAGACGGGCCTGCTCCCGCACCTCAACCCGGGCGTCATGAGCTGGACGGACTTCCAGCGGCTCAAGCCCGTCGCACCCTCCATGGGCATGATGCTGGAGACCACCGCGACCCGCCTGTGGTCCGAGCCCGGCGGCCCCCACCACGGCTCGCCCGACAAGGAGCCCGCCGTCCGGCTGCGGGTCCTGGAGGACGCCGGCCGCTCCTCGGTCCCCTTCACCTCGGGCGTCCTCATCGGCATCGGCGAGACGTACGAGGAGCGGGCGGAGTCGCTGTTCGCCCTGCGGAAGGTCTCCCGCGCCTACCACGGCGTCCAGGAGCTGATCATCCAGAACTTCCGCGCCAAGCCCGACACCGCGATGCGCGGCATGCCGGACGCGGAGCTGGACGAGCTGGTCGCCACGGTCGCCGTCGCCCGGCACATCATGGGCCCCGCCGCCTGCCTCCAGGCCCCGCCGAACCTGGTCGACGCCGAGTACGAGCGGCTGATCGGCGCCGGCATCGACGACTGGGGCGGCGTCTCCCCGCTCACCATCGACCACGTCAACCCCGAGCGCCCCTGGCCGCAGATCGACGAACTCGCCGCGAAGTCCCGGGCGGTCGGCTTCGAGCTGCGCGAACGCCTCTGCGTGTACCCGGAGTTCGTGCGGCGCGGCGAGCCCTGGCTGGACCCGCGGCTGCGCCCGCACGTGGCCGCCCTCGCCGACCCGGCGACGGGCCTCGCCCGCGCGGACGCGGTGGTCGAGGGCCACCCGTGGCAGGAGCCGGACGAGGCGTTCACCGCGAGCGGCCGCACCGACCTGCACACGGCCATCGACACCGAGGGCCGTACGTCGGACCGCCGCGACGACTTCGACGAGGTGTACGGCGACTGGGGCGCCCTGCGCGAGGCCGCCGCTCCCGGCATGGTGCCCGAGCGCATCGACACCGACGTCCGCACCGCCCTCGCCACGGCGGCCGACGACCCGACGCGACTGACCGACGACGAGGCCCTCGCCCTGCTGCACGCCGACGGCCCGGCCCTGGACGCGCTGTGCCGAGTGGCCGACGACGTCCGCAAGAGCGTCGTCGGCGACGACGTCACGTACATCGTCACGCGCAACATCAACTTCACCAACGTCTGCTACACCGGCTGCCGTTTCTGCGCCTTCGCCCAGCGTCGCACGGACGCCGACGCCTACACGCTCTCCCTGGACCAGGTCGCCGACCGCGCCCAGCAGGCCTGGGACGTGGGCGCGGTCGAGGTCTGCATGCAGGGCGGCATCCACCCGGACCTGCCCGGCACGGCGTACTTCGACATCGCGCGGGCCGTGAAGGAGCGCGTCCCCGGCATGCACGTGCACGCCTTCTCGCCGATGGAGGTCGTCAACGGCGCGACCCGCACCGGGATGTCGATCCGCGAGTGGCTGGGCGCGGCGAAGGAGGCGGGCCTGGACTCGGTCCCGGGCACGGCGGCGGAGATCCTCGACGACGAGGTCCGCTGGATCCTGACCAAGGGCAAGCTGCCCGCGGCCACCTGGATCGAGGTGATCGAGACGGCCCACGAGCTGGGCCTGCGCTCCTCGTCCACGATGATGTACGGCCACGTCGACCAGCCCCGCCACTGGCTGGGCCACCTGCGCACGCTCGCCGGGATCCAGCAGCGCACGGGCGGCTTCACGGAGTTCGTGACGCTGCCCTTCATCCACACCAACGCGCCGGTGTACCTGGCGGGCATCGCGCGGCCGGGCCCCTCCGTACGCGACAACCGCGCGGTGACGGCGATGGCCCGTCTCCTCCTGCACCCGCACATCCCCAACATCCAGACGAGCTGGGTGAAACTGGGCACGGAGGGCGCGGCGGAGATGCTCCGCTCGGGCGCGAACGACCTGGGCGGCACCCTCATGGAGGAGACGATCTCGCGGATGGCGGGCTCGTCGTACGGGTCGTACAAGTCGGTCAAGGACCTGATCGCCGTCGCGGACGCGGCGGGCCGACCGGCACGGCCGCGCACGACGCTGTACGGCCCGGTGAGCGAGGAGCGGCAGCGGGCCGCGGGGGAGTCGGACGGGCACCTGCCCGAGCTGCTGCCGGTGCTGGACTGAGCCCTCTCGACGGCGGGAGACATGGGCCGCTCGCAGTAAGATGATCGGACCCCCGGTGTGTCGGGGTTTCCACAGCTGAGGAGATGCGTGCCCGTGCCTGCCCGACTTCCCTCATGGGCGTGGGTCTCCGGTCTGACCGTGGGCGCGATCGCGGCGGTGACCGTCCTGGCCGTGCAGGCGGACCGGGGACCCCAGCCCACCGCCGCGGCGACGAAGCCGAGCCCGTCGGCGTCGGCCGGGGCGAAGCCCTCGCCGAAGGAGACCGCGCCGGCCGCGGTGCCGGCGGACTCGGGCACCGGGCGGCGCGTCGTGTACTCGGTCGGACAGGACCGGGTGTGGCTGGTCGACGCCAGCGACACCACCCGGCGGTCCTTCAAGGTGTGGCCGGGGACGGTCGACCCCGGCCCCGGCGAGTACAGCGTCGGCACCCGCCGTCAGGAGCCGACCACCGGCTCCGACGGGGTGCGGATCGAGCAGATCATGTACTTCACCCAGGAGGACGGCCTCTGGGTCGCCTTCTCCAACGCCGTGGACGGCTCCTCGCCGCCCCCGGCCGCCGCCGGCACCAAGACGGGCGGCATACGGCTGCCCAAGGCGGACGGCGACGCGCTCTGGGAGTTCGGCAGCTCCGGCACGACGGTCACGGTGGTCGGCTGAGACCGGCCCACCGCGGTGACTGCGGTCACCGCGACCGGGCCTCCCGGCCCGCCACGGTCACCGTGGCCGGGGCCGATGCCGGCCCGCCGCGGTCACCGCGGTCACCGCGGTCCGGTGGTCTCCGGCCGGTCGGACGGCAGGTGCGTCACGATCAGCACGACACTGCTGAGCAGGAACACCCGCGTCGCCGCCTCCAGCCCGTTCCAGTCCCCGGACTGCCACATCGAGAACCACTCGCCGCCGATCCCGATGAACCCGGCGCCGAAGAGCAGCATCAGCATCAGGGTGCCGTACGTGGTCATGCGCCGCGCGGTCGCCGTGTCCCGGCGTATCCACAACCAGGTCGCGTAGATCAGCGCCACCGCGGAGACCGTCTCCCAGACGATGATCGCCACGTAGGCGGTGTCCTGGAGACCTCTGCTCGTGATCGCCCGCCACATCAGGTCGTCGTCCTTGAACGTCGTGTCCATCGCCAGGACGTGGCGCACGAAGTCCCGGTTCGTACCGAAGTCGGTGATGTTGCCGAAGGCGACGAGGGCTATGTAGAGGGCGAGGACGGCGGTCAGCACGGTGGCCGCGAGGGAAAGGGTGCTGTTTCGTGAGGTGTTGGCCATGGGAGCGATGGTCCCAGGTCCCGCAGGCCCCACGTGCCCCGGTTCGCGGATCGTGATCACGCCGTCCCCGCCCGTTTCCCGCGCGGTGACCGCTCGCCGGCTACTGGCAGACGGCCGTGTCCACCAGGTCGTAGACGTGCTGGTGGGCCGCCACGATGTCCTCGGGGTCCGCCGCCACCGAGCTGGACAGCGCCGTGGTCGCCACGGTCGCCGCGCGGCCGTCCTTCGTGGCGCCGCCGTAGGTCTCGTAGCCGTGGATGGAGCCGCCGTGGCCGTACAGCTCGGTCCCGCAGGACAGGGGCGTGCTGAACAGGCCCAGGCCGTACCCGGTGCCGGGCGCGGGGGCGCCCTCGGTGACCGGGACCGTGGTCGTCATCTCCTTCAGTTCGGCGGCGCCCAGCACCTCGCCGTCGAGCAGGGCCGAGAAGAAGCGGTTGAGGTCGCGCGGGGTGGTGACGAGCTGTCCGGCGGCCCAGGCCTGGGACGGGTCGAGGCGCGTGATGTCCTTCAGCGGCGCGCCCGGAGTGGCGGCGGCGTAGCCCTTGGGGTGCTCGCCCCGCAGGCCGCGCTCGCCCGTGCTCGGCCAGTACGTGTCCGTGAGGCCGAGCGGCTCGATGATCCGGTTCGTGATCTCCTCGCCGAACGGGCGGCCCGTGACCTTCTCGACGAGCAGGCCCGCCAGGACGTAATTGGTGTTGCTGTACTGCCACTTCGCGCCGGGCTCGAACGCGGCCCCCTGGCTCAGGGCCAGGTCGAGCACGTCGCGCGGGTTGTAGTACGTGTCGCGGATCTCGAACGGGTCCATGCCGAGCGACTGGACGTAGTCGGGCAGGCCGCTGGTGTGCTGGAGCAGGTTGCGCACGGTGATCCGGCTGCCGTCGATGCCGTCGCCGCGCACCAGACCCGGCAGGTAGGTCTCGATCGGCTCGTCCAGCTTCACCTTGCCCTCGCCGACCAGTTGGAGGACGACCGCCGCGGTGAGGGACTTGGTGTTGCTGCCCGCCCGGACCTGGCCGTTCACCGGCACGGCCGCGCCGGTCTCCAGGTCGCCGGTGCCCGCCGTGTAGTCCCGCACGCGCCCGTCCCGGTCCTCGACGGCGGCGAGCGCGGCGGGGAAACCGTCCTCGCGCACCAGGTCCTGCGCACCCCGGCCGACGGCGTCGCGGGGACCGGCGTCGCCCGGGGAGCCGTAGGCCAGGGAGCCGCTCACGGCGAGTCCGCCGCCCAGCACCGCCAGTGCGGCGACCGCGGACAGCACGCGCCCGCGCCGCCGCTTCGGCTTGTCCGGGGTGCCCGGGACGCTGGGAACGGAGGGGGTGTGGAGACGAGCGGACACGGGGGATCTTCCTTCCGGCGGGTGCAACACGGCTGTTCTCGCGACTCGTTGAGCCTCTCGCAGCCCCGTCGTCCGCTCGATGGTGTCAGGCGGCGGATCCGGGGTGTACCTGGCACCACCCCCGGCCGTGAGCGTTTCCACACCGTTACGGTCCGTTCCAGCCCTGAACGGAGCGCTCCTGTTCGCATACAGTGCTGGACGTCGCACGTACGACAGTCGTACGTACGGACAGTGACGTAAGTAGTGACGTGCGCGGTGATGTACGCAGTGACGTGGGCAGCAGCGCTGTGGACAGTGCCGGAGGGAGGTCCTGGTGGGCGCGACAGCCGGTGCCGTCTGGGGACGTACCGAGCAGCAGGACTTCCGCAGCCGGGTGCGCGGGACGCTCCTCGGCGTGGCCGTCGGGGACGCGCTCGGCGCCCCCGTCGACGGTCTCGGCCTCGACGGGATCCGGGAGGCGCACGGCGCGGAGGGGCTGGCCGACCTGGCCTCCGCCTACGGCCGGCGCGGTGCGGTCACCCACCTCACCCAGCTCAGCCTGTTCTCCGTGGACGGGCTGATCCGCGCCCAGGTACGGCGCGACACCGGTGCCTGGCACCCGCCGACCGACCTGCACCGGGCCTACCGGCGCTGGATCGCGACCCAGCGCGACTGGGGGCCCGACCTGCGGCGCAAGGACGACGGCTGGCTGGCCCACGAGGAGTGGCTGTACGTGCGCCGGGACGCGCCGCGCGCGCTGCTGCTCGGCCTCGGCGACGAGACGATGGGCACGCCCGAGGCGCCGAAGAACCCCGACGAGCGCGGCCCCGAGGCGGCCGCCCGCTCGGCGCCGTTCGGGCTCCTGGTCGGCTGGGAGCCGCAGCTGGTCGCCCAGCTCGCTGTGGAGTGCGCGGCGCAGACCCACGGCCACCCCACCGGCTACCTGGCGGCGGGCGCGTACGCCGTGATCGTGCACGGGCTGGCGCGCGGGGAGAGCCTGGACGCCGCCGTGCAGAAGGGGCTGGCGCTGCTCGCCGCCAGGCCGGGCCACCAGGCCGTGACCGACGCCCTCCAGCAGGCGCTGGGCGCGGTCCGCCAGGGCATGCCGGCGCCGGGCCGGGTGTCCGCGCTGATCGGCGGGGGAACGGCGGAGGGCCTGGTCGCCGCCGCCGTGTACTGCGCCCTGGTCGGCGAGGACGTACGGCACGGTCTGCGGCTCGCCGTCAACCACGACGGCCCCTCCGCGGCGACCGGCGCCCTCGCCGGCGGCCTGCTCGGCGCCCTGCACGGGGAGACGGCCCTGCCGCCGGCCTGGCTGGCCGAACTGGAGGGCCGCCCGACCGTCCTGGAACTGGCCGACGACTTCGCGATGGAGATGACGCAGGGCCCCGCCCTGCACGGCCCGGCGGGCTCGTCCCCGGGCTGGCTGACGCGCTACCCGCGCGGGTAGCGCGCCACCTCCCGGTTCCCTGTCCCCTTCCGGCGCTAGTCGCCCACGCGGCTGCTGCCCCGCCCGACCACGTCGTCCGCACCGTCCGCGGGCGTCGGGACCGCGGCCGCTGTGCCGGTGGCGTCGTCGTCCCCGTCCGTGTTGACGCGCTCGATGATCGCGAGCCGCTCCGGGGTGTCCTCCGGCCTCAGGTAGCCGACCGCGATGTACAGCACGAGCGAGACGGCCAGCGGGACCGAGACCTGGTACTCGAGCGGCACCCCGCCGTCCACGCTCCAGTTGATCGGGTAGTTGACCAGCCAGAACGCGACCAGGCCCAGCGCCCAGCTGGTGAGCGCGGCCGTCGGGCCCGAGCGGCGGAAGGGCCGCAGCAGACCGAGCATCATCGGGATCGCGATCGGGCCCATCAGCCCGGCGACCCACTTGATCACGACGGTGATGATGTCCTTGAACGTCGGCGAGTCCACCTGCGTCGCCACCGCCATCGACAGGCCGAGGAAGATCACCGTCGTCAGCCGTGCCGCCAGCAGCCCCGACCGTTGCCCCCAGCCGCGCGCCCGCTTCGACAGCACCGGCGCCACGTCACGGGTGAAGACCGCGGCGATGGCGTTGGCGTCCGAGGAGCACATGGCCATGGTGTGCGAGAAGAAGCCGACGATCACCAGGCCGAGCAGCCCGTGCGGCAGCAGCTGCTCGGTCATCAGGGCGTAGGAGTCCGAGCCGTCCGCCTTCTGGGACTCCACCAGCAGCGGCGACATCCACATCGGGAAGAACAGCACCAGCGGCCACACCAGCCACAGCACCGCCGACAGCCGCGCCGACCGGGTGGCCTCGCGGGCGTTCTTCGTGGCCATGTAGCGCTGGGCCTGGTTGAGCATGCCGCCGTTGTACTCGAAGAGCTTGATGAAGAGGAAGGCCAGCAGGAACACCGTTCCGTACGGGCCGACCAGCGGCTCCGCGTGCCCCTGCAGCTCTGGTTCGTCCCAGACGCCGAAGAAACCGCCGTGGTCGCCGAGTTTCAGCACCACGGCGACGAACATCGCGATGCCGGCCAGCAGCTGGATGACGAACTGGCCCAGCTCGGTCAGCGCGTCCGCCCACAGGCCGCCGATCGTGCAGTAGATGCCCGTGATGACACCGGTGATCAGGATGCCCTGGTTGAGGGTGATGCCGGTGAAGACCGACAGGAGCGTGGCGATGGCCGCCCACTTCGCGGCCACGTCCACGATCTTCAGCAGCATGCCGGACCAGGCCAGGGCCTGCTGGGTGGGCAGGTTGTACCGGTTCTTGAGGTATTCGAGGGGCGAGGCCACGTGCAGTCGTGAGCGCAGCCGGTTGATGCGCGGCGCGAACAGCTTGGAGCCGATGGCGATACCGAGCGCGATGGGGAACGACCAGGTCACGAAGGACGTGACGCCGTACGTGTAGGCGATGCCGGCGTAACCGGTGAACATCACCGCGCTGTAGCCCGACATGTGGTGCGAGATGCCGGACAGCCACCAGGGCATCTTGCCGCCGGCCGTGAAGAAGTCGCTGACGTCGTCCACACGTTTGTGGGACCAGACGCCGATCGCCACCATGACCGCGAAGTAGCCGATGAGCACGGACCAGTCGAGACCGTTCATGTGCCCCCCTTCCGGGGTCCGCCTTGTGAACTCCGCTCAGCTGGTTGGCACTTCGCACGAGCGGGGTAGGGGCGAGGCAGGCAGCGAAGTGCCCGCTCATCGTGGTTGCGTCGACGCGGGCACGACAAGGAAGGGGAAGGTCAAGAGGGGGTAAAAAGGTTCGGCTCACTGACCTCGGTTCATCTATCTGAACCTCTGTCCGGACCTTCCCGGACCTTCCCGGACCTTCCCGGACCTTCCCCGGACCTTTCCCGGGGCTGTTACCGCAGCTCCTCCGGGCAGGGCGTGCCCCGCTTCAGCCCGTACGGCGCGGCCAGCCGGTAGGTGCCCTCCCTGGGCGCCACCAGCAGCGTCCACTGGTCGCCCTCGGCGGTCTCCTCCGTCTCCGTGACACAGCCGTTGACGTTCTCGTACGTCTTCGGCGTGCCCTCCGGCGCGTTCTTGGAGGCCTCCGTCTCCTCGGGCGGTTCGAGCTTGTTGCCCTCGGCGTCGACCAGGCTCAGCCACGGCGAGTACGGCACCCGGACGAGGATGCGCCCCGGCTCCTTCACATCGATGGTCCACTCGCCCTGCTCGGCGCGCCGGACCTCCGCGTCGGGCTCCGCGAGCGGGGTCGGGTTGGTCACTTGGAACAGCTGCCAGTTGTCGTCGCCCCAGATCTGCTTCAGGAACGGCAGCCCCCGCTGCACCAGCTCCCGCTCCCGCTCGCCGCCGTCCCCGTCCGGCTCGTCCTTGGGCAGCACCACGAAGTGCACGGCCCAGCGGCGCAGCCACTCGTGGTAGTTCGCCGAGTTGAGGGTGTCGTCGTAGAAGAGGGGGTTGCGCTCCATGTCGGCCTGGCGGTTCCAGCCGCGCGCCAGGTTGACGTACGGCGAGAGCGCCGACGCCTCCCGGTGCGAGCGGGCCGGCACGACCTCCACCCGGCCGCGCTCGGCGCCGACCTGCTGCAGCTCGTTGACCAGCGGCGCCAGCTCGCGGGCCCAGGACGCGGCCGGCGTGGTGTGGACGATGTCGTTGGCCGACGCGGCACCGATCCAGCCCACGAAACCGACGATCGACACCACGAGCGCGTACCACTTGCGTGACTTGCGCACCGTGAACGGCAGCGCCGCCACCAGTGCCACGCCGGTGAAGAGCATCGCCAGGCGGGTGATGTTGGAGCCGATCTGCGAGCTGATCAGCCAGACCAGCAGCACGGACAGGCCGTAGACCGCCGACGTGATCCGCACGGTCTTCCAGGCGCGCGGCACGAAGGCGTACACCAGCGCCGAGTACACGACCGGGAGGGCCGCCGAGCCGATGGACATCGGCTGCGTGCCCGAGAAGGGGAACAGCCACGCCGAGAGCGCGACGACGGCGGCCGGCGCCAGGCCCAGGGACCAGGCGCCCGGGCGGCGCTTCTGCAGGAACAGCGCGACCGCGACCAGGCCGACGAAGAGCCCCGCGACCGGCGAGGACATCGTGGACAGCGCGGCCAGCGGAGCCGCGCACAGCCCCTTGGCCCAGCGCTCGTACCGCCAGCGGTGCGGCCAGCAGAACACCGCGGCGACCGCGCCGAGCCCGAACATCATGCCGAGCCCGAACGTCACCCGGCCCGACGCCGCGTTGCACAGCAGCCCGAACAGGCCCGTCAGCGACGCCCACAGCGGATTGCGGACCGCCCGGCTGCGGATCAGGAGCATCGTCAGCAGCCCGGCCGACAGCGTCCCGGCGATCATCATCGTCGTCCGCACGCCGAGCACCGACATCAGGTACGGCGAGACCACGCTGTACGACACCGGGTGCATGCCGCCGTACCAGGCGAGGTTGTACGCCGAGTCCGGGTGCCGGCCGACGAACTCCGACCAGGCGTCCTGCGCGGCCAGGTCGCCGCCACTGTTCGCGAACGTGAAGAACCAGACGATGTGGAGGGCCGCGGCCAGAGCCGTCACCGACAGCACCGGGTGGCGCAGCATGCGCTCGCGCAGCGCGAGGAAGGCCGCCTTCACCGCCGGGGGCGCTTCCGCCCCGGCACGCTCCGGCTCACCGTCGCCGGCGCCGTCACCGTCGCCGCCCGTGCGCCCACTGTCCGCGCCGTCCCCGCGGGGCGCGGGCACGCGCGGGCGAGGGTCGGCTGCCGGGTCGGCACCCTGGCCCGGATCGGCGTCGTCGGCGCGTGTCGGCTCCGCAGTGGCCACCTGAAGGCACTCCCCGTGTCCCGTCTTCTGCTGTGGGCCGTGTCCCGTTCCGCGACCGGCGACTGCCCCGTTTCGTGACGCTAGCACGCACCCGCGCGCCGTGGCTTCCTCCCTTTCGGCTACCCCGCACGGGCGTCACACGCCCTCCAGAGGTCCTCCGTTCCCGCGCCCCCCGGCACGCGCACGCCCCCGTGGTCGAAGGACCGCGGGGGCGACCGCGGGGCGCGAGGCGCGGAGGCGACGCGCGCCGGGGGAGGGCGGGGCCGGCGGTCAGCCCAGGCGGGTCAGCTTGTCCGAGAACCCGGGCTCGACCAGCTCGTCCCGCAGCGCCACCGGCACCTTGACCGCGCCGCTGGTGCCGCCGTCGCCGACCGTGAGGCTGCCGACCTTGGTACCGGCCGCGGCCGTGTGCGGCACCTCGTCCGCGTCGAACGTCAGCTTCACGGTCAGTCCGGCCCAGCCGACGGCCTTGACGTCCTGCGTGGTGACGACCGGGGTACGGCCGCCCAGGCCGTCGTCCACGTACCCGACGACGGTCCCCTTCTTCACGATGGTCGACGACTCCAGCGTGTCCTGCGCGGCCCGGATCAGCTTGTCGCTGGAGTCCAGGGCCGCACCGAGGATGGTGTTGTCCGCGCCGCCCGCCGGCTGCCGCACCACGGCTCCGACGATCGTCCGGGTCTCGCCGTCGACGTCCTTCTTCGCCGCGAAGACGAGGTTGCCGAGCGCGGAGGTGGTGGTGCCGGTCTTGATGCCGACGACGTCGTTGTGGCCGACCAGCTGGTTCCAGTTGGAGTGGTTGGAGCCCTTGTAGTCGTCGTACGACATCATCGCGGCGACCTCGCGGAACGCCGGCGCCTTCATCGCCTCCTTGGCCAGCTTCACCTGGTCCACGGCCGTGGACACCGTCGTGTCGTTCAGGCCCGACGGGTCGGTGTACGTCGTGTTGCCCATGCCGAGGTCCTTCGCGGCGGCGTTCATCTTCTCCACGAACGCCTTCTCGGACCCCGCGTCCCAGCGGGCCAGCAGCCGCGCCACGTTGTTCGCGGACGCGATCAGGATGCTCTGCAGGGCCTCGCGCTGCGAGATGGAGTCGCCCGCGGTGACGTCGACCGTGGACTCCTGACCGGCCTGCGACTGCTCCTCCGCGGTCTGGTCGATCTTGATCTTCGGGCCGTCGGCGCCGCTCTTGAGCGGGTGGTCGCGCAGGATGACGTACGCGGTCATGACCTTGGCCACGCTCGCGATCGGCACCGGCTTCTGGTCGCCGGACGAGCCGAACGTGCCGATGCCCTGCACGTCGAGCGCGGCCTGCCCGCTGGACGGCCACGGGATCTGGGGCTTGCCGCCCTCGAAGGTGAAGCTCTCCTGCGCGGTCAGGTCGAGCGTCGGCCGGGGCAGGTCGCGCATGGACTGCACGACGGCGAGGACGATCAGCAGCAGGACCACCAGCGGGGTCCAGATCTTGACCCGGCGCACCGTCGTCCGCAGCGCGGTCTCCGGCGGCGGCGGGGTGTTCGTCAGCTCCGCCAGCAGGTCCAGCGGCGGCTTCGGCGGCACCGGCTGCTGCGTGGTCTGCTCGGACCCGCCGTACGGCAGGGAGCTGGTGGGAGCGGTGCGGGGGGTCCCGGACGGCGGCTTCGGGGGCGTCCCCGGGGGCGTGCGCGCCGCGAGGTCGTCCGGCTGCCGCAGCGCCACGAACTTGCTGGTCCGCTCGACGTCACGGGGGTGGCCGGGCTGACCCGGCTTGCTGCCCTTGTCGCCCTTGCCGTCCTTGTCGGCGGCGCTGCCCTTGCCGGGCTCGTCGGGCTTCTCGGCCCTGTCGCTCTCGTCGCCCTTGTCGCTCTTGTTGCTTTTCGGGCCCTTTTCTTCCTTCCCGGGCACGTCCGGCTTGTCCGCCGCCTTGGGCGGGGCGGCGGCGTCGCCCAGCTTCAGCATCGTCGTCGGCTGGTCGACGGCGGGCTTGTCGGGGCGCGGCGCCTTGAACACGGCGGTGGGCTGGTCGACGGGCCGGTCGGGGGCCGCGTCGGAGTCGTCGTCCGTGTGGGGGGCGTCGTCCGCGGTGTCGGGGGCGGTGGTCTCCTCGCGCTTCCCGCCGTCCCGGTCGCCGCCGTCGGTGTCGTCCCCGCCGTCGCCGTCGCCGTCGTCGCTCTCGGGAGCGGCGGAGTCCTCGGTGTCGCCGCCCGGGGCGCCCTCGGCCGCACCGGGGGTCTCTGCGGGCTTCCCGTCGCCTCCTGGGGCCTTCTCGGCGCCTTCCTCGGCCTCTCCGTCCTGGAGCCGCGCGTTGGCGGCGGCGCGCTCGTCCGCGGTGGCCACCCAGGCGGCCACGGCGTTCCGCAGCCGACCCTCGCCGCCGCCGGACTCGGACGCGTCGGGCGTGTCCGCCGTACCGGGCGCATCGGTCCCGGCATCCGCCGCGGTGGACTCCTCGGTGCCGGAGGGCTCCGGGTCTTCCGCCCCCGCCTCCGCCTTCGCCTCCGCCTTCGCCTCCGCCTTCGCCTCCGGCTCGGGCTTCGCGTCCGGCTCCGGAGGCGCCCCCGCCCCGGCTCCGGAGGCGGCGTCCTCCGTCTCCGTCCCGTGCTCCGTCTCGCGTACCGACAGCACGCGTGTGGCCGTGTCGACGCCGCCGCGGCTCTCGGGCGATCCCGTGGAGCGCTCCGCGTCCTCCCGCGTCACCGGCAGCCGCGGATCGCGCGGCTCACTCGCGCCGGTCCTGGCTTCGGGAACCGGACCCGCGCTCCCCGACGTCGGTTCTTCCGACGACTCGCGCTGCTTCGACCTGTCGGGGGACTCGCCCGCCACCGATGCCTCCTCCATGCGCCGCACGACCTGTGCGCGCTCCGAACCCGTACCGGAACCATTTACCAGTGTCCTGTGTACGGGGGTAACCCACGCGGTAGACGAGAACGACATACCTACTGGTTCCACTACGAACCGGTCACGCACTCTCGACAGACCAATGTGAGAGGGGTCACCCTGTCTGTCATCCACGCGGGGAGGCATGGATGGGCAGGAGCCGCAGAACACTTCCGGAGGAGCTTCTGCTGCTGGCGCTGGACCCGACCACGGGTACCACCGCACAGCCGCAGTCGCTCGACCTCGGTCTGGCCGGAGCACAGCTGGTGGAGCTGGCGCTGGCCGGACGGATAGCCCCAGACGGGGATCGTATCGCCGTGGTGGCCCCACGGCCGACAGGAGATCCAACACTGGACTGCGCGTTGGAGTTGCTGCGAAGGCGTGGCGCTCCCGTACGGGCGGTCAACTGGATTGGCGGACCCCGCCTGGGGCTGCGCCAGACCTACCTCTCGCACCTGGAGCGATGCGGCATGGTGCATGCCGTGGAGGGCCAGATGTGCGGGGTGCTGCCGACGACTCGCTACCAGGCGACGGAGACGGCGATCAGCAGGGAGATCAAGGCCCGTCTCGACTCGGCGATCCGCACCGGCGTCCCGCCGGACCCGCGGACCGCGGCGCTCGCCGCGCTGGCCCATGCGGTCGGTCTCGGCAAGCACCTCTACCCGGGCAACGAAGGACGCTCGTCGCGGTCCCGGCTGCGGGACCTCATCAGGCACGACCCCATGGGCGGCCTGGTGGCGCACGCGGTGATGGACGTCCAGAACGGCGCGGCGGCCCAGCCACGCCGTGCTCCGGCGCCGGCCCCGGCCGGCCGCCAGGCCGCGGGACCCGGAGCGAGGCCCGCCCCGGAACCCGCCCGCGGTGTTCCGGCGCAACCGCGCCACGGATCCATGGCGCGCGCGGCAGCCCACTGAGCCGTCGCACCGGGCCGCAGTACCGCGCGACCGCGCAGTACGGCACGCCCGCACCACCGCAGAACCGCACGTCCGCACCACCGCAGTAACGCACCGCCGCACCGCCAGTCCCCAAGCCCGGTCACGGGAGCCGCAGGTTCGCGCGGGGCGGTGGGACCCGACCGTACGTCCGGCACGCCCGGACTCTGCGGAAAGGTTCCGCCGCCCCACGCGGCCACATGAAGGGTGGCTCCCCGAACTGGCGTGTACGCGGCGCATATCGACCGTTTCCCAGCGGTAGAAAGCACCTTGGTGGCAGTCTGCTCAGCAGCAGATACACAAAGTGGCAAGTATGAGTCACGCAGCCGGAGGTGCACGTCCCGTGGCGTCGAGTGTCAATCCCACCGTAAGGCGGCGTCGGCTGGGCCAGGAGCTGCGCCGGCTCCGTGAGCTCAAGGGCATGACGGCCGAGGAGGTCGCCGAGCGGCTGCTGGTCTCGCAGTCGAAGATCAGCCGCCTGGAGAACGGGCGGCGCAGCATCAGCCAGCGGGACGTCCGCGACCTGTGCGGGGTGTACGAGGTCGAGGACCAGCGGATCGTCGACTCGCTGATGCAGATGGCCAAGGACTCGCGCCAGCAGGGCTGGTGGCACGCCTTCGGCGACATCCCGTACAGCGTCTACATCGGTCTGGAGACCGACGCCGAGTCGCTGCGGACGTACGAACCCCAGATCATCACCGGCCTGTTGCAGACCCGCGCGTACGCCGAGGCCCTCATCCAGGGGGCGTTGCCGGAGACGTCGGTCGCCGACGTCGAGAAGCGCGTGCAGGTCCGCATACGGCGGCAGGAGCGCATCTCCGCCGAGAACAACCCGCTGCGCCTGTGGGTGGTCCTCGACGAGGCCAGCCTGCGCCGCGTGGTGGGCGGCAAGCAGGTGATGCGGGAGCAGTTGGAGCACGTCGCCGAGATGTCGCAGCTGCCGCACATCACCGTGCAGGTGCTGCCGTTCGACGTCGGGGCGCACCCCGGCATCAACGGCCAGTACTCCATCCTGGAGTTCGCCGACGCGGCCGACTCCAGCGTGGTCTACATCGAGGGCGTCACCAGCGACCTGTATTTGGAGAAGGCACCCGACGTGCAGAAGTACACGGTGATGTACGAGCACTTGCGGGCGCAGGCCCTGAACGTGGAGCAGTCGCGGCAGCGTATCGAGGACGTCGCGAAGGAATACGCGCGCTGAGGCCCGTAAAGGCGGCCGGGGCGAACGCGGGCGGCAGATTACACCCCTGCTGCGATGTACTGGAAGACCCACCTGGAATATGCCACTCGGTCGAGTGAATGGCTGCTCCGTGCGGGGAGGTCAGCGAGTAGCGTCGATCACGCCAAAGATCAAACAGATCAAAGGTCATTGGCGTAATCCGCACTCAGCATCTCGCCATCGGAGCAGACATGGCAATTCTTCAGGGCGCCCAGGAATCGTGGACCAAGTCCTCCTACTCCGGAGGGAACGGCGCGTGCGTCGAGGTCAGGTCACCGCTCGTGGCGGCACTCGCCGTCCGTGACTCCAAGGTCACCGCGGGCCCGGTCCTGGCGTTCCCCGCGGACGCGTGGAACGCCTTCGTGACCTCGGTCAAGGAGTAAGGCCTCCGCGCGCCGTCCACCCGCATCACCGCATCACCGCACCAACAGGCGCCACCACCGCGTCACCGCACCACCAGTACCGCCAGCTCCACCAGTACCGCCGACGGAGCCCTCTCGACCAGTGCGCCGACCTTGCCGAGGGGGCTCCGTCACCTTCACCTCACTTCACCTCGCGTCAGCCCGCCAGCCGCGCCTCCACCGCCGCCACGACCTCGTCGGCCTCCGGCTCGGTCTGCGGCGCGAACCGGGCGGCGACCTTGCCGTCCCGGCCGATCAGGAACTTCTCGAAGTTCCAGCGGATGTCCCCGCTGTGGCCCTCGGCGTCCGCGAAGCCGGTCAGCCGGTCGTACAGCGGATGCCGGCCCTCCCCGTTCACCTCGGCCTTCTCGGTCATAGGGAAGGTGACGCCGTACGTCGCCGAGCAGAACTCCGCGATCTCGTCGGCGCTGCCCGGCTCCTGGCCCATGAACTGGTTGCAGGGCACGCCCAGCACGGTGAACCCCTGCTCCGCGTACCGCTCGTGCAGGCGCTCCAGGCCCGAGTACTGCGGGGTCAAGCCGCACTTGGAGGCCACGTTGACCACCAGCACGACCCGCCCCGCGTACTGGGCGAGGTCCGCGTTTCCGCCCTGCAGGGCGCCGATCTCCACATCGAGGGGAAGGCTGTCGTCGTTCCGCGTGTTCGGTGAGCTCGTCATGGAACGGATGCTAGTCCCGGAGTCCCGGAGTCCCGGCCGCCTGAGAGCCCGGACCCCTGAGAGCCCGGACCCCTGAGAGCCCGGACACCTCAGAGCCCGGACACCTCGGGTCCCGGGCGCCCCGAAGCCCCTGCCGCCTCGACGAGCACCTCTCCGGCCGGCGTCCGCGAGTACAGCACCGACCGTCCCGCCCGGCGCCGCCGCACCAGCCCCGCGTCCAGCAGCACCCGCAGGTGCCGCCCGACCGAGCCGAGGCCCTGCCCGGTCACGCCGACCAGCTGGCTGGTGCTCATGGGCGTGCCGAGCAGGGCCAGCACGCCCGCTCGGGCCGGCCCGAGCAGCGCGCCCAGGGCGGCGGGCACCCGCCGGGCCCCGTCGTCGGCGAGGGCGCCCGCGCACGGGTAGATCACCGCGTACCGCTCGGGTTCCTCCCACGCCACCCAGCCGTGCCGCTGCGGAGTGATCGGCACGAGGATCAGCTCGGCGCCGGCCAGGTCGCGGGGCGGGTAGGGGTTCAGGTTGATCTGGAGCCGGCCGTCGCCGAGCCAGCGGGTGCCGGGGCGCAGGGCGTCGAGCGCGGCCGCCCAGCCGCCCCGGCTCACCTGGGCGATCCGCGCGACGACATCCGCCTCCAGGACCCGTCGGCGCCGGTCCCAGTCCGGTCGTACCGCCTCGGTCCAGACCTGCTCCAGCACCGCGGCGGCCCGTTCGGGCAGGTCGTCGCGGTCCAGGGCGGCGGGGAGCGTGCCGCCGAGGGAGACGGCCAGGTCGGCGCGTGCCTCGTCGGGGGCGGTCGCCCGGATCCGCGCGATGCCGTCCGCGAAGCTCTGGCCCTCCGTCGGGGTGGGGGTGAGGAAGTCGGCGTTCCACTCCCGGCCCAGGCCTGAGGCGACGAGCAGCGCCGTCACCGGGTCGGCCGCCATGCGGCGCAGGTGGGCGGGGCGGTGGGCGTCGAGCCAGGCCCGCTCGCCGGGGTGCCCGGCCGCACCGAAGTACAGCATCTTCAGACACGCGAGGGTCTCGTCGAGCGGTGAGACCACGAACCGGCTGCGCGCGAGCGTGTCGGCGTCGATCAGCCACCAGCCCATCCGCCGACCACCTCACGCCTCGGGACTCCTCAGGACTCCTCAGGACTCCCCGGGACCCATCGGGACTCCCCGGGACTCCTCCGGGCGCCCTCTGGGAAGACGATGTTTCGCGTCCGCACGAAACAATAACCGCGGCAGCCCGCCCCGCCCCAGACTCCCCGCATGCCGGACGACACCCCCCGCAGGACCTACACCGACCTCTTCAGGACCCCCGAGTTCAGCCCGCTCTTCCTCTCCTCCTCCGCCAACATCGCCGCCCAGACGGTGAGCGGACTGGCCCTCGGCACGCTCGTGTTCCGGGCGACGAACTCGCCGCTGCTGTCCGCGCTGAGCATGTTCGGACCGGCGCTCGCCCAGGTGCTGGGCGCCACATTCTTCCTCTCCGGCGCCGACCGGCTGCCGCCGCGTGCGACGCTGGCCGGTCTCGCGCTGGCCTTCGCCGCCGCCACCTCGGCCCTCGCGCTGCCCGGCCTGCCCGTCTGGGCGATGCTCGCCATCGTCCTCGCCGAGGGACTGATCGCCTCCCTCGGCGGCGGCGTCCGCTGGGGCCTGCTGACCGAGATCCTCTCCAAGGACGGCTACCTGTCGGGGCGTTCGCTCTTCAACATGATGAGCGGCGTCATGCAGATCGCCGGATACGCGGCCGGCGGCGTCCTGGTGGCCGTGCTGTCACCGCGCCTGTGCCTGCTGATCGCGGCCGCCCTGTACGGCACGTCGGCCGCCCTTGCCCTCCGCCTGACCCGCCGCCCGCCCCGCGCCTCGGGCCGCCCCTCCGTACGGGCCACCTGGAGCGCCAACGCCCGGCTGTGGTCCGCCCCCGCACGCCGGCACGTCTACCTCGCCCTGTGGATCCCCAACGGCCTCGTCGTCGGCTGCGAGTCCCTGTACGTCTCCTACGACCCGCGCGCCGCGGGCACGCTCTTCGCCGGCGCGGCCCTGGGCATGCTGGCCGGGGACGTGACGGTCGGCCGGCTGCTCCCGCCCCGGCTGCGCCCGCGGCTCGGCATCCCGCTCCTGGTGCTGCTGGCGGCGCCGTACCTCGTCCTCTTCCTGCGCCCGCCGCTGCCGCTGACGGCCGTACTGGTCGCGCTGGCCTCGTTCGGATTCGGCGCGAGCCTGGTGCAGCAGGAGCGCCTGGTCGCGCTGACCCCCGACGACCTCTCCGGCCACGCCCTCGGCCTGCACTCCGCCGGGATGCTCACCATGCAGGGCGTGGCCGCGACCGTGGCCGGCACGGTCGCCCAGCTGACCTCGTCGGCGACGGCGATGACCGTGATGGCTCTCGCCTCGCTCACGGTGACGTTCACCCTGACCGCGGTGAGCCGCCGGGGCGCGATCGACGGGGGCCTGTGGCCGACCCGGGCGGCAGGCGCGGTACGGGCCACGTGACGCGCCGCACCTCGCCGGACCCGGCCGGGCCGCGTCACGATGCCCGGCGGGGCTCCGGTCTCTCGATTGGATTAAGGCCTGCCGGGAAACTCCTCGCGGGCCACATGCTTGCCTAGGCTAAGCATCCGGGGAGAGACGCCCGGTCACAGGGCAAGGCGGCTCTTGAGCGCCGCGACACCGGAGTGGATCCATGACCGTGAAGAAGTCGCCGTCCGCTTCCGTCGCACTGTCCTGGATGCCGGTGGCGGCCATGACCGTGGTCGTCGTCGGCGACATCACGGCGGGGCCGGGCGTGGGACTGCTGCCGCTGGTGTCGCTCGGGCCCGCCTTCGCCGGACTGGTCGGCGGCTGGCGGCGTACGGCGCTGATCGGACTGGTCGCGCTGCTCCTCTGCGTCGGCCTCGGCATGTACAACGGCCTCTTCGACCGGCCCCGCGGCTACACCGCCATGGTGTCGGTGGCCGGAGTGACCGGCGCCGGTATCGCCGCGGCCGTGATGCGCTCGCGCCGGGAGGCGGAGCTGGCCAGCGTGCGTTCCATCGCCGAGGCCGCCCAGCGGGTCCTGCTGCGTCCGGTGCCGCTGACCGCGGGCCCGCTGCAGGCGGCCGTCTCGTACACCTCGGCCCTCGCCGAGGCCCGGATCGGCGGCGACCTGTACGAGGTCGTGGCCTCACCGCACGGCGTCCGCGTGATCGTGGGCGACGTCCAGGGCAAGGGCCTGGCGGCGGTGGAGACGGCGGCGCGGGTGCTCGGCACGTTTCGGGAGGCGGCGTACGACGAGAAGGACCTGACCGCGCTCGGCGAACGGCTGGAACGCAGCGTCGCCCGCGAGCTGGAGGACGAGAAGTTCGTCACCGCGATCCTCGCCGAGATCGGCGACGACCACCGGGTCGTCCTCCTCAACTACGGCCACCCGGCGCCGATGGTCGTCCACCCCGACGGCACCGCCGACTTCCCCGAGCCGCCCGCCTACGCCCTCCCGCTGGGCCTGGCCGCGCACGGAGGCCCGGCCCCCGACCCGTACGCGGTGCCCTTCACCCCCGGCGACCAACTGCTCCTCTACACCGACGGCGTCACCGAGGCCCGCGACGAGCAGGGCGCCTTCTACCCCCTCGCCGACCGCCCCCACCTCCTGGAGGACCCCGACGTCCACCGCGCCCTGGACGCCCTGCGCGAGGACCTGGTGCGCCACACGGCGGGCCCCCACCACGACGACGCGGCCATGCTGCTGCTGCGCTACCAGGGCCACGGCGACGGGGGAGCGGCCGGCCCCGTGCGGTGAGCCCGCCGATACGAGGCCGATACATGGCTGAGCGCTGCCGGATGCCCGGTCGTCGTCCTACGGAAGGCACAATGCGAAGGGGACGATCCGGACCGCGACGAGTCGGCCGGAACGGGACGAGTCGGGACAGGACGCGAAGAAGGAAGACCGGACCCAGTGACTGACAGGGACGCCCCCGCACCCGTAGCCGCCCCCGCCCCCGTGACGATCCTGCTGGTCGAGGACGACGAGGTCATCCGCAGGTCCGTCACCATGGCGCTGGAGCGCTACGGCTACCGCGTCATGTCCGCGGGCGACGGACTCACCGGACTGGAGCTGTTCCGCGAAGGCCGCCACGACCTGCTGCTCCTGGACGTGATGCTGCCCGGCCTCGACGGCATCGGGCTGTGCCGCCGGATCAGGGAGACCAGCATGGACCCCGTGCTGATGATGTCCGCGCGCGGCGACGCCCTGGAAGTGGTCTCCGGACTGGAGGCCGGCGCCGACGACTACGTGGTCAAGCCCGTCGACACCGCGGTGCTGGTGGCCCGCATCCGCTCACTGCTGCGCCGCGCGGTCTACGCCCCCGCCCAGGCGGACCGGGCACGACCGGAGCGCCACCGCCCCGACGGCCGCGACAGCGACCACGACCGCGACCCGGCCCTGCTCGTCTTCGGCGACCTGACCATCGACACCGCGGGCCTGGAGGTGTCCCTGGCCGGCCGCCCCGTCGCGCTGGCCCCGACCGAACTGCGGCTGCTGCTGGAGTTCGCCGCGCACCCCGGCACCGTACTGGACCGCCAGGCCCTGCTGCGCAACGTGTGGGACTACGGCTGGGACGGCGACAGCCGCGTGGTGGACCTGTGCGTGCAGCGGCTGCGGAAGAAGATCGGGGCCGACCGCGTCGAGACGGTACGCGGGTTCGGCTACAAGCTGCGGCGCTGACGTGGCCGCCGTACGCGACCTGCTCAACTGGCGTTCCCTGCGCTGGAAGACCTGCCTGCTCGTCACCGTGTGCTGCTGCGCCGTCGCGCTCACCGTCGGAAGCCTGGTGCACTCCAGCACCCGGGACCGGTCGATGAACGACGGCGCCGCGAAGGCCCTCACGACGCTCTCCCGGGACCTGGAGGACTACGAGCGCGAGGGCACCCCGCCCCCCGGCCTCCACTTCCTGCCCGACGCCGCTCCCGACGAGCTGCTGCACCGGCTCCGCGACCGCCAGGAGGGGGCGCTCGGCGCCGTCACCTGGTACGAGGAGCCGGGGCCCGGTGACCACCCCGCCATGTGGGCGGCGCGCACGTACCGCGGCCAACCCGTCGCCGTGGAGGTCGACATGACGGCCGACCTGCTCACGCGCCGCGCCCTGGACCGGCACATGTGGAAGTACTCCCTGCTCGCCCTGGCCGTCGTCGTCCCCCTGTCGGCGCTCGCCGCGGAACTGCCGCACCGTCGGTTGCGCCGGGTGGCGCGCACCGCCCGCCGGATCGGGTCCGGAGACCTGACCGCCCGGATCGGGGCGGGCCGCGGCAAGGACGAGATCGCCGCGATCTCGGCCACGGTCGACTCGATGGCCGACAGCCTGCACCAGCGGCTGCTGACCGAGCAGCGCTTCACCGCCGACGTGGCCCATGAACTGCGCACCCCGCTGATGGGCCTGGTCACGGCCGGCGAACTGCTCCCGGAGGGGGAGGCCACCGCCCTGGTGCAGGACCGGGTACGAGTCCTGCGCACGCTGGTCGAGGACCTGCTGGAGATCTCCCGGCTCGACGCGGGAGCCGAGCGGGCCGAGCTGCGGCGGGTACCGCTGGCCGAGGCGGTCCCGGAGTCACTGGACCGCGCCGGGCTGCGGACGCGGTTCACCGCGACGGGCGCCGGGTGCGCCGAGACCGACCCGCGCCGTCTCGACCGGATCGTCACCAACCTCGTCGTCAACGCCCACCGCCACGGGCACGCCCCCGTCGAGGTCACGGTCGCCGGCACCACGGTGACCGTGCGGGACCACGGCCCCGGCTTCCCGCCCGGCCTGCTCACCGACGGACCCCAGCGCTTCCGCACCGGAACACCGGAACGCGGCCGGGGCCACGGACTCGGACTCACCATCGCCCTGGGCCAGGCAGGGGTCGTCGGAGCCGCCCTCACCTTCGCCAACGCCCCCGACGGCGGCGCCGTGGCGACTCTCCGCCTCCCGCCCGCCGGGTAACGCGGGGAGCAGCCGGTCATCCGCTGTTACGCAACGGATGACCGGCCGCGCGGCAGCGAAGACCCGCCCACGGCCGTGCGGACACCGGCCCCGCCGAGAGTGGCAACGGAGCGCGAACGCCGCGCACCACACCCTCCGGAGGTGGCTCCCATGCACCGGCTGCCCGACCCCGGCGACCCCGGCGACACTCGTGGCCCCGACGGCCCCCGCACCCCCGCCCGGCACCGCGGAGCCCTCCTCGCCGCCGCCGCGACCGCCCTGGCCACGCTGATGGCCCTGACGATCCTCTTCCGCACCGACAGCGGAGCGGACGCCGCCCCCACCACCCTCCCCTGGCCGGACGACGGCCAGGCGGCGGTGCTGATCGAGGGGCTCGGCGAGCGCGGCGACCTGGGCGCCCACGGCCCGGAACGACCGGTGCCGATCGCCAGCGTCGCCAAGGTGATGACGGCCTACGTGATCCTGCGCGACCACCCGCTGCACGGTGACGAATCCGGCCCCCTGGTCCCCGTGGACCAGCAGGCGGTGAACGAGTCCTTCTCCGGCACCGAGTCCACCGTGGAGGTCAGGCCGGGACAACGCCTGACCCAGCGCCGCCTGCTGGAACTGATGCTCATCCCCTCCGGCAACAACATCGCGAGGCTGCTGGCCCGCTGGGACGCGGGATCACAGCAGGCGTTCGTCGCCAGAATGAACAGCGCCGCAGCCGACCTGGGCATGCACAAAACCACCTACACCGGGGCCAGCGGCATCGAGCCCACCACTCTGAGCACGGCCGCCGACCAGCTGAAACTGGCCCGCAAGGTCATGCGCGACGACGTCTTCAGGTCCATCGTCGCCAGGCCGGACACGACCGCCCCCGCGATGCCCGGCCCCCTCCCCAACACCAACGACCTGCTGGACACCCGAGGCGTCGTCGGCATCAAGACCGGCTCCAGCACCCCGGCCGGAGGCGCACTGATGTGGGCGGTCACGGTACGGGACGGACGCGGACACGAGCACCTGGCCCTCGGCGTGGTCCTGCACCAACACCCCGACACCACCCCACGGGAGGGCCTGCAAGCCGCCTTCGACACCAGCCGCGCCCTGATGGAGGCAGTACGCAGCCGAGCCTCCACGACCACCCCGACACCGACGGCGCAGGGCACCGGCCCCACGAGCGGGTGAAGCCGAGGCCCTCCGGAACGCCCACCGAAGGCCCTGCCCGGCCCGGTGCCCGTGACTCCCGCCCCCGTACGGTGCCTGCCCGGGCGGCTCGACGGGTCAGCCCCGGGCATGACCCCGCGGTTCAGCTCCTGGTCCGACGCCCCGCGGGGACGGTGAGGGCGTCGTCCTGGGCATGACGAACCCGACCACGTCCACGGCGGCCTCCCCGGTCACGACGACCGGCGGCCGACTGCACGGCCCGCTCCCTGTGGAGCAGTGGGAGGCCACCGGCTTCCCCGGATGCCGGGTGGGCGGCACGACCATGGTGCTCGGCCCACTCCTGACGCTGACCGGCGCGCGGAAGGTCGGCTGGGGCCTGTGGGGGGCCCTGGCAACGTCCGGACTGTTCGCCCGGACCTTCCACGCGGGGGTGGACCATCTCGCCCTCCAACTGGTGCGTCCCAGGCGCCAGGCCCCGCCACCGAAGCGGTCTCCGCCGGATACGGCAAGCCTCGAGGGCTGCCGCGGCTTGCGTTATGTATTTCGAGGTATATACCATTGATTGCATGACGGATCGATGGCAGATCGAGATCGAGCCCGAAGTGCGGGATTGGCTGGAGCTGCTTCCGTTCCGGCTGTACCGGCGGGTCGAGGACAAGACGGACCGACTGCTGGACGAGCCGACGACCCTGGGAGAGCCGTACTCCCGCCACCTGGGTGGCAAGCTGCGTGAGCTCCGCTTCGAGCTGGACGGCGAGGCGGTACGCATCCCGTACTGGCTCGCGCCCGGACAACGGATCGTGCTGCTGACGGTCTTCCGCAAGACGCGGATGCGCGAGGCAGCAGAAGTTGAGCGCGCGCACCAAGTCCAGAAGGTCTGCGAGACCGAACACGGCCACGCCCAACACATCTACGAGCGGCGCAAGGAGAGCTGATGGATCACAGCACATGGAGGACGCGTCGGACTCGTCAGCTCGCGGGTGAGGCGGTGGAGCACGACCAGGAGTACGTCGACGCCCGCCTGGCCGGCGACCTCGGGCAGGCGGTCTACGACCGGCGGATCGAGCTGGGCCTGTCCCAGACGGAGCTGGCAGAGCGGGCCGGGATGACCCAGCCCCAGGTCTCCCGCATGGAGGGGGGTGACACCGTGCCGACGCTCCCGCTGCTGCGGCGCCTGGCCAAGGCTCTGGATGGCACGCTGAACCTGACCATCGACGAAGGCGACTCACACGTCACCTTCACCCCGCACGCAGCCTGAACCGACGAAGGGCACCTACGAAAACCGTAGGTGCCCTTTCCTGTGCCCCCGGCAGGATTCGAACCTGCGACACCCGCTTTAGGAGAGCGGTGCTCTATCCCCTGAGCTACGAAGGCGGGGCGCCGTTGTGGGCGGCGTGACAACAGGTTAGCGGATCGGGGGAAGGGGTGGCATCGGTGGTGGGGAGGGTGGGTGGGGTCAGGTCGGGGGGATCAGTACGAAGCGGCCTGCCACGCGGAGGTCGGCCTCGATGTGGGACGCCGTGTGGAGGAGCTCGGGGAGGATGTCCGATTCGCAGGCCTCCCTCGTGCGGCGGGCCGTGTGCATGGCCACGTTGACGGCCGCCACTACCGTGCCCGTGCGGTCGCGTACCGGGGCGGCGATCGCGCGCAGGCCGGCCTCCAGTTCCTCATCGACCAGGGCGTAGCCCTGCGTCCGGGCCTCGGAGTGGGGCAGGAGGACGCGGCCCAGGGCCGTCGCGGGGGCAGGGAGGCGGGTGCCGACCGGGACGTGGGCGGTCAGGACGCGGCCTGCGGCGGCTCGGGCCGTGTACTGGATCTCCTCGCCCGAGTCGGAGAGGACGGCCAGCGCCGTCGACTCGCCGACGCGGGCGGCCAGGGCGGTCAGGTGGGGCTGGGCGATGTCGGGGAGGGACGCGCGGGAGAGGGGCGGGAAGCCGAGGGAGAGGACCCGGGGGGTGAGGGAGAAGGTGTGGTCCCGGGACGCGGTGATCAGGCCTGCGTGGGTGTGGGTGATCAGTGCCCGGCGGGCCGTGGCGCGGGTCAGGCCGGTGGCCCTCGCCACCTCCGTGAGGGTCAGCCTGGAGCGGCCCTCGCCGAAGGCGGTCAGTACGGTCAGGCCGCGGGCCAGGGACTCGACGAACTCCCGGCCCAGTTCCTGCTTCGACGCGCTCGTCCAGGTGGCCAGGTCGGTGCGGGGCTGTCCCGGTGCCGGGGGCGGGGCGGCGCGCAGGTCGTTCTCCATCGTCGTGACCGCCTCGCACAGCTGGGGGAGGAGGGCGGCCCGCAGGTCCAGTGCCGTGTGGCGGCTGGTGTGGCTCACGACGCTCGCCACGCAGGCCAGCCGGCCCGTGCCGGGGTCCCGTACGGGAACGGAGACCGCTACCAGGCCCGGTTCGATCAACTGGTCGTCCACGCACCATCCTTCGGTCGCCGCCTGTGTGGTGCGGTGTTCGAAGGAGGGGGCGGGATCGGGGGTGGCGGGGTCGCGGGGTGGTACGGCGGGGAACGTCGCGTCCTGCGGGTCGCCTGCCCTGCGGGCGTGCCAGCGGTGCCAGTCGGCCGGGGTCCACTCCGTAGCGAACAGCGGTCCTGGCGCCGTGCGTTCGGCCGGGAGGCGGTCGCCGATGCGGAAGCTCAGGGACATCGCGCGGCGGCGGGTGGCCTGGTGGATGAAGCGGATGCCGTCGCGGTCGCCGACTGCCAGCGACACCGACTCGTCCAGTTCGTCGGCCAGGGCGTCGGCGCGGGAGGAGAACAGGGCGGGCAGGCGCAGGGCGGCCAGGTAGGCGTTGCCCAGTTCCATCAGGCGGGGGGCGAGGGTCACGTCGCGGCCGTCCAGGCGGACGTAGCCCATGCGGGCCAGGGTCGCCGTGACGCGGTCGACCGTGGAGCGGGCCAGGCCGGTGGCCTTCTCGAGGCCGCTGAGGGAGAGGGTGACGCCGTCCGCCTCGGTCAGGCGGCGCAAGACCGTGATGCCGCGCAGGAGGGGGCCGACCGCCTCGTTCGGCACCGATGCTTCGGGTGCCACTGATTCCGGTGCCACTGATTCCGGTACTGCTGCTTCCGGTACCGCTGAGTCCAGGGCGGTCTGGTCCGGTGCGGGCTCGTTCGTCGGTTTGGCGGTCATCGGGGCGGTCGTCGTCTTTCCGGTACGGCGGTCAGAGCGTGCCCACCGTAAGCCCGTCGGCCGTTCCGGCGGTCCCGGCCCGCTGGCGTTGCCGCCCGACCCTCCTCACCTGCGCGTGATCCGTACCCGCTGCTCGCCGTTGCCGTCCGTCGCCGACACCGCGATCGTGATGCCCCGGCGCGGGTCCTTGAAGGTCTCGCCGGGTCGGAAGGCGGCGTCGGAGAGTTCGGCGTGGACGTTCGCGCTGCGGGTGCAGCCGCCGCTGTCGCGCTGGGAGTCGTAGACCCGGACCGGGCCCATGCCGGTGTCCACGTCCGCGTCGACCCTGTAGATCAGCACCCCCGGCCGGCACACCGTCTCGTCGTTGCCCTCGCGGGTGCGCAGTTCGACCGCGTACCCCGTCCTGCCGTCCAGCGGGACGACCACCAGCTTGTCGCCGCCCTTGCGGGCCAGCGGAGTCAGCGTGTACTCCGTCGCGCCCGGCGCGGACGCGCAGTGCACCTGGGACGGGTCGAGCCAACCCAGTTTCCACTTGTGCCAGCCGAGCAGGTCGTTGTTGGCGCCCCAGTCCTCGCTCATGATGTCCCAGTGGCCGGCCGCCCCGCCGCCTTCCTGGGTGTAGAGGTCCGGCAGGCCGAAGACGTGGCCGTTCTCGTGGGGGAGGACCCGGTAGCCGGTCTCGCCGTAGGAGCCGGAACCGTCGTCCTGGCGGGAGTAGACGAACGAGGCGTTGGCGACCGGGACGCCGTCGGCGACGGGGGCCTCCTTGTTGCCGGCGAAGGTCACGGACAGGACCGTGTCCAGGGCGGAGGGGCCGGCGTTCGGGGTGACCAGGACGTTCACGAGGTCGTACTCGCGGAAGTCGACCTTCGCGTCGGCCGCCGCGACCATGTCCTGGACCATCTTGCGGTAGCCGGGTTCGAAGGGGGCGCCGCGCTCTATGCCGTACTCGGCGAACGACTTGGGCATCCGCAGCCAGCTGCGGATCGGGGTCTCGGGGCGGTAGTCGAGGCGGCCGTAGCTGCTGGTGCGGAACCACTTCGCGGTCTGCGGGAAGAACTCCGCGTACCGGTCGAGCGCCTTGCCCTCGCCGGGCGCGTCGGAGAAGTCGATCATCAGGGTCAGGGCGCGGACGGTGCCCGTCGAGCGGGCGTAACCGGCGGAGGTGGGCACGCCCTCGGACATCTGGATCTCGGAGCCGCCGCTGATCATGCAGGGGCCGTGCGCGGAGGAGCGGGAGAGGGCGGCGGGGCCCGGGCCCGCGGTCGAGGTGCCGGGGGCGAGGCGGCCGGTGCCCGCCGAGGTGCTGAGCGCGAGGGTCAGGGCGGTGACGGTCCCGATCGCGGCCAGCCGGCGCGGGCGTATGCGTCGGCTCGGCGGCTGCGGCTGCATGCGGACCTCCCCGGACCACGGCAGCCGCCCGGCACCGGCTGCACCCATGGCCTCACCCTGTGCCGGGGGGTGCGAGGGCGCGCGCTGAGGCGGCCGATCGTGGGTTTCTCACCGGTAGCCGCCGATCGGGTGAGAGGGTCCGGCCCCTCACCGACCGTGAGGGGGGAGCAGCTGAGGGCGGTGTGAGTCAGGTCACCGGAAAGTTCTTCGGGAGCGGGAAATAACCGGGGACCGTCTCCCCGTTTAGACCTGTGTCCGAGCGAAACGGGGACGGGCTCCCCGGATCGCCAGTCAAGACCAGCAAGACCGGTCGAGACCAGCTCGGTCGAGACCAGCAAGACCGGTCGAGACCAGCTCGGTCGAGACCAGCAAGACCCGTCAAGAAGAGAAACACCCTCACAGACCGAAGGAGTACGCCGTGCAGACCGCGATCCCCGACCAGCGCAAGGTGTCCAGGCCTCGCGCCGACGCCCTGCGCAACCGGGAGCGGATCGTCACCGCCGCCCGTGAGATGTTCGTCGAGCACGGCCCTGACGTGCCGCTCGACGACGTCGCCCGCCGGGCCGGCGTCGGCAACGCCACGGTGTACCGCAACTTCCCCGACCGCGACGCCCTCGTCCGCGAGGTCGTCTGCTCGGTCATGGACCGCACGGCACGGGCGGCCGAACTGGCCCTCGCGGAGACCGGCGACGCGTTCGAGGCGCTGGAGCGCTTCGTGCACGCCTCCGCCGACGAGCGGATCAGCGCCCTGTGCCCCATGGTGTCCAGCACGTTCGACCAGTTCCACCCGGACCTGGAAGCGGCGCGCGAACGGGTCGAACGACTCGTCGCCGAGGTCATGGACCGGGCGAAGGCGGCCGGTCAGCTCCGTGGTGACGTGGGCGTGAGCGATCTGATGATCGCCGCGGCCCAGCTCAGCCGGCCCCCGGCCGGTACGGGGTGCCTGAGTGCCGACCGGTTCGTCCATCGCCATCTTCAGCTGTTCCTGGACGGGTTGCGGGCTCCGGCCCGCACCGCCCTGCCGGGCACGCAAGTCACCATGGAGGACCTGCGCCGGCCCTGCGACCAGTAGTAGTCCAGCAGCCCGTCGCTCTGGAGTAGTCCAAGCTCCGGAGCGGTCCAGTAGCCCAGTAGTCCGTAGCTCTGGACGGCGGCCTCTCGGTCGTCGTCCGGGACGGTCGCGGCCCGGCCGCGGTCCACTCGTCCCTTTACTCACCTTTTTCCGTCACGAAGTCCCGAAGTGGGTATCCCCATGTCTCAGTCAGCCGTCAAGGCGTCCGGCGTCTCCGACGCCCCGGACGCCGGACGCTGGAAAGCGCTCGTCTTCATCGCGCTCGCCCAGCTGATGGTGGTCCTCGACGCCACCATCGTGAACATCGCCCTGCCCTCCGCCCAGCAGGACCTCGGCATCTCCGACGGCAACCGGCAGTGGGTCGTCACGGCCTACGCCCTCGCCTTCGGCGGTCTGCTGCTGTTCGGCGGTCGGATAGCCGACCTGTGGGGCCGCAAGCGCACCTTCGTCACCGGCCTGGCCGGCTTCGCCGTGGCCTCGGCGCTCGGCGGCGCGGCCACCAACGAGGCGATGATGTTCGGCTCCCGCGCCCTCCAGGGCGTTTTCGGCGCGCTGCTCGCGCCCGCCGCGCTCTCCCTGCTCGCCGTGATGTTCACCGACGCCAAGGAGCGCGCCAAGGCCTTCGGCATCTACGGTGCGATCGCCGGTGGCGGCGGTGCCGTGGGTCTGATCCTCGGCGGGTTCCTCACCGAGTACCTGAACTGGCGCTGGACGTTCTTCGTCAACATCCCGTTCGCCGTCATCGCCGCGGCCGGTGCGTACCTGGTCATCCGGGAGCCGAAGGGCAGCCGCAACCGCTCGCCGCTCGACATCCCCGGCGTGGTCCTGTCCACCCTCGGTCTGGTCGCGCTCGTGTACGGCTTCACCCGTGCCGAGTCCAACGGCTGGAGCGACGCCACGACGGTCGGCATGTTCGTCGGCGCCGCCGTGCTGCTCCTGTCCTTCGTGTTCGTCGAGGCCCGGGTCAAGGCCCCGCTGCTGCCGCTGCGCGTCATCACCGAGCGCAACCGCGGCGGGATCTACCTCTCGCTGGGCCTGGCCGTCATCGCGATGTTCGGCCTGTTCCTCTTCCTGACCTACTACCTGCAGGTCGTGAAGGGCTACACGCCGGTCAAGACCGGCTTCGCCTTCCTGCCGATGATCGCGGGCATGATCACGGGCTCTACCCAGATCGGCGCCCGGCTGATGACCCGGGTCGCGCCCCGGCTGCTGATGGGCCCCGGCTTCCTGGTCGCCGCCGCCGGCATGCTGTTCCTCACCCAGCTGGAGATCAACACCTCCTACGCCGGTGTGCTGCTGCCCGGCATGCTCCTGCTCGGCCTCGGCATGGGTACGGCGTTCATGCCGGCGATGTCCATGGCCACGATGGGCGTGGAGCCGCGGGACGCCGGTGTCGCCTCGGCGATGGTCAACACCTCGCAGCAGGTGGGCGGCGCGATCGGTACGGCACTGCTGAACACGATCGCCGCCTCGGCGACCACCTCGTACATCGCCGACCACATGGGCGGCGCGTCCTCCCGCTCCCAGCAGCAGCTGGTGCAGCTGCAGGGCCAGGTGCAGGGCTACACCAGCGCCATCTGGTTCGCCGTCGGCATCCTGGTCGTGGCGGCCGCGATCGCCCTGACCTTCGTCAACGCCGGCCGCCCCGGCGGCCCCGCGGTCAGCGGCTCCGGTGCGGGCGACGCGGCCGAGGACGAGCTGCCGATCCCGGTCGTCGCCCACTGACGACACCGGACGCGGTACCCGCTCGGGCCCTTCGGGCCCTCTGATCCACCCGTGCGCAAGGGGGAGGGGACGCCCCCGCGCACGGTTCCCAGGACCTGCCCCGGCTGCGCGCTCAGCGCAGCCAGGGCAGGTCCGCGCCCGCTTCGCTGGGCTGGAGTCCCTCGGCGACGATCCGCATGATCTCGCCGAGGGACTCCTGCTGTTGCGGGGTGAGCCGGTCGAAGACCGCCTGGCGTACGGCGTTCACGTGCCCCGGCGCGGTCCGGCGCAGCACCTCGTACCCCTCCTCGGTGAGGATGGCGAACTGGCCGCGCTTGTCGGAGGGGCAGTCCTCGCGGCGTACCCAGCCGTTCTTCTCCAGGCGGGCGACCGCGTGCGAGAGCCGGGAGCGGGTGATCTTCGCGTACTTGGCCAGCTCCGTCATCCGCAGCCGCCGGCGCGGTGACTCGGCGAGCTTGACCAGCAGGCCGTAGTAGACGTGCGGCATGCCCGCGTCGCGCTGGAGTTGCCGGTCGAGGTGGTCCTCCAGGAGGGTGGCGGCCTCGATGTAGGAGCGCCACACGAACTGCTCCCCGGCGGTGAGCCAGCGGGGCTCGTCGGGGGCGTGGCCTGCGGCGGGGGCTTCGGGGGCGGCCGGTGTGGGGGGTGTGGGGGGCTCGGCGGGCGCTTCGGGCCCGGCGGAGGACGCCGGGGTGGGTGCCGTGTTCATGTATCCCACTGTAAGAGACGACTCCTTGAAGGTTGAACAACTTAGGCGTAGATTGTTGGCAAGTAAAGATTGAGAGTTCAAGTACTAGTTGAAGTACTGGTTCATGCGCTGGGTCACGTACCGGATTGGGAGTCGCGCCATGGCCGCCGCCACGCAGGACCGCATGCCCGCCCTCTACCTCAGTCACGGCGCGCCGCCGCTCGCCGACGACCCGGTCTGGCCCGGTGAACTCGCAGCCTGGTCCGCCGACCTGCCCCGCCCCAGGGCGATCCTCGTCGTCTCCGCCCACTGGGAGGAGGCTCCGCTCGCGCTCGGTGCCACCCGTACCGTCCCTCTCGTCTACGACTTCTGGGGCTTCCCGGAGCACTACTACCAGGTGCGGTACGAGGCCCCCGGCGCCCCCGCGCTCGCCGAGTCCGTGCGCGGGCTGCTGCGCGCCCCCGGCACGCCGGTGCAGGACGTCCCCGACCGCGGCCTGGACCACGGCGCCTACGTCCCGCTGGTCGAGATGTACCCCGGCGCCGACATACCGGTCCTCCAGGTCTCCATGCCGACCCTCGACCCGGTGCGGCTCATGGAGATCGGCCGCAGGCTCGCGCCGCTGCGCGACGAGGGCGTACTGATCATGGGTTCCGGCTTCTTCACCCACAACCTGGCCGCGCTGCGCCAGGGCGGCATCCCCTCGTGGTCTGCGGAGTTCGACCACTGGGGCCGGTCCGCGCTGGAGTCCGGCGACGTGGACGGGCTGCTCGACTTCGCCCGCAAGTCCCCGGCGGGACGGCTCGCCCACCCGCGCACGGAGCACTTCGCGCCGCTGTTCGTGGCGATGGGCGCGGCGGACGCGACCGGTGAGCTGGACCGGCGCCGGTCCGTGATCGACGGGTTCTGGATGGGCCTGGCCAAGAGGTCGGTGCAGTTCGGCTGAGGGGCTGGGGGGAAGGGATCCGCCGGGGCGGGCCGCGGCCGGGCGGGCTACCGCGGCCCGGGCGGGCTACAGGCGCCGCTCGTACCAGGCCACGTCCCAGTAGCGGCCGAACTTGCGGCCCACCTCGCGGTACGTGCCCACGTGCCGGAAGCCGAAGCGGGCGTGCAGCCGGGCCGAGGCCTCGTTCGGCTGGGCGACGGCCGCGTAGGCGCGGTGCACGTCCTCGCCGGCCAGGGCGTCGAAGAGGGACGCGTAGAGCAGGGAGCCGATGCCGCGGCGGCCGGCGTGCGGGGCGACGTAGACGGTGGTCTCCACCGAGGTCGCGTAGGCGGGCTTCGGGCGGTAGGGGCCGGAGCTGGCGTAGCCCAGAATCTCCTGTGAGTCCGCGTCCGTCGCAACCCTCAGGCGGTACGGGCCGTCTTCAGGGTGGGAGAGCAGCCAAGGGCGGCGCTCCTCGGGAGTGAAGGGCTCGGTGTCGAAGGTGACGGGCGTCTCACGCACGTAGTGGTTGTAGAGGTCGGTGAGGGCCTTGAGATCGTCCTCGCTCCCCGGTCTGACCTGGACCTCCGTGTGCCCCGTCGCCATCCCGCCTCCTCGTGTGGCGGCACAGGGTACTGCATGATCAGAAAAATCGAGGGACGGGTTGGGAATTCTGTCCGGTTTCCAGTCGTTGTTTCCATCGGATGCAGGGCACCCGAGGAGAGTCCCGTCAGGGGCTGGAGGCGAAATCCGGCCGCTGGGAGACACCGTACGGCGTCCGGACGTCCGAAGGACCACCCGCTGAACCACCATCGCAAGGGAGCACGCATGGCAACCCGTGCCGTCGCCCGTCGTAAGTCCGCCACCGGCGAGACCTCCGGCGCGGCAACCAGCGTCCGCGCCAACGGCGGAGAGCTCGCCGACCGCGATCTGGTCGGCATGTACCTCGACGAGATCGCCCGCACACCCCTGCTCGACGCCGCCAAGGAGGTCGAGCTGTCCCAGACCATCGAGGCCGGTGTGTTCGCGCGGCAGGTTCTCGAAGGCTATGAGGAGACGGGGGCGGACGCCACCCGGGAGGAGCTCCAGGCCCTGATCGACGAGAGCGAGCGGGCCAAGGACGTCTTCATCCGTTCCAACCTCCGTCTCGTCGTCGCGGTCGCCCGGCGCTACCCGCGCAGTGGCCTGCCGCTCCTGGACCTGATCCAGGAGGGCAACGCCGGTCTGGTCCGCGCGGTCGAGAAGTTCGACTACCGCAAGGGCTTCAAGTTCTCGACGTACGCGACCTGGTGGATCCGGCAGGCCATCACCCGGTCCATCGCCGACCAGTCGCGCACCATCCGGCTGCCCGTGCACCTGGTGGAGGAGCTGGGCCGGATCCGGCGTGTGCAGCGCGAGTTCAACCGCGAGCACGGCCGCGAGCCGGAGCCCGCGGAGATCGCGGCCGAGCTGGGCTCGACACCGGAGCGCGTCACCGACGTGCTCGACTGGGCCCGCGACCCGGTCTCGCTGAACATGTCGGTGGACGACGAGGGCGAGACCCAGTTCGGCGACCTGCTGGAGGACACCTCCGCGGTCTCGCCCGAGCAGTCGGTGCTGACCCTGCTGCGCAGCGAGGAACTGGACGACCTCATCGGCCGCCTCGACCCGCGCACCGCGTCCATCATCAAGATGCGGTACGGCATCGACGACGGCCGCGAGCGCACCCTCACCGAGGTCGGCAAGGAGCACGGCCTCACGCGTGAGCGCATTCGCCAGATCGAGAAGCACGCGCTGCTCGAACTGAAGAAGCTGGCCCGCTCCACCGGCTTCGAGGCGGCGGCGTAGCCTACGGCGTGAGCGGCCGCGTCCCCGGTCGAGGTTCGCGGTCGTGGTGCGCGGTCGTGGTGCCGGCCGAGGTGCCTGACCGTCGCCGTGCGGGGCCGCACGGAGGCGTACGGCCGGTCGCCGCGTGACGCGGGGGCGTGACGTGACGGTTGGGGCGTGCGCCGGTGGGCGAAGGCCGCGCGAACATGGCCGTACAACGCTGCTTCAACCGGCGAGGGCCGGGAACAAGACCGACGAGCCCCGCCGTACCTGTGGACCACGTCCCGACGCACTCCCCCCGGCGCCGGGACTTCCCCGAGCCGGGCTCGGTGCCTCTCCCCCCGAGGCGCCGGGTCCGGCTCTTTCCGTGCCGCGAGCGGGCCGGGGCCGGTCCGCGTAGGGGCATCGGCCGGGTGCCGGAGCAGAGCGGGGAGGCGGGGCACCCCGAACCTGAACCCCGGGGTGGCCCGCCGAATGGCAGATTCTGCCACAGCGGCATAGCCTGCCGAAGTGAGCAGCACCATCCCCGCATCCCCCGACCCGGGGCAGGGGCCCGTCTCCCTGACCGAGCGGCGCAAGGCCGAAACCCGGATGGAGATCGCCCGCGCGGCGGCCCGCCTCTTCGTCGGCCAGGGCCTGCGGGCCACCCGGGCCGAGGACATCGCGCGGGCCGCCGGAGTCGCCCCGCGCACCTTCTACCGGTACTTCGCGACCAAGGAGGAGGCTGTCGCCCCGCTCTACGCCCTCGGCGCCGAGGGCTGGGTGCGGACGGTGCGCGAGGCCCCCGCCGAACTGTCCCCGCCCGAGGCCCTGGAACACGCCGTGCGGCACACGCTGACGCCGGGGGCCGCGGTCTCGGCGCCCTCCTGGGAGTGGGCCCGCACCCTCGTCCGGCTCGCGGAGAGCAGTCCGGCGCTGCGCAAGGTGTGGGCGGAGGTCTGCCACGTCACGGAGCGCGGTCTGCTGCAGGCGCTGGCGGCGCGGATGTCCGGCGGTGACGCCCACGCGGCCGCGCGGCTGGCGTCCACCCCGCGGCTGCAGTTCGGGGCGGCGGTGGCGGCCGCGGCCGTACGCGTCGCGGTGGAGCACTGGGCGGCCCGCCCGCCGGGGGCGCCCGGCCCGCTGGAGACGGCACTGCGGAACCTGCAGGCGCTGCGCGAGTTCGACTGGGGCGATGGCGGCGGTGGGTGTGATGGCCGTGATGGGGGCCTTCCGGGCGACGGGGCCGGTGCCGGCGCCGCCGACGCGTGACCCGGGGGTCGGGCGGGCGCGCCGACGGCGGCCGTCACGTGCTCTCCGTCGCCCGTACGAGCCGTGCCGCCAGTTCCCGGACGCGGTCCGCCAGCTCCGCCGGCCGCCGCACCCGGAACTCCAGGCCCGTCGTCGCGAGCCGCACCGCCACCGCCTCCGGCGCGTCGGACACGGTCGCCCGCAGCACGCACGACATGCCGTCGTCGGTCGCCTCCGGCGCCCCGAACCACTGCGGCAGCCGCGACGCGGCCACCTCGGCCGGTACGGCGAAGAGGACGTCGATCTCGTAGGAGTCGCCGAGCCGCTGCAGTGAGCGCCGCAGGTACTCCGCGGCGTCCCGGGCAGGCAGCTCCCGGGGCGTGAACCGCGCGCCGGTGGCGAACGGTTCGGCGACCCGGTCCACCCGGAAGGTCCGCCAGTCCTCCCGGCCGAGGTCGTAGGCGACCAGATACCAGCGCGCCCCCGTCGACACCAGCCGGTGCGGCTCCGTGAGGCGGCGCGACTTTGTGCCGTCCGCCGCGCGGTAGGCGAACCGCAGCCGCTCCTGCCCGGCCACCGCCGAGGCCATGACGGTCAGTGTCCCGGGGTCGATGCCCGGGCCGTCGCCGCCGGTCAGCGGCGTGGTCGCGGCATGGAACGTCGTGACACGGTGCCGCAGGCGCGACGGCAGCACCTGCTCCAGCTTGGCCAGCGCCCTGACCGACGCCTCGTCCAGCCCCGCGACCGCGTGCCCGGCTCCGGCCCGCAGCCCGACCGCGATGGCCACCGCCTCCTCGTCGTCGAGGACCAGCGGGGGCATCGCCTTCCCGGCGACCAGCCGGTAGCCGCCGTCCGAGCCCATGGACGCCTGCACGGGGTAGCCCAGCTCGCGCAGGCGGTCGATGTCCCGCCGGATCGTGCGCCGGGAGACGCCGAGCCGTTCGGCCAGCTCGCCGCCGGGCCATTCACGGGGCGTCTGGAGAAGCGAGAGGAGCGTCAGCAGCCGGGCCGGAGTGTCCGTCGTCATCCACCGAGGATGCCGCACATCTGGGACAGCATCTGTCCTACCGGTCGCCCTCGTGGCCGTCCCTCGGTGGCCCTCCCGGTTGTTCTCTCCCCCTGTCCCCTGTTCTCCGGCCAGGGCCGGCTTCCCACTCAGTGGCCGGCTTCCACTCAGCGGTCGGCTTCCACTCAGCGCCTGTGCCCGTTCGTGCCCACTTGGGTCCGAACGTGTCCGTGTTCCTGTTTACATCCCGGAAAACCGGGCGTAGCCTCCGAGAGAAACCACAGGTTCGGGCACGGTTCGGAGGTGAACGGTCATGTACGCACCGGAGCGGCAGCAGGAGATCCTCCGGCTCGCCCGGGACAGTGGCCGGGTGGACGTGGTGTCGCTGGCCGAGGAGTTCCAGGTGACGGCGGAGACCATCCGCCGCGACCTCAAGGCGCTGGACCGGGCCGGACTGCTCCGCCGGGTGCACGGCGGCGCGATTCCCGCCGGGCGGCTGGACTTCGAGCCGGACCTCGCCGAGCGCGAGTCCACCGCCGCCGACGAGAAGGACCGCATCGCCGAGGCGGCCCTCGCGGAGCTGCCGGCCGAGGGCACGCTGATCCTCGACGCCGGTTCGACGGTGGCCCGCATGGCCGCCGCCATCCCGCCCGGGGCCTCGCTGACCGTCGTCACCCACAGCCTGCCCATCGCGGCCCGGCTCGCCGACCACCCCGGCATCCAGCTCCACCTGGTCGGCGGGCGGGTGCGGCACCGTACGCGCGCCGCCGTGGACGCCTGGGCGCTGCGCGCCTACGGCGAGATCCGCGCCGACGTGACCGTGGTGGCGGCCAACGGCTTCTCCGTCGAGTACGGCCTGACCACGCCCGACCTCGCCGAGGCCGCCGTCAAGCGGGCCGCCGTGGCCGCCGCCCGCCGGGTGGTGCTGGTGGCCGACTCCTCGAAGTACGGGCAGGAGCACTTCGCCCGCTTCGGTGCCCTGGACGACGTGGACCTGCTGATCACCGACAGCGGGCTCAGCCCCGAAGACACCAACGCCGTCGAGCGCGCCGGCACGGGAGTAGTACGCGCATGATCCTCACCGTCACCCCCAACCCGTCCCTCGACCGCACCTACGAGCTCCCCCGGCTGGACCGCGGCGAGGTCGTCCGCGCCACCGGCGAGCGGGTGGACCCGGGCGGCAAGGGCGTCAACGTCTCGCGTGCGGTGACGGCGGCCGGACGGCGCACCGTCGCGGTGCTCCCGCTCGGCGGCGCGCCGGGCGCCCTGGTGGCCGACCTCCTCGACGCGCAGGGCATCGAGGTGGCGCCGGTGCCGATCGCCGGGGCCACCCGCTCCAACATCGCGCTCGCCGAGGCCGACGGCGTCCTGACGAAGATCAACGCGCCGGGCCCCGAACTGACGGCGGCCGAACGGGAACTGCTCCTGGAGACCGTACGGCGGCAGTCGCACGACGCGGACTGGATCGCCTGCTGCGGCAGCCTGCCCCGCTCGCTCGCCCCGTCCTGGTACGCCGACCTGGTCGCCCGCGCCCACACCGCCGGGGTCCGCATCGCCCTGGACACCTCCGGACCGGCGCTGCTCCAGGCGTTGCGGGAGCGGCCGGACGTGGTCAAGCCCAACGCCGAGGAACTGGCCGAGGCCGTCGGGCGTCCGCTGGGCACCGTCGGCGACGCGGTGAAGGCCGCGGAGGAGCTGCGGGAGCTGGGCGCCGGGGCCGTGCTCGCCAGCCTCGGCGCCGACGGCCAGCTGCTCGTGGACGACGCGGGCACCTGGTACGGCAACGCCCGCGTGGACGCCGTACGCAGCAACGTCGGTGCCGGGGACTCCTCCCTGGCCGGTTTCCTCGTCGCCGGGGGAGTGGGGCCCGCCGCCCTGGCCTCCGCCGTCGCGCACGGTGCCGCCGCCGTCCGGCTGCCCGGCAGTGTGATGCCGACGCCGGGCGACCTGGACCCGGCAGCGGTGACCGTCACGGCCGAGGTGCCCCTGGACCGTGCGCTCCGGGAGCCCGCGTCGTGAACCTCCTCTGCCGTGCCGTTTTCCTTCCCTTCCCCGCCCCTGAGCCCGAGTTGCGGGCGATACGCGAGCTAAGGAGCCCGCGATGAGCGACATGATCAGCGCCGATCTGGTCGACCTCGACCTGTCCGCCGAGACCAAGGAAGCGGCGGCGCGCGCCCTCGCGGAACGGATGGTGACCCGCGGCCGGGTGACCGACCTGGAGGGCTTCCTCGCCGACGTGGCCGCCCGCGAGGCGCAGATGCCGACCGGCCTCGACGGCGGCATCGGCATCCCGCACTGCCGCAGCGAGCACGTCACCGAGCCGACGCTCGCCTTCGGGCGCAGTGCGGCCGGGATCGACTTCGGGGCGGCGGACGGGCCGGCCGACCTGGTCTTCCTGATCGCCGCACCGGCGGGGGCCGACGACGCCCATCTGACGATCCTGTCCGCGCTGGCCCGGCAGCTGATGAACGCCGAGTTCACCGCCGCGCTGCGCTCGGTGGGCGACGCGGCGGACGCGGCGGCGCTGATCCGCGGGGAGGATCCGGCACCGGCGGACGAACCCCGCGCGGGCGCCGAGCCGGTCGGTGAGTCGACGGGCGGGACGGCCGGCGATGCGACGGGCGGGACGGCCGGCGTGGCGGCAGGTGACGGGCCCGGCGATTCGGCCGGCGAGGAGTCCGGCGGTGGAGAGTCCGGCGGTGAGGGGGCCGGCGAGTCCGGGCGGCCGTTCCGGATCGTCGCCGTCACCTCCTGCCCCACCGGCATCGCACACACCTACATGGCGGCCGAGTCGCTGGAGAACGCGGGGCGCGAGGCGGGCGTCGAAGTCGTCGTCGAGACCCAGGGCTCGGCCGGTTTCACCCGGCTCGACCCGGCGGTGATCGCGGCGGCGGACGGCGTGATCCTCGCCCATGACGTCGCCGTGCGCGAGAAGGACCGCTTCGCCGGCAAGCCGACCGTCGACACCGGCGTCAAGGCGGCCGTCAACCGGCCCGGCGAGCTGATCGGCGAGGTCCGCTCGAAGGCGGCCCGCGGCGAGGTCACGGCGGCCGGCGGCGCGGGGGGCGGCGGCGCGGCCGGTGCGGACGGGGCCACGCCGGTCGGGCGCGGCGGCGAGTCAGGCGAGGGGTACGGCACCCGGCTCCGCACGTGGCTGATGTCCGGCGTCAGCTACATGGTCCCGTTCGTCGCCGCGGGCGGCCTGCTGATCGCCCTCGGGTTCGCGATCGGCGGCTACGAGATCAACAAGGCGCCGTCCGTGATGGACCACTTCGTGTGGACCCAGGCGGACAGCTGGGCGGCCCTGCTCTACCAGATCGGCGGCGTGTCCTTCGCCTTCCTCGTCCCCGTGCTGGCCGGCTACATCGCCTACGGCATGGCCGACCGGCCGGGCCTGGTCCCCGGCTTCGTCGGCGGCTCCATCGCGCTGACCATCGACGCGGGCTTCCTGGGCGGACTGGCGGCCGGTCTGATCTCCGGCGCCGTGGTGCTGGCGATCCAGCGGGTCCGCATACCGGCGGCGCTGCGCGGCATCATGCCGGTGGTGGTGATCCCGCTGATCTCCTCGGCGGTCGTCGGGTTCCTGATGTTCGTGGTGATCGGCAAGCCCATCGCGTCCGCGCAGGAGGCGATGACCGACTGGCTGAACGGTCTTTCCGGCGCCAACGCGGTCCTGCTCGGCGCGCTGCTCGGCCTGATGATGTGCTTCGACCTCGGCGGCCCGGTCAACAAGGTTGCCTACACCTTCGCCACCGCGGGCATCGCGGTCTCGGACCCGAGTGACTCCGCGATGAAGATCATGGCGGCGGTGATGGCGGCCGGCATGGTCCCGCCGCTGGCGCTGGCCCTGGCCACCACGGTGCGCGCCCGGCTCTTCAACGCCGCCGAGCGCGAGAACGGCAAGGCCGCCTGGGTCCTGGGCGCCTCCTTCATCTCCGAGGGCGCGATTCCGTTCGCCGCAGCCGACCCGCTGCGTGTCATCCCGTCCTCCATGGTGGGCGGCGCGATCACCGGTGCCCTGTCCATGGCCTTCGGTGCCACGCTGCGCGCCCCGCACGGCGGCGTCTTCGTGGTCCCGCTGATCGGGAACCCGCTGCTCTACCTGGTCGCCGTCGCGGCCGGCGTGTGCGTCACGACGGCGCTGGTGATCGTCCTCAAGGGGCTGCGCAGGCCGGTGCCGGGTGCGACGGCCCAGGGGCCGGGCGGCGGTACGGACCCGTCGGCTCCGTCGGGCGCGAAGCAGCCGGTGGCGGCGTAAGGGGATAAGGGGAAGGACGGACGGCGAGCGCCGCGGGCGGCGCCCGCACCGGGCGGCCCATTGGGGTGAGTTGGGAGGGACAGCCGCAGCCGGACAGTCCCTAGGACACCCGGGCCGCTAGGACACCTGGGCCGCGCGCCGTTCCATCGCCAGGCGGGCCGTGTCCTCGCTGTCGTAGACCTCGCACATGTGCCGGCCGTCGGGCGTGTCCGTGTGCTCGACCTCCCAGAGGGAGATCTCCGCGCCGTCGGGCAGTAAGAACGCGTGCTCGTAGAGCGAGAAGCCGATCCGGGCGCGCCCCGCGCGCCCGGGGACGCCGAAGGCCTGGGTGATCTGGTGCGCGGACGCCGTCGCCAGCAGGGCGGCGAGGTCGGCTCCGGGCCGGTCGGCGTTCTCCGCGCGGCGCAGCAGCCGGCGGGCGTGGTCGGCCGAGGCGTCGCGGACATAGGCGTGCCGCGGGGCGGGAACCGGGGACAACTGCACCTGCACCGCCAGCTCGAAGTCCGGTGTCTCCGGCGGCAGTGCCAGCCGCGCGGTCGCGGTGCGCAGCTCCTCCTCGTCCACGTACACCTCGTGCTGCGGCTCGCTGCCCGGCGCGGGGTTGTGGACGAGCTCCCAGAGGGTCAGCGCCGAGCCGTCGGCGAGCAGCCAGGTGTGCCGGTACGTCTCGCGGTGCAGCCCCGCGCTGTGGTGCGCGGAGTGCAGGGAGCCGTCGTGCGCGAGCGCGCAGTCCAGCAGCCGTATCGTCTCGTCGGGCAGCTCGAACGAGTTCAGGGCGCGACCGAGTAGCCGCATGAGATGCTCCTCCGGAGACTCGGGCGACTCGGGTGGTTCGTACGCTGCCGTCTCGTACGGAACGCTCAAGGTTTCTCCCGGCGTTGCTGCATGTCACCTTGTGGGTGCATACCGTAGCCCCTCGGTCGGACGTCGTGCCCGGGAACCGAGAAAACGTATGCACGAAAAACGCGGTAGTCACGCAAGAAGTTCCCGTGCGAGCCGACGGGCCGTCAAAAACCGCTGCTCAGGAGCCTGTCGGACCGCTCTTCGTCTTCGTGACTCCGTAGGCACCTGCCCGCCGCGCGGGCCCCGCACACCTCCCCGCCCGCGCCCCGGTACGCGGCATGGCGCATTCCGGTGCATCCCATCGCGTTCCAGCGCATCCCCTGCCCGTGCCCCATGCGTGCCCTACGCGTGGCCGTGCAACTACCCGTACAACTCCCCGTAGGACGGCCACGCCCCGCCGGGTCCGTCCACCGGGGTGGCGGCCCGGACCGCTCGGACGATCGCCCGCGTCACCACGTCCGCGCCCGCCGCCAGCACCTCGTTCAGCGCGAGCGGCTGCCCGGCGTCGAGCGGCTGCTCCCCGGTCGCCAGCGCGAACACCGTGTCGCCGTCGCTGAGCAGGTGCACCGGCCGTACGGCGCGTGCGATGCCGTCGTGCGCCGTGCCGGCCAGCTTCTGCGCCTGCGCCTTCGACAGGTCGGCATCGGTGGCAACGACGGCGAGCGTGGTGTTCAGCGGTGGCGGCGCGTTCCTCGCCGCCACCGCGGCCAGCCGCCGCTCCGCGGTCGCGTGGATGTCCGGCGCCGGATACTCCACGCGGCCGCCCCGGAACAACTCCCCGTACAGCATCCCCGTTTCCGGGTCCGTCACCGACCCCGCGGCGTTGGCCACCACCAGCGCCGCCACCGTGATGCCCGAGTCCAGCACGGTGCTCGCGGTGCCGACCCCGCCCTTGAGCGTGCCGACCACGGCTCCCGTGCCGGCCCCGACGCACCCTTCGGCCACCCTCTCGCCCGGCGTGCTCGCGTGGGCCGCCTCCGTCGCCGCGTATCCGGTGGCCGCGTCCGGCCTGGCCCGGAAGTCGCCCCCGCGGCCCAGATCGAAGACGCAGGCACCGGGCACCACCGGCACCACGTGCGCCGGGTCGGGGCCCACGCGCACTCCGCGTCCCCGCTCCTCCAGCCAGGCCATCACTCCCGACGCCGCGTCGAGCCCGTAGGCACTGCCGCCGGTCAGCACCACCGCCTGGACCTTCTGCACCAGGTTGCGGGGATCGAGCGCGTCGGTCTCCTTGGTGCCCGGACCGCCGCCGCGTACGTCGACGGCCGCGACCGCCCCCGCCTCCGGCGCGAGCACCACCGTCGTCCCCGTGAGCCACCCGTCGCCGGCGCGCGTCGCATGCCCCACCAGCACACCGCCGACGTCCGTCAATCCGTCCACTGTCATGACGCCAGTGTGGTCCAGGAAGAGGTGCCGGAAACGGCAGCCCGGGCGGCGGCGGACACGTCGCCGCTCACGTCGCCGCGGCCGCCGGACGGCTCCCCTCCCGCGAGGCCCGTCGCGCGGTCAGCACCACCCCGGCCGCCACCGCCAGGGCCAGCACCAGCCCCGCCACCAGCACCCCCGGGTCGCCGAGGAAGGTGCAGCAGAGCACCAGCAGCGCGGCCGCCGGCAGTACGGCCTGCTCGGCGACGCCCACCTTGAAGTGCCGCGCGTGCAGCGCCCACACCGTGATCAGGAACAGCGCCGTCGGCAGGGTCACCGCCGAGGTGGCCGCGAGCGTCGAGATGTGCGCCTTGCCCACGGCCTGCTCCACCGCCACCTCGAGACCCGCCCCGATCGCGGCCGCCGAGGCGAACACCAGGTAGTGCCCGTACCCCCACAGGAAACCCTGCCGGTTGGACCGCAGATGGCCGTGGACCGGCACCACGAAGTAGATCCACCAGGCGGCGAAGACGATCAGCAGCCCGCCGGCCGCGACGGGGAGCAGCTCGCCCAGCGCGTCGTGCTCGTCGATGCCCGACTTCACCGCCACCGTGGCCGCGGCGACGGTCTCGCCGAGCACGATGATCGTGAGCAGGCCGTACCGCTCGGAGATGTGGTGCGCGTGCCAGGACGACTGGTGCTCGCGTTCGGCGAACGCCGGCACGCACAGCTCCAGCACCACCATCGCCAGGAACAGCCAGCCCCGGCCGCCTGCGGGCAGGAACAGCAGGCCGAGCCAGCCGCCCTGGCAGAGCAGCAGGCCTCCCGCGTACCTCAGGGCCATGGTGCGCTCCGCCGTCTCCTCGGCATTGCGCGCCGCTCTGAGCCACTGGGCCGACATGGCGAGACGCATGATCATGTAGCCGAGCACCACGGCCACCCAGTCGTCGTCCTCGAAGGCCCGGGAGATCCCGGCCGCGAGGACCAGCACCCCGGCGATCTGCACCAGGGTGACGATCCGGTAGAGCACGTCGTCGTTGTCGTAGGCCGAGGCGAACCAGGCGAAGTTCAGCCAGGCCCACCAGATGGCGAAGAAGACCATGGCGTAGTGGAGAACGCCCTGGCCGGCGTGGCCCTCGGCGACGGCGTGCACCAGCTGGACGCCCGCCTGGGCTACGGCGACGACGAAGCACAGGTCGAAGAGGAGCTCCAGCGGAGTGGCGGCCCGGTGCCGCTCGTGCCGGTCGCGGGCCTTCAGTCTGCGCACCGGGGCCCGGTCCTCGGACGGCGGCACCGGGTGCGCGCCCGTGGACGACGGGCCGGTGGAGGACGGACCGTGGGGGGACGGCCCGGTGGGGGGCGGGCTACTGGACATCATGGCTCCCAGCACAGCAGAAGACGGCGCGGATGTGCGTGCGGACCGGGTCCGGTCGCGGGGCGAGCCGAGCCGGACGGAGCGGGGGCGAGCGGGACGGACGGGACGCGTCCAAGGGGCGGACCGGCCGTACCCTGGAGGCATGAGCAGCACCCCCGAGTCCGAGCCCCGCGCGCCCAGGCCGGCGCTGGTCTTCGACGATCCGCTGGACCAGCAGACCTCCGACGACACCGACCGAGGCTGGGGCGAGCGGCCCGAGGGCGACAGCGCGGCCGACCTGAAGCGCTTCCTCGACGAGAAGCCGCCCCACCACATCTGAGCGGCCACCGCTCCGAGCGGTCCACCGGCCTCGGGTCGCGCCGGCCGGTCCGCGTCGCTCCTCGGCCGGCTCGGCTAGGAGCGGCCGGGACCCGAGCCCGGCTGGTCGGGACCGGTGCCCGGGCCGTCCTGACCGGTGGCCGGACGGTCGGACGCCGTGCCGGTCGTGGAACCGCGCTGCGCGAGCAGCGTGTCGCGGATCTCCTTGAGGACCTCCAGCTCGGAGACCTCGATGACCTCCTCGGTGCCCTCCTTCGCCTTGCGCCGGGCCTCCTGGCGGGCCAGGTACTTCGCCATGGGCAGCACCATCAGGAAGTAGACGACGGCAGCCGTGATCAGGAACGTGAGGGTGGCGCCCAGGACCGAGCCCCAGAGGATGCGCACGCCCGTCGCGCTGTCGCCGGTCCCCTCGCACGGGCCCTTCAGGCAGGAGCTGTAGCTGTCCAGGCTCTGCGTGCCCAGCGCCCCGACCACGGGGTTGATGACCCCCTCCACCACCGAATTGACGATTTTGGTGAAGGCGGCGCCGATGACGACCGCCACCGCCAGGTCGATGACGTTTCCGCGCATCAGGAAGGCCTTGAAGCCGTCCCAGATGCTCGGCTCGCTCTTCTCGCTCACGGTGGGAGCACTCCTCGCTTGAACAGGTGTAGGAACCAAACGTTCCGCAACCTACGACAGTCGTGGGCCGTCCTGTCCAATCCGATCCCTCGAACGGGCGACTTGACAGGGTCAGCACAGGGCCACCGCCAACCGTGCCGTGGTACCCGCGCCGACCAGTCGGTGAGCCGTCTCACGCGGCACCGAGACGACCACCAGCGCCCCGTCAGCCGCCGCCCCCGCCCCTGCCACCGGCTCGGGCACCTCAGTCACCCGCACCCCGCGGGCGAGTACCGAGGTGCCGCCCGTGCCGCCGTCGCCGGTCGAGACGACGTCGATCCGGTCACCCGGCCTGAGCAGCCGCACCGTGGCCGCGTCCGAGATCCGCACCGGCGCCGCGACGAACCGGGTGCTCTGCCGCTCGGGTACCGGCTCGGCCACCGGATGTCCGCGGGCCCGCCGCGTGTCCGGTTCGCCGGCCTCCGAGTGCGGGCCCGCCGCCACCAGGGCCGCCGCGGTGACGACGAGCCCCGCGGCCAGGAGCCGCCGCCGGTGCCGTACGAGCCGGTGCAGCCGGCCGCGTCCGCCACGCACCCGGACCGGGGCGAAGTGCGGCACCTCGCAGGTGGGCGGCGCCTCGCTGCCGGGCGGAAACAGCGGCAGGGACGACGCGGGGGAGGAGTACGGAGCGGCGACGGCGGAACGGGACATGAGGGAGCACCACCTGTGACGAGCTGTGCCGGCGGACCGGCTTGCGCTCCCACCATGAGGCTTTTCGCCGAGGCCCGCCGGAGCCCGTGGACCACCGGCCGCTTGTGGACAACTCCGTCACCCGAACAGGACGTTCCGCTACGACGGCGCGGTCCCGGGCCCGTCCCGCCACGGGGGGCGCGGTCCCCGGGCCCGTCCCGCCACGGGGGGCGCGGTCCCCGGGCCTGTCCCCGCCACGGGGGCGCGGTCCCGGGCCCGTCCCCGCCACGGGGGCGCGGTCCCGGGCCCGTCCCCGCTACGGCAGCGTGATCCCCGGGTCCGTCCCGCCCAGGGCCGACCCGCACGGGCAGTCCCGTTCCCCGGTCGCCGGCAGCGCGGCCACCGTGTCGAACAGGACGCCCCGCAGCCGGTCCACGTTGGCGGCGAACACCCGCAGCACCTCCTCGTGCGAGACCCCCTCGCCGGTCTCCGCGCCGGCGTCCAGGTCGGTCACGAGAGTCAGCGAGGTGTAGCAGAGCTCCAGCTCACGGGCGAGCGCCGCCTCGGGGTGCCCGGTCATGCCCACCACCGACCAGCCCTGGGCCCGGTGCCACAGGGACTCCGCGCGGGTACCGAACCGCGGGCCCTCGACCACGACCAGGGTGCCGCCGTCGACGGCCTCCCACTGCTGCCCCCCGGCCGCCTTCAGCGCGGCGGACCGTCCGGTGGGGCAGTACGGGTCGGCCAGCGACACGTGCACCACGTTGGGCACCGTCCCGTCGGGCGTCGGCAGCCCGTCGAAGTACGTCGACGGACGGGAGCTCGTACGGTCGACGAACTGGTCCGGCACCAGCAGCGTGCCCGGCCCGTACTCGGGACGCAGGCCGCCGACCGCGCACGGGCCGAGCACCTGGCGCACCCCGGCCGAGCGCAGCGCCCACAGGTTGGCGCGGTAGTTGATCCGGTGCGGCGGCAGATGGTGCGAGCGGCCGTGCCGAGGGAGGAAGGCGACCCGCCGGCCGGCGACCTCGCCGACGAAGAGAGAGTCGCTGGGCGGCCCGTACGGGGTCTCCACCTCGACCTCGGTCACGTCGTCGAGGAACGAGTAGAAACCGGAGCCGCCGATCACACCGATCTCGGCCCGCACGTTCTCCGCACCCGCGTTCTCGGCCTTCACCTTGTTCGCCATGGCCCCGACCCTAACCGCCCCGGAAACGCCGAGGACCCTGCCGCCGGACGACGACAGGGTCTCGTAAGAACTCGCGGGACGAGTCCACGGAAGGAACGCGCGGAACACGTCCACGGAAGGAACTCACTGCAGAGTCCGCAGAGTCCGCGCGAGGCCCTCGCGGGGGAACAGCTCCTAGGCGGCGGTGCTGCCGGCGGAGGAGCTGCCGGAGCCCGACGAGCCGGAGCCCGAGGAACCCGACGAGGACGAACCCGACGAGGACGAACCCGACGAGGACGAAGAGGACGACCCCGAAGAGGACGACGAGCCCGAGTCCGAGGAGGACGAAGAGGCGGACGACGACCCGGACTTCGAGCCCGACGCCGCGGGCGAGCTGCTCGACGAGCTGCTGCGGCTGTCGTTCCGGTAGAAGCCGGACCCCTTGAAGACGATGCCGACGGCCGAGAACACCTTCTTCAGGCGGCCCTGGCAGTTCGGGCACTCGGTGAGGGCGTCGTCGGTGAACTTCTGCACCGCCTCGAGGCCCTCGCCGCACTCGGTGCACTGGTACTGGTACGTCGGCACTGTGACTTCCTCCTGGCACTCTCACTCGATGAGTGCTAACGACGGTCCATAGTGACCTATTCCGCGGGATCAGTCCACTGCGGCGGGCGCGCGGTGACCGACACCACGTGCGACCGTACGCCCGTGGGGCCGGGTAGCGAGCCGCGACCGCAGCGCCAGCAGGACCGCCAGCGCGAGCACCGTGCCGCCCATCGGCACCAGGAAGCCCGCCCCGTCCCCGTACCGGTCCTCCAGCTGGCCGGAGACCGTCACGGCCGCCGCCTGGCCGAGTGCGACCGCGCCGGTCAGCCAGGTGAAGGCCTCGGTGCGGGCGCCCGCCGGGACCAGGCCCTCGACCAGCGTGTAGCCGGTGACGATCGCGGGCGCGACGCACATGCCGACGAGCAGTCCGAGACCGGCCAGCACGAGCACCGAGTGCGCGGCCCACAGGCCGGACGCGGTCAGGGCCAGGGCGGTGTAGCCGACCAGGAGGCGCCGCTGCGGGGCCACCTTCCAGGCGATGGCCCCGCAGGCCAGGCCGGAGATCATGTTGCCCGCGGCGAAGACGCCGTACAGGACGCCGTTCAGACCGGGCTCGCCGATCGACTCGGTGAACGCGGCCAGCGACACCTGCATGCCGCCGAAGACGGAACCGATGCCCAGGAAGACGGCGATCAGGACCCGCACCCCGGGGACGCGCAGCGCGGAAACGTGCTCCACGCGCGCGTGGCCGTCGCCGACGCCGCCGACAACGGGCTGGGTGCTCCTCTGCGCGGCGAAGAGCAAACCGCCCACCAGGGTGAGCGCGGCCTCCGTGACCAGGCCCGCGGCCGGGTCGACGGCCGTGCACAGGGCCGTCGCCAGCAGCGGGCCGAGGACGAAGGTCAGCTCGTCGGTGACGGACTCGAAGGCCGCCGCGGTGCTCATCAGGGGAGAGTCCCCGAGCCGGACGCCCCAGCGGGCGCGCACCATGGGGCCGATCTGCGGTACCGAGGCCCCGGTGGGCACGGCGGCCGCGAACAGCAGCCAGAGCGGGGCGTCGGAGAGCGCGAGGGCGGTCAGGGCCAGGCCGGACGCCGCGTGCACGAGGACGCCCGGCAGCAGGACGGCGCGCTGGCCGTGACGGTCGGCGAGCCGGCCGCTGTAGGGGGCGAACAGGGCCATGGAGACGCCGGTGACGGCCGCGACGACGCCTGCGGCGCCGTAGGAGCCGGTGGTGTGCTGCACGAGCAGCACGATGGACAGCGTCAGCATGGCGAACGGCTGGCGCGCCGCGAAGCCGGGGAGCAGGAACGTCCAGGCGCCGCGGGTGCGCAGCAGCTGCCCGTACCCGGAACGCGACGGGGCGCTCGACCCGCGCTGTGACGTGGTGTGCGGTTCGGTGCTCCACCCGGTGTCCGACCCGGTGGTGGACGCGGTGTCAGACCCGGTGGTGAACGCGGGGTGCGAGGGAGTGACCGTGGGTTCCACGGCCCGTGCCTTTCTGCCGCCTGGTGACGCGGTCCGTCGCGCGGCCGTTCGCCGCGCGGGGGCGCCGAGAGCTGTCCTCTTGCGCGGACTGCGGTAGATACCGGAGCCCGTGCGCGGAAATTGCGAAGGAGGAGGGCGTCCCGGCCGCCATACGGTCGCGCCAGCCCTGCATCAGGCAGAGTTGGTTCGATCAGGTGCCGCACCCATCGTACGCCCAGCCGCCGCCCTCCTCCGTACGTCCGGCCGCCCCCGGGCCTCCGTGCCCGTACGCCCAGCCGCCGCCCTACTCCGGTACGCCCAGCGCGCCCTCAGCCCCCGGCCGTCCCCCCTTCCGGGACATTGGGCCTCACTTTCTTCCGCTGCTTCCCGTGCCCAGCCAGCCGGCCAGCTTGCCGCCGTGGCCGACCGCGCGCAGCCGTGCCTCGGCGGCGTCGCGGACGGGGTCGGTGGCGACGACGAGAAGTTCGTCACCGCGCCGCAGCCCCGTCGTCGGCAGCGGCACGAAGGACGTCCCGTCGCGCACGACCAGGGTGACGGCGGCACCGGTCGGCAGCCGCAGCTCGCTGACCTCGACGCCGTGCATCCTGGAGCCCTCGGGAATCGTCACGGAGAGCAGGTGGCCGCGCAGCCGCTCCAGGGGCGCCGACTCGATGCCGAGGTCGGCGGCCTCCTCCCCCTTGCCCAGCCGCAGCTTGCGGGCGAGCCACGGCAGGGTCGGGCCCTGGACCAGGGTGTAGACGACGACCAGGACGAAGACGATGTTGAAGAGCCGCCGGCTGCCCGTGACGCCCTCGACCATCGGGATGGTGGCCAGGACGATGGGCACCGCTCCGCGCAGTCCGGCCCAGGACATCAGGGCCTGCTCCTGCCACGGCACCCGGAAGGGCGTCAGGGACAGCACGACGCTCAGGGGCCGCGCCACCATGGTGAGCACCAGGCCGATGACCAGGGCGGGCAGGATGTCGTCGCCCAGTTCGTGCGGGGTCACCAGCAGGCCCAGGAGCACGAACATGCCGATCTGCGCGAGCCAGCCAAGCCCGTCGGCGAACCCGCGGGTGGCGGGCCAGTGCGGCAGCCGGGCGTTGCCCATGACCATCGAGGCCAGGTACACGGCGAGGAAGCCGCTGCCGTGGGCCATTGCACCGGCCGCGTAGGCCGTGACGGCGATGGACAGGACGGCGATGGGGTAGAGGCCGGAGGCGGGCAGGGCCACGTGCCGCAGGCCCCAGGAGCCCAGCCAGCCCACCGCGAGCCCGACGGCCGCGCCGATGGCCAGCTCCAGGGCGATCTCGCCGAGCAGCACGTACCAGTGCTCGATCGGGCCGGCCGTGGAGAAGGCGACCACGAGGATGACCACGGGGGCGTCGTTGAAGCCGGACTCGGCCTCAAGGGTGCCCGTTATGCGCGTGGGCAGCGGGATCCGGCGCAGTACCGAGAAGACGGCCGCGGCGTCCGTGGAGGACACCACCGCCCCGATGATCAGTGCCTGCCGCCACTCCAGCCCCGTCAGGTAGTGGGCGCCGGTCGCGGTCACGCCGACGCTGACCGCGACTCCGGCCAGGGCCAGCATGGAGGCGGCCGGCAGCGCCGGTTTCGCCTCCTTCCACTTCGTGCCGAGACCGCCCTCGGCCAGGATCACGACCAGGGCGGCGTACCCGATGACCTGGACCAGTTCGGCGTTGTCGAACTTGATGTCGCCGATGCCGTCCTGGCCCATGGCGACGCCGATGGCCAGGTAGACGAGCAGGCTCGGGAGCCCGCTGCGCGAGGAGATCCGGACCGCCGCCACGGCGATGAGCAGGACGAGCGAGCAGACGAGCAGGAGCTGGTTGAGGTGGTGGACAGTCAGCGGCCGTTCCCTTCCCTGGCGCACAGCACGGATCACAGCACGGGCGAACGCGCCCGTACGGCGGGCGGGAGCCTTCCCCACCCGCAGAGGCGGCCTCCGTGACGGAGGCCGCCTCCATGACGCAAGCGGCCTCCCCATGGCACACGAGCCGCCGTGCTCCGCGGACAACTACTTCGTTACCTTACCTAACTCTTGACGCTTTCTTGACGCCTGTCCTGACAAGATCGAACGCTCGTACGTCGCCGTACCCGACTCCGCGTCAAGGGGCAGCCGGGGCTGCGCCTAGAGTTGCTCCAGCGTTCGGCGCTCAGCGCTCCGCCCCGGTACGAAGCACAGCCCGCCCCTGCCGCTCGTGTTAGGACAGCAAGGACAGCGATGCCCCCCAACAACACCGCCTCCACGGGTCAGCAGCCCGGCACGTCCGGCAGGAAGAAGGGGCGCAAGGGCCGGCTGCTCGTCGTGGTGCTGGTCCTGGCCGTCGTCGGCGGCCTCGTCTTCGGGGGGTACTGGTCGGTCAGTACCGTCCGCGCCTCCTTCCCGCAGACCAAGGGTTCGATCACGCTGGACGGCCTGTCGGGCCCGGTGGACGTCAAGCGCGACGGATACGGCATCCCGCAGGTCTACGCCTCCTCCGAGGAGGACCTGTTCATGGCGCAGGGCTACGTCCAGGCGCAGGACCGGTTCTACGAGATGGACGTGCGGCGCCACATGACCGCCGGGCGCCTGTCGGAGATGTTCGGCAAGGACCAGGTCGGCAACGACGAGTTCCTGCGCACCCTGGGCTGGCACCGGGTGGCGAAGAAGGAGTACGACGAGAAGCTGTCGGACTCCGCGAAGAAGTACCTCCAGGCGTACGCCAAGGGCGTCAACGCCTACCTGAAGGGCAAGGACGGCGCGGATCTCTCCCTGGAGTACGCCGCCCTCGGCTTCACCAACGACTACAAGCCCCAGGAGTGGACGCCGGTCGACTCGGTGGCCTGGCTCAAGGCGATGGCCTGGGACCTGCGCGGCAACATGCAGGACGAGGTCGACCGCGCCCTGATGACCAGCCGGCTCGGCCCCAAGCAGATCGCCGACTTGTACCCGGCGTACCCGTACGACCGGAACAAGGCGATCGTGCAGGAGGGCCAGTACGACGAGCTGACCCAGACCTTCGACGGGAGCGGCTCCTCGGACGGCGACTCCGGCACGGGTACGGGATCCGGTACGGGAGCGGGAGCCGGTACGGGCACGGGCACGGGATCCGGTACGGGAGCAGGCACGGGTACGGGAGCAGGCACCGGCACCGGGGCGGGAAGTGACCTCGAGGGCCAGCTCGCGGGCCTCCAGAACGTCCTCGACGACGTCCCCACCGCCGTCGGCGTGAACGGCAACGGCATCGGCTCCAACTCCTGGGTCGTCTCCGGCGAGCACACCATCACCGGCAAGCCGCTGCTGGCCAACGACCCGCACCTGTCGCCGTCCCTGCCGTCCGTCTGGTACCAGATGGGGCTGCACTGCCGGACCGTCTCCGACAAGTGCCGCTACGACGTCGCCGGATACACCTTCGCGGGCATGCCCGGCGTGGTCGTCGGCCACAACCAGGAGATCGCCTGGGGCCTGACCAACTCCGGCGCCGACGTCACCGACCTCTACCTGGAGAAGATCACCGGCGAGGGCTACCAGTACGACGGCAAGGTGGTCCCCTTCGAGACGCGCGAGGAGACCATCAAGGTCGCCGGCGGGGACTCCAAGAAGATCGTCGTCCGCGAGACCAACAACGGTCCGCTGCTCTCGGACCGCGACGACGAACTGGTGAAGACCGGCAAGAAGGCCACCGTCGAGACCGCCGCCCCCGACCGCGGCGACGGCTACGGCGTCGCGCTGCGCTGGACCGCCCTGGACGCGGGCACCACCATGGACGCCGTCTTCGCGATCGACCGGGCGCAGAACTGGTCCGAGTTCCGCGAGGCGGCCACGCTGTTCGACGTGCCCTCGCAGAACCTCGTCTACGCCGACAGCGAGCACATCGGCTACACCCTGCCCGGGAAGCTCCCCGTGCGCGCCGAGGGCCACGACGGCTCGGTGCCGGCCCCGGGCTGGGACCCGAAGTTCCGCTGGACCGGCGAGTACATCGACCAGGACGAGCTGCCCCACGAGTACGACCCGGAGCGCGGCTACATCGTGACCGCCAACCAGGCGGTCGTCGACGAGGACAGCTACCCGTACACGCTGACCACCGACTGGGGTTACGGCACCCGCAGCCAGCGCATCACCTCCCTGATCGAGCAGAAGATCAAGGACGGCGGCAAGATCTCCACCGACGACATGCGGCAGATGCAGCTGGACAACAGCAGCGAGATGGCCAAGCTGCTCGTGCCCCAGCTGCTGAAGATCGACGTCGCCGACAAGGACGTCCGCGAGGCCCAGAAGCTGCTGGAGGGCTGGGACTACACCCAGGACGCCGACTCGGCCGCCGCCGCCTACTTCAACGCCGTCTGGCGCAACATCCTCAAGCTCGCCTTCGGCAACAAGCTGCCCAAGGAGCTGCGGGTCAAGGGCCAGTGCCTGTGGATCGACCCGGTCAACACCACCGGCCCGGCCGACGCGACGAACAAGGTCTACGAGTGCGGCCAGCGCGACGCCGACCAGGCGCAGCCGGACGGCGGCGACCGCTGGTTCGAGGTGGTCCGCACCCTGCTGGACGACCCGAAGAGCGACTGGTGGAGCACGCCCGAGTACGGCACCCGCAAGGGCGCCGACAAGAACCGGGACGACCTGTTCAAGCGCGCCATGGTCGACGCCCGCTGGGAGCTGACCGCCAAGCTCGGCAAGGACATCGACTCCTGGAACTGGGGCCGGCTGCACCGCCTGTTCCTGAAGAACCAGACCCTGGGCACCGAGGGCCCCGGCTTCCTGAAGTACGCCCTCAACCGCGGCCCGTGGAAGCTCAGCGGCGGCGAGGCCGCGGTCAACGCCTCCGGCTGGAACGCGGCCGGCGGCTACGGGGTGATCTGGGTGCCGTCCATGCGGATGGTGGTCAACCTCGGCGACCTCGACAAGTCCCGGTGGATCAACCTCACCGGCGCCTCCGGACACGCCTACAGCGCCCACTACACCGACCAGACGGACAAGTGGGCCAAGGGCGAGCTGCTGCCGTGGTCCTTCTCCAAGAAGGCGGTCGACGAGAGCACGAGCGACACGCTGGTGCTCAAGCCGTAGCCGGCACCCGCTGATCCGCGAGAACGGCCTCCACGCGCGCGTGGAGGCCGTTTTCGCGTCGCCCGAGCCGTGCGCCGGCGTCCGTCGTGCGTCAGCGGAACCGGCGCACTCCGGCGGGCGTCACCACCGCGTCCACCGGCCGGTCGTGCGGCTCGGCCGGCACGTGCGCGACCACCTCACGGCCGTAGAGCAGCACCAGCAGCGCCGGATACGCCTCCGCGCGCTCCAGACGGGCGAGCACGCGGTCGTAGGAGCCGCCGCCGCGCCCCAGCCGCAGCCCGCGCCCGTCCACCGCGACCCCCGGCAGCAGCACCACGTCCGCCTCCGTCACCGCCTCCGGCCCCAGCCGCTCGCCGGCGGGCTCGAAGAGCTCCATCCGCCCGCCGTGCCGCACGCGCGCGAGGGAGTCGGTTCCGGCGTATTCGCCCCAGTCCAGGTCGTTGTCCGCCAGCAGGGCGGGCAGCAGCACCCGCACCCCCCGCTCGCGCAGCGCGTCGAGGAGCGCGAGGGTGCCCGGTTCGGCGCCCACCGAGACGTAGGCCGCCACGGCGTGCGCCCCCGCGACCTCCGGCATGCCGAGTGCCCGGGCGGCCAGCGCGTCCGCCGCTTCCCGCACGTCAGCGGCAGTCAGCCGGTTCCTTGCGGCGAGGAGATCCCGTCGCAGGGCGCGCTTGCCGGGGCCGTTCGCAGGGTCGATGTGAGGCAATGGTCACTCCCGTACCGCTCTATTCTGCTCATATGAGCACCGGGGGTCCGGCGTCACAGATTCTCCCTATAGGCACCGGATATGGTGGCGCGCATGACTCAGTCCCACCCCAGGATCAGCAAGGCTGTCATTCCCGCGGCCGGGCTCGGTACCCGGTTCCTGCCGGCGACCAAGGCCACTCCGAAGGAGATGCTGCCGGTCGTCGACAAGCCGGCGA
>NZ_JOFH01000034.1 GCF_000721235.1 Streptomyces olivaceus
GATCGCGGCGAAGACGTACTTGGGCTGGAAGTGGATGTCCGCGATCACCGGGATCTGCGACTTCCGCGCGATCACGGACAGCGCGTCGGCGTCGTCCTGCGTGGGGCAGGCCACCCGGACGATCTGGCAGCCCGACGCCGTCAGCTCGGCGATCTGCTGAAGCGTGGCACCGATGTCGGAGGTACGGGTCGTCGTCATCGACTGCACCGACACCGGGGCCCCGCCGCCGACCGCCACCGGTCCGACCTGGATCCGCCGCGACAGGCGCCGCTCGGCGATCGGCCGGACCGGTACCTCGGGAAGCCCCAAGGGGATGGCGGTCATGACGTCACTCCCGGTTCGAGGAGACGGTCTCGCGCATGGCGCGCAGGGACTCCTTGAGCGACCCCATGGTGGCCAGGACGGCGGTGGGCTCGTAGCCGCAGTGCGCCATGCAGTTGTCGCAGCGCGGGTCCTTGCCGCGGCCGTACTTGTCCCAGTCGGTCTTCTCGATCAGCTCCCGGTACGTGGGCACGTATCCGTCGCTCATCAGATAGCAGGGGCGCTGCCAGCCGAAGAGGGAGTAGTTCGGGATCGCCCAGGCGGTGCACGGGAAGTCGACCTTGCCCTCGAGGAAGTCGAGGAACAGCGGGGAGTGGTTGAGCCGCCAGCGGGCCCGGTTGCCGCCGGAGAACGCCTTCTTGAACAGCTCGCGGGTCTGCTCCACGCCCAGGAAGTGCTCCTGGTCGGGCGCCTTCTCGTAGGCGTAGGCGGGCGAGATCATCATCTCGTCGACCTTGAGGTCGTCGTTGAGGAAGTCGAGCACCTCGACGATGGTCTGCGGGGTGTCGGTGTTGAAGAAGGTCGAGTTGGTGGTCACCCGGAAGCCGCGCCGCTTGGCCTCCTTGATGGCCTCCACGGCCTCGTCGAACACGCCCTCCTTCGCCACGGACTCGTCGTGCCGCTCGCGCAGCCCGTCGATGTGCACCGCGAAGGCGAAGTAGGGCGAGGGCTTGAACTTGTCCATCTTCTTGCGCATGAGCATCGCGTTGGTGCAGAGGAAGACGTACTTCCGCTTGGCCACCAACTGCCGCACGATCTCGTCGATCTGCGGGTGCATGAGGGGTTCGCCGCCGGCGATGGAGACCATGGGCGCACCCGATTCGAGTACCGCCCCCACGGCCTGCGCGACCGGCATGCGCTGCTTGAGCACGCCGGCGGGGTGCTGGATCTTGCCACACCCCTCGCACGCCAGGTTGCAGGCGAAGAGCGGCTCAAGCTCGACGATGAGCGGGAACTTGTCCCGGCGGCGAATCTTCTGTTCGGCCAGGTATGTAGCGACCTTGATGGACTGGCGCAGCGGCATGGCCATCTGGGCTCACCTCCGGGGGAGCAACAAAGAACGGTGCCATTCGAAAAATGCGGGAAGAACGGATCGAAGGACGCGGAAAGCTGATATTCCACCGCGTACTGTGCCGATCCGGACGAGTTCGTGTTCTGGAGCGTCCACGACCACCCGTACGGCCGCAACGGGGCGCGCGCCCGTACGGACGGCGCTCAGGAGCGTGGCCGCGGACTCCATGTCCACGGCGATCGCGCCGGTCGCGAGCAGGTCGGCGCGTTCGGGGCCGCGGACGACGTGGTCCGAGCCGGTCAGCGGCCCGGTGTGGACGGTGCGCCCCGGGACGGCTCGCGCGAGTTCCTTGACGAGCCGCTCGGTCGCCACGCAGGCGACGGTGGAGCGCGGGTCCCGGGTCTCCTCGGCGACGACCAGGTCGCCGGGGTGCATGCCGGGGGCGAGTCCCGCGCAGAAGCCCGTGGCGAGCACGGCGGCGCCGCCCAGGGCCGGGTCGGCGAGGACCCGGGCGACCGAGCGTTCCGCCGCCTTGGGGCCCATGCCGGTGCGCAGGACGGTGACCGGCCCGCCGGCGCCACCGCGGTCGCCGGTGCGCAGGGCGAGGTGCTCGATGCCGAGCGCGCAGGCGATCAGCAGCGGGGACGGGCCGGTCTGCGGGGTCATCAGCTGCCCTTCACCTCGGCCGGGGCGGCCCCGGTGCGGATCTCGGCGGCGCGGGGCTTCTTGGCGAAGGGTTCCCCGTGGACGTACCGGCCGAGGGCGGTGAGCGGGAAGACCTGGCGGTAGAGGTGGTAGTTGATGGAGAAGTCCCACGGGAAGCCGGTGCCCGTGAAGTAGGGCTCGTCCCAGGAGCCGTCCTCGCGCTGGGTGGCCGCGAGCCACTCGACGCCGCGCTCGACGGTCCTGGACTCCCGCTCCCCCGCCGCCAGCAGGGCCATCAGCGCCCAGCCGGTCTGCGAGGCGGTGGAGGCGCCCCGGCCGCTCCACTCGCGGACGTACCGGTAGGAGCGCAGGTCCTCGCCCCAGCCGCCGTCCTCGTTCTGGACGGACTCCAGCCAGCGCACCGCGCGGCGGATCGCCGGGTGCGAGGCGGGCAGTCCGGCGGCGGTCAGGGCGGGGATCACGGAGCCGGTGCCGTAGACGTAGTTGACGCCCCAGCGGCCGAACCACGAGCCGTCCGCCTCCTGGTGGTCCAGGAGCCACTGGATGCCGCGGCGGGTGCGCGGGTCGTGGGCGAGGCCCTCGACAGCGAGCGACTCGACGACGTGCGCGGTGACGTCCGCGGACGGCGGGTCGATGACCTCGCCGAAGTCGCAGAACGGCAGCCGGTTGGGGAAGGCGCTGGTGTTGTCGACGTCGAAGGCGCCCCAGGCGCCGTTCTTCGACTGCATGCCGAGGTTCCACCGCACCCCGCGCCCGATCGCCTTCTCCACCCGCTCCGGGTCGTGGTGCCGGACGCGGCGCAGGGCGAGCACCACCTCGGCGGTGTCGTCGATGTCGGGGTAGTTGTCGTTGTGGAACTCGAACGCCCAGCCGCCGGGCGGGAGTCCGGGGCGCTTGACCGACCAGTCGCCGGGACGCACGATCTGCTCGCCCAGCATCCAGTCGGCGGCCCTGACCAGTTGCGGATGGTCCGAGGGGACGCCCGCGTCGGCCAGCGCGATGGTGGCCAGGCAGGTGTCCCACACCGGGGACTGGCAGGCCTCGATCATCCGGGCCCCGTCCTCGCGCCACACGGCGAAACGGTCGAGCGACTCGAGGCCGGCCCGCATCACGGGGTGTTCGAGGTCGTAACCGAGGAGGTAGAGGGCGATGACCGAGTAGACGGCCGGGGGCTGGATGCCGCCCCAGCAGCCGTCGTTCTCCTGCCGCTCGACGATCCAGCGGGCGGCGCTGTTCATCGCCGCCTTGCGCAGCCGGCGCGGGGCGACCTTGCGGTAGGCGTGCAGGGCCTTGTCGATGCGCTGGAAGGCGCCGTCCCAGCTGGCCGCCGGTGCCAGCGGCCGCTGCGGGTTGGGCCGGGCGGAGTCGGTGTGCAGCTCGTCCAGCGCGAAGGGCGCGGGGCGGACAGGGCGCTTCGCGGAGACGACGGTGAGCGGCACGATGGTCTGCCGGGCCCAGCAGCCGAAGTCGTAGATGTTGAGCGGGACCCAGGTGGGGAAGTAGATGATTTCCGGCGGGAGTTCGGGCAGGTCGTCCCACTTCCACCAGCCGAACAGGGCCAGCCAGATCCGGGTGAAGACCCGTGCGGAGGCGACGCCGCCGCGGGACCGGATCCATTCCGAGGCCCGTGCCATGTGCGGGGCGTCGGGTGCGTCGCCGGCCAGGCGGAGGGCGACGTACGCCTCGATGGTGGTGGACAGTTCGCCGGGGCCGCCGTAGAAGGTGGCCCAGGTGCCGTCCTCGCGCTGCTCGCCACGGATGAACAGGGCGGCGGCGCGCGTGGTCTCCTCGTCCTGGATGCCGAGGAACTGACGCAGGAGCAGGTCTTCGGCGTCCATCGTGACGTTGGTCTCGAGGTCGCCCTTCCACCAGCCCTGGGCGTCCTGCCTGGACAGCAGGAAGTCGGTGGCGCGCTGCGTGGCGCGTGCGGCGGCTTCGGGTACCCCGGCCGCCGTGTCGGGGATCGTGATGTCGGTGTCGCTGGCCGAGGCTGCCAGGGGCCGCAGGGAGGCTCCGGTGCTTCCGTCGGTCGTCGCTGTCATGGCTTCCCCTTCGTGCAGTGTGCATACGGTGCGTCTGCTGTGGGTCCGCCGTCGGCCGGTGCTCGTGTCTCCACGACACCGGCCGGCGACTACGCGAGGGCTATTCGACCGATAATGATCATCTCTTTCGTACGACGACGAAGTCCGCGAGGGCCGTGAACATGTCCCGCACCCGGTGGGGCATGTCGACGGCGTCGAGGGCTTCGATGGCGATGGTGTGCTGGCGACGCGCCTCGTCGGCGGTCCACTCCCGCCCGCCCGCTTCCTCGATGAGAACGGCGCGGGCCGCGAACTCCTCCTCGGAGAAGTTCGCGAAGTCACTGGTCTTGGCGTCGGCGGCGAGGATCTCGCCGAGGCGCTCGGAGGCGGGCCCGCCGGCCGCGAGGGCGGCCACGACCGGCAGCGACTTCTTGCGCTGGCGCAGGTCGCTCCAGGTCTGCTTGCCGGTGGCGTCCGGGTCGCCCCAGATGCCCAGCAGGTCGTCGACGGCCTGGAAGGCGAGGCCCAGGTGGTAGCCGTACTTCTCCAGGACGTCGGCGGTGTGCTCGTCGGCGCCGCCGAGGACCGCGCCGATGGAGCTGGCGCTGGCGAGCAGGGCGCCGGTCTTGTTGCCCTCCATCTCCAGGCACTCCTCGACGGTGACCCGGTCGCGGTGCTCGTAGGAGATGTCCTGGGCCTGGCCGTCGATCAGGGCGCGGGTGGCGCTGGTCAGCCGGCGGGTGGCGCGGCCTGCCTCGACGGTGCCCAGTTCGAGGAGCACCTCGTTGGCGAGGGCGAACAGGGCGTCGCCGACCAGGATGGCCTGGGCGGGGCCGTGCACCTTCCAGACGGTGTCGCGGTGGCGGCGCTGCTCGTCGCCGTCCATCAGGTCGTCGTGCAGGAGGGAGAAGTTGTGGACCAGTTCCACGGCCACCGCGCCGGGCACGCCGGTCTCGGGCGCGGCACCGGTGACCTCGGCGGAGAGCACGGCGAGGGCGGGTCGGACGGCCTTGCCGCCGTCGCCCGCCGCGGGGTTGCCCGCGGCGTCGATCCAGCCGAAGTGGTAGGCGGCGACCGTGTCCATGGGAGGGGCCAGGCGGTCGACGGCCGCCCGCAGGACCGGCGCGGTCAGGGTCCGGCCGCGCTCCAGGAGCGCGGTCACGTCCACCGTGGTCCGTCGATCGGCCGCCGGGGCCGGGGGCACAGTGGGCACAGTCTCTCCTCCAGTGGGGGTGGCGGGAGTGCGGAAGTCGGTCCCACCGGGGTCGGCTCTCACGCCGCCTCCTCGAAGAAGTCGGGGAGGAGGCCGCGGGACCGGCCCAGCGCGCCGAGCGCGGCGCCGGCCGCTCCGACGCCGCTGCGAACCGCACTCTCCATCGTCGCGGGCCACCCGGTGGCGGTCCACGCTCCGGCCAGGTAGAGGCCGGGTGCCTTGGTGCGGGCGCCGGGCCGCAGACGGCCGACGCCGGGGGCGGGAGCGAACGTCGCGGTGCGCTCCCTGGTCACGAAGAAGTCCTTCACCTCGGCACCCCGGGTGCGGGGCAGCAGCCGCTCCAGTTCGGGCAGGTACCGCTCGCGGAGCGCGGCCACGGGCTCGTCGATCTCGTTCTGCGCGGTCGACTGCGACAGCGCCAGGTACTGACCCTCCTTCAGCCCGGAGGCCTCGGTACGGTCGAACACCCACTGCACGGGGGTGCCAAGGGCCGTGAGGAACGGCGCGGCGAGCACCTTGCGGTCGTAGACCACGTGGATGTTGAGGATCGGCGCGGTGCCGATCCTCAGAAGATTCTCCGGGGCGTCGAGCGAGCCGTCCGGCAGCAGGTCGTGGGCCTCGCGCTGGGGTACGGCGAGGACGACCGCGTCCGCTTCGAGCGTCTCGCCGGGAACCTGAACGCTCCAGCCGCCGTTCTCGTTTACAGATACGGAGGTGGCACGTGTACGGACCTCGGTACGGACGCCCGCGGAGTCGAGCGCCTTGCGGGCCAGCCGGTCGTGCAGTTCGCCCAGCGGAACGTGGGCCCACCCGATGTCGGCCGCTCCCGGGTCGGACAGCAGACCGGTCTTGAACACCATCGCGGCGAGCCCCAGCGAGGCGTCGCCCGCGACCGCGTTGAGGGTGGCGACCCCGACCAGGTCCCACAGGGCCTCGACGGCACGCGCCGACTGACCGTGCGCGGTCAGCCAGCTGCCGAAGTCCTGCGTGTCCAGGGTCGGATCGGCGAGGTCGAGTCCCTTGAGCGCGAGCGCGGCACGCCCCACCGAGGCGCGCTCGGCGAGGGAGAGGTGCGGGTAGGCCGCCAGGCTGCGGCCCAGATGCAGGGGGACGGGCAGCGCGTCGCGCCGCAGTCTGCCGAGCCGTCTGCCCTCGGGCCGCTCCAGGTCGAGAACGGGCACGTCGAGACGGTCCTGCACCGGCGCGAGCGCCGCGCCGCCGATCCGGTCGAGGAACCAGCGGTAGGCGGTGCAGCAGCGCAGGTACACGTGCTGGCCGTTGTCGACGGTGAGGTCGCCGCGCTGGAAGGAGAAGGCCAGGCCGCCCAGGCGAGGCCGTCCTTCGAGCAGGGTGACCCGCACTCCGGCGTCGGCGAGCGCGAGCGCGGAGGTGACCCCGGCGAGTCCGCCGCCGACCACGACGGCGTGCCCGCCCGGGCGGAGGGCGGAGACGTCCGTGAGCCGCCCGCCGTCGCCCGCGCCGTTGGCCTGCGTCATGGTGCGCCCCTCTTCGTCCGGCCGCCGTGATCTGTGACCGGCGTACGGCAGACCGTCTCAGTCAGGGACGCCGACCGCCACCGGAGGGTTGCCCGCCGCACACCGCCGGGGGCACCGGCCGGCGGAGGCGTGTCGAGTCTGCCGGGAGTACCCATCAGGCGCGCCTCCTGACGGTCTGCCGGGTGACGTGCCGGGCGTCGAGACCGGACAGGCCCCGCACCGCGACGTACGCCTTCTCGCGTCCGGGGAGCGAGACCCGGCCGCGCAGCACCGCCTCCGGGTCGCGCTCGATGCGGTCGAGCAGGCGGCGGTAGATGCCGGCCATGGCGGCCACGCACGCGCCGCTGCGCCGGTCGAGCATGGGGAGCAGCCGGTAGCCCTCGGCGAAAAGGGCGCGGGCCCGGCGCACTTCGAAGTGGACGAGTCCGGTGAAGTCGGCGCCCTCCGGCGGCGTCGGCCCGTCGAACCCGGCCGAGCAGCCGAACTTGGCGAGGTCGTCGGCGGGCAGGTAGGTCCGGCCGTCCTCGGCGTCCTCGCGGACGTCGCGCAGGATGTTGGTGAGCTGGAGCGCCAGACCCAGCGTGTCGGCGTACTCGGGCGCGCGTTCGATGCCGCGCGCGCCCGGTTCGGTGCCGAACACGCCGAGCGAGAGGCGGCCGATGGCGCCCGCCACGCAGCGGCAGTAGACCTTCAGGTCGTCCCAGGTCTCGTACGTCTCGCCGCGCAGGTCCATCTGGACGCCGTCGATCAGCTCGTCGAGGCCGCCGAGCGGGACCGGGAACTGCCGGGCCGCGTGCGCGAGGGCGACGGCGACCGGGTCGGTGTCGTCCTCCTCGACCGCGCCCTCGTGGATCCGGGCGAGCACCGCACGGGTCTCCTCCAGGCGGTCGACCTTGACGTCGGCCGGCAGTCCGCCGTCACCGATGTCGTCGACGCGGCGCGAGAACGCGTACAGCGCCGACATCGCCCGCCGCTTGGGGGCGGGCAGCAGCCGGATGCCGTAGGCGAAGTTGCGTGCCTGCCGACCGGTGACGGCCTCGCAGTAGCTGTAGGCGGCGAGCACCGGTGCCGGCATGTTCGCTGACGACTCCACGGCCTCGATCACCCCTCTCCTCGCAGAACCACGCCCGCCTCGCGCAGCAACTGGACCTTGCCGGGCTTGGGCGGGCCGGGAAGTACGTCGTGATCCGCCGCGGCGATCGCGTGGAGCGCCGCCCGGCCTCCCGCCACGAACCCCGCGAGCAACAGGCGCAGCCTGCCGTGAACGCTACCCACCAGGGGGGCGCCCTCATTCAGCAGTTCCCGGGCGCGCCCGGCCTCGTGGGCGATCAGGGCGCGCACCGGCGCGTTCGCGGTGGGGGCGGCCAGGTCCGCCTCCTGGACGTGGAAGCGCTTCATGTCCTCGGCGGGCAGGTAGACCCGGTCCCGGCCGAGGTCCTCGGCGACGTCCTGGAGGTGCTCGACGATCTGGAGGGCGGTGCAGATCTCGTCGGAGCGGCGGATCCGTTCGGGGGTCGAGGTGCCGGTGACCGCGAGGACGAGGCGGCCGACCGGGTTGGCGGACAGCTCGCAGTAGGCGAGCAGGTCGTCGTAGGTCTCGTACCGGGCGACGAGCTGGTCCTGGCGGTTGGCGGCGATCAGGCCGAGGAAGGGCTCCGGCGTCAGCGCGCACCGGCGCGCGGTGGGCACCAGGCGGCGCAGCAGCGGGTGGCGGGGCGTGCCGTCTCCGCCGTCGGTGCCGGCGTCGCCGGCGGCATCGGCGGAGCCGACAAAGACACGGTGCAGGTCCTCCTCGAAGGCGTCCAGCATCCGCAGCCGGTCGTCGGCGTGCTCGGCCGGGACCCCGAGGAGGCGGGCGTCGGCTCCGCCGGGGGCGAGGTCTCCGTCGCCGATGTCGTCGACGAGGCGGGCGAAGCCGTAGACGGCCATGAGGTCGGCGCGCCAGGCACGGGGCAGGAAGAAGGGGGCCACGGGGAAGTTCTCGTGCGCGGCCTTGTCGAGGGTGGCGCGCTCCGGATCGGCGGCCTGCGCCGGATCGGTGACCGTCATCGCAGGCTGCCCTGGGCGGCAACGGCGCACGCTTCGCGGAGCTGGGGAGTTTCCGTAGCCATTGCCGTCACATCTCCCGTTCTACACTGCCTACCCAATACACACTATTTCGGACACGCCGCCCGTCCGCCCACAGGACGGGCCCGCTCGAGGGTGTCGGGCATTATCACCCCATGTGCCGCGTATCGGGACCGGTACAGCTTACGTTGTACAACTGACGGCCGTCCGTCGGGGGGCACCGCACATCACAACAACACACCGATTGCGTTCAAGATTCCTGAGAACGCCAGGAGTTGACGTTTCCTTTGCAGAGACGGGCCCTCGCCGGAACAATTCCGGCGGGGCCTCGGCGCGCCGGGCTACTTGCCCGTGAACTTCTCGTACTCCTTGAGGACCTCGTCGGTCGGGCCGTCCATGCGCAGTTCACCGCGCTCCAGCCACAGGACGCGGTTGCAGGTGTCGCGGATGGACTTGTTGTTGTGGCTGACCAGGAAGACGGTGCCGGCCTCCTTCTTCAGCTCCCGGATCCGCTCCTCGGAGCGGGTCTGGAACTTGCGGTCGCCGGTGGCCAGCGCCTCGTCGATCATGAGGACGTCGTGGTCCTTGGCGGCGGCGATGGAGAACCGCAGCCGGGCGGCCATGCCGGAGGAGTACGTGCGCATCGGCAGGGTGATGAAGTCGCCCTTCTCGTTGATGCCCGAGAAGTCGACGATGTCCTGGTAGCGCTCCTTGATCTGCTCGCGGGTCATGCCCATGGCCAGGCCGCCGAGGATCACGTTCCGCTCGCCGGTCAGGTCGTTCATCAGGGCCGCGTTCACGCCGAGCAGGGAGGGCTGCCCGTCGGTGTAGACCTTGCCGCGCTCGGCGGGCAGCAGGCCGGCGATGGCCCGCAGCAGGGTCGACTTGCCGGACCCGTTGGAGCCGATCAGGCCGATGGCCTCGCCCCGCCAGGCGGTGAAGGAGACACCGCGCACCGCGTGCACCTTGCGCACCCCCCGCGCCGTGTCGTCGGAGCCCCGCTTGAGCATGCGGCTCAGGGCGGCGGTCGCGCTGCCCTTGCCGGTCTTGGCGCCGTTGACGCGGTAGACGATGTGCAGCTCGTCCGCGATGACCGTCGGCACCCGCTCGTCCTGCTGCAGCTCAGCCACGGCCGTACCTCTCCTCAGCCTTCCAGAAGTACACGAAGCCGCCCACGGCGAGGGCCACGGCCCAGCCGAGCGCGACCGCCCAGACGTGCGGCGGAAGGTTCCCGGAGCCGTATCCGTCGATCAGCGCGAAGCGCATCAGGTCCATGTAGACGGCGGTCGGGTTCCACTGCAGCACGTCGGCCAGCCAGGCCGGCTTGTCCTCCAGCATGATCGGGATGGAGAACATGACGCCCGACGCGTACATCCAGGTCCGCATGATGAACGGCATCAGCTGGGCCAGGTCCGGCGTCTTGGCCCCCATCCGGGCCACCACCAGCGCGAGGCCCACGTTGAAGAGGAACTGCAGCACCAGCACCGGGACGACCAGCAGCCAGGACAGCGCGGGATAGCTGCCGAAGCCGATGACCACCGCGAACAGCACGATCATGGAGGCCAGCAGCTGCTGGAGCTGCTGGAGCGCGAACGACACCGGCAGCGAGGCGCGCGGGAAGTGCAGCGCCCGCACCAGGCCGAGGTTGCCGGCGATGGCGCGCACGCCCGCCATCGCCGAGGACTGGGTGAAGGTGAAGACGAACACGCCCGTCACCAGGAACGGGATGTAGACGTCCTTGGGCATGCCGCGGCCCGCGTTGAGGATCAGGCCGAAGATCAGGAAGTAGACGGCCGCGTTCAGCAGCGGCGTGGCCACCTGCCACAACTGGCCGAGCTTGGCCTGGCTGTACTGGGCGGTCAGCTTCGCCTGGGAGAAGGCGAGGATGAAGTGCCGCCGTCCCCAGAGCTGACGGACGTACTCCACGAGGGACGGTCGGGCACCGCTCACGGACAGCCCGTGCCTGGCCGCGAGCCGGGCCGGGGTGAGGCCCTCGTCGGGCGCCACGGGCTTGGTCATGGCGACCGTGCCGTCGTGCGTTGTCTCACTCACTGGTGGAAACTTTCGTCTTCGGAAATGCCCGGCCGCGCGAGCCTGGGCATGGACCTGTCCTGTCGCCCCGGCCGGGGCCGGAACGCTCTCGGGTACGAGCTTGTCAGATCACCGGGGGCCGGCCCAGCCGGGTCAGCCGCCACACCGTACGCCACCTCATGGGGCGGCGGGGGCCGCACGGGGTCGACCAGCCCTCGCGGAAACCGCCGAACCAGGCCTTCAGCGCAGGTCGCGAGGGACGCCGCAGCAGGGTCAGCAGCATCCAGACGCCGAGGTAGACCGGGATCAGCAGCGCGGGGAGGTTGCGGCGGGCGAGCCAGACGCGGTTGCGGGCGACCATGCGGTGATAGACGGCGTGCCGGGAGGGCGCGGTCGTGGGGTGGTTGAGCACCATGTCCGACCGGTAGTCGATCATCCAGCCCCCGTCGAGGGCCCGCCAGGCGAGGTCGGTCTCCTCGTGGGCGTAGAAGAACGCGTCAGGCAGCCCGCCGACCTGGGCCAGGACGCGGGTGCGTACGGCGTTGGCGCCGCCGAGGAACGTGGTGACCCGCGAGGAGCGCATCGGGTCGGAGGCGCGCAGCCGCGGGACGTGCCGGCGCTGGGTCTCGCCGGTGTCCGGGTCGGCGATGCGGAAGCTGATGATGCCCAGCTCGTCGTCGGCCGCGAACGCCTCGCGGCACAGCTCGGCGGTGTCGGTGCGGGCGAGCAGGCCGTCGTCGTCGAGGAAGAGCAGGACGTCGACGTCCCGTCCGTCCGGGCCGAAGGCCTCGATGCCGACGTTGCGCCCGCCGGGGATGCCCAGGTTCTCGGGCAGCTCGACGGTGCGCACGCCGTCCGGGACCTCCGGGACGGGCGAGCCGTTGCCGACCACGACCACCTGGACCGGGTCGCCGTCCTGCTTGGCGACCGAGTCGAGCAGGGCGCGCAGTTCCTCGGGACGGTTGCCCATCGTGATGACGACCGCGCCGACCTTCACGGCCCCGCTCACTTCAGCCTGCTGGAGGCGAGGACGGACACCAGGTGCAGCAGCGTCTGCAGCAGCGCGATGCCGGCGAGTACGGCGGTGCCGAGGCGGGTGAAGAACAGGTCGCCGCGCGCCTGGTCGACGATGGCGAGGACGAGGATCAGCAGGGACGCCTCGATGCCGAGGATCAGCCGGTGGAACTTGAGCGCCCCGGCGGCCCGGCGGGCCAGTGCCATGCCGGAGGAGCGGATCTCGGAGGCGGCCTCCTTGACGGGCTCCATGCCGGCCTGGTGCCGGGCGACGCCCACCAGGTCGGTCTCGGCCTTGATGAGGATGGCGCCGAGCGCGGCCAGCGTGCCGAGGAAGGCCCACAGCCAGTCGATCCGGCCGGTGCCCCAGAGGTCGGCGGCGCGCAGGCCGAGGCCGACCAGGACGGCGGCGTCGGTGAGGTAGGCGCCGACCCGGTCCAGGTAGACGCCGCCGAGCGAGTACTGCTTCTTCCAGCGGGCGATCTCCCCGTCGACGCAGTCCAGCAGCAGGTAGAGCTGGACCGCGACGACGCCGAGCACGGCGCCCGGTATGCCCGGCACCATCAGCGCCGGGGCGGCCAGGACGCCGCAGACGGTCATCAGGTACGTGAGCTGGTTGGGCGTGACCCTGGTGTTCACCAGGTAGCGGTCGATCCGCAGCGAGACCTCGCGCATGTAGAGGCGTCCCGCCCAGTGCTCCCCGCTGCGCCGGTCCTTGACTCCCGCGGGATGGACGACCGGGCGTAGTTCAGCTACCGATGGCCTTGACATAGTCGGCGTACTGGTCCTTGATCTGGTCGGTTTTCAGGTCGAGGTGCTCGAGGATCGTGTAACGGCCCGGTCGGGTCTGCGGGGCGAACTCGACGGCCCGGACGAACTCCGCGGGCGTGAACCCGATCTCGTCCGGCAGGACCGGGAGCCCGTGCCGGCGCAGTACCTCGGCCATGTGGGCGGACTCCTCGTGGGCCCCGCGCAGGTACATGGCGAAGGCCGCGCCCAGTCCGCACTGCTCGCCGTGGGCGGCCGCGCGCTCGGGGAAGAGCAGGTCGAAGGCGTGGTTGATCTCGTGGCAGGCGCCCGAGGACGGTCGCGAGTCGCCCGAGACCGACATGGCGATGCCGCTGAGCACCAGCGCCTCGGCCAGCACCTGGAGGAACTCGTTGTCGCCGATGCCGCCGGGGTGCCGCAGCACGGCCTCGCCGGCCTGGCGGGCCATCGCCGCGGCCAGGCCGTCGATGCGCTCGCCCTTGACCCGGTTGGCCAGCTCCCAGTCCGCGATCGCGGATACGTTGGAGACGGCGTCGCCGATGCCGGCGCGCACGAAGCGGGCCGGGGCCGCGCGGATGACGTCCAGGTCGATGACGACGGCGATCGGGTTCGGCACGCCGTAGGAGCCGCGGCCCGCGTCGTTGTCGAGGGTGGCGACCGGCGAGCACAGACCGTCGTGCGCGAGGTTGGTGGGCACGGCGACCAGCGGGAGGCCGATGCGCGCCGCCGCGAACTTGGCGCAGTCGATGATCTTGCCGCCGCCCAGCCCGACGACCGCGTCGTAGTGGCCGCCCTTCATGGCGACGGCCAGCTTGATCGCGTCGTCCAGGGTGCCGCCGGCGACCTCGAACCAGTCGGCGCCGGGCAGCGACGGGGCGACGCGCTCGCGCAGCCGGGCGCCGGAGCCGCCGCTGACGGCGACGGCGAGCTTGCCCGAGTGGGAGATGCGCTCGTCGGCGAGCACGTCCCCCAGGTCGTCGAGGGCACCCGCGCGGATGTCCACGACGACCGGTGACGGGATGAGCCTCGTCAGTACTGGCACGCGATCTCCCTGCCCTTGGCGAGGTCGTCGTGGTTGTCGATCTCGACCCACTTGACGTCGCCGATCGGGGCGACGTCGACCTTGAAGCCGCGGTTGACGAGCTCCTGGTAGCCGTCCTCGTAGTACAGCTGCGGATCGCGCTCGAAGGTGGTCTTCAGCGCGTCGGCCAGGTCGGCGGCGGCCTCGCCCTCGATGAGGGTGACGCCGATGTACTCGCCGGTCGCCTCGGCCGGGTCCATGAGCTTGGTGATGCGCTGCACGCCCTTGTCGGGGTCGACGACGACCTTCATCTCCTCGTCGGCGAGGCTCTTCACCGTGTCGAGGGCGAGGATGATCTTCTTGCCGTCGCCGCGGGCGGCGAGCAGGGTCTTCTCGACGGAGACCGGGTGCACGGTGTCGCCGTTGGCGAGGATCACACCGTCGTCGAGGGCGCCGCGGCCGCACCAGAGGGAGTAGGCGTTGTTCCACTCCTCGGCCTTGTCGTTGTCGATGAGGGTGAGCTTGACGCCGTACTTCTGCTCCAGCTCCTCCTTGCGGTCGTACACGGCCTCCTTGCGGTAGCCGACGATGATCCCGACCTCGGTCAGGCCGACCTCGGCGAAGTTCGCCAGGGCCAGGTCGAGCACCGTGATGCTGTCCTCCGCGCCCTCGGGGCCGACCGGCACCAGTGCCTTGGGCAGGGTGTCGGTGTAGGGACGCAGACGCCGGCCGGCGCCGGCCGCCAGCACGAGGCCGATCATGCGGGTTCTCCTTCGTCGTGTACGGCGGGTGCGCCGGCCCGGTGGGCGGCGACCCAGAAGCGGATGCTCTCGGCGAGCACCACGAGTGCCACGGCCACGGCACAAGCCGTGAGCGCGACCTTGAACTGCGAGGCGGTGAGCAGCACGGCGAGCACGGTGATCACCAGCGTGCGGCCCTCGTGCCCCCCGACGGTCCGGACCAGCCACCGCGGTGGCGCTCCCGCGCCGCCGCGGATGCGGTAGACCGTGTCGTAGTGATGGTAGGCGACCGCGGCCACCAGCCCGAAAGCCGCCGGAAGCGCCCCGTTCACGTCGGATTTCGCCGCCAGTGCCAGGACTGTGCCGTACTCGGCGGCGCGGAAGAAGGGCGGAACCAGCCAGTCGAGGGCGCCCGTGAGGGGGCGAGCGACGGCGAGGGCGGAGGCCGCGGCGTACACGAGCGCGCCGGCCACGGGCCAGGGGCCGCCGAAGCCGGTGAGCGCCGCCGCCGCGACGACGGCACCGCCGCCGAGCAGGGCGAGGCCGGGAGCGGCGAGGGCGGGCAGTCGGCGCGCGGTCGTCCCGAGCCGCCGGGCGGCCGCCTCGGCGAGCGGGCCGGAGTCGGCGAGGTCGGCCAGCGCCCTCGCCGCCCGGTCGGTCCGGGTGGCCCGGCGGGTCAGCGAGCGCAGGAGGCGGCCCGCGGTGGTGTAGGCGGCGGCGAACGCGCAGGCGATCAGCAGCGCGCAGAAGGTGATCCGGGGCGTGGCGACCGCGGTCAGGACGGCGATTATGGCCCAGCGCTCACCGATCGGCAGGACGATGACGCGGCGCAGCCAGACGGTCCAGCCGACGTCGTCGAGCCGGTGGGAGAGGGCCGCGGTGGGGCTGGTGCCTATGGCGACGGCCGTGCTGTCGGCGTTCGCCTCGCTGAACGAGAAGTCGACGACGTGGCGGCAGGCCTGGAGGACCATCGCCCCGAGGGCCAGGGCCCATACGTCGTCGCCGCCGCGGGCGGCCCCGAGGGCGAGGCCGGCGTAGAAGGCGTACTCCTTGGCGCGGTCGAAGGTGGCGTCGAGCCAGGCGCCGAGGGTGGAGTACTGGAGGGAGTAGCGGGCGAGCTGTCCGTCGGCGCAGTCGAGGACGAAGGAGCCGACGAGCAGGACGCCGGCCGCGACGTAACCGGCCCGGGTGCCGGTGGCCGCGCAGCCCGCCGCCACCAGCGCGGTGCCGAGCGAGGCGGTGGTGACCTGGTTGGGCGTCAGACCGCGTCCGGCGCACCAGCGGGCGAGGTGGCGGGAGTAGGGGCTGACGAAGAAGGTGGTGACGAAGCCGTCGCGGGCCTTGACCGCCGACTTCAGGCGTACGGCCTCGTCGTCGACGGCGGCGACGGCCTGCCGTGCCTCGTTGCGGGCCTGCGGGCCGGCGGGCACGGCGGCGACGAGGGTGCCGAGTTCGGGGCGGTGCACGTCGGCGCCGTCGGCGTCGAGGGCGGCGGCGATCCGGTCGGCGAGGCTGTCGACGTCGAGTGCGGTGCCGCCGCTCGCGCTGTTCTCGCGGGCCATCGCGCGGGTCAGTGCCCGACGGGCGGCCGGCTGGGCGGTGACGGCGCCCGGGATGGCGGCGAGCGGGAAGCGGGGGTCGGTGAGCCCGAGGCGCAGGGCGTGCCGGTGGCCGACGAGGCGGGCGTCGACCACGGCGACCCGGTCCGCGGCCGGGACCCGGGCCAGCAGCGTCTCGGTGTCGGCGGTGCCGGAGGCGGGGCGCACGTCGAAACCCAGGGACCGCAGTTCGCTCTCGATCGACGAACCGGGGACCGGTGGACCGGTGAGGATGGCGGTCGGCAACCGAACTCACTCCCTGGTGCCGACGTCGGGACGTCGGGCCTGTGCATGGTGGAGCGCCCGTGCCTGCGGCACCCGGGCGTCATGTCGGCAGAGGGTATCGGATGCCCGGAACACCGTGTTCACCGCCCGTTTCACGGTCGGTCGACGTCACTTGGACCCGCCTTTGCCGCGATCATCATCGTGGATCCGGGGCCCGCCCCACAAACCACGCCCCCAGACCGGGCATCACGGGCATCGCCCGGGATCGGCGAACCCGCGCACAGGGTCGGGGCGGGCCCGGGGCGGCCGGTCGCCCAGCTGGCGGAACCGAACCCTCCACATCGATCGCACACCATCGGCCAAGGCGCTGACCTGCATAACATTTTCGCAGGTCAGGGCACATGACAACGGTGTTCAGTGCCGCGTTGCCGGATACCCCCTACCCGTAGTTGACTTGGGCTCCGGACGTGGCACCGGAGAGACAGGGAGGCGGCTTTCTCATGGGGGCTGGGCACGATCACGGACACGCGCACGGGGCGCACGCCGGCACGGCGACCGCCGCGTACCGCGGCAGGCTCCGGGTGGCGCTGGCGATCACCCTCGTCGTGATGGTCGTCGAGATCGTCGGCGGGGTGCTCGCCGACTCGCTGGCGCTGATCGCCGACGCCGCGCACATGGCGACGGACGCCCTGGGCCTCGGCATGGCGCTGCTGGCCGTCCACTTCGCGAGCCGTCCGGCGAGCGACCGCCGCACGTTCGGCTACGCCCGCGCCGAGATCCTCGCCGCCCTGGCCAACTGCCTGCTGCTGCTCGGCGTCGGCGGCTACGTGCTGTTCGAGGCGGTGGAGCGGTTCGTCACCCCCGCCGACACCGCGGGCGGACTGACCGTCGTGTTCGGCGCGATCGGCCTGGTGGCGAACATGATCTCGCTGACGCTGCTGATGCGCGGGCAGAAGGAGAGCCTGAACGTGCGGGGGGCCTTCCTGGAGGTGGCGGCGGACGCGCTGGGGTCACTGGCGGTGATCGTCTCGGCGCTGGTGATCCTGGGGACCGGCTGGCAGCCCGCCGACCCGATCGCCTCCCTGGTCATCGGGCTGATGATCGTGCCGCGCACCTGGCGGCTGCTGCGCGAGACCCTGGAGGTGCTGCTGGAGGCGGCCCCCAAGGGAGTGGACATCGCCGAGGTACGGGCCCACATACTGGCCCTCGACGGGGTCGAGGACGTGCACGACCTGCACGCCTGGACGATCACCTCGGGCATGCCGGTGCTGTCCGCGCACGTGGTGGTGAGCGGCGAGGCGCTCAGCGCGATCGGCCACGAGAAGATGCTCCACGAGTTGCAGGGGTGCCTGGGCGACCACTTCGACGTCGAGCACTGCACCTTCCAGCTGGAGCCCAGCGGTCACGCGGAGCACGAGGCACGGCTGTGCCACTGAGCGGTCGGGGGGCGGCCGGGCCGCTGAGCGGCGGTGGGGCGGCCGGGCCGCCGAGCGGCGGTGGGGCGGGCTACTGAGCGGCAGTGGTGCGGGCGGTGGTGCGGGAGCAAGGTGCGTCGAGGTCTCCGCCTCCCCGGGGGGCGTGCGGGCATCGGGGCGCGCCGTCGCGTGCGACAGTCCGCCGCCCGTTCGCTCCCGGCCTTCCCCGGCACTCCCCCGGCGGCGGTGCCCGACGGTTCCCGCACGGCGGTGCAGGGCACGCTCACCCTTCGGACCCTTCCTCGGTGTCCGACCGGTCACGTCCGTCGGCCCTTTGGGCACGTGGGACATGCGGGCGGGCCGGGAAGTGCCGAGAGTGCCGGGCCGTACGGCACACTTGGGGCGCGAGGACCGATGTGAAGGATGGGTATGCCGATCACTCCTGCCACCGCGACGCACAGTTCGTCGAACGGCACCGCAGACGCGATTTTGCTGGAACTGGTCGACGAGAACGGCGTGACGATCGGCACCGCGGAGAAGCTCTCGGCGCACCAGCCACCGGGGCAGCTGCACCGCGCCTTCTCGGTGTTCCTCTTCGACGAGCGGGGGCGGCTGCTGATCCAGCAGCGGGCGCTGGGCAAGTACCACTCCCCGGGTGTGTGGTCCAACACCTGCTGCGGTCACCCCTACCCCGGCGAGGCGCCGTTCGCGGCGGCGGCCAGGCGGACGTACGAGGAGCTGGGCGTCTCCCCGTCGCTGCTCGCCGAGGCGGGCACGGTGCGCTACAACCACCCCGACCCGGCCTCCGGGCTGGTCGAGCAGGAGTACAACCATCTGTTCGTCGGCCTCGTCCAGGCCGAGCTGCGGCCGGACCCGGAGGAAGTGGCGCAGACGGCCTTCGTCTCCCCGGCCGAACTGGCCGAACGGCATGCGGCGGACACCTTCTCGGCCTGGTTCATGACGGTGCTGGACGCCGCCCGCCCGGCCGTCCGCGAACTGACGGGCTCCTCCGCCGACTGGTGAGGCCGGGTGGGGGGCGTCAGCCGGTCGGCAGGTCCTGCCGCGGGGTGTACTTGAGCGGCAGGGCGGCCCAGATCACCTTGCCGCCGCTCGCGGTGTGCGCCACGTCGCAGGCCCCGGCCGCCTCGCGGGTGATCTCCCGGACCAGGAGCAGCCCGCGTCCGCCCGTCCGGCCGTGGTCGGTCTCCAGGGCGGTGGGGCGGTAGGGGTGGTCGTCCTCCACCGCCACCCGCACCCACTCGGGCCCGACGGCGACCTCGACGGCCAGCTCCGGCGACACGACCGCCGCGTGCCGGACCGCGTTCGTGACCAGTTCCGAGACGATCAGCAGCAGTGCCTGCGTCACGTCGTCCGAGACGGGGACGCCCTGGCGCACCAGCAGGTCGCGCACGGCGTGCCGCGCCTGCGGGACCGAGGCGTCCACGGCGGGGGCCGTGAACCGCCAGACGCCCTCGTACGGCAACGGCCCGGCGGGCCCCGTCTCGTCCATCGTCCGGTCGTCACCCCTGGGCTCGATTGTCACCACACCCCTGAGTGTTGGTAACGCGCCCCTCCGCACCGGAGCACTGAACACAAGTCAGCAAGTATCGAGCGATTCTGATCGATGCCGCATGAGACGGTCGGTTGTGAGAGCGCTTCTGTCCCTCTGCGCCGCCCGCTTGAAGCGCGACCGCCCGCTCGAAGCCGATCACCCGGCCGCTCGGAGCGGAGCGGCCGGTGGATAGCATCCGGTCCATGGAGCCGCAGCTGTTGCACCGGGTCGAGGACTCGGTGGCCACCGTCACAGTCCATCATCCGGCCAAGCGCAACGCCATGACGGCCGCGATGTGGCGGGCCCTGCCCGAACTCCTGGACGCCCTGGCGGCCGACCCCGGGGTACGGGCGCTGGTGCTCACCGGCGAGGGCGCGACGTTCTGCGCGGGGGCCGACATCTCGACCCTGCGCGAGTCGGCCGAGGAGGCCCAGCAGCTGGCGGTACGGGCCGAGGAGGCCCTCGCCGCCTTCCCCAAGCCCACGCTCGCGGCGGTCAGGGGGCACTGCGTGGGCGGCGGCGTGCAGTTGGCGGCGGCCTGCGACCTGCGTTTCGCCGGGCGGTCCGCGCTGTTCGGGGTGACCCCGGCCAAGCTGGGGGTCGTGTACGCGGCGTCCGCCACCCGGCGGCTGGTGACGCTGACGGGGCCGTCCACCGCGAAGTACCTGCTGTTCAGCGGCGAGTTGATCGACGCCTCGCGGGCGCTGCGCACCGGCCTGGTGGACGAGGTGCTGCCGGAGGACGAACTGGACGAGCGGGTGTCGCGGTTCACCCGGGTCCTGGCCTCCCGTTCCCTGCTGACGCAGGCCGCGGCGAAGGAGTTCGCTGACGGGCGCACGGACCGGGACGCCCACTGGGCCGCACAGGCACGCGGCAGCGGCGACACCGCGGAGGGGGTCGCCGCCTTCCTGGAGCGCCGGGAGCCGCGTTTCGGCTGGACCGCGGCTACGCCGGGGTGAACCGGCTCCCGTCACGCAGGGCCTCGACGAGATGCGCGGGTGCCTTGTCCGGGGACCCGGCGTCGTAGGGCGGCTGCGGGTCGTACTCCGTCATCAGCTGGACGGCCCGGGCGTGGTCGTCGCCCGCGATCCGGCCGAGCAGGGTCAGGCCCATGTCGATGCCGGAGGAGACACCGGCCGCGGTGACGTACTTGCCGTCGGTGACCACCCGCCGGCCGGTCGCCTCTACCCCGTAGCCCTCCAGGAGACCGAGTGCCAGCCAGTGCGAGGTGGCGCGGCGGCCGGCCAGCAGTCCCGCGGCGGCGAGCAGCAGGGAGCCGGTGCAGACGGACGTCGTCCAGGTGCTGGTGGCGTCGGCGGCGCGCAGCCAGTCCAGCAGGGTCGCGTTCTCCATCTGCGCGGTCTGCCCGGGACCGCCCGGGACGACGACGATGTCGGGGTCCGGCACGTCGGCCAGGGTCCGGTCGGCGGTGAGCGCGAGGTTTCCGGTGTCGGTGCGGACGGGGCCGGTCCGTTCGGCGACGAACACGGTCTCCGAGTCGGGCAGGCGGCCGAGGGTCTCGTACGGGCCCACGGCGTCCAGGGCGGTGAAGCGGTCGAAGAGGACGATGGCGATACGCATGTCACTCGCTCCCTGTCTCGGTCATTCTGTTTCCTCGTTCCGTCGTTCGGGCATGCGCTCTTCCGTTGTTGGGGCATTCGGGCATTCGGGCGCGCGGTCCTGACCGATCGGTCAGGCGCCGTTCAGGAGGCGGGCGCGGGGCGGAAGCGGCGGCGGTACTCGGCGGGAGAGGCGCCGAGGGCCTTGACGAAGGCGCGGCGCATGGCCTCCGGCGTTCCGTAGCCGCTGGCGCGGGAGACGCCCTCGACGCCGTCGCCGCCGTCCTCCAGCAGCCGCCGGGCGTGTTCGAGCCGGACCCGGTCGACGTACCGGCCGGGGGTGGTGCCGGTCTCCGCCTGGAAGGCGCGGGCGAAGTGGCGGGGCGACAGACCGGCCCGGGCGGCGAGGGACTCCACGGACAGGTCCGCGCCCGGGTGCTCCGTGATCCACTGCTGCAGGTGCCGAAGCGGCTCCCGTCGTGCGGTCTGGACGGCCAGCTGCGCGCTGAACTGGGCCTGGTTCCCCGGCCTGCGCAGGAACACCACCAGATGGCGGGCGACGGCCAGCGCGGCGTCCCGCCCCAGGTCCTCCTCCACCAGCGCGAGGGCGAGGTCGATACCGGAGGTCACGCCCGCGGACGTGGCCACCCGCCCGTCGCGGATGTAGATCGGGTCGGGGTCGACCGCCACGGCCGGGTGGTCGCGCGCGAGCCGGTCGCTGTAGGCCCAGTGGGTGGTGGCGCGGCGGCCGTCCAGAAGACCGGCCCGGGCGAGCAGGATCGCGCCGGTGCAGACGGAGACCAGCCGCCGGGCGCGCGGTCCGTGCTCGCGCACCCAGTCGGTCAGCCGCGGGTCGGCGTCCCTGGTGCCCTGCCCGCCGGGCACGACCAGGGTGTGCGCCTCCGGCGCGTCGGCGAGCGCCTGATCCGGTACGACGGTCAGACCGCTGGACGTGCGCACGGGCGCCCCGTCCAGGGAGGCCGTCCGGATGCGGTACGTGCCCGGTGTGTGCTGTTCGGCACCCGCGAAGACCTCCACGGGACCGGTGACGTCGAGACTCTGGACCCGATCGAAGAGGACGAAAAGGACGGTTCGCTGCGCCATGCCCACGATTCTTCGCCCTCCGACCGAGGGCCGCAATGACGAATAACCCACCTTTCCTGCCATGCCGCACGCGCCCTGGGGGGCGTACTGAGCGGTTGGTAACCTGCGCGGCATGACAACCCACGCCACCGATGCCGTCACGGACACGCGCGCCGGCCGCCGCTGCCACAACGCGCTCAACTCCCTGCACTCGACGCATTACTTCTCGCCCGACCTGGGCCGGGAGCTGGGCGCCCTCGGGGTCACCGACCCGCGGGCGGTCAACTTCGCGGCGCGCGCCGCCGCGCTGGGACCGGTGGGCGCCGGCGCGGTGACCGCCGCGTTCTACAACTACAAGCACGATCTCGTCGCCCGGCACGTCCCCGCCGTGTGGGAGACGGTCACCCCCAACCAGGCTCTCGCGGCACGCGCGCGTGCCGTCGACGCGACCCTGCGCCGGCTGCTGGGCGAGGAGGTCCTGGCCTCCGCGGAGCTGGCCGAGGCGGCCGGCCTCGCCCTGCGCGCCGCCGAGGGCTGTTCGCGCAGCGGCCGCCCGCTCTACTCGGCCCACGCGGACCTGCCGGTGCCCGACGCGCCGCACCTGGCCCTCTGGCACGCGGCGACCCTGCTGCGCGAGCACCGCGGCGACGGCCACCTCGCCGCCCTGCTGGCCGCCGGCCTGGACGGTCTGGAGGCGCTGGTGACGCACACCGCGACCGGCAAGGGCATGGCCCCCAAGTGGATCTTCCGCACCCGGGGCTGGAGCAGGGAGGAGTGGGACGCCGCGGCGGACCGGCTGCGCGGGCGCGGGCTGCTCGACGAGGCCGGCGCGCCGACCGAGGAGGGCACGGCGCTGCGCGCCGCGGTGGAGCGGGAGACGGACAAGCTGGACGCCGCCCCCTACGCCCACCTCGGACCGGCGGGTGTGGCACGCCTGACGGAACTCGGAACGGGCTTCGCGCGCAAGGCACTCGGCGCGGGCGCCTTCCCGGCGGACCTGATCGGCACGAGCTGACGCCGGCGCGGCCCGCGACGGCGGCCTGCGCCGGCGACGAGGACACGCCCGGCGGACGAACGGGCATGCCGGGCCGGTCCGGAGGTACCCGTACCGCGCCCGGCCGGAGGGGCCGGGCGGACGAAAGGGGCTTCTCGTGTTCCGTGCCATCGCAGACGTACTGCGCCAGATCGGTGGCGCAGTCGCCACCGTGGTGACGCTTCCCTTCCGGGCGCTGGCCCGGCTTTTCGGCGGTGCCTCGTCCACCGCCCGGGGCCGCGGGGTCTGACCCGGGGCCCTCGGCGGCCGTCCGGTCCGACCGGCCCGGACGGCCGCCCTGATCCCCGTTTGTCGGTGCCGCCTGCCACAATTGCCGCGCAACCCAGTGAGAAGGCGGTACGGGATCGTGACGACAGCCGGGTCCAGCGCGGCCATCGACGCAAGGTCGATCGAGAGCAGGATCGCCGAGGAACTCGGCGTACGGGAGCGGCAGGTGAAGGCCGCGGTGGAGCTGCTCGACGGCGGCTCCACGGTGCCCTTCATCGCGCGCTACCGCAAGGAAGCGACCGAGATGCTCGACGACGCGCAGTTGCGCACGCTCGAGGAGCGGCTGCGTTACCTGCGGGAGCTGGAGGAGCGGCGGACCGCGATCCTCGACTCGGTGCGCGAGCAGGGCAAGCTCACCGAGGAGCTCCAGGCGCGTATCCGCGGCGCGGAGACCAAGGCGCGCCTGGAGGACATCTACCTGCCGTACAAGCCGAAGCGGCGGACCAAGGCGCAGATCGCGCGCGAGGCGGGCCTGGAGCCGCTGGCCGAGGGCCTGCTCGCCGACGCGACGGTCGAACCCCTCGCCGCGGCGGCCGCGTTCGTGGACGCCGACAAGGGGGTCGCCGATCCGCAGGCCGCGCTGGACGGGGCCCGGTCGATCCTCACCGAGAAGTTCTCGGAGGACGCCGACCTGATCGGCGAGCTGCGGGAGCGGATGTGGGGGCGCGGGCGGCTCGCCGCCCGGGTGAAGGACGGCAAGGAGGAGGCCGGCGCCAAGTTCGCCGACTACTTCGACTTCGCCGAGCCGTTCACCGCGCTGCCCTCGCACCGGATCCTCGCGATGCTGCGCGGCGAGAAGGAGGACGTGCTCGACCTGGTCCTGGAGCCCGAGGAGGCCACGGACGGGCCGTCGTCGTACGAGGCCATCGTCGCGAGCCGGTTCGGGATCGCCGACCGCGGCCGGCCCGCCGACAAGTGGCTCGGGGACACCGTCCGCTGGGCCTGGCGCACTCGCATCCTGGTCCACCTCGGCATCGACCTCAGGCTGCGGCTGCGCACGGCCGCCGAGGACGAGGCCGTCGACGTCTTCGCAGCCAACCTGCGCGACCTGCTGCTGGCCGCCCCGGCCGGCACCCGCGCGACGCTCGGCCTTGACCCCGGTTTCCGTACGGGCGTGAAGGTCGCCGTGGTCGACGCCACCGGCAAGGTCGTGGCCACCGACGTGATCCATCCGCACGTCCCGGCCAACCGGTGGGACGAGGCGATCGCCAAGCTGGCCCGGCTCGCCGGGGAGCACGCCGTCGACCTGATCGCCATCGGCAACGGCACGGCGTCGCGCGAGACGGACAATCTCGCCGGGGAGCTCATCACCAGGCACCCCGAGCTGAAGCTCACCAAGGTGATGGTGTCCGAGGCGGGGGCCTCCGTGTACTCGGCCTCCGCCTTCGCCTCCCAGGAGCTGCCGGACATGGACGTCTCGCTGCGCGGCGCGGTGTCGATCGCCCGGCGCCTGCAGGACCCGCTGGCGGAGCTGGTGAAGATCGACCCGAAGTCCATCGGCGTGGGTCAGTACCAGCACGACCTGTCCGAGGTGAAGCTGTCGCGCTCGCTGGACGCGGTCGTCGAGGACTGTGTGAACGGCGTGGGCGTCGACGTCAACACGGCGTCGGCCCCGCTGCTCTCCCGCGTCTCCGGCGTCACCTCCGGCCTCGCCGAGAACATCGTCGCCCACCGGGACGCGAACGGGCCGTTCGCCTCCCGCACCGAGCTGAAGAAGGTGTCGCGGCTCGGCCCGAAGGCGTACGAGCAGTGCGCGGGCTTCCTGCGGATCCGGGGCGGCGACGACCCGCTGGACGCGTCCAGCGTGCACCCGGAGGCGTATCCGGTGGTGCGCAGGATGGTGCGGACCGCCGGGCAGGAGGTGGGCGGGCTGATCGGCAACACGGCCGTGCTGCGCTCGCTCAGGCCGGACGCGTTCGTGGACGAGACGTTCGGACTGCCGACGGTCACGGACATCCTCAAGGAGCTGGAGAAGCCGGGGCGCGACCCGCGGCCCGCGTTCAGGACGGCCAGCTTCAAGGAAGGCGTGGAGAAGATCGGCGACCTGTCGTCCGGGATGGTGCTGGAGGGCGTCGTCACGAACGTCGCCGCGTTCGGGGCCTTCGTGGACGTCGGTGTGCACCAGGACGGGCTGGTGCACGTGTCCGCCATGTCGAAGACGTTCGTGAAGGACCCGCGGGACGTGGCCAAGCCCGGGGACATCGTCAAGGTGAAGGTGCTCGACGTCGACATCCCGCGCAAGCGGATCTCGTTGACCCTGCGGTTGGACGACGAGGCGGCTCCGCAGGGTGCGCAGGGGGCGCAGGGCCTCCGCGGTGAGCAGAAGCGGGAGCGGGGCGGGAAGCCGCCCAGGCAGCGGCAGCAGCGGGGGTCCGCCGGCGGGGGCGGGAAGGGGCGGTCCTCGGCCGGGGGCGCCGCTCCGGCCAACGGGGCGATGGCCGACGCGTTGCGGCGGGCCGGCCTCGCGTAGGTACCGGGCGGACACGATCGCCCGCAGCGGCGGCGCACCGCCCGCCGCTACGCGGAGGTCTCCGTGACCTTGCCGTCCGTCACCTCCAGGCGGCGGGTCACGTCGACCGCGTCGAGCATGCGGCGGTCGTGGGTCACCAGGAGGAGGGTGCCCTCGTAGGCGTCCAGGGCCGATTCCAGCTGCTCGATGGCCGGGAGGTCCAGGTGGTTGGTCGGCTCGTCCAGGACCAGCAGGTTGACGCCGCTGCCCTGGAGGAGGGCGAGGGCCGCCCTGGTGCGTTCGCCGGGTGAGAGGGTCGAGGCCGGGCGCATGACGTGGTCGGCCTTGAGGGCGAACTTGGCCAGGAGGGTGCGGACGTCCGCCGGGTCCGTGTCGGGGACGGCGGCGCGGAAGGCGTCCAGCAGGGCCTCCGGGCCGTGGAAGAGCTTGCGGGCCTGGTCGACCTCGCCGAGCAGGACGCCGGAGCCGAGCGCCGCGTGTCCGGCGTCGAGCGGGACGCGGCCCAGGAGGGCGCCGAGGAGGGTGGACTTGCCCGCGCCGTTGGCGCCCGTCACCGCCACCCGGTCCGCCCAGTCGATCTGGAGGGAGACCGGTCCGAGCGTGAAGTCGCCGCGCCGGACCTCCGCGTCGCGCAGGGTGGCGACCACCGCCCCCGAGCGGGGCGCCGAGGCGATCTCCATACGCAGCTCCCACTCCTTGCGCGGCTCCTCGACGGTCTCCAGGCGTTCGATCATGCGCTGGGTCTGACGGGCCTTGGCGGCCTGCTTCTCGCTGGCCTCGCTGCGGAACTTGCGGCCGATCTTGTCGTTGTCCCCCGCCTTGCGCCGCGCGTTCTTGACGCCCTTGTCCATCCAGGAACGCTGCGTCTGGGCGCGGTCCTGGAGAGCGGCGCGCTTGTCCGCGTACTCCTCGTACTCGTCGCGGGCGTGCCGGCGGGCCACCGCGCGTTCCTCCAGGTACGCGTCGTAGCCGCCGCCGTAGAGGTTGATCTGCCGCTGGGCGAGGTCCAGTTCGAGAACCTTGGTGACGGTGCGGGTGAGGAACTCGCGGTCGTGGCTGACCACGACGGTGCCGGCGCGCAGGCCGGTCACGAAGTGTTCGAGGCGCTCCAGGCCGTCCAGGTCGAGGTCGTTGGTCGGCTCGTCGAGCAGGAAGACGTCGTAGCGGGACAGGAGGAGGGAGGCGAGAGAGGCGCGGGCCGCCTGACCGCCGGACAGGGAGGTCATCGGCTGGTCCGGGCCGACGGCCAGGCCAAGGGAGCCGGCCACCTCCTCGGCCCGCTCGTCGAGGTCGGCGCCGCCCAGGGCCAGCCAGCGCTCCAGGCTCGTCGCATAGGCGTCGTCGGCGCCGGGAGCGCCGTCGACCAGGGCCTGGGTGGCGTCGTCCATGGCGCGCTGGGCCTCGGTGACGCCGGTGCGGCGGGCCAGGAACGCCCGGACGCTCTCGCCCGGCCTGCGGTCGGGCTCCTGCGGGAGGTGGCCGACGGTGGCGGTCGGCGGGGACAGGCGCAGGTCGCCCTGTTCGGGTGCGGTGAGGCCGGCGAGCAGGCGCAGGAGGGTGGACTTGCCGGCGCCGTTGGCTCCGACGAGTCCGATGACGTCGCCGGGGGCGACGACGAGGTCGAGCCCGGTGAACAGGGAGCGGTCGCCGTGGCCGGCGGCGAGGTTCTTGGCGACGAGGGTGGCAGTCATCAGACGGTAGATCCTAGACGTTGCCCGCGCTCCGCCCGGTCCGGCCGTGGCGTGATCCGCCGGACAGGCCTTACGGTCCCGGTGTGGAAACCGAACTGGATGACGAGGTCGTCGTGGTCGGCGGCGGCGTGATCGGGCTGACGACCGCCGTCGTGCTCGCCGAGCGCGGCAGACGGGTACGGCTGTGGACCCGGGAGCCCGTGGAACGGACCACCTCGGTGGTCGCGGGCGGACTGTGGTGGCCGTACCGCATCGAGCCGGTCGCGCTGGCGCAGACGTGGGCGCTGCGTTCCCTGGACGTGTACGAGGAGTTGGCGGCCCGTCCCGACCGGACGGGCGTGCGCCTGGTCGAAGGGGTGCTCGGCGAGACCGGCCCGGACGAGGTGGGCGCCTGGGCCTCCACCCGGCTGCCGGGGCTGCGCGCGTCGACGGCCGCGGAGTACGCGGGTCGGGGGCTCTGGGCGCGGCTGCCCCTCATCGACATGTCGACTCACCTGCCGTGGCTGCGTGAGCGGCTGGTGGCGGCGGGCGGGGTGGTCGAGACGCGTGCGGTGGCCGACCTGGGCGGGATCCGGGCGCCGGTCGTGGTCAACTGCACGGGACTGGGCGCCCGGGACCTGGTGCCGGACGCGGCGGTGCGCCCGGTGCGGGGGCAGCTGGTCGTCGTCGAGAACCCCGGTGTCCGGACCTGGCTGGTCTCGGCCGACCGGGCCTCGGGGACGACGACGTACTTCCTTCCGCAGCCCGGCCGGCTCCTGCTGGGCGGGACGGCCGAGGAGGACGACTGGTCCGCAGAGCCCGACCCCCGGGTCGCGGAGGCGATCGTGCGCCGGTGCGCGGAGCTGCGGCCGGAGATCGCCGGGGCGCGGGTGCTCCGGCATCTGGTGGGGCTGCGGCCGGCCCGGCACGCGGTGCGGCTGGAGCGCGAGACGCTGCCGGACGGGCGGCTGCTCGTGCACAACTACGGTCACGGCGGTGCGGGCGTGACCGTGGCCTGGGGCTGCGCCCAGGAGGCCGCCGGGCTGGCCGGCCTCCGGGAGGGCCGGGAGAACTGACAGAGGCGGGCGATCGAGGTCCGGGCCCCGTTCAGGGGGTCCGCCCTCGATCGCCCGCCTCCCGCGTCCGCCGGCGCGGCCGGGTCACCGTCCCGGCCGATCGGTGCGTACGTCAGTCGTGGTGACCGATCGGGTCGCCCTCCACGTCCGTGCCGGGGCCCGGGCCGATCCGGATCTCGTACTCGCCCTCGTACCGCTTGTGGCCCTCGATGACGGCCAGTCCGACGGCTTCGGACGCCATCTCGCCGCGCACGATGAGCGGGTCACGGCGCAGGTCGCGCATGAGCGCGACGCACATGAAGATCATCACGATGACGAAGGGCGCCGCCGCGAGGATCGTGAGGTTCTGCAGACCGGTGAGCGCGTCCGCCTCGCCGCTGCCGATCAGCAGCATGATCGCGGCGACCGCACCGGTCACCACGCCCCAGAAGATCACGGTCCAGCGGCTGGGTTCCAGCGCGCCCTTCTGCGAGAGGGTGCCCATCACGATGGAGGCCGCGTCGGCGCCCGAGACGAAGAAGATGCCGACGAGGATCATCACCAGCAGGCTGCTGGCCGTGGCGATGGGGTACTCCTGCAGCACGGCGAAGAGCCGGCCCTCGGGACTGGTGTCGTCGCCCAGCCGGTTCTGCTCCTGCAGCTTCATGGCCGAGCCGCCGAAGATCGCGAACCAGATCAGGCTGACCACGCTGGGGATGAGGATGACGCCGCCGATGAACTGGCGGATGGTCCGGCCCCGGCTGATACGGGCGATGAACATGCCGACGAAGGGCGTCCAGGAGATCCACCACGCCCAGTAGAAGACCGTCCAGCTGCCCAGCCAGTCGGCGACGCCCTCGCCGCCGCTGATCTCGGTCCGGCCGGCCAGCGCGGGCAGGTCGCCGAGGAAGCCGAAGATCGACGTCGGCAGCAGGTCCAGGATGAGGATGGTCGGGCCCGCGACGAAGACGAACACGGCGAGCAGCAGCGCCAGCACCATGTTGGTGTTGGACAGCCACTGGATGCCCTTCTCGACGCCGGAGATCGCGGAGGCCACGAACGCCACCGTCAGCACCGCGATGATGCCGACCAGGAGTCCGGTGCTGACCTTGTCCATCCAGTCGAGCTTCTCGATGCCGGAGCCGATCTGGAGCGCGCCGAGGCCGAGGGAGGCCGCGGAGCCGAAGATCGTCGCGATGATGGCCAGGATGTCGATGACCCGGCCGCTGGCGCCGTTGGCGTGCTTCTCGCCGATGAGCGGGGTGAACACGGCACTTATGGTCTGCCTGCGGCGCCGGCGGAAGGTGCTGTAGGCGATGCCGAGTCCGACCACCGCGTAGATCGCCCACGGGTGGAGCGTCCAGTGGAACAGCGTGGTGGCCATGGCCGTTTCCATGCTCTCGCCGGAGTCGGCGGGGCTGGTGCCGGGCGGGGCCGTCGTGTAGTGCGCCAGCGGCTCGCTGACGCCCCAGAACATCAGGCCGATGCCCATGCCCGCGCTGAACATCATGGCGATCCACGACACGGTGCGGAACTCGGGCTCCTCGCCCTCGGCGCCGAGGTGGATGCGGCCGTAGCGGCTGGCCGCGAGCCAGAGGGCGAAGACCACGAAGCCGGAGGCGGCGAGGGTGAACGCCCAGCCGCCGTTGTGCATCAGTCCACCGAGCATGCTGCTGGAGGCGTCCTCCAGCGAGTCGGTGGCGACGGCGCCCCAGACGACGAAGGCGAGGGTCAGAGCGGCCGTGACACCGAAGACGATGCGGTCGGTCCGGGGCTTGTGCTCATGCCCGGGCAGGCCTGCTTCCGAGCCCGGCAGCGTCCCCCTCTCGTGTTCCTCGTCGCTCGGTCGCTCACTTGGTCGCTCACTTGGTCGATCCTGCGTCACGGGCGGCACCTTTCAAGTAGGTCAGGCCGAAAATAGTCCTCCGCCGCCCCAGGACCGCGCACGACGCGCAACTCACCTTCTCAGCAGTGGGTCTCCGGTTCCCCCGCCGTAAGGTGGTACGTCGCCCGCTCGTCCAGGAGCAGTGGCACCAGCGCCCGCAGCGGCTGGCGCAGCGGTACATAGGCGCCCTCCTCCCCGGTCGGACGCACATGTACACCGTGTAGCGCGAGTTCATCCCGAAAGTCTGTGTACTGGGCAGACGTCAGCCGGTAGCCGCAGGGCGGGTCCTGGACGATATCAGCGGGTCCGGCCGGATCGTTGTCCGCGCCGCCGAGGTACACCGGCCCCCTGTCCGCGGCTCCGGCCCGCCGGGCCGCACCGGTCGCCGCCTCGACCTGTGCGCGCCGCCGGTCGGCGAAGCGGAACACGCCGTCCAGGGCCGCGAGCTGGGAGTCCACCCGGCGCCGGTGGTTGAAAGCCGGGTCCTCGCGCTCGGCGTCCGTGAGGGCGTCGACCCGGCTCTCGACGAGCAGGCCGACCGCGTGCTTCACGCCGGACATGTTCCGCAGGATGCGTTCCTGCCCGTCTCCGGCGGTCTGCTCGACCGGCTCTCCGGTGACGGGGTCGGTCCAGATGCCGTAGGTGCCGGTCGAGTGGCCGGCGCGCTCGGCGGCGGGCCGGACGTAGGCCCCGGAGAGCGTCCGCGCCTCGCCGTGGACCCGCGGGTCGGTGTTGAGGTTGCGGGGCCAGAGGTCGAAGAGGTCCTTGTCGTAGTACGGGGGTGTGGCGCCGTACTCGTGCAGGTCGTACAGGACGTCGGGGTGCCGGTCACGGACGACGGCGGCCAGGGCGCGGGCCTCGGCCGTCGCGAGGGCGAGGTGGTCGCGGTTGACGTCGACGCCGTCGCTGTTGCCGCGGGTGCCGGCGGCGCGGCCGTCCGGGTTGGCCGTGGGCACGACCAGCACGGCGGTGCGGGTCAGAAAGCGCCGGGTGGCGCGGTCCGTGGCGTACGCCAGGTCGCGGACGGTGGACAGGCAGGCCTCGCGGCCGGCGGGCTCGTTGCCGTGCTGGCTGCACACGAGGAGCACCTTGTTGGGCGCGGTGGGTCTGCCGATGGTCACGAGGCGGAGGGGGCGGTTCTGCTTGGTGGTGCCGATGCGGTCGACGCCGACCCGGTCGCTCGCCCGGTCGGCCGCGGCGAGGAGGGCCTGCTCCTCGGGCTGGGTGGTCCAGCGGGCGCCGTGCGTCTGCTCGAAGCCGGTGCGGGGCGGAGGGTGCGCGGCGTCGGCGGCGTGGGCCGGCGCGGTGATCAGGGACGCGGCTAGGGTCTGTCTGACAATTCCCGTCGTCGCCCGAAGGGCGGCCTCGCGGCGTCAGGTGCGTGCTCTCGGCGTGCCGGGCGTCGACCGGCGTACTGGTTGTACGTGCGGCGTGTCGGCGTGTCGGCGTGTCGGCGTCAGGATCCCCTGTTGAGGGGGCGGCGGGCCGTGCGGCGCGTGCGTACCGGCATGCGCGGGACGGTACATCCGCCGACTCCCGCGCAGAAGGGGGCGCGGCGGGGCCGATGACGGCCGGATGGCGATCGTGTGACGGAGGTGACCATGGACATGACGGTGCGTGCAGGGGCCGAATAGGCTCCGAACAGACCATCGTGCCCTTACGACTTGGAGCTTTCGTGCACCGCAGATTCATCGTGCCGGGCGCACTGGGCGCCGCCACCCTCATGCTGGCGATCCCCGCGTCGGCGGCGGCCCACTCCCCCGGCGCTCCGGGCATCGGCGACCCCTACTACCCGGCCTACGGCAACGGCGGATACGACGTCTCGCACTACGACCTGCGCCTGAAGTACCAGCCGGACACCGACCGGCTGGAGGGGACGGCGACGATCCTGGCCCGCACGACCGAGGACCTGTCGCGGTTCGACCTCGACTTCCTGCTGGACGTCGGCGAGGTGCGGGTGAACGGTGCGAAGGCGTCGTTCACGACCTCGGGCGAGCAGGAGCTGGAGATCACCCCGGCGAAGCCGCTGGACAAGGACACGCCGCTCACCGTGATCGTCCGCTACAGCGGTGTGCCGTCCTCGAAGCAGGCGTTCGGCTTCACCAGCTGGCACCGCACCCCGGACGGCGGGATCGCCGCGAACGAGCCCGAGGCCGCCGCGTGGTGGTTCCCGAGCAACGACCACCCGCTGGACAAGGCCACCTACGACGTGTCGGTGCAGGTTCCGGACGGCACCCAGGCGATCTCCAACGGCACCCTCCAGTCGACGAGTTCACGGCTGGGCTGGACCCACTGGAACTGGCGCTCGGCCCAGCCGCAGGCCACCTACCTCGCCACCCTGGCGATCGGCAGGTTCGACCTCACCACCGGCACCACCGAGGGCGGCATCCCGGTCGTCAACGCCTACAGCGAGGACCTGGGCCCGAACGACGGTGCGGCGCGGGCCAGCGTGGAGCGGACCGGGGAGGTGGCCGACTGGCTGAGCGGGTACTTCGGGCCCTACCCCTACGACGCGCTGGGCGGTTACGTGCCGAACACGGACACCGGGTTCGCGCTGGAGACGCAGACCCGGCCCTTCTACAGCCCCCGGCAGTTCGCGAACGGGTCGAACGTGTCCGTCGTCGTGCACGAGCTGGCGCACCAGTGGTACGGCGACCTGGTCTCCCTGCGCGGCTGGAAGGACATCTGGATCAACGAGGGCTTCGCGCGGTACGCCCAGTGGCTGTGGTCCGAGCACGAGGGCGAGGGCACGGCGCAGGAGCTGGCGGACTACACGTACGCCTCGTACCCGGCCGACGACCCGTTCTGGACGGTGAAGCCCGGTGATCCCGGGCCGGAGAACCAGTTCGACACCGCCGTCTACGACCGGGGCGCGCTCGCCGTCCAGGCACTGCGCAACGAGATCGGGGACGACGCCTTCTTCACCGTGCTGAAGGGATGGCCCGCGAAGTACGCGCACGGCAACGCGTCGGTCGCGGACTTCCAGCGGTATGCCGAGGAGGTGTCCGGCAAGCCGCTGGCCGCGCTGTTCGACACCTGGCTGTTCCAGCCGTCGAAGCCGGACGCGGCGGCCGCCCGCGCGCAGTCCCTCGCGAAGCCGTCCGGGACGCCCGCCCAGCCCCGTTCGTGGCGGAAGATCGCCGCGACGAACGACGTCCACGACCACGGGCACTGACACCCCCTATGCGCTGTCCCCGTGGTCGTAGACGGTCACGGGGACACCGCGTCCCGCCAGGCGCTCGCCGATCAGCGGCTCGACGCGGGACCACTTGCCGCCGGCGAGGCCGCAGCCTATGCGGGGCATGTGCACGGACGCCCCCAGCTCGATCGCCCGGTCGGCCAGGCGACCCAGGGCCGTGTCGATGGCCTCGTAGCGCACGGGGACGCCCTTGCTGCCGGTCCGCATGCCGCGCTGGCCGATCATGTTGGCCACCCACACGTAGGTCTCGACCCGGACCAGCTGGATCGCGCCGAGCCCGAAGTCGTTGGCCGCGCGGTCGCGGTGCCAGGCGCGGTAGGCCGCCTCCGGCTCGGGCCACCGGCGGGAAACGGCCAGGACGAAGCCCTTGCCCCAGCCGCCGAGGTCGTTGCAGACGTGGGCGATCACCTTGACGCCCTTGACCGACGGCACGGTGGCGTCTCCCCGGACATACCTGATCTCCGACATGGCACCACCGTAGAGACCGCCACTGACAGCGGTCCGCGCGTTTTCGTGCCGCTCCGCACCGGCTGCCCGGGGGGGGGCTAGCGTGCGGCGTTCTCCGTCACCCGGCGCCGGACGCCGAACCAGCCCGCGACCAGCATCACCGCGATGGCGGGGACGAGGAAGAGGGTCTTGCGGCCGACCTCGGCGTCGTTCCACATCAGGATGAGCACGGCCAGCAGGAAGGCGATCGTGACGCCCTCCGTGACCGGGCTGCCGGGCAGCCGGAACCGCGGGCGGGTGACGAGCCCGGAGCGCGCCCGGCGGACGAAGACCAGGTGACAGATCATGATGATCACCCAGGTGCTGATGATGCCGAGCGACGCGACGTTCAGCACGATTTCGAAGGCCTTGCTCGGCACCAGGTAGTTCAGCCCGACACCGAGGACGCAGACGGCGCAGGTGAGCAGGATGCCGCCGTACGGGACCTGGCTGCGGCTCATGACGGAGGTGAACTTCGGCGCTGAGCCGGCGGTCGCCATGGAGCGCAGGATGCGGCCGGTGGAGTACAGGCCGGAGTTCAGGGAGGACATCGCCGCCGTGAGGACGACGAGGTTCATCACGTCGCCCGCCGCCGGGACGCCGATCTTCGACAGCACCGTGACGAACGGGCTCTCGTCTCCGGAGTACAGCGAGCCCGGCAGCAGCAGGGCCAGCAGGACGACGGAACCGACGTAGAAGAGCGCGACGCGCCACATGATGGAGTTGACCGCGCGCGGGACGACCTTCTCCGGCTCGGCGGTCTCGCCGGCGGCGACACCGACCAGCTCCAGGGCGGCGTAGGAGAAGATCACGCCCTGCATGACCACGATCACGGGCATCAGGCCCTGCGGGAAGAGGCCGCCGTGGTCCGTGATCATGCTCAGGCCCGGGGTGTGCCCGCCCACGTCGTGCTGGGTGGCGAGCAGGAAGATGCCGATCAGCATGAAGCCGACGAGGGTGGCGACCTTAATGATCGCGAACCAGAACTCCATCTCGCCGAAGATCTTCACGGAGATGAGGTTCACGGCGAGGACCACGGCGAGGGCGATCAGGGCGAGCACCCATTGGGGGACGCTCGTGAACATGCTCCAGTAGTGCGTGTACAGCGCGATCGCGGTGATGTCGGCGATGCCGGTCGTCGACCAGTTCAGGAAGTACATCCAGCCGGCGACGTAGGCGCCCTTCTCGCCGAGGAACTCGCGCGCGTACGACACGAACGAGCCGGAGGAGGGCCGGTAGAGCACCAGCTCGCCCAGGGCTCTGACGACGAAGAAGGCGAAGACGCCGCAGACGAGGTAGGCGATGGCGAGGGCCGGGCCCGCGTCGCGCAGGCGCCCGCCGGCGCCGAGGAAGAGGCCGGTGCCGATCGCGCCGCCGATGGCGATCATGTTGACGTGGCGGGCCTTGAGGTCCTTGCTGTAACCGGCGTCGCCCGCGTCCGCGGGGATGGTTCCGGTCGCCTGCGGGTGGGCGGCGACCTGTGCCGTGTCGACGGCGTCCTTGCTCACGGGTGGTTCCACTCTCTGGTGCCTTCGGGCAGGGTGCGCCCGAGTCGTCCGTACCTGGTCTCGGGCCCGCACCACCCATCGACGGCACAGACCAGGACGGCACCTTCCCACGACGCTGCGTGGGCATGCGGTGGTTCACCTCACACAGCGTGACTTCTCACAAGATCCACCGCTCGCCTGCACGAGACGCGCAAGAGACACGCGGAAGGCGCACGCCAGGAGCGCGGGCCGAGCGCGCGAGGTTTCACAGCACTGGTGAGACAGCGATACTGCTGCGCATGACGACGACCGACGCCGAGGAGCCGACCCTCACGATCGACGAGCTGGCCGCGCGGACCGGCGTCACGGTCCGCACGGTCCGCTTCTACGGCACCCGGGGACTGCTGCCGCCACCGGCGCTCGGTCCGCGCCGGGTGGGGCACTACGGGCGGGCGCACCTGGCGCGGCTGGCGCTGATCGAGGAATTGCAGCACCAGGGCATGACGCTGGCCGCCATCGAGCGGTACCTGCGGCGGCTGCCGGACGACCTGAGCCCCCACGACCTGGCGCTGCACCGCGCGGTGGTGGCCTCCTGGGCGCCGGAGACGGTCGAGCGCGTCACGCGCGAGGAACTGGGCCGGCGGGCGGGCCGGCCGCTGACCGACGACGAGGTGGAGCGCCTGACGACGATGGACGTCGTCAACCGGGACTCCGACGCGGACGCTCCGGGCGGCGATGCCTACCGGGTCGACGCCGGACTGCTCAGGCTCGGCGTGGAACTGCTCGACGTGCCCTTCTCCCCCGAGACGTTGCTCGCCGCCCGTACCGCCCTGCTGGAGCACTCGCGGGCCGCGGCGCGCGATCTGTCGCGGCTGCTGCGCGACGCGGTCGCCGAACGCGACGCGCCGGACGTGCGGTCGCTGTCGGCGCACATGCACCCGTTGGTGGTGCAGGCGCTGCTGACCACGTTCCAGCGGTCGCTGCGCGAGGAACTGCGGGAGTGGCTCGACGACGGGGGCGGCGGAGATCGGGGCGACGAGGACCGGAGCGACGAGGGCGAGGGCGGCGGGGGCTGAGGCACCGCCCCGGTCCCCGCCGTCCGGGCCCCGCCCCGCACGGGCCACGCTCCCGCGGCGCGTCTCAGCGGCCGTCCGTGAAGACCTCCCCCTGGTCCGCCTTCTCCACCAGCAGCGCGGGCGGCATGAAGCGTTCGCCGTAGCGGTCGGCCAGCTCGCGCGCGCGGGCCGTGAATCCCGGCAGACCGCCCTCGTACCCGTTGATGTACTGCAGGACGCCGCCGGTCCAGCCCGGGAAACCGATACCGAAGACCGAGCCGATGTTGGCGTCTGCGACGGAGGTCAGAACTCCCTCCTCCAGGAGCCTGACGGTGTCGAGCGCCTCCGAGAAGAGCATGCGCTCCTGCATGTCGGCGAAGGGGATCTCGTACCCGGGCCTGGTGAAGTGCTCCCGCAGCCCCGGCCAGAGCCCGGCGCGCCTGCCGTCCTCGCCGTACTCGTAGAACCCGGCCCCGCCACCACGCCCGGGGCGCCCGAACTCGTCGACCATGCGATCGACGACGGCCTCGGCGGGGTGCGGGGTCCACGTGCCGCCCGCCTCCTCGACGGCGCGCCGCGTCTCCTGGCGGATCCTGCGCGGAAGGGTCAGGGTCAGCTCGTCCATCAGCGACAGCACCTTCGCCGGATAGCCCGCCTGCGCCGCCGCCTGCTCCACCGACGCCGGCTCGACACCCTCACCGACCATCGCCACCCCCTCGTTGAGGAAATGCCCGATGACACGGGACGTGAAGAAACCACGCGAGTCGTTGACCACGATCGGCGTCTTCTTGATCTGCCGCACCAGGTCGAACGCGCGCGCCAGCGCCCCGTCCCCGGTCCGCCCGCCCTTGATGATCTCCACCAGCGGCATCTTGTCGACGGGCGAGAAGAAGTGCAGCCCGATGAAGTCGTCCTGCCGTTCGACGCCCTCGGCCAGCGCCGTGATGGGCAGCGTGGAGGTGTTCGAGCACAGCAGCGCGTCGGGGGCGACCACGTGCTCGATCTCCTGGAACACCTTGTGCTTGAGCGCGGTGTCCTCGAACACCGCCTCGATCACCGCGTCGCAGCCCGCCAGGTCGGCGGCTTCCGCGGTCGGCGTGATCCGCGCGAGCAGCGCGTCCGCCTTCTCCCGGCTCGTACGGCCCTTCGCGACGGCCTTCGCGCACAGCTTCTCGGAGTACCCCCGGCCCTTGACCGCCGCCTCCAGCGACACATCCTTCAGGACCACGTCGATCCCCGCGCGAGCGCACGAGTAGGCGATACCCGCACCCATCATCCCCGCACCCAGCACAGCCACCTTCGTGACCTTCCGCGGCTCGAACCCCTTGGGCCGGCTCACACCCGAGTTGACCGCCTGGAGGTCGAAGAAGAACGCCTGGATCATGTTCTTCGAGATCTGCCCGGCGGCCAGTTCGACGAAGTAGCGGGCCTCGACGACCTGGGCGGTCTCGAAGTCGACCTGGGAGCCCTCGACGGCGGCGGCCATGATGGCGCGCGGCGCCGGGTAAGGAGCGCCGTTCGTCTGCTTGCGCAGGTTGGCGGGGAAGGCGGGCAGGTTGGCCGCGAACTTCGGGTGGGACGGGGTCCCGCCGGGGATGCGGTAGCCGGGCCTGTCCCAGGGCTGGGCGGACTCCGGGTTGGCGTCGATGAACGCGCGGGCCTTGGCGAGCATGTCCTCGCGGCTGTCGGCGACCTCGTCGACCAGGCCGTTCTCCCGGGCGCGGCGCGGGTTGTACTGGGTGCCCTGGAGGAGGACCTTCAGCAGGGCGTCGGCGATGCCGAGCATCCGGACGGTGCGGACGACGCCGCCGCCTCCGGGGAGCAGCCCGAGGGTGACCTCGGGACAGCCGATCTTGGCTCCGGGGGCGTCGAGGGCGACGCGGTGGTGGCAGGCGAGGGCGATCTCGTAACCGCCCCCGAGGGCAGCGCCGTTCATGGCGGCGACCACGGGCTTGCCGAGGGTCTCGATGCGGCGCAGGTTCCGCTTGATGGCCATGCCGCCGTCGAAGAGGTCCTGGGCGGTCTCGGGCGTGACGCGGATCAGGTCGCGCAGGTCGCCGCCGGCGAAGAAGGTCTTCTTGGCGGAGGTGACGATGATGCCGCGGATCGACTTCTTCTCGGCCTCCAGGCGGTCGGTGATCGCGGCCAGTGACTCCCGGAACGCCTGGTTCATGGTGTTCGCGGACTGGTCGGGGTCGTCGAGGACGAGGGTGACGACGCCGGTGTCGTCCTGTTCCCAGCGGATGGTGGTGGGCTCGGTACTCATGAGGGTGTGCTCCAGGTGATCCGTCGTGACCGTGGTGACCGTCGCGAGGGGGCGTCGGGAGAAGACGTGGGGAGGGGACGTCGGGAGAGGGCGTCCGGAGGGGGTCAGAGGCGCTCGACGATCGTGGCGACGCCCATGCCGCCGCCCACGCACAGGGTCGCGAGGCCGTACCGCTTGTCCCGGCGCTCCAGTTCGTCGACGAGCGTGCCGAGGATCATCGCGCCGGTGGCGCCGAGGGGGTGGCCGAGCGCGATCGCGCCGCCGTTGACGTTGACCTTGTCCAGCGACAGGCCCATGTCCTTGACGAAGCGCAGGACGACCGCGGCGAACGCCTCGTTGATCTCGACGAGGTCGATGTCGTCGAGGGTCAGACCGGCCTTGGCCAGCGCCTTGCGGGTGGCCGGAGCGGGCCCGGTCAGCATGATGGTCGGCTCCGAGCCGGAGACCGCGGCGGAGACGACCCGGGCGCGCGGAACGAGGCCGTGACGGTCCCCGACCTCCCTGGACCCGATCGCGACCAGGGAGGCCCCGTCGACGATCCCGGAGGAGTTGCCCGCGTGGTGCACGTGGTCGATCTTCTCGACCCAGTGGTACTTCTGCAGCGCCACCGCGTCGAAACCTCCCAGTTCACCGATGTCGGCGAAGGACGGCTTGAGCTTCGCCAGGGAGTCGGCGGTCGTACCCGGCCGCAGGTGCTCGTCGTGGTCGAGGACGGTGAGACCGGCGCGGTCCTTCACCGGGACGACGGAGCGTGCGAAACGCCCCTCCTTCCACGCGGTGGCCGCCCGCTCCTGCGAGAGCGCCGCGTACTCGTCGACGTCGCGGCGCGAGAAGCCCTCCAGGGTGGCGATCAGGTCGGCGCCGATGCCCTGCGGGACGAAGTTGGTGTCGAGGTTCGTCATCGGGTCGTTGAACCAGGCGCCGCCGTCCGAGGCCATCGGCACCCGGGACATGGACTCGACACCGCCCGCCAGCACCAGGTCCTCCCAACCCGAACGGACCTTCGCCGCCGCCAGGTTGACGGCCTCAAGACCAGACGCGCAGAAGCGGTTCTCCTGCACACCCGCCACCGTGTCGGGCAGCCCGGCGGCGATGGCGGCGATACGCGCGATGTCGGAGCCCTGGTCGCCCACCGGCCCGACGACGCCGAGCACGATGTCGTCGACCGCTGCCGGGTCCAGGCCTGGGAACCGGGCGCGGATCTCGTGAATCAGGCCGACGACCAGGTCGATCGGCTTCGTGCCGTGCAGGGCGCCGTTCGCCTTGCCGCGTCCGCGCGGGGTGCGGATCGCGTCGTACACGTACGCTTCGGTACTCACTGGCGGGCCTTTCACTGAGGGTTGTGCGCTGCTGGGTCGGGTCACTGAGGGTTGTGCGGTGCGGGGTCGGGGAGGGGCGCCGGGGACGGGTCCCGGACGCCGGGGAGGTCCCAGTCGCGGGCCACGGCCTCGGTGTCCGCGCCGGGCAGGGCGGGGCCGGTGCGGACGGACGTGGGGGTCGCGGAGAAGCGGGGCGCGGGGGCGGGCTGGGTGAGGCCGCCGTGGTCGGTGAAGGTGCCGCGGGCGGCGAGGTGCGGGTGGTGCGGGGCCTCGCGCAGCGACAGGACGGGCGCCGTACAGGCGTCGGAGTCGGCGAAGACGGCGGTCCACTCGTCGCGGGTGCGGGACCTGAACCGGGCGGCGACGGCCTCGCGCAGTCCGGGCCAGCGGGCCGGGTCGTCGCGGGCCGCCGGTGCCGGGTCCTGGATGCCGAGGAGCCGCGTGAACTCGGCGTAGAACCGCGGTTCCAGGGCGCCGACCGCCATGTACCGGCCGTCGGCGGTCTCGTAGGTGCCGTAGAAGGGGCAGCCGCCGTCGAGGAGGTTGGCGCCGCGCCGGTCCTGCCAGCCGCCGGCGGCGAGCATGCCGTGGATCATCGAGGAGAGGTGCGCGGTGCCGTCGACGACGGCCGCGTCCACGACCTGTCCGGTGCCGGTCCCACGCGCGTGGTGCAGGGCGGCGAGGATGCCGACGACCAGGTAGAGGGAGCCGCCCGCGTAGTCGCCGAGGAGGTTGGCGGGTGCGGGCGGCGGCGTGTCGGGGGCGCCGATCATGCCGAGGGCGCCGGTGAGCGCGATGTAGCCGATGTCGTGCCCGGCGCGCGGGGCGAGCGGCCCGTCCTGCCCCCAGCCGGTCATGCGGCCGTACACGAGGCGCGGATTGCGGGCGTGGCAGGACCCGGGGCCGACGCCGAGCCGTTCGGCGACGCCGGGGCGGTAGCCCTCGATCAGGACGTCGGCGCGTTCGGCGAGGTCGAGGACGCGGGCCGGACCGTCCGGTGCCTTGAGGTCGACGACCACGGAGCGCTTGTTGCGGTTGGTGACGTCGTGGGCCGGGTCGATGCCGAGGCCGGGTCCGCCCGGGCGGTCGACGCGGACGACGTCGGCGCCCAGGTCGGCCAGGAGCATGGCGGCGAAGGGACCGGGGCCGATGCCGGCCAGCTCGACGACGCGCACCCCGCAGAGCGGTCCCGCGGTCGGCGTCCGCGGCGGTGTCTCGGCTTTCGGCATCGGGCTCCCAAGTCTGTGACACAACCGATGTAACACCAGTGATGCTAAGAACGTGCTCCACTGGACACAAGGCCCTGGCGAGCAAGCGCTTAGCCAATTATGGTGCAGACTCCGCACCGGGTCCCGCGATCCTCACGCTAGCCCCAGCCGTACGCGAGGGCGCGTGCTGCGGGCCGGGGGGGGGGGCCGCCGACAGGTGACGGTGACCCGGGACGGGTGACGCGTGAACGAAGGGATGTCATGAGCAGGCTGAACGGAGCCGACCGGTCGTACGACATCGTGCTGTTCGGGGCGACGGGGTTCGTCGGCGAACTGACGGCCGCCCACCTCGCCGCGCACGCGCCTCACGGCCTGCGCTGGGCGATCGCCGGCCGCAACGAGGAGAAGCTGCTCCGCCTGCGCGACCGGCTGACCGGCGCGACGGACGGCGCCGCGGACGTCGGCGTGCTCGTCGCGGACGTGTCCGACCCGGCCTCGCTGCGCGAACTCGCCGGGCACGCGCGCGTGGTGGCCACGACGGTCGGCCCGTACGTCCAGTACGGCGACGCACTGGTCGCGGCCTGCGCGGACGCCGGGACGGACTGCATCGACCTCACGGGGGAGCCCGAGTTCGTCGACCTCACCTACGTACGACACGACGCCCGCGCGCGGGAGACCGGGGCGCGGCTGGTGCACGCCTGCGGCTTCGACTCCGTACCGCACGATCTCGGCGTGTACTTCACGGTGCGGCAGCTGCCCGAGGGCGTGCCGCTGACCGTGGACGGCTTCGTGAGCGTCGACGCCGCCTTCTCCGGGGGCACGTTCGCCTCCGCACTGGGCCAGTTGGCGCGCGGCCGGCAGCTGAGGGCCGCCGCGCTGGAGCGCCGGCGCCACGAGCCGCGCCCGGCGGGGCGCCGCGTGGTGACCCCGACGGGCGCCCCGCGCTTCGCCGGGGAGGTGGGCGCCTGGGCGCTGCCCCTGCCGACCGTCGACGCTCAGGTGGTGCGCCGTTCGGCGAGGGCCCTGGACCGCTACGGCCCCGACTTCCGCTACCGCCACTACGCGGCCGTACGGCGCCTGCCCGTCGCGGTGGGCGGGGTGGCGGCCGTGGGCGCGCTGGTGGCGGCGGCCCAGGTCCCGGCGGTGCGGCGCCGGCTGTCGGAGCGGCTCGCGCCGGGCGAGGGCCCGAGCGCGGAGAAGCGGGCGAGGAGCTGGTTCTCGGTCCGCTTCGTCGGTGAGGGCGGCGGACGCCGGGTCTGCACCGAGGTGTCGGGCGGCGACCCCGGTTACGACGAGACGGCGAAGATGTTCGCCGAGGCGGCGCTCTGCCTCGCCGTGGACGACCTGCCGCCGACGGCCGGGCAGGTCACGACGGCGGTGGCGATGGGCGACGCGCTGACCGCGCGGCTGCGGGCGGCGGGCATCCGCTTCCGCGTGGCGGCGATCCGCTGACGGCCCGTCCCCACGGACCCGCTCCGCGATCCCGGCCCCACCCGGGCCGGCCCCGGCCCGACCCGGGCTGGCCCCGGCCCGACCCGGCCTGCCCCGGACGCCCCCGGACGCCCCCGGACGGCTCCTATCCGGACCACCCCGCGAGGGTGTAGATCATCCCCGCGACCCACGCCGCACCCGCCCCCACGGCGAGCACCAGCCCCGCGACCACCGACCGCCCGACGGGCCGGCCGGTCGGGCGGGACCGCACGGTGCGGCCGGGCCGGTCGGAGTACTCGGGTGCGCGGTGTGTCGTCATGACGGCCAGCCTGCCGGTGGCAAGGGCGCGGCACATCCGTACGGATACTCACATCGGTACTGATGTCAGATCGTCGGACCGGCCGCGCCCACCGACTGGCCACCGAGACCGGCGTTTGAGACTTTCTCCGAACCCTTCGCTCCTGGTCACCCGCCTTTCACAGGAAAACTTGCGGGAGACTGGGGAAAAGCCTCAAAGGGAAGTTCAATGAGACGCTTGACGGCATGAGATTCCTTCTCGAAGTCACCATGGACGAGGGCGCGCTCGCCGAGGACCCGGCCGACGAGCTGCAGCGGATCCTCCGGTACTGGGGCGGCAATCTGAAGCACTACGAACTGCGGCCCGGCGACGGTTCGGTGATCTACGACTCGGCGTACCAGGAGGTGGGCCGCTGGAGCGTTGGGGATCAGGCCGGGTAGGCGGCCGTTCGCAGGGCCGCGCGGCACAGGGCGTCGGACCTGCGGGTCGTCTCCGGCAGGCGGTAGGCGGGAGCCAGCGCCAGCGTCTGCGCGCAGGCGTTGGCGAGGCTCACGCGGTGACCGGCGGAGACGAAGACGGGTTTGACGCCGTCGCGCGTGCGCACCGCCCGCCCCACCTCCTCGGCGCCGGCCAGCAGCGGCGACGTACTGCCGCGCGGGGCGTCCGGGTCGTCGTACGTGAAGGCGAACGGGTTCTTGGCCACGCCCATGGTGGGCAGGCCGGTGAGCACGCCGAGGTGGCTCGCAAGGCCGAAGCGGCGCGGGTGGGCGAGGCCGTAGCCGTCGCAGACCACGAGGCCGGGCGGGCAGGGCAGGGCGTCGAGAGCGGCGAGGACGGCCGGGATCTCCCGGAAGGCGAGCAGGCCCGGCACGTAGGGGAAGGAGATCCGTCCGGCGGCCGTGGCCTCGGCGACGACGGCGAGGGTCGCGGCGTCCAGGACGACGGCCGCCGCCACGACGACGTCGCGTTCGTCGTCGTAGGCGACGTCCACCCCGGTGACCCGGCCCGTGCCGGGCGGCGGACCCGGCTCGTCGAGCACCACGCGTGTCCGCAGCGCGTCCTGGACGGCGCGGGCCTGCTCCTCGGTGGCGGGCCAGTCGGCGGGGGTCTGCGCGGTCACGGTCGTCGTCATGGTGGCCGCAAGCCTACGGGAGCGCCGACGGGCCGGCACTGCCCCGGTCACCCGGTGCGCGGAGGGCCTACTTGCCCAGTACGCGCTGCAGTTCGCCTTTGTTCATGTGCGAACGGCCGCTGACGCCCCGGCGCTTGGCCTCCTGGTACAGCTGGTCGTAGGTGAGCCCCTGGGGGCCCTGGCGGTTGCCGGACCGCTGACCGCCCCGCTCGCTCGGCGACTTGTCCCGGGTGGACGTGCGGCTGGCGGTCTTCGACTCGCCGGACTGGGCGCGCTCCTTGTTCACCGTGCGGGCCGCGATCTCCTTGGCCCGGCCGGCACTCTCGCCCCGGTCCTTCGCACTCTTCCTGATGTGCTCGTACTGCCGCTCCCGCTTGGAGCTGGAACCGCTCGGCATGTCCGCCCACTTCCTCTCCGGTACCGCGACTACCGCGAACGTCCTCTCGGACACAGCGACCGGTTACCCACGTTACGGACAAACACCCCCGCCCGCCCGGCGTCGGGGCTCCGCCCGGGTGGGACGTGCGAGGGGGCCGGGGCCGCAACTGCCGTACGGGGCAGTCGGGGAGAGCCACGTCACGCCGGTGCATGAACGCGGTGACAGAGGTCACTCGGTGGTCGTGTGCACGGACTGGCCGATTCCGGCGTCTCTTCCAGTGCCCGGCCCGCACCGTCCCCGAAGTTCGTCCAGCCGTCACGAGGGAGCAAGGCGTTGTCCACCGTCATCGAGCAGCCCGTCGAGGCGCGCCTCGTCGCCGCCGCGCCGCGCATGCCGAGCATTCCCGCGACTCTGCACTACGACCGCGGCGACCCGTTCGCCGTACGCATGACCTTCCCGGCCCCGGCCACCCTGGAGAACGTCGAGGTGTGCTGGACCTTCTCCCGCGAGCTGCTCATCACGGGGATGCAGGAGCCGGACGGCCACGGCGACGTCAGAGTGCGCCCCTACGGGTACGACCGCACGGTCCTGGAGTTCCACGCACCGGAGGGCACGGCCGTGATCCATGTGCGCTCGGGCGAGCTGCGCCGGTTCCTCCAGGCCACCGGCGAGCTGGTGCCGCTGGGACTCGAACACCTTCAGCTGGACCTGGACCACGAACTGGCGGAGCTGATGCGCGGGAGCCGCTGACCGCGCCCTCTTCTCCCCCCTCGGCCCCGACGGCGGTCAGCCGCCCGTCGGTGCTTTCGTGTGCGCCGTCTCGTCGCTCACCGCGCCGCACACCTCGTCCAGGACGCCGCGCAGCGCGGGTGCCGGTGCGGCGCGCCCCGCCAGCTCAGCGATCCGGTCGCGACGACGTGCCCCCGCGCCCGCCGCGCCCCCGGGTCCCTGCGCACCCCCCGGCCCCCTCGCGGCCCCCGGTTCGTCCACGGTCCCCTGCTCCCCCGCGCCCCCGGGGTCCCCCGCGCAGCCCAGCTCCGCGGCGGCGGCCAGCACCGCCACGGCCGCGTCCCGCTCCGGGACCTCCCCGGCCGGCACCTGCCCCGCCAGGACTTCCCGGACCCGCCTGCCCAGCGCCTGCGCCGTGTCGCGCCGGGCCAGGGCGTACTCCACCGACGGGAACACCCCGAGTACGCGCTTCTTCTCGGCCCGCAGGCAGCCCTCGGCCACCAGCTGCTCCCGGACGGCGTCGAAGGTGACGCGCGCGTGCAGGGCGACCCAGGGCCGCCATCCGTGCGGCAGCGACTCCCGTACGAGTTCCAGCAGGCCGTCGAGGACCGGGTCCCCGGTCTCGGAGTCCAGGTCGGCCGGGGTGGCGATGCCGTCGTCGTCCCTGAGCAGGCCGCGCCGGACCAGCTCGACGAGGGCGCCGGCGCGGACCAGGTGGTGGACCCGGGCGGCGTCCGCGGCGCCGGGCCGCGCGGGGTCCCAGGCCAGCAGGCAGAGCCTGGCCGGCAGGGAGAGGGGGTCACGGGGCACAGCGGTCTCCTTCGGGCCGTGGAACCGCGGCTGCGCCACCGCACGCACGGCGTTCGTTAATGCGTTGACAGCCCATACGGCCGCTCCTACGGTGTATATCGCTTCTGTTGCCGCCGATTGGAGAAGGACGTTGCTCGTCTGAGGTCCTGAGACACCGCGCCACACGTATCCCCCATGCCACGTGTGTCCGCAGCGTGCGACCTCGGCGTTCGAGCGGTTCTCGCGGAGCAGGGCTTTCTTCGTGCCCCGGCGCTCCCGGATCTCCTCCTCCCGCCCCGCCGTCGTCCGGCTTCCCGTCCGACGGCAGTCGCCGCGTCCGTGTCTCGATACGCGTTTGCCCCCTGACTGCTTCGAGCAACCGCGGAGACCACGTATGTCCACTGCCATCACCTGTACCTCCCTGTCCTTCTCCTGGCCCGACGGCACGCCCGTCTTCGAGGGGCTCGACACCTCCTTCGGCCCCGGCCGGACGGGGCTGGTCGGTGCGAACGGGGCCGGGAAGTCCACCCTGTTGAAACTGCTGGCCGGCCGGCTCACCTCGACCGACGGCGCCGTCCGGGTGCGCGGCGAGGTGGGTCACCTGCCGCAGAACGTCACGCTCGACACCGCCCTGCGGGTCGACGAGGCGCTCGGCATCGCCCGGCGGCGGGCCGCGCTGCACGCCATCGAGGCCGGCGACGTCGGCGAGGAGCACTTCGAGACCGTCGGCGACGACTGGGACGTCGAGGAACGCGCCCTGGCCATGCTCGGCGAGCTGGGGCTGGGGCGCATCGGCCTCGACCGCACCGTCGGCGAGGTCTCCGGCGGCGAGTCGGTGCTGCTGCGGCTGGCCGCCCTGCTGCTGCGCCGGCCCGACGTCCTGCTCCTGGACGAGCCCACCAACAACCTCGACGTGTACGCCCGCAGACGGCTGTACGCGGCGGTCGAGTCCTGGCCGGGCGTGCTGGTCGTGGTCAGTCACGACCGCGAACTGCTGGAGCTGGTCGACCAGATCGCCGACCTGCGCGCCGGCTCCGTCACCTGGTACGGCGGGAACCTGTCGGCGTACGAGGAGGCGCTGGCCGTGGAGCAGGAGGCGGCCGAACGCATGGTGCGGGTCGCCGAGTCGGACCTGCGCAAGCAGAAACGCGAACTGGCCGACGCGCAGGTCGTCCTGGCCCGGCGCAGGCGGTACGGGCAGAAGATGTACGACACCAAGCGCGAACCCCGGGCGGTGATGAAGCTGCGCGCGCGGACGGCCCAGCAGTCGGCCGGCAAGTACCGCATCATGCACGAGGAGAAGCTCGCCGAGGCGAAGGAGCGGCTCGACGACGCGGCGGAGGCCGTGCGGGACGACGACGAGATCCGCGTCGACCTGCCGTACACGGCCGTGCCACCGGGCCGGACCGTGCTCACCCTGCGGGACCTGGTGCCGGCGTACGGCGCCCGCCTGACGGGCGGTCTCGATGTGCACGGTCCCGAGCGGATCGCGCTGGTCGGGCGCAACGGCGCGGGCAAGACCACGCTGCTGCGGACCGTCGCCGGCGAGCTGGAGCCCGTGGCGGGCGAGGCCACGGCACACGTGCCGCTGCGCTTCCTGCCGCAGCGCCTGGACGTCCTGGACGGCGAGCTGAGTGTGGCGGAGAACGTGGCCCGGTTCGCGCCGGGCGCCACGAACAACCTGATCCGGGCGCGTCTGGCGCGCTTCCTGTTCCGGGGCGCCCGCGCCGACCAGCCGGCGGCGACGCTGTCCGGCGGCGAACGCTTCCGGGCGGCGCTGGCGGCGCTGATGCTGGCCGAGCCGGCCCCGCAGCTGCTGATGCTGGACGAGCCGACCAACAACCTGGACATGGCGAGCGTGCGGCAGCTCACCAGCGCGCTGGAGGCGTACGAGGGGGCGCTGGTCGTGGCCGCCCACGACCTGCCGTTCCTGGAGTCGCTCGGCATCACCCGCTGGCTGCTGCTCGAGGAGGGAGAGCTGAGGGAGACCACGCGGGAGGCCGTCGGGTAGCCCGCCCGGCGCCCCCGGCAGAAGCGGGTCCCCGCGGACGCGGTACGGCGGAGCGTCTCAGGAGGGCTACGACGGACTGACGGGGGTTCCGCCGGCACAGGTCTCCGCTGCATCATGGCGAACCGGCGCCCATGCCGGCGGCGCCGGACACCCGGTGCCGCTGCGCGCCGGTCCACGCCGATCCGAAAGGCCCCGCGTGCCCAGCAAGAAGGCCCTCGTCCGCCGCCCCGGTCCCCGGCTCGCCGAAGGGCTGGTGACGCACATCGAGCGGGAGCCGGTCGATCACGCGCTGGCGGTCGAGCAGTGGGACGCCTATGTGGAGGCCCTGAGGGCGCACGGCTGGGAGACGCTGGAGGTGGACCCGGCCGACGACTGCCCGGACTCGGTGTTCGTCGAGGACGCGGTCGTCGTGTACCGCAACGTCGCGCTGATCACGCGGCCCGGCGCCGGGTCGCGGCGGGCGGAGACGGCGGGCGTCGAGGAGGCCGTGGCCCGGCTCGGCTGCTCGGTCAACTGGATCTGGGAGCCGGGCACCCTGGAGGGCGGCGACGTCCTGAAGATCGGCGACACGATCTACGTGGGGCGGGGCGGGCGCACCAACGCGGCCGGCGTGCAGCAGCTGCGGGCGGTGTTCGAACCGCTGGGCGCCCGGGTCGTCGCGGTGCCCGTGAGCAAGGTGCTGCACCTGAAGTCGGCGGTGACGGCGCTGCCGGACGGGACGGTGCTCGGGCACATCCCGATGACGGACGTGCCCTCGCTCTTCCCCCGTTTCCTGCCGGTGCCGGAGGAGTCGGGGGCGCACGTGGTGCTGCTCGGCGGCGACAAGCTGCTGATGGCGGCGAGCGCGCCCAAGACGGCGGACCTGCTCGCCGACCTCGGGCACGAGCCGGTACTCGTCGACATCGGGGAGTTCGAGAAACTCGAAGGCTGTGTGACGTGCCTCTCGGTCCGGCTGCGGGAGCTGTACGTCTGAACACGCCCCGGAGGCCGCCCGCCCGGCCCCGGACCTGCGGGTCTCGGGGCCTCGTCGGGGCCGGCCGGACAGCTGCTGATCAGCGACGTTTACAGTGCTCTTAACTTACGGTCTCGTAACCTACGGTTTCGTAGCCTACGATCCCGTAGGTTCCCCGGCACCGCTCGCCGGCTGTTCCGCTCTGTCGCACGTCCCCTGGAGTTCTCCGTGACGATCGTCTCCCCGCACCTCGGCTCCTCCGCCGACTGGACCGACGCCCGGCTGCTGTACGCGCTGGAGGAAGTGGTCGAGAAGGAACTCAACCGGCATCTGAAGGTCGCCAAGGACTGGATGCCGCACGAGTACGTGCCGTGGACCGACGCGCGGAACTTCCCGGGATTCTTCGAGGACGGCGAGGCCTGGGAGAAGGAGCACTCCAAGGTCACGGAGATCGGCCGGATCGCCCTGGTGGTGAACCTGCTGACCGAGGACAACCTGCCGAGCTACCACCACGAGATCGCCTCGCTCTTCGGCCGCGACGGCGCCTGGGGCACCTGGGTGCACCGGTGGACCGCCGAGGAGGGGCGGCACGGCATCGTGATGCGCGACTACCTGCTCGCGTCCCGCGCGGTCGACCCGGACAAGCTGGAGCAGTTCCGGATGGCCCACATGAGCGAGGGCTTCGAGTCGGACAACCGGCACTCGATGCTGCACTCGGTGGCGTACGTGGCCTTCCAGGAGCTGGCCACCCGCATCTCGCACCGCAACACGGGTCACCAGTCCGGCGACCCGGTCTGCGACCGCATGCTCGCCCGCATCGCGACCGACGAGAACCTGCACATGGTCTTCTACCGGAACCTGCTGAAGGCCGCCTTCGAGATCGCCCCCGACCTGACGATGCAGGCCGTGCGGGACGTGGTCGTCGGCTTCCGGATGCCGGGGCACGGCATGCCCGGCTTCGAGCGGGCCGCCGCGCAGATGGCGATCGGCGAGGTGTACAACCTGCGCATCCACCACGACGACGTGATCCAGCCCGTGCTGCGCTTCCTCAAGGTGCTGGAGATCGACGGCCTCGGTCCCGAGGGCGTACGGGCGCAGGAGGAGCTGGGGCTGTACATGGGCGGGCTGGACGCGGAGGCGGCCAAGTTCGACGAGAAGCTGGCGGCGCGCAAGGCGCGGATGGCGGCGCGGGCGGCCGGCTGAGCACCGGCGCCGCGCAGGTGCCGGGCCCGCCCCGCAGGTCCAGGGCCTGATCCGCCGGACAGGCCCTGGCTAGCGCGAGGTGCGCCGCAGGGCCAGCCGCTCCCTCTCCGAGAGTCCGCCCCAGACGCCGAAGCGCTCGTCGTTGCTCAGCGCGAAGTCCAGGCAGGCCGAGCGGATCGGGCACAGGGCGCAGATCCTCTTCGCGTCCCGTACGGAGCTGCCGGGCTCGGGGAAGAAGAAGTCACCCCCGGTCTGTGCGCACAACGCCTCCTCCTGCCAGGCGAGGTCGGGCGTCGCGGTCGTCTCGATGTACATGGGCAGGAGCGTGCCGGGCGGCGAAAAACGTCCGATCAACGCCGGATCAACGCGGCACGGTACGGCCGGGCGCTCCCCGCGGCCCGTACCGACGGTCCTCCTCGGGGCGCAGCGTTGCACGGCGGCGCGCGGAAGCGGTTGTCGGCGGTCGGTGGAAGACTCGGAAGTGCAGGCAACGGGCCCCTTCCGAGGAGGGCGATCATGCTCACCACCCGTTACGTCACCGGCGCTCCGAACTGGATCGACGTCGGCGCCCCGGACCTCGACGGCGCCGTGTCCTTCTACGGCGGCCTCTTCGGCTGGCGCTTCCGGTCGGCCGGCCCGGAGGCCGGGGGCTACGGCTTCTTCGAGCTGGACGGCCGGATCGTGGCCGGGGGCATGCGGACCACGCCCGAGCAGGGTCCGCCGTCCTGGACGGTGTACTTCCAGGTCCCCGACGCCGGGGCCGCCGCCCGGGCCTCCGAGCAGGCCCGCGGCGACGTCCTCGTGCGCCCCGAGGAGGTGCTGGACCAGGGCACCATGGCCGTCCTCGCCGACCAGGCCGGGCTGCCGTTCGGCATCTGGCAGCCGGGGCGGCTGGCCGGCCTCGGCGCGGTCGGCGGGACCGGCGCGCTGTGCTGGGTCGAGCTGCACACGGCGGACGTCGCGGCCGCCGCCGCGTACTACCGGGCGGTGCTGGGGCTGGAGACCTCGGCCGTCTCCTTCCCCGGCGGTTCGTACACCTGCGTCAATCCGGCGGGCGAGGGCGAGGATGCGATGTTCGGCGGGTTCGTGCCGCTGGCCGAGGACGCTCCGCACACGGGCGCCGGATGGCTGCCGTACCTCGCGGTGGACGACGCGGACGCCGCCGTCGCCCTGACCCGGGAGCTGGGCGGGACGGTGCCGGTGGACGCGGCGGACATCGAGGGTGTCGGGCGCGTCGCCCACCTGGCCGATCCGCACGGCGCCCGGTTCGCGGTGCTCAGGCCGCTGCCCCGGCAGGGGTGACACCGTCACTTGCCGCTGTAGACGGGGAACGCGCTGTGTTCGCCGTAGTCCACGTCGCGCAGGCCCCGCAGGGCGTCCATGTCGTCGCCGGAGATCTCGAAGTCGACCTCCGCGTTGGAGCGCATGTGTCCGGGGTTCGCCGTCTTGGGCAGCGACACCGTGCCCAGCTGCAGGGTGTACCGGATGCACAGCTGCGGGACGGAGACGCCGTACTTCTGTGCCATCGCCTGGACCTCGGGGTTCCGCAGGATCGCTCCGTGTGCGATCGGGGAGTACGCCTCGACGAGGATCTGCTCCCTCTCGCAGTGGTCCAGGAGCTCTGAGGGGGTGTTGCCGGCGTGGACGAGCAGCTGGTTCACGTGCGGGACGACGGTCGTGCCCTGCAGGAGGTTCTCCAGGTCCTGCCGCTCGAAGTTGGACACCCCGATGGAGCGGATCCGGCCGTCCCGATGCGCCTCTTCGAGTGCGCGCCACGCTTCGCGGTTGCCCTCGGCGTAGTCGCCGCCGCGGAAGTCGTCCCAGGGCTGCGGGCTGTGGATCAGCATCAGGTCGATGTACTCGGTCCCGAGCTTCTCCAGCGACCCGTCGATCGCGTCGGCCGCCCGGCCGCGGTCCTTGATCTCCGCGGCGAGCTTGGTCGAGACGAACAGTTCGTCGCGGGGCACCCCGGCGGTGCGCAGGCCCTCGCCGACGCCGCGCTCGTTGCCGTACGCCTGGGCGGTGTCGATGTTGCGGTAGCCGGTCTCCACGGCTGCCCGGACCGCCTCGGCCGCCTGGTCGTCGTCGATGAACCAGGTGCCGAGCCCCAGCTTGGGGATCTCGACGCCGTTGGACAGCGTGTAGGTCTCGTCCAGGATGGTCATGCCTTCGCTCCGTTCTTCGGCGGCGTGGAAGAAACGGGTCGGCCCGCGAGGCCCTGTCCAAACGCGGCCGCACCGCCACGGCGCGGCCCGGCTCAGGTGGTGGCGCGGCGGACCAGGGTGGTCGGCAATATCACGCCGGGCGGCACGGTCGCCGGGGCACCGCCGTCGGGCGTGCCGGCACCCCCGGCCGTGCCCACGCCCTCGCCTCCGACCGTGCCGGCGTCCCCGTACGCGCCCGTGTCCCCGGCCGTCCGGTCGTCCAGGCCGCGCAGCAGCAGGCGTGCCATCAGGCGGCCCATGCCCTCGATGTCCTGCCGGACCGTGGTCAGCGGCGGATCGGTCTGCTCGGCCACGGGCAGCATGTCGTCGAAGCCCACCACGGCCACGTCGTCCGGCACCCGGCGCCCCCGCTCGCGCAGCACCCGCAGGGCACCGGCCGCGGTGAGGTCGTTGGCCGCGAACACCGCGTCCGTGCCGGGGAACCGGTCGAGCAGTTCACGCATCGCCCGTTCCCCGCCGTGGGAGGTGAAGTCCCCGTGCGCCATCGGTTCCGGCCCGGCGCCGGGCGCCCGTACGTCCCGGAAGCCGGCGAGCCGGTCGGCGGCGGAGGTCTGGTCGAGCGGACCGGCGATGTGCGCGATGCGGGTGCGGCCGAGGGCGGCCAGGTGGCGGACGGCCGCGCGGGCCCCGCCCCGGTTGTCGCTGTCCACGTAGACCACGTCGTCCCCGCCGTCGTCCCAGTCGGGGCGTCCGCCGAACACCGTCGGCAGGCCAGCGCCGCGCACGAGGCCGGGCAGGGGGTCGTGGAGGTGCAGGGAGAACACGAGGGCGCCGTCGACGTGGCCCCCGGCGAGGTAGCGGCCGACGCGGGCGTGGTCCTCGCGTCCCTCGGTGAGCAGCAGCACGAGCTGGTTGTCGTGAGCCGTCAGTTCCTTGCTGATGCCGCGCAGTTGCTGGGCGAAGTACGGGTCGGCGAAGACCCGGGTCTCCGGTTCGGCCGCGACGACGGCGACCGCCCGGTGGCGTCGGGTCACCAGGCTGCGGGCGGCCTGGTTCGGGACGTAGCCGAGTTCCTCCACCGCGCGCCGGACCCGCTCGGCCAACGCCTCCCGCACCCCGTGCGCCCCGTTGACCACCCGCGACACAGTGGCCCGCGAGACCCCGGCGCGCTCGGCCACGGCCTCCAGCGTGGGGCGCTGCGCGGTGTCGGTCACGGGCACTCCTCCTCGGCGGCTGCGGCTCAGGATAGCGGCAGGCCGTCGGGCGGGCGGGAGCGCTCAGTAGGCCGGAAACCTCCTTGTGCGCGGCCCGGTGCCGGGCCACGATGGACGTATGTTCAGACGAAGGTCGCACGAGAAGAGCTGACGCCGTCGCCGGTGGTGCGCCCGGCGGGCGCCGCGGCGCCCGCCCGCGCGGGACGTGCTCGTCGGCCCGGGCGAAGGTCCGGCGCCCCGGCACGCTCCGGTCCCCGGACCGGTCTGCCACCCGTGGCCGTCCGTGCGGCCCCGGTCGGCCGCGGTACCCCGCTCAGTGCTGGTGTTCGTGCCCGGCCGTCTTCTCCTCGGCCTTCTTCTCGGCGCCGGCCTTGCCGTCCCCGGCCGCGGCGGCGTGCTCGTGCGGCTCGTACCCGGGGATCGTGCCGTCCGTCTTCTTCACCAGGAACAACCCCACCATCCCCATGTCGGAGTGGCTCTGCACGTGGCAGTGGTACATCCACGCCCCGGCGCCCACCCCCTCCCCCGCGACGATCTGGAAGCCGAAGGAGTCGGCGGGGCCGGTGATCTTGTTGTCGATGACCCGGCTGGGGTCGTCGGGCCCGGTGAGGATGCCGGTGCGGTTGTCCGCCCAGCGGTGACCGTGCATGTGGAACGTGTGGTAGTACTCGCCGTGCGTGATCATGACGATCTCGACCCGGTCGCCCACGGTGGCCTCGAAGTCGGGACCCGTGTGGGGCTCGCGGTTGTTGATGAGCATGTCGTTGAAGACGATCGTGTGCGTGGCGTCCGGCAGCACGTCGCCCTTGCGCCGCACGATCACCGGGCCGTACAGGCCGTTGCGGATGCCGCCGGTGCCGTGCTCGGTGCCGACGACGTGATCGTGGTAGTGCCAGTAGCCCGCGCTCCCCGGCCGCCAGGTGCCGTCGTCGCGGCGGCCGGGCTTGTGCGTGCGCCAGGTGTAGGTGCGGGTGCCGCCGGGCTCGACGTCGCTCTTGTTCATGGCGGTGCCGTCGCTGGAGATCTCGTAGTCCAGGCCGTGGACGTGCAGGCTCGCCCGTACGTCCATCGTGTTCGTGAACTCGATGTGCAGCGTGTCGCCCTCGTTGACCTCGATCAGCGGCCCCGGGATGGACGCCTTGCCCTTCTCGAAGCCGTAGCCCATCTGACCGTTCGGCAGTTTCTCGGCGTACATCTTGAGGTGTCTCACCTCGCCCCCGGCCGGTGCCGTCTTCGCCGTGACTCCCTTGGCCGTGGTCTCGCCGACGGCCTCCGGGGCGATGGACAACGATGTCGCGGCTACGGCGCCGCCCAGCAGTACCCGTCGGTTGAAGCCTCGCCTGTCCATGCCGAACTCCCCACGCAGATACGGAATGTGCGCAGACTCAGGGCCTGATTGGCTGTAATGAGCCTGTGGGACCGTACCGTTTACCGCCGGGTTTATCCACACTCAGGACAAAGTTCGTTGAATCCCGGTCACACCTATTGGCGTACCGCGCAAAGAGGTCTAGCTTCCTTGGCGCTGCTGCCGTGACCGAGGAGGTGCCCATGCCCTTGAGAGGGTTGAGCGCGAGAAGCAGAGGCTTGGCAGCCTTCGCCACCGCCGGTTTCGTCGCCGCGGGACTGCTGGCCGGCCCTGCCGCCAGCGCGCGTCCCGCGCCGGATCCGTCCCTGACAACGATGTCGATCAAGTCGCCGCCAGGCGGCTCCAACGTACGTGTGCTGATCTACTACGGGTCCGCCGCCGCCGGGGACGAGTCACCGGTCGTCAACGCCGGGATCGCCGCCATCGAGGGGATCGGCCAATCCGGCCCCGAGAAGGAGCGCTTCTCGGTCACGGCCACGGACAACGCCAACGTCTTCACCAACGAGACCCGGCTGAGCCGCTTCAACGCGGTGGTGTTCCTGACCGGCGGCGGCGACGTCCTGACGCCGGCGCAGGAATCCGGCCTGGAGGCCTACATGGAGGCCGGCGGCGGTTTCGTCGGCATCCACGACGCCGCCCGCGCGGAGCCCTACTCGGACTGGTTCACCGGTCTGGTCGGCGCCCGGCCCGCCGCCGACAGTCCGGCCGGGGTCCAGCGTGCCACGGTCGAGGTGGGCGACCGGAGTCATCCGGCCACCAAGGACCTGCCGCTGGAGTGGAAGCGCCCCGACCAGTGGCTGAACTGGCAGACCAACCCGTCCGGCGACGTGCACACCGTGGCCCGGGTGCGCGAGTCGACGTACACGCCCGGCGCGAGCGCCAACGGGGCGGACCACCCGGTCAGCTGGTGCCGGGACTACGACGGCGGCCGGTCCTTCTACACCGGCATGGGCGGCACGGTGTCGTCGTACGACGAGACCGAGTTCCGCAGCCACCTGCGCGGCGCCCTGCTGTGGACCAGCCGGCTGTCGCAGGCCGACTGCAAGGCCACCATCGACGCCAACTACAAGGCCGAGCGGCTCACCGAGCCCAACCAGCCCGGCCAGAACGACCAGATCGGCGAGCCGCACGGCCTGGTGACCGCTCCCGACGGCCGCGTCTTCTACATCGGCCGCGGCGGCGCGGACTCCTCCCAGCCCGTGGTGACCGACTGGAACGACCCGAACGTCGGCAAGGGCACGGGCGAGATCCACGTCTGGGACCCGAAGACCGACAAGGTCACGCTCGCCGGCGCGCTCACCGTCTTCGGCAACAAGGGCGGCGGCGAGGAGCTGGTCAAGGTCGAGGAGGGCCTGCTCGGCATCGAGCTGGACCCGGAGTTCGAGAAGAACGGGTGGGTGTACCTGCACTACACGCCGCACTCCGAGATCAACCGGGACACCCATATGGCCGAGCGGCGGGTCTCCCGCTTCACGCTCGACCAGGCCACTGACAAGCTGGACCTGGGCAGCGAGAAGGTGCTGCTGAAGTGGCCGGTGCAGATCCACAGCTGCTGCCACGCGGGCGGCGGACTGGCCTGGGACTCCAAGGACAACCTGTACATCGCCACCGGTGACAACAACTCCAGTGGCTTCAGCGACGGCTACTCCGGAAACAACCCGGAGCCCAACTTCAAGGGCGTGTCCTTCGCCGACGCGCGCCGCACCGCGGGCAACACCAACAACCTCAACGGCAAGATCCTGCGCATCCACCCGGAGCCGGACGGGACGTACACGCTCCCCGAGGGCAACCTCTTCACCGGCAAGGAGACCGCCGAGGGCGGCGGCAAGACGCGCGGCGAGATCTACGTGATGGGTGTGCGCAACCCGGCGCGGATCTCCGTCGACAAGAAGACCGACACGCTGTACGCCGGCTGGGTCGGCCCGGACGCCAGTGCGCCGTCGACGACGTGGGGTCCGGCCAAGTACGACACGTTCGCCACCATCACCAAGGCGAGCAACCGCGGTTGGCCGTACTGCATGGGCAACAAGCAGCCGTACCGGGACCGGAACCTGCCGGACCCGACGAAGCCGCTGGGCTGGTACGACTGCGACGCCCCGAAGAACGAGTCGCCCAACAACGACGGCCTGGTCAACCTGCCGCCGGTGACCGGCAACAACATCTGGTACTCGCCGCAGGGCGGCGGCCCCGACTTCCCGCGCGACGAGAACGGGGTCCCGTCCTACAACGAGGACGAGGCCGTCTACCGGCTGCCCTGGCTCAAGGGCGGCGGCCAGGCCGCGATGAACGGCCCGGTCTACCGCTACGACGCGGAGAGCACCAGCGAGACCAAGTGGCCCGCGTACTGGGACGGCAAGTGGTTCGTCGGTGACTTCTACGACGCCGACCAGCCGCGCAACGCGGTGGTGATGGACCCGAAGACGCAGGGCGACGGCGGTCTGCCGGTGCACTCGGAGTCGCTGAAGAAGATCATTCCGGTCGGCAACGACGGCATCCAGAACCTGATGGGCTGGAAGTTCGGCCCGGACGGCGCGCTGTACGTCCTGGACTACGGCCGCGGCTTCTTCACCTCGGACGCCAAGTCGGCGCTGTGGCGGGTCACGTACGAGGGCGGCGGCCCGACGCCGGCCGCCGGACAGCTGGCGAGGGGGACCGAGTGATACGCCAACGAAGAATGTGGGCCGCGCTGCTGGCCGGCCTGCTGATGATGCTCGGGCTGCAGGCGACGTCCGCCTCCGGGCAGCCGGCGCAGGCACCCGCCGCGGCCGCCGCCGACCAGGTCCTGACCTGGACGGCGGGCGACGACATCACCCAGTACACGTCGGCGCCCGAGACGGCGGTGGCCGGTCCGGCCACGATCGTCTTCGAGAACAGTGAGGCCACCGGCAACACGACCAGCATGCCGCACACGCTGACCTTCGTGACCAGCGACCCCGCCTACAACCAGGACGTCCAGCTGAACATCCTGGCCAACCCGGGCGACGCCCAGGGCGGCAAGCACACGGCCGAGGTCACCCTCACCCCGGGCACGTACAAGTACCACTGCACGATCCCCGGCCACGGGGAGATGCAGGGCGAGCTCGTGGTGACCGAGGGCGGGGGCGGCGAGGACACCACCGCGCCCGAGACCTCGGCGGAGGTGGGCGGCACGCAGAACGCCGACGGCGCCTACGTGGGCTCCGCGACCGTGACGCTCGCCGCCACCGACGAGGGCGGCTCCGGCGTCGAGCGGATCGAGTACACGCTCGGCGGCGACGACGCCTGGCAGCCGTACACCACGCCGGTCGTCGTCGACCAGGTCGGTGAACACACCGTGCGCTACCGGGCGTTCGACAAGGCGGGCAACGCCGCCGAGGAGAAGAGCGTCGACTTCACCGTGGTCGCCCCGGACACCGACGACACGGACCCGCCGGAGACCTCGGCGACCGTCAGCGGTGAACAGGACCCCGACGGCGCGTACATCGACATGGCGACGGTGACCGTCACCGCCTCCGACACCGGTTCCGGCGTCAACACCATCGAGTACGCGGTCGGCGACGGCGCCTGGACGGCGTACACGGCGCCGGTCATGGTGCACGAGGTCGGCGAGCACACCGTGCGCTACCGGGCCACCGACAAGGCGGGCAACGTCGCCGAGGAGAAGAGCGTCGACTTCACCGTGGTCGCCGCTCCCCCGCAGGACACCACCCCGCCGGTGACCGGCGCGACCGTGGACGGCACCAAGAACTCCGCCGGCGCCTATGTCGGCAGCGCGAAGGTGACCGTGAGCGCCACGGACGAGGGCGGTTCCGGCGTCGCCGGTGTGGAGTACTCGCTCGACGCCGGGCCCTACCTGGCGTACACCGACCCGGTGGTCGTCGACCGCGTGGGCCGGCACACCGTGGCGTACCGGGCGAGCGACCAGGCCGGCAACACCTCCGAGCCGGTGACCGTGAGCTTCTCGGTCGTGGCCGGCGGGGTCCCCGCGCCGCCCTGCCCGGAGTTCGACGAGCGCCAGACGGTGATCGTCGGAACGGTGGACACGGGGGTGCCGAACCGGATCACCAACAACCGGTGCCGGATCAACGAGATGATCGAGGACGAGAAGGAGTGGACGTCCCAGGCGCTCTTCCTCAAGCACGTCCGTGAGGTCGGGAACGCGCTGCGCACCGAGGGCGTCATCGACAAGCGGGAGTTCCAGGCGATCAACCAGGCCGCCAAGCAGTCCGGGATCGGTACGCCGGGCCAGACCGACGGCTACCGCGCGATCCTCGACGGCACGCAGGAGTCCTTCGCCAAGTGGGAGCACGTGGGCGGCGGTTCGTTCGGCCTGAACGCCGACGGGTCGATCACCTCCGGCACCTCGAAGGACGGTCTCGGGATGCTGTGGTTCCCGGAGCGCAAGTACGGGAACTTCTCGCTGAAGCTCCAGTGGCGTGACGACGCGGCCGGCACCGCGAACACCAACGGCGGCGTCTTCGTGCGCTTCCCGCAGGTCCACGACCACCCGGAGGAGTCGCGTCCGGAGTGGGTCGCCATCAAGTACGGGCACGAGATCCAGGCGTTCGACAGCCCGAGTGGCGACCTGTACAAGTCCGGCTCCGTGTACGGCTTCGACCGGGTCGGCCTGGCCGGCGCGGGTGTGACGGAGAAGGGCACCTGGAACGACTACGAGATCCGGGTGGAGGACCAGCACTACTCGATCTTCCGCAACGGTGTGCTGATCAACGAGTTCGACAACTTCGGCGGCCAGACCTTCTACCCGGAGCGCTCGGACGACCCGGGCACGGACGGGCGGCGGTTCGCCTCCGGCTACGTCGGACTGCAGGTGCACAGCACCTCGGACGTCGTCTCGTACCGGGACGTCCGGATCAAGGAGCTGTAGACAGCCGGGAGTTCGCAGTTCAGTCCGGACCGGGAGCCTGCTTCCTGGCCCGGCTGGGCTGCACCCGGCTCGGCTCGCCGGGCATCTTCGGATACTCGGGCGGGTACGGCAGATCGCCGAGCCCGTGGTCGTGCTCGTCCTTCGTCGCCAGTTCGAGGAGCGCGTCGAGGGAGTACCGCGTCCCGTCCATGCCCACGTGCACGTCGCCGAGTTCGGCGAAGCGCGCGGGCATCGTCGTGATGTCGAAGTCCTGGGGATGCGCGACCCCCACCTCGTCCCAGGTCAGCGGCGCGGACACCGGTGCGTGCGGGCGGGGGCGCACGGAGTAGGCGGAGGCGATGGTGCGGTCGCGGGCGGTCTGGTTGTAGTCGATGAAGATGCGCTCGCCGCGCTCCTCCTTCCACCACTTGATGGTGACCCGCTCGGGCATCCGCCGTGCCGTCTCGCGGCCGACGGCGATGGCGGCGCGCCGCACCTGGGTGAAGGTCCAGCGCGGCTCGATCGGCACGAAGACGTGAATGCCGCGTCCGCCGGACGTCTTGGGCCAGCCGCGCAGACCGCCGAACTCCTCCAGTACCGCGCGCAGTTCGTGGGCGGCGCGGGCGGCGTCGTCATAGTCGGTGCCGGGCTGCGGGTCGAGGTCGATGCGCAGTTCGTCGGGGTGGTCGACGTCGTCGCGCCGTACCGGCCAGGGGTGGAAGGTGAGGGTGCCGTACTGGGCGGCCCACAGGACCGCCGCCTCCTCGGTGGGGCACATCTCGTCGGCGCTGCGTCCGCTGGGGAAGGTGATGTGCGCGGTCGGGATCCAGTCCGGCATGCTCTTGGGCGCGCGTTTCTGGTAGAACCACTCGCCGGTGACGCCGTCCGGGTAGCGCTGGAGGGTGGTGGGCCGGTCGCGCAGGGCGCGCAGGATGCCCGGGGCGACGGCCTGGTAGTACCGGGCCACGTCGAGCTTGGTGTAGCCGTGCTCCGGGAAGAAGACCTTGTCCGGGCTGGACAGCCGTACGGTCCGGCCGCCCGCCTCCAGTTCCACCGCTTCCGCCATGCGAGCCACGGTAGGCGCGGCCCGGGAGCTTCGCACATCAGGCGGACCGGGGCGTCGGCGTACAGAATCGCACCATGGACCTCCCCGTCATGCCGCCCGTGAAGCCGATGCTCGCCAAGTCCGTGGCGAAGATCCCGCCGGGCATGCACTACGAGGCGAAGTGGGACGGGTTCCGCGCGATCGTGTTCCGCGACGGGGACGAGGTGGAGCTGGGCAGCCGTACGGGCAAGCCGTTGACCAGGTACTTCCCCGAGCTGGTGGCGGCGGTGCGGGAGCGGTTGCCCGAGCGGTGCGTGGTGGACGGGGAGATCGTGATCGCGCGGGAGGGGCACCTGGACTTCGACGCGCTCACCGAGCGGATCCATCCGGCCGACTCCCGGGTGCGGACCCTGGCGGAGCGCACGCCGGCCTCGCTGGTCGCCTTCGACCTGCTGGCCCTGGACGACGAGTCCCTGCTGGGCACGGGGATGGCCGACCGGCGGGCGCTGCTGGTACGGGCGCTGGCCGGGGTGACGCCGCCGGTGCACGTGGCGCCGGCGACGGACGACGTCGAGGTGGCCCGGCGGTGGTTCGAGCAGTACGAGGGTGCCGGGCTCGACGGCGTCGTGGCCAAGCCGCCGGCCCTGCCCTACCGGCAGGACGAGCGGGCCATGTACAAGATCAAGCACGAGCGCACGGCGGACGTGGTCGTCGCCGGTTACCGCCTCCACAAGAGCGGCCCCGTGGTCGGCTCACTGCTGCTGGGCCTGTACGACGACCGGGGCGTCCTGCAGCACGTGGGCGTGAGCGCGGCCTTCACCATGAAGCGCCGGGCGGAGCTGGTGGAGGAGCTGGAGCCGCTGCGGATGGACGACGTCCGGGGCCATCCGTGGGCCGCGTGGGCCGAGGAGGCGGCGCACGAGTCGGCGCGGCTGCCGGGTGCGCCCAGCCGCTGGTCCGGCAAGAAGGACCTGTCCTGGGTGCCGCTGCGGCCGGAGCGGGTCATCGAGGTGGCGTACGACCACATGGAGAACGGGGCGCGCTTCCGGCACACGGCCCGGTTCCGCCGCCGGCGCCCGGACCGGACCCCGGAGAGCTGCACCTACGCGCAGCTGGAGGAGCCGGTCCGGTACGACCTGGCGGAGATCCTCGGCGGGGCGTGACGCGGAGGCCCGAGTCGGTGGGCCCTGACGCGCTGGGCTCTACGGCTTCATCAGCACCTTGACCGCGCCGTCCCGCTTCTTCTGGAACATCTCGTACGCCTGCGGCGCCTGTGTCAGCGGCACGTGGTGGGTGGCGAAGCCGTCGACGCCGAGCGGGTCGCCGTCGGTCAGGTAGGGGACGATGTCGTCGCTCCAGCGCCGTACGTTGGCCTGGCCCATGCGCAGCTGGATCTGCTTGTCGAACATGGTGAGCATCGGCATCGGGTCGGCCATGCCGCCGTACACGCCGGAGAGCGAGATGGTGCCGCCGCGGCGCACCAGGTCGATCGCGGTGTAGAGGGCGGCGAGCCGGTCGATGCTGAACCGCTCCGCCAGCGGGCTGCCGATGGCCCGGGGCATCACCGCGGCGGTCTGCTGCACGAGCTTGGCCACGGCGCCGCCGTGCGCCTCGGTGCCGACCGCGTCGATGACGGCGTCGGGGCCGCGGCCGCCCGTCCGGTCCTGGACCGCGGCGACGAGGTCCTTCTCCTTGTCGAAGGACCGCAGGTCGAACGTCTCGACGCCCCGCGCGCGGGCCCGTTCCAGGCGCTCCGGCACGAGGTCCACGCCGAACACCTTGTCGACCCCCTTGAGCCGGGCGATCCGGCAGGCCATGTCGCCGATCGGGCCGAGGCCCAGCACGGCGACGCTGCCCCCCTCGGGGACGGCCGCGTACTCGACCGCCTGCCAGGCGGTGGGCAGCACGTCGGAGAGGTAGACGAAGCGGTCGTCGGCCGGGCCCTCGGGCACCTTGATCGGGCCGTACTGCGCCTGCGGCACGCGCAGGTACTCGGCCTGGCCGCCGGGCACGGCGCCGTACAGGCGGGTGTAGCCGAACAGCGGGGCGCCCATGCCCTCGCCGGTGACCTGGGTGGTCTCGCACTGGGTCGGCAGCCCGGTGCCGCACATGTAGCAGTGTCCGCACGCGATCTGGAACGGCACCACGACGCGGTCGCCGGGCTTCAGGTGGGTGACCTCGGGTCCGACCTCCTCCACGATGCCCATCGGCTCGTGTCCGAGGATGTCGCCCGGTGTCATGAACGGCGTAAGCACTTCGTAGAGGTGCAGGTCGGAGCCGCACAGCCCCGACGAGGTGACGCGGATGACCGCGTCGGTGGGCTGCTCGATCCTCGGGTCCGGAACGTCCTCGATCCGCACGTCCCGCTTGCCCTGCCATGTCACTGCCTTCATCGCCCCGCGCTCCCTCCGTCGCCGTGCGCGTCGGTTCCGTGTGGCGGCCGGGTACCCCGGGGCCCCCGTTGCCGAACCCGGTACCGTTTCGCCCGAACAGCGGATTATCTGCCCAGTTCCGCGCGCCGTATCGGATTCATTCAGGTATGGGCCTGAATGCTGCAACGAGCGCACAATCAATGACACGGGACGGGCGGACGGATGGCCGGAATGCGACAGAGAACGCGCAGGCGGCGGGGTGCCGCGCTGCTGACGGCGGCGGTGGCGGCTTCGCTGGCCGCGGCGGGCTGTGCGGCGGGACCCGCCGCCGAGGACGACGGGCGGTCGCCGAAGCCCGTACGGTCGACCGGTGCGGCCCCCGCCTCCGGGCCGGTGCTCGCCGTCAAGGTCGACAACGTGCGCGCGGCCCGCCCGCAGACGGGCCTGGAGACCGCGGACGTCGTCTACGCCGAGCCGGTGGAGGCGGGCCTGAGCCGGCTGATGGCGGTCTACGCCACCGAGCTGCCCGAGTCGGTGGGGCCGGTGCGCAGCGCCCGCGAGTCCGACCTGGAGCTGCTCGGCCAGTTCGACCGGCCGACGCTGGCCTTCTCCGGCGCGCAGAGCAGACTGCTGCCGCTCATCGACAAGGCGCCCCTGCACGCGGAGCCGCCGGGCGAGGACTCCGAGGCCTACGTCCGCGACGAGGACCGGCAGGCCCCGCACAACCTCTACCTGTGGCCCAGCCGGCTGCTCCCGGAACCCGCGGGGCGCGCGGCCCTCACCACCGGGTTCACCTACGGCAGGGCTCCCGCGGGCGGCCGGGCTCAGTCCTCGCGCACGGTCCGCTACCCCTCGGCGAGCTTCACCTTCACCTGGTCCGAGAGCCGGGACCGGTGGCTGGTCGCCATGGACGGCGCCCCGGCCACCGCGGCCGACGGCGGGCAGCTGGCACCGGCCACGGTCGTCGTGCAGCACGTGAAGGTGCGGGAGTCGGACTTCCGCGACTTCCGGGGCAGCAACTCGCCCTACGTCGAGTCGGTGGGCTCCGGGCGGGCGGAGGTGCTGCGCGACGGGCGGAGCTACGACGCCCGGTGGAAGCGCGGTGCGGCCGGGGACGGCACCACCTTCACCACCGGGGACGGCTCCCCGCTGAACTTCGCCACGGGCCAGGTGTGGGTGGTCTTCGACGGCCGCTCCTGATCCCCCGGGCCCCCTGGGCGCCCGCCGGCTCCGGTCAGCCCGGTGCCGCCGTCGGCTCGGCCGGGTTGCGGAGCCCCTCGGCGGCGTCCGCGACCCGGCGGATCAGGTCGAAGAACACCGTCCGCTCGTCGGGGGCGAGCGGGGCGAGGAACACCTGGTTCATCCGGGCGGTGCGCACGCCGAGCCTGCGGTGGACGCGCACCCCCTCGTCGGTGGGCCGGAGCAGGGACCGGCGGCCGTCCTGCGGGTCGCGGACCTTGTCGATCAGCCCGCGGCGGTCCAGCCGGCCGACCACCTCCGCGACGGTGGACCGGTCCAGGCCCACCCGCTCCCCCACGGTGCGCTGATCGAGGCCCGGCTCGGCGACGAGGGTGTTGAGGACGGCGTACTGCGGCGAGGTCGTCTCCTCGGAGACCATCGTGTTCCACAGCAGGTAGTGCGCCTGCTGCAGCCGCCGGGCCAGGTGGCCGGGGTGGGTGGTCAGATCGACCGCTGCCATGCGCACTCCCGTGTGGTCGCCTTCGTTGGTGCACTGACGATACACGCCACGCGTCACGTCCTCCCGCACCCACGTCACTCTGCCCGCCTTGCGGTTTGCGGGTCTTGACGCCCCGGCCGCACGGTGGCAGCGTGTGGGAAACCTCGCTGAAATACTCAGTGCCCTGACTATTTGGCGGCCGTGCGGCGCCGCCTTTCCGGTGCCGATTCGCACTCCGGGGCGCTCTCAAGGGATGGGGCTTCCCGGATGGACCTGACTCTCACCCAGCACGACATCGACGCGGAGATCGCGGCGGAGCACGCCGCCTACGGGAAGCGGGTCGCCGGCGGCGCGCCCGTCGAGCACCACCCGCGCCGCGACTACGCCCCGTACCGCTCCTCGGTGCTGCGCCACCCGAAGCAGCCGCCGGTCGCCATCGACGTCACCCGGGACCCGGAGCTGGTGGAGCTGGCCTCCCCCGCCTTCGGGGAGCGGGACGTCACCGGGATCGACAACGACCTGACCCGGCAGCACACCGGGGAGCCGATAGGCGAGCGCATCACCGTCTCCGGCCGCCTCCTCGACCGCGGCGGCAGGCCCGTGCGCGGGCAGCTCGTGGAGATCTGGCAGGCCAACTCGGCCGGACGGTACGCGCACCGGCGCGAGCAGCACGACGCGCCGCTGGACCCGAACTTCACCGGTGTGGGCCGCACCCTCTCCGACGACGACGGCTTCTACCGCTTCACCACGGTGCAGCCGGGGCCCTACCCGTGGCGCAACCACGTCAACGCCTGGCGCCCGGCCCACATCCACTTCTCGGTGTTCGGCACGGCGTTCACGCAGCGCCTGGTGACCCAGATGTACTTCCCGAACGACCCGCTGTTCCCCTACGACCCGATCCTCCAGTCGGTGACCGACGACGCCGCGCGGCAGCGGCTGATCGCGACGTACGACCACAGCCTGTCGGTACCGGAGTTCTCGCTCGGCTACCACTGGGACATCGTGCTCGACGGCCCGGACGCCACCTGGATCGAAGAAGGACGCTGACCCGCCATGACGAAGACCGACACCAGCAGCCGGGACCAGGTGCCGCCCACGCCGTCGCACACGGTCGGCCCCTTCTACGGCTACGCGCTGCCCTTCCGCGGCGGCGAGGACATCGCGCCCGCCGGACACCCGGACACGGTCACCGTGCACGGGTACGTGTACGACGGCGCAGACGACCCGCTGCCCGACGCCCTGCTCGAACTGTGGGGGCCGGACACCGCCGGCCGGGTGCCGACCGCCGACGGATCGATGCGGCGCGATCCCGCCTCCGGCGGGTTCCTGGGCCGCAACGGCGTGGAGTTCACCGGCTTCGGGCGCATCCAGACCGACGCGGACGGGCACTGGTACGCGCGGACGCTGCGACCGGGCGCACGGGGGCGGAGCGCGCCGTACGTGAGCGTGTGCGTGTTCGCGCGGGGGCTGCTCGTGCACCTGTACACCCGGCTGTACCTGCCGGGCGACGAGGCGGTGCTCGCCGCCGATCCGCTGCTGTCGCGGGTGCCGGCCGAGCGCCGCGACACGCTGGTCGCGGCGGACGAGGGCCACGGGACGTACCGTTTCGACATCCGCCTTCAGGGCGAGGGCGAGACGGTCTTCCTGGAGTTCCAGTGACATCACCCGCCGATCCCGCCGACAGCTACGCCGACGACGACGGCACGAGCCTGCTCGCCCCCGGGTGGGCGGGCTCGCCGGTGGCCTCGGCGACCGGCGACCGCGCATACCTGCGGGCCCTGCTCGACGCGGAGGCGGCGCTGACCCGCGCCCAGGCCGCGGTGGGGGCCGCTCCGGCCGAGGCGGCGGACGCGGTGTCCGGCGCCGCCGACCCGGCCGCCTTCGACGCGCGCTCCCTCGCCGAGCGCGCCCGGGCCGGCGGCAACCCGGTCATCCCCCTGGTGGCCGACCTGACTGCGGCGGTCGGCGAGCCGTACGGGCCGTACGTGCACCGGGGCGCGACCAGCCAGGACGTCCTGGACACGGCGACGACGCTGGTCGCCGCCCGTGCCCTGGACCTGCTGCTCCCCGATCTCACGCGCACGGAACGGGCGCTGGCCCGGCTGGCCGCCGAGCACCGGGACACACCGATGGCGGGCCGGACGCTCACCCAGCACGCCGTGCCGACGACCTTCGGTCTGAAGGCGGCCGGCTGGCGCACGCTGGTACTCGACGCCCGCGACCGGATCACGGCGGTGCGGGACACGCTGCCCGTGCAACTCGGCGGGGCGGCGGGAACCTTGGCGGCCCTCGGTGCCTACGGCGCGACCGACCCCGTCGCCCTCACCGCGGCGTACGCACGGGAACTGGGCCTGCGGGCCCCGCTGCTGCCCTGGCACACCCTGCGCACCCCGGTCGCCGACCTGGCAGGCTGCCTCGCCTTCGCCGCCGGGGCGCTCGGGAAGATCGCCGCGGACGTGCTGACGCTGGCCCGCACCGAGATCGGCGAGGTCGCGGAGGGCAGCGGCGGCGGTTCCTCGGCGATGCCGCACAAGGCCAACCCGGTGCGGTCCACGCTGATCTCCGCCGCCGCCCGGCGCGCGCCGCAGCTCGCGGCCACGCTGTACGGCTCGCTGGTCGCCGAGGACGAGCGCCCCGCCGGGGCGTGGCACGCGGAGTGGGAGTCCCTGCGGGACCTGTTGCGGCTGACCGGCGGTGCCGCGCGCGACGCTGCCGAACTGACCGAGCGGCTCCGGGTGCGCCCGGACGTGATGCGCGCGCACCTCGGGCTCACCCACGGACTGATCGTGTCCGAGCGGCTCTCCGCGGAACTGGCGCCGGTGCTCGGGCGGGCCCGTGCGAAGGAGCTGCTGACCGAACTGGCCCGGCGGGCCTACCGCGAGGACCGGCCGCTGGGCGAACTGCTCTCCGACGTGCCCGAGTTGCGCGACTCCGGTCTCGACCTCGCCGCCCTGACCGATCCCGCCCGCTACACCGGCTGCGCGGGAGCCCTGACCGACCGTGCCCTGGAGCGACGTTGACGACCCTGCTGAACCATCTGGCCGAAGGCTCCGCCTCCGCTCCCCCGCTCCTGCTCGGGCCCTCGCTGGGCACCTCGTACGCCCTGTGGGACGCGGTGGCGCCCGAGTTGTCGGTCGCGCACCGGGTGGTCCGCTGGGACCTGCCGGGGCACGGTGGTTCGGCGGCGGACCTCGTCGCGCCGGGTGCCACCGTCGGTGACCTCGCCAACCTGGTGCTGGCGCTCGCCGACTCGCTCGGGCTGGAGCGGTTCGCCTACGCGGGGGTGTCGCTGGGCGGCGCGGTGGGCCTGCACCTGGCCGTGCACCACCCCGAGCGGGTGGCGTCGCTGGCGGTCCTCTGCTCGTCGGCGCACTTCGGCGGCGCGAAGCCGTGGCAGGAGCGGGCGGCGCGGGTGCGCGCGAAGGGAGCGCAGGGGCTGGCGGAGTTGGCCGACAGCGCGGACGCGCGGTGGTTCACGCCCGGGTTCACCGTGCCCCGGCTGGTGCGGGACCACCGGGACGCCGACCCCGGTGCGTACGCCGCCTGTTGCGACGCGCTGGCCGCCTTCGACCTGCGGGACCGGCTCGGCGGGATCCGCGTGCCGACCCTGCTGGTCGCCGGCCGCGAGGACCCGGCCACGCCGCCCGCGCAGCTGCGGGAGATCGCCGACGCGGTGCCGGGGGCTACGCTGACCGAGCTGCCGGGCGCCTCGCACCTGGCGCCGGCCGAGCGGCCGGAGGCGGTGCTGACCGCGCTGCGGGCCCACTTCGACGGCGGGGCGGGGCGCGGCATGGCGGTCCGGCGCGAGGTGCTGGGCGACGCGCACGTGGACCGGGCGCAGAGCAGGCAGTCGCCGTTCACCGCCCGGTTCCAGGACTTCATCTCACGCTACGCGTGGGGCGAGATCTGGACCGACGAGACGCTCTCGCGCCGTGAGCGCAGCATGGTGACGCTGACGGCGCTGGTCGCGCACGGCCACTACGAGGAACTGGCCATGCATGTGCGGGCGGCGCGGCGCAACGGGCTGACGGCGGACGAGATCGGGGCGGTACTGCTGCAGACGGCGGTGTACTGCGGCGTGCCGGCGGCGAACTCGGCGTTCGCGACGGCGCAGCGGGTGCTGGCCGAGGAGGACACCGGCGCCGGGTGACGCGCCGCGCGAGCCCGGCCCGGCTCAGCCGACGTGCCCCGCGTGCCCCACGGCCAGGGCCTCGCGGGCCCGTGCCACCAGGCCGTCGGCGCCGCAGGAGTCGGCGAGGGCCAGGCCCCGGTGCAGTTCCGCGGCGGAGCGGGCCAGGATGCCGTACTCCACCCGCGCGGCGGCGTGTTCGTACTGGCAGGGCGACGCCTCCAGGTAGGTGACGGCCTGCGCGGCGAGCCGGACGGCGCGCCGGCCGGTCTCCAGCGCGGCGGCGCAGCGCAGGGCCTCCCCTATGGCGGTGTCCGTGCCGAAGCGCTAGGCCCGGTCGCGGGCGTCGGAGGCCAGCCGGGCGGCGCGGCCGGGGTCCTCCGTGGCCAGGGCCCGGGCCAGCTCGGTCGCCCAGGGCACCACCACCGGGTTGTGCCGTCCGCGCACGGCCGCGGCCTTCTCGGCGGCCTCCAGTTCGTTGATGCCCTCCTCGGTCCGGCCGGTGGCCAGCAGCAGCCGGCCGCGTACCGAGCGGGGGTCGGGCAGCACTATGGTCGACGGGTAGGGCGGTGCGAAGCCGTACTGGTCGGCGAGGGCACGGGCCTCGTCGACGTGGCCGCGGGCGAGCAGCGTGTCGATCAGGTTGCAGGTGGCCGACCAGTACAACGGCAGCCCGCGGCCGACGCGTTCGGCGATGCGCAGTGACTCGCGCAGGGAGTGCTCGGCCTCTCTCAGGCGTCCCCTCCTGCGGTGGCCGAGACCGACGTAGGCGTGTGCGAGGGCGAGGTGGCCGCCGCTCCAGCCCGCGCTCTCGTAGGCGCGCAGGGCCTCGGTGAACAGTGCCTCGGCGCGGTCGAGCCGGTCGGTGTAGGCGTAGGAACTGGCCAGCATCATGAGCAGTTCCAGGCCCCACTCGGTGTCGGTCCAGCCGAGTCCCGGTGCGAGGCGGCCGTTGACGAGGGCGCGGTCGCACAGTTCGACGACCTCTTCGGCGCTCTCGCCGTGGGTCATGGCGTCGAAGCCGCGCAGGATGAGCAGGGCGCGTTCGGCGTTGTCGCGGCCGGTGCAGGTGGCGGCGAGTTCGACCAGGCGGGCCGAGCGGTGGGGTGAGGACGTCTCGCCCGCGTGGATGCCCTCCCACATGAACTGGGCGGCCTGCAGCCGCAGTCGCGCGGACGGGTCCGGGGTGCGGGCGGCCTCCGCCTCGACGGTGCGGACGGCCTCCTCCAGCTGGTCGTTGTGGAGCAGGGCCTGGGAGAGCCGGAAGACCGCGTCGACGCGCTGCTCGCCGTCCAGTCCCGGCATGGCGAGGGCGGTGCGCAGGTGGCCGATGGTGGTGGCGGGCGCGGTGAGGAGGGTGGCGCAGCCCAGTTCGAAGAGCACGCGCGCGTGGGCGTCGGGCAACGGCGGTTCCTGGAGGGCGCGTTCCAGGCAGCGGCGGGCGGCGTCGGGGGCTCCGACGGCGAGGTGCTCGCGGGCGGCCTCGCGCAGCTGGTCCACGACTTCCTGGTCGTCGTCCGGATACACCTGGAGCAGGTGGCGGGAGGCCGCCGCGGCGCCGAGTCCGGAGTCGGTGACCAGTTGGGCCGCTATGCCGTGCATCGCGGTGCGCAGCGCGTCGGGGATGGAGTTGTAGACGGCGCTGGCGATCAGGGGGTGGACGAACTCCAGGTCGCCGGCGTCCGGCCGGCCCGAGGAGGGGTCGGGCGCGGAGAGGATGCGGGCCTCGCACAGCAGCTCGGCGCAGCGGGCGGCGTCGGCGCGGTCGAGGGTGGCGAGCCGGGCCACCATGTCGACGGTGATGCCGCTGCCGAGGATGGCGGCGGCCCAGGCGAACCGGTGGGAGTCGACGCCGAGTTGTTCCAGGCGGGAGACGAGTCCGCCGCCTCGGGCGGTGCGGTTGAGGGCGCGCAGTTCGGCGGCCTCCGCCTCGACGGGCTGCAGTTCGCTGTCCTGGACCCTGGCGAGGAGTTCGACGGTTTCGTAGGGGTTGCCGCCGGTGACGGCCCAGACTTCGCGGCAGAACGCGGCGTCGGCGTGGTCGCCGAGGGTGGCGCGGGTCAGTCCGGCCGTCGCGTCGGGGGTGAGGGCGTTCAGCGGGGCGAGGGGCCGGCCCGCGGCGGCGGCCGCGTCCAGGTGGCGGGCGCTGTCGCCGCTGACGTCGCCGGGGCGGCGGGCGAAGACGATCAGCAGGGAGGTCTCGTCGAGCCGTTCGGCGAGCGCGGCGAGCCAGCGCAGGGTCTCCTGGTCGGCCCAGTGGGCGTCGTCGATCAGCAGGACCAGCGGCCATTCCCGGCGGGCGAGCCGGCGCACGGCGGCGACCAGTCCGTCGTACACGCCCTGCGGGTCGGCCTGGCGTTCGCCGGGGTCGGCGATGCCGAGGGCGGGGCCCGCGATGCCGTACCAGTCGCCGAGGTACTCCCGGGCCTCCTCGGGCAGCATGGACACCAGCGCGGGCTGCAGCAGTTGGCGTACGACGTTGAAGGGGACGGACCTCAGGGTCTCGCCGCCGCGGGCCGACCAGACCGTGCAGCCCCGGGCCTCGGCCAGGCGGCGGGTCTCGGCGAGCAGTGCGGTCTTGCCGACCCCGGCCTCGCCGCGGGCCTCCAGGAGCAGGCCGGGCGAGGAGCGGTCGGCGCACAGGGTGTCCACCGCGCGCGTGAGGGTGGCGACTTCCTCGTCCCGCTCCCAGAGGGCGGCCGTGGCGGCACCCGCCCGCCGTACCTCCGTCATCCCGCTGCCTCCCCGAGTCGCCCGAATGACGTTCGAACCCGAGCCTAGCCCTCCGATCGCGCGCGTGGTGTGCGCTCGGCGCAGCAGTTGCCATGACGGGTGACATGCGGTAAAGCGCGGTAACCCGGCGGGACGGACGCCAGTCGGGCCGTCGGGCGGTGGGCGCCGGCCCGTCGCGGACACGGGGCCGTCCGGGGCCCGTCACGGCCCTCGGTGGCTCCGCCGACGGCTCCGGCGGGCGGCTCCGGCGCGGCTCGGCAGGCGGCTCCGAGGGGCGGCTCGGGGGCGGTTGGGGACGGCACAGGGACAATCGGGAGTGGCCCGGGGACGGTTGCGGGCGGGCCTCTCATCCTGCTTTCACCGAGGCCTCATACGGTGGGTCCATGACGCAGGCGACTCCTCCCGGGTGGTACCCGGACCCCGGACAGAAGCAGGACGGTCCCGCCACCGAGCGCTGGTGGGACGGCGAGGCGTGGACGGACCAGGTCCGCTCCAAGGAGCCGGACACCGCGTGGGCGCCTCCTGCGCAGCCGCCGTCGGCGCCCGGGGTGCCGCACGACGCGCCGCCCTCGTACGAGGGCGCCCCGGGGCCGTACCCGGTGCACCCGGGTTACCCGGGGATGCCGGTCCAGCCGCCGTCCGCGCGGCGGCGCCGGCTGCGTACCGGCATAGCCGTCGCCGCGGCGGTGGCGGTGCTGGCCGGCATCGGGGCCGGCGTGTACGTGCTCGCCGACGACGGCTCGGGCGGGAACAGCGCGGGCTCCTCGCAGGACCGGCGGGGGCCGGGCGGCGGTGAGGACCCCTTCGGCGACCCGCGCGGAGGCGACGGCGGCGGCAACGGCGGTGGGGGCAACGGCGGTGGCGGCGGTGAGTCGCCCGCGCCGGACGGTTCCGAGCCACCGACGATCGACAGCGGTTCGGTGCCGGACCCGGTGAGCGGCATCAGCCTGCCGATCCCGGACGGCTGGTCGGGACAGCAGTTGCAGGTCGGCGCGTCGGTGACGTCGGACGACAGCTACCAGTGCCCCGGCGACACCTCCTCGACCTGCACCAAGGGCGGTGCCTACTCGGCCCCGGCGATGGTGCTGGGCACCAAGGGCGGCACCGCCGAGGAGGTCGCGAAGGCCGACATCGAGGCGAACGCCGAGGAATCCTACGGCGGCGAGTCCTACGGCGAGATCACCTCGCACGAGGAGCTGGCGTCCGAGGCGGTCACGGTCGCCGGGCAGAAGGGCTACCTGGTCCGCTGGAAGGCGGTCACCGCGGAGGGGTCCGACGGGTACGTCGAGTCGCTGGCCTTCCCCTCGCCCGCCGCCCCGGACCGCATCGTCGTCGTCCGCTTCGGCGTCGACGCCGGCGAGAAGGAGGCGGTGATCGACGAGATCACCAAGGGCATCGCGGTGGACTCCGGCAAGGGCGGCAACGGACAGGACGTCTGACCGGCGCGGAAGTCGGCGTGGAACCGTCGGCCGGGCGGGGCCCCTTCCGCTCAGAGGGTGCCCCGCCCGGCCGGGGGTGCGCGCCGCCCCCGTCCCCACGGTGCGGCGCGGGCAGGCCACCGTCCAGTCATCCCGTGGACGGCGGCCTGAGTCTCAGGGGAGGCCGAGCGCCGGCAGCACGACGGCCTCCACGAACCGGACGAGGTACTCCGCGTCGGCCTGCTCGCCCTCCAGGACGGGCCGCATCCGGAGCATGCCGAAGAGCTGCGCGGGCACGTACTCCAGCGCCGGATGCCCGGCGGGGACCTCGCCCCGTGCCACGCCGCGCGCCAGGATCTCCCGGAGCGCGGCGATCTCCGGCTCGACGAGCGCCTCGCGCAGCGCGCACTTGAGTTCCGGGTCCTCCATCACCGCGTGGCCCAGCGCCTGCAGCAGCCCCGTGTCCTTGCCCGTCCCCTCGCCCGCCGCCGCGGCGGCCCGGCGCAGGTCCTCGGCGAGCGAGCCGGTGTCGATGTCGGCGAAGCGGACCCGGCGGTTGGAGCGCAGCGCGGCGGCCACGAACTGGGGCTTGGTCCGCCACTGCCGGTAGAGCGTGGACTTGCTGCACCGGGTGCTGGCGGCGATGCCCTCCATGGTGACGGCGTCGTAGCCGCAGGAGCGGATCTGCTGGAGCACGGCGTCGAAGAACTCCTGCTCGCGCTCGGGCGTGAGCTTGGAGCGGCGCGAGGTGCCGACCGCTTCGGGCCGTTCCGCGGCCTGCGACGCCATCGCCCTGCTCCTCTCGCCCGCTGCCGGTTCCCCGTACTCCCGGTGTGTCCGAAGTCTATCGATACGCCAGTGTACCGGTACTCCACCGTATCGGTACACTGGCGTATCGGAACGAGGTCGTATCGATGAGAACCGTCACACGCGCCCCGTACCCGTGAGCCGCACGCACCACCGCCAGCGAAGGGGCCGGGGGATGAATGCCCGCAGTGATCCCGCGAAAGCGGGACCGGACGCGCCCGCGCGCCCACCGCTCGTCCGTGAGCTGCTGCTCGTGGCCGGGCTCTTCCTCGTCTACAAGCTCGGCCGGCACCTGGCCACGGGCCACACCGCCGAGGCCTTCCGCAACGCCCGTCACGTCTGGGACTGGGAGCGCGCACTGCTGCTGCCCGACGAGGGCGGGGTGCAGTCGCTGCTCCTGCACGGCGACACCCTGGTCCACGTGGCGAACACCTACTACGCCGCGGTCCACTTCCCGGCCACCGTGGCCTTCCTGGTCTGGCTCTACCTGCGCCGGCCCGCGCACTACGTCTGGGCCCGCCGGGCGCTGGCCGCGGTGACCGGTGCGGCGCTCGCGCTGCACCTCCTCTTCCCGCTCGCCCCGCCGCGGATGCTGACCGCCGCCGGCCTGGTCGACACGGCCCGGGTGTACGGCCCCTCGGTGTACGGCCCGCCGAGCACCGACGAGTTGTCCAACCAGTTCGCGGCAATGCCCTCCCTGCACTTCGGCTGGGCGCTGATGCTGGCGGTCGGCCTGATCGCCGCGTCCCGCTCCCGGCTGCGGTGGCTGTGGCTGCTGCATCCGCTGGTGACGCTGCTGGTGATCGTCGGCACCGCCAACCACTACTGGCTCGACGTGTTCGCGGCGGCGGCCCTGCTCGGGCTCGCCCTGGCGGTGCTGCGCCCGCCGCACCGGCCGCGGTGCACCCTGCGGCGGCCGGCCGTCCGGCGCGCGGTGCCGCGGGAGCACGAACTGGTCGGGGCGGGCCGGTGAACGCCGCCCTCGTAGCTGTCCTGCTGTCCCTGGTCTCGGCCTGCGCCTACGCCGCGGCGGCCGTCGCCCAGGAGCGGCTGGCGTCGCGCAGCACCGGCGCGGGCGCCCTGCGGCTGCTGGCCACCGGCGCCTGGTGGTGGTCGGTCGCGCTCAACGCCTCGGCCGCGCTGCTGCACGTGGTGGCCCTCAAGTACGGCCCGCTCACCGTGGTCCAGCCGCTCGGTGCGCTCACCCTGGTCGCGGCGGTGCCGCTGGGCGCGCGGCTGGCGGGCCGGCGGGTGAGCGCCGTGGAATGGCGGGGCACCGGACTGACGCTGCTCGGGCTGGGCGCGCTGCTGCTCACCGCCTCCGGACCGGCGCCCGACGACGTACTGAGCGTGCCCGAGGCGCTGGCCGTGTCCGGCGCGACGGCCGCGCTGATCGGCATGCTGTCGTGGCCCGGTGCCCGGCCGGGCCTGCGTCACGCGACGGCCTCCGGCATCGCCTCCGGGGTCGCCTCGGCCCTCACCCAGACCGTCACGGTCGCCGCGACGGACCATACGGGCCCACTGCTCAGTGCCCAGGTGATCGGGGTGGCGGTGCTGGTGGCCGCGTTCGCCGCGGGCGGGCTGCTGCTGTCCCAGACGGCGTACCGGGGCGGACTCGGCGCACCGCTGGCGGTGGTGACGCTGGCGAATCCGGTGGCCGCCGCGGTGATCGGGCTGTCGCTGCTCGGGGAGCAGCTGCGCGGCGGTCCGGAGGGCGTCCTGCTCGCCCTGACCGGTGCGGCGCTGGCCGCGTGGGGCGTGGTGCAGCTGAGCCGGGCGGCACCCGGAGGGCGCGGGCAGGCCGGCGCGGTGGCCGCCGGGCCCGCGCCGGGCCGGGACGCGGGCTCGGGCCGGGACCCGGAGAGCGCGGCGCGGGCGGAGTCGCCGGGGCAGGAGGCGGTGGACGCGCTGGTGCCCCGGCAGCCGGGGCCGGGGCACCTCACGCGGCTCTGAGGCGGAGGACGGGCGCCTCGGCGGGCGTCAGTCCGTGACGAGTGCCGGGTCGCTCACGCCGGGCCGCCCGTTCTCCACGTGGCCGGCGAAGCGCCGCAGGAACGCCGGGTCGGACGCGCAGGTGACGGTCAGGTCGTACCAGCGCCGGCTGCCCGCGAGGTCCACGGTGTGGCGGACGGTGGCGCCGGGGCGCACGGCGAGGGTCCGGCTGCGGCCGCCGTAGGCGTTCCCGACGCGCAGGCGGACCGTGCCGGTGCCGTTGTTGGTGAGGGTCAGCCGGAGGTCGTCGCCGGCGTGCCGGGCGGTGACCTCGCATCCGGCGGCCCCGGACCCGGATTCGGATCCGGCGGTACCGGCCTCGGTCTCGGCGGTTCCGGCTTCGGCGGTGCCGCGGAAGACGCGCAGGAAGCCGTTGGGCCCGTGCACGGTCAGGTCGTACGAGCCGCTCGAGTACGCCGGGTTCCAGGTGTCGGCGATGCCCTTGCCGGCCTCGGTGGTGTAGGTCCAGGGGCCGTCGGTGCGGTTGCCGGAGGTGACGAGGAAGGCCGCGCCTGCCTTCGGTCCCGAGGCGAAGGCCAGCGTGAACTTCCCGGCCGCGTCCACGGCCCCGTCCACGTGCGGGGCGTAGCGCAGCGGGCGGGCGGGACGCGCTCCGCGTTCCTGGCGGGGCATGCCGGGGTCCGCGGGCGGGACGGGCCGGTAGTCGGGGTGGCGTTCGCGGTCCGGCGGCTCGTAGGCGTCGGTGTCCGGCAGGCGGGCCGGGCGGCTGTCCGTGCGCGAGAAGTCGAAGGCGCTGGTCAGATCGCCGCAGATGGCACGCCGCCACGGTGAGATCTGGGGTTCGCGCACCCCGAAGCGGCGTTCCATGAACCGGATGACCGAGGTGTGGTCGAAGGTCTCGGAGCAGACGAACCCGCCCTTGCTCCACGGCGAGACGACCAGCATGGGCACGCGCGGCCCGAGCCCGTAGAAGCCCTCGCGGTGGCTGCCGCTGCCGCCGAACACGTCGAGGGACACGTCCACGGTGGACCGGCCCTGCGCGGCGGACTTGGGCGGCAGCGGCGGCACCAGGTGGTCGAAGAAGCCGTCGTTCTCGTCATAGGTGATGAACAGGGCGGTCTTCGCCCACACCGCCGGGTTGGAGGTGAGCGCGTCGAGGACCTGGGAGATGTACCAGGCGCCGTAGTTCGAGGGCCAGTTGGAGTGCTCCGAGAAAGCCTCTGGGGAGGCTATCCAGGAGACCTTCGGCAGCTTGCCCGCCTTGACGTCGGCGCGGAGGCGGTCGAAGTAGCCCTCGCCGCTCTTGGCGTCGGTGCCGGTGCGGGCCTTGTCGTACAGGGGGTCGCCGGGCTTCGCGTCGCGGTACTTGTTGAAGTACAGCAGGGAGTTGTCGCCGTAGTTGCCGCGGTACGGGTCGTCGATCCAGCCCCAGCCGCCGGCCGCGTCCAGGCCGTCGCCGGTGTCCTGGTAGACCTTCCAGGAGACCCCGGCCTCCTGGAGCCGCTCGGGGTACGTCGTCCAGTCGTAGCCGAGTTCGTCGTTGCCGAGGACCGGTCCGCCGCCCGCGCCGTCGTTGCCCGTGTGACCCGACCAGAGGTAGTAGCGGTTGGGGTCGGTGGAGCCGATGAAGGAGCAGTGGTAGGCGTCGCAGACGGTGAAGGTGTCGGCGAGCGCGTAGTGGAAGGGGATGTCCTCGCGGGTCAGGTACGCCATGGTGGTGGTGCCCTTGGCGGGCAGCCAGCGGTCGTACTTGCCGTTGTGGTAGGCGTCCTGGCCGTCGGGCCAGCCGTGCGGCAGCCCCTCCAGGAACTGCATGCCGAGGTCGTCGGCCTGCGGGTGGAACGGCAGGACCTCGGTGCCGTCGGCCGTGCGCTGGTGCCAGACGGACCGGCCGTCGTCCAGGCTCACCGGGTGCGGGTCGCCGAAGCCGCGGACGCCGCGCAGCCTGCCGAAGTAGTGGTCGAACGAACGATTCTCCTGCATCAGCACGACGATGTGCTCGACATCCTCGATCGTCCCCGAGCGGTGGTTCGCGGGGAGCGCGGCCGCCCGCTCGATGCTCGCGGACAGGGCGCTGAACGCCGCGGTGGCACCCGCGAGTTGGAAGAATCTGCGCCGGTTGACTTCGGCCATGGGAGTGAAGGACCTCTCGCCTTGGGGGGGATCAACCGGCCGGACGGTGCCGGATGATGACGGATTGCGCGCGAAAGGAGTGTTTCAGGAGCGGCGAACGTCAGGGAAGGGTCGGGTGGCGCCGGTGTGAAAGTCACCGGTACGCGGGGTGTGCGGTGCCCCGCGCCGGGGTGGATGTCCATGACGTCCGACGGACGTCCGTGACGTCTGTCCGTGACGTCTAGAGGATGCCGCGCTCCGCGGGAGGGCGGCGGCGCAGTGCCGGTGTACGCAGCGACGGCGGGCGGTACTCGACGTCCGTGACGCCGATGTCGGCACCGGGCGGGGCGATCGCGTCGATCGCGTCGAGGACGTCGTCGCCCAGGGTGTGCTCGGCGCCGGCGAGGAGGTCGTCGAGCTGGTCCATGGTGCGCGGTCCGATGATCGCGGAGGTGACACCGGGGTGCGCGAGCACGAAGGCGAGGGCCATGTGGGTGAGCGAGAGGCCCGCGTCACCGGCCACGGTGAGGAGTTCTTCGACGGCGGCGTACTTGTCCCGGTCCGTCATGTGGCGCGGCCCCCACTTCTGGCGTCCGGGCGAGAGGGGCGCCTTCCGGCCGGCGCTGTACTTCCCGGTGAGCAGCCCCCACGACAGCGGGCTCCAGGTCAGCACGCCCATGCCGTACTTCGCGCAGACGGGAAGGACCTCCCGCTCGATGCCCCGCGCGAGGATCGAGTACGAGGGCTGCTCGGTGTGCAGGGGTGCCAGCCCCCGGCTCTGGGCGACCCAGTGCGCTTCGGTGAGGTCGGAGGCGGGGAAGCTGGACGAGCCGATCGCCCGCACCTTGCCGCTGGTGACGAGGTCGGTGAGCGCGCCGAGGGTCTCCTCGATGCCGGTGTCCGGATCGAGGTGGTGGATCTGGTAGAGGTCGATGTGGTCGACGCCCAGCCGCCGCAGCGACCCTTCGACGGCGGAGACGATCCACCGGCGGGAGGCACCGCGGTGGTTGGGGTCGTCGCTCATCGGGCCGCTGAACTTGGTCGCGAGGACGACCTCGTCGCGGCGGCCCGCGAGCGCGGTGCCGACGATTCTCTCCGTCTCGCCGGAACCGCCGTAGACGTCGGCCGTGTCGAGGAAGTTGATGCCGCTGTCGAGGGCCCGGTGGACGATGCGCCGGCAGTCGTCGGGATCGGGGTTGCCCGCCGGTCCGAACATCATGGTGCCGAGGCAGTAGGGGCTCACCCGCATGCCGGTGCGGCCCAGGGGTCGGGTTTTCACTGAGGTTTTCCTTCGGGGAGTACGTGTTCGCGGAGTACGTGGCTGTCGTCGGGGGCGTGCGCGCGCATGGCCGGGGAGCGGTAGCCGGTCGGACTGCGGGCTCCGGCGAGCCAGGTGGTGAGCAGGGCGGCCCGGGCCTCCAGCGAGGTGCGCTCCTCGTCGGACACCGGTTCGAGCAGGCGCACCCGCACGGTCGCGTCCGCGTCCTGGACCCAGCAGCCGACGATCCGCCCGTTCACCCAGGCGGTCGTACCGGCGTTGCCGCGGGTGTCGAAGAGGGCTCCGTGGTGCGGACCGAGGTAGAAACCGCGGTGCTTCCAGCCCATGACGGTGGGGTCCAGGGGCGGCAGGAGCGCGGTCCACGGTCCCGCGTCGGGCACGGGGTCGAGGTCGTCGGGCAGCAGCCATCCGGACGCGAGGCCGTCGAGGGACACTTCGACGGCCCCGAGCTCGGCGAGGGCGGTGCGGACCGTCGCCCTGGTGGCGCCGAGCCACCACACGAGGTCGTCCTCGGTTCCGGGGCCGAAGGCGTGGAGCCAGCGCCGGACGATCTCGCGGTATCCCTCGGCGGGCTCCATGGCGGCGACCGGGCCGCCGAGCCAGCGCGAGGGCAGGGTCCACAGGGGCCGTGCGGTCGGGAACCGTCCCGTGGAGGGACCGCGCACGAGGGAACCCTGCGCCCCGAGAAGGGTGAGGATCTGGGGCGCGGACCACTGTTCGCCGCTCCTGCCGGGGACGACGGTGTCGATGTGCGCGACGGCCTTGCGCAGCTGCGCCGTGGACAGGGCCGAGGGGCTTCGCGCGAGCGCCGCCTCGACGTCCTCGCGTGCCTGCTCGAGCCAGGCCGCGGCATCGGCCGCGGCCCCGGCCCGCTCGAAGTCCCGGATCAGCCGCGCGCGTTCGGCTGTCGCCACCCGGGCCGCGGCACTGGACAGGGCGGCGGGCAGCAGGTCGCGGGGGAAGGTGAACAGCGTGCGGCGCATCGCGAGCTGCTTGACGAGGGTCCGGTCCTCGTACAGTGCCCGGTCGACGTCGCCGGGTGTGGTGTCCCTGGTCCGCGCCCACACCGCGAGGTGCACCGAGGGGGCGTCGGTGGCGTGCAGGGCGACCACCGCGCGGGCGGCGTCCTCGGGCCCGCTTACCCGGTGCGCCGGGGCGAGCGCGTGCCGGATCGCCAGACGCGCCCGTCGCTCGCTGTCGGGGACGTGGCGCATGGTCTCTCCTCCGGTACGGCTGCGGATGCTGTCGGTGCGGCCGGGCGTCCCCGGCCGCACCGGTGGGGGGGGCTGCCGTGGCGCGGTCACGGGACGGCACCACGGCGGCGGGCGGCTGCTCCGCGGAGCAGCCGCGGGCTCATGCCGCGGGGGCGGAGGCCACGTCCAGGCTCCAGGTGACCCCGAAGCGGTCGGTGAGCATGCCGAAGCCCGCGCTCCACGCCGAGGCGGCCAGGGGCTCGACGACCGAGGCGCCGTCGGACAGCTTCTTCCAGTACGCCTCGACCTCGTCGAAGCTCTCGCCGCGCACCGAGACGAAGAACGGCTGGGTGGTGATGGTGGTGCCGTTCTCCCGGCGCGTCGAGCCCGCGGCCCCGGCCGGCTCCTCGGTCCCACCGGGGATGTCGTAGGCCATGACGCGGAAGCCCTCGGCGGTCTCGACCTGGCCGAAGACCACCCCGTCGGCGCCCGGAACGTCCTTCGGCATGCCGAGGTCGCCGTACGTGGTGACGGTGGCCTCCCCGCCGAAGACGGTGCCGTAGAACTCCAGGGCGGCACGGGCCTGGCCGCGGAAGTTGAGGTGGGGGGTCGTCGTGATGCTCACAGCTGCTCCTCGTACACACAGTGACCGGCTTGTGCCGGCACCACTGACTCTGGCAGCAGTAGAGGACAGTTCTTGTCCCAGACTCGATTTATCCTCGTGGGCATGGCGACGACCACCTCCCGGCTGCTCAACCTGCTGTCGCTGCTGCAGACCAGGCGCGACTGGCCGGGCGCCGTCCTGGCCGAACGGCTGGAGATCAGCCACCGCACGGTGCGGCGGGACATCGACCGGCTCCGGGAGATGGGCTACCGCATCCGGACGACCATGGGGCCCGACGGCGGGTACCGGCTCGACGCCGGCACCGAACTGCCCCCTCTGCTGTTCGACGACGAGCAGGTGGTCGCGCTGACCGTGGCCCTGCAGGCCGCCACCATGACCGGAGCGGGTATCGAGGAGGCGGCCCTGCGGGCACTGACCGCCGTCCGCCAGGTCCTGCCCCCGCGGCTGCGGCACCAGGTCGGCCGGCTCTCCTTCGAGGCCGTCCCCCGCCCCGGCGACGGGCCGACCGCCTCCCTCTCGCCGCGGCTGCTGCTCACCCTCTCGCACGCCGTCCGCGCCCGCGAGGTGCTCCGCTTCGACTACGCCGCCCACCGGCCCGCCGACCGGGAGCCCGGGCCGCCGCGCCGGGCCGAGCCGCACCACCTCGTGACGTCCCACGGCCGCTGGTACCTGGTGGCCTGGGACCTCGACCACGACGACTGGCGGCTCTTCCGCGCCGACCGCATGTCCCCGCGCACCCCGACCGGCCCCCGCTTCGTCCCCCGGGAGGTCCCCGGCGGCAGCGCCCGGGACTTCGTCTCCGCGCGCTTCAAGGGGTCCGAGCGGGGCGACGCATGGCCGTGCGTGGGCACCGTCGTCCTGCGGCGGCCCGCCGCCGAGGTTCTGCCGTTCGCCGGCGACGGCACCGTGGAGGATCTCGGCCCCCACCGGTGCCGCTACACCGCGGGATCGTGGTCCTGGATCGCGCTGGCCGCCTCCCTCAACCGCTTCGACACCGACATCACGGTCGTCGGCCCGCCGGAGCTCACCGAGGCGTTCGCCCGGCTCGCGGCCCGCAACACGGCGACGGCGACCGGCCCGTCGTGACGGAGACGGCCCCTGCCACGGCGGTCTCCGGGTGCCGACGCACCGCCGGCCCGCCGCCCTCCCCCGGCCCGCCGGCCGTTTCGGCCGCGCCCCTCAGGCTCCGGGCTCCGCACCGGCATCGGCACCGGCTGCCCACAGCCCGCGTACGTGGCCCAGGTGCCGCGTCATCACCGCGCGCACGGCGTCCTCGTCGCGGGCGAGCAGCGCGTCGAGGATCTCCAGGTGCTCCTCCGCCGACGCCTGCAGCCGCCCCTGCTCGACCAGCGCCGTCAGCCCGAACAGGCGGGAGCGGCGGCGCAGGTCCCGTACGACCTCCACCAGGTGGGCGTTGCCCGCGAGCGCCAGCAGCCCGAGGTGGAAGCGGAGATCGGCGTCGACGTACGCGATGAGGTCGCCGGCCGCCGCCGAGGTGACGATCTCCTCGGCGACGGGACGCAGGGCCCGGAGCGCGACGGCGTCGGCACCGGCGGCGAGTGCCACGGTGGTGGGGATCTCGATGAGGGACCTGATGTGCGTGTACTCGTCCAGCTGGCGCTCGGATACGGCGGTGACCCGGAAGCCCTTGTTGGGCACGGTGTCGACCAGCCCCTCCTTGGCGAGGTCGAGCATGGCCTCGCGGACCGGGGTGGCGGACACGCCGAAGCGGGCGGCCAGGCCGGGAGCCGAGTAGACCTCGCCGGGGCGCAGTTCGCCCGCGATCAGGGCGGCCCGCAGCGCCTCGGCGACCCGCTCGCGGTGGCTGGGCTTGCGGCTGCCCAGGACGGGCAGGGCGGGCGGCAGCGGCGGCACCGGGCCGGTCGCGGTCACAGCACGAACCCCGCGGGGAACGGGTCGGCCGGGTCCAGCAGGTACTGGGCGGTGCCGGTGATCCAGGCGCGGCCGGTGATGCTGGGCAGCACGGCCGGGTGCCCGGCGACCTCGGTGGTGCCGAGCAGCCGTCCGCCGAACCGCGTGCCGATGAAGGACTCGTTCACGAACTCGGTGTGCAGCGGCAGTTCGCCCCGGGCGTGCAGCTGGGCCATGCGGGCACTGGTGCCGGTGCCGCACGGCGAGCGGTCGAACCAGCCGGGGTGGATCACCATGGCGTGCCGGGAGTGCCGGGCGGTGGCGTCGGGTGCGGTCACCTGTACATGGTGGCAGCCGTGGATGGTCGGGTCCTCGGGGTGGACCGGCCCGCCCTCGGCGTTGATCGCCGCCATCAGGGACAGACCCGCCGCGAGGATGTCGTCCTTGCGGGACCGCTCGAAGGGCAGCCCGAGCCGCTCCAGCGGCAGTACGGCGTAGAAGTTGCCGCCGTAGGCGAGGTCGTACGTCACCGTGCGGCCGTCGGGCAGGGTGACCGCGCGGTCGATGCCGACGGCGAAGGAGGGCACGTTGCGCAGGGTCACTGCCTTGGCGGCCCCCTCCTCGACCGCCACCTCGGCGACGACGACCCCTGCGGGGGTGTCCAGGCGGATGGTGGTGACCGGCTCGGTCACCTCGACCATGCCGGTCTCCACGAGGACGGTCGCCACGCCGATCGTGCCGTGCCCGCACATGGGGAGGTAGCCGGAGACCTCGATGTAGACGACGCCCCAGTCGCAGTCGGGCCGGGTGGGCGGCTGGAGGATGGCGCCGCTCATGGCGGCGTGGCCGCGCGGCTCGTTCATCAGCAGCTGTTTGACGTCGTCGCGGTGCTCGCGGAAGTACAGCCGCCGTTCGTTCATGGTGGCGCCGGGGATGGTGCCGATGCCGCCGGTGATCACCCGGGTGGGCATGCCCTCGGTGTGCGAGTCGACGGCGTGCAGGACGAGTTTGCTGCGCACGGCGGTACTCCCCTACGCCAGTCCGGCCGCGAGGGCCTTCTCGGTGGCGGCGCGCACGGCCGCCTCCTGGGCGGGCAGGAGGGGGACGCGGGGCGGCCTGCAGGCCCCGCCGTGCCGTCCCGCGAGGTCCATGGACAACTTGATGGCCTGCACGAACTCGACCTTCGAGTCCCAGCGCAGCAGCGGGTGCAGCTGCCGGTACAGCGGCTCGGCGGTGGCCAGGTCCCCGGCGACGGCCGCCCGGTACAGCTCGACGCAGGCGGCGGGGAGCGCGTTGGGGTATCCGGCGACCCAGCCCTTGGCGCCCGCCAGCGCCAGTTCCAGCGCGACGTCGTCGGCGCCGATCAGCAGGTCCAGTTCGGGGGCGAGTTCGGCGATGCGGTAGGCGCGGCGGACGTCGCCGGAGAACTCCTTCACGCCCTGGATGTGGCCCTCGCCGTGCAGTTGGGCGAGCAGCTCGGGCACCAGGTCGACCTTGGTGTCGATGGGGTTGTTGTACGCGACGACGGGCAGGCCCGCCCTCGCGACCTCGGCGTAGTGGGCGAGGACCGAACGCTCGTCCGCGCGGTAGGCATTGGGCGGCAGCAGCATCACCGCGCCGCAGCCCGCCCCGCCCGCCTGCTCGGCCCAGCGGCGGGCCTCGGCCGAGCCGTAGGCTGCGACGCCGGGCATCACGCGCCCGCCGCCGATCGCCGCGACGGCGGTCTCGACGACACGGGTGCGCTCCTCGGGGGTGAGGACCTGGTACTCGCCGAGGGAGCCGTTGGGCACGACGCCGTCGCAGCCGTTCGCGACGAGCCAGGCGCAGTGCTCGGCGTAGGCGTCGTAGTCGACGGAGAGGTCGTCGTTGAGCGGGAGCGCGGTGGCGACGAGCACGCCGCGCCAGGGGCGGGAGTCGGTCATGGGGATCCTTCCTCGAAGGCTTCCGGAGGGTTCTGGTCGCGCGCGAGCCGTCCGTGCGGGGGCCGGTCGGACGAGAGTCCGCCGGTCGAGGCCTGTTCGGACGGGGACCGGTCGGACTCGGACACGGGCCGCCCGGAGACGGCCCGGTCGGGTGCAGCCCGGTCGGGTGCAGCCCGGTCCGGAGCGGTCCGGTCGGGAGCCGGCCGGTCCGGAGCCGGCCGGTCCGGAGCGGCCCGGTCCGGTGCTGTCCCGGCGAGGATGCCGAGGGGGACGGGGCGGGCGAGGGGGCGCCGGGGCGGGTCGGAGTGGCAGCCGGTGAGGCCGGCGACGGCGGTGGCGCACATCCGGCCCTGGCACCAGCCCATCCCGGCCCGGGTGAGCAGCTTCACGGTGCGGACGTCGCCCGCGCCGAGCCCGTCGGCGGCCTCGCGGACGGCACCGGCGGTGACCTCCTCGCAGCGGCAGACGACGGTGTCGTCGGTGACCTGCGCTGCCCAGTGCGCCGGTGGGGCGAACGCGGCGTCGAGCGCGGCGGCGGCCGTGCGCAGCGCCTCGCGGGTGCGGGCGGCCGGTGCCCAGCCCGCGGGGTCCGGCTCGGTGCCGCGCAGCCGGGCGGCGGCCGAACGCCCCGCGATGTGCCCCTCGGCGAGGGCGAGGGCGGCGCCGCCGACGCCGGTGGCCTCCCCCGCCGCCCAGACGCCGGGGGCGCTCGTGCGCTGCTCGGCGTCGACGGTCACCGTCGCCCCGTCCAGGTGGCAGCCGAGCCCTTCGGCGAGGTCGGTCTGCGGGAGCAGGCCGTGGCCGACGGCCAGGGTGTCGCAGGGCAGATAACGTCCGGTGCCGCGCCTGACGTGCCCGTCGGCGTCCAGGGCCGCGACGGTGACGCCGGTCAGGCGGTCGTCGCCGTGGGCGCGGACGACGGTGTGCCGGGCGAGGGGGCGGACGCGGTGGCGCAGGAGCCGGGCGGCGTGTCCGGCGCCCTCGGGGAGCTTGCCGGCCAGTGCGCGGGCGTGCCGGGCGACCTGGCGCGGGCCGGCCGACTCCACGAGCGCGGACACCCGCGTTCCGGCCGCCGCGAGGCCGGTCGCGACGGGGAGCAGCAGGGGGCCGGTGCCGGCGACGACCGCGACCCGCCCGGGCACCACCAGACCGCTCTTGAGCATCGCCTGGGCGCCGCCGGCGGTGACGACGCCGGGGAGGGTCCAGCCGGGGAACGGCAGCACGTGTTCGTGGCTCCCGGTGGCGAGCAGCACGGCGTCGGCGTGCACGGTGGCAGGCTCGTCCTGCCCGGGGCCGAGCAGCGCGTGCACGGTGAAGGAGTCGGGCCCGCCCGTCACGGTCCACACGTGATGGCCGGTCAGCAGGCGTACACCGCTCGCGGCGAGCCCGTCCCGCAGCCGCTCCCAGGTGCGCCACTGGTGGTGCAGGGCCTGCGGCCGCCGGGCGTTCAGCTCGGCCGCCGGCTGCCGGTAGAACTGCCCGCCGGGCCCGTCCGCGGCGTCCACGACCGTGACCCGCACCCCTCGCGCGTCCGCCGCCAGCGCCGCCGCGAGACCGGCCGGTCCGGCTCCCACGACCACGAGTTCAGTCCTCATGCCCGGTGCCCTCCTGGGTGCGGATCACGTCGCCCGGCCGCGCCGGCACCAGGCAGGCCCGCTGGTTCGGTGAGTCGTTGACGGTGACCAGGCAGTCGAAGCAGACGCCGATGCCGCAGAACACGCCTCGCGGACGGCCGCTCCCCCGGGTGGTGCGCCAGGAGGTGATGCCGGCCGCCCACAGCGCGGCGGCGACCGTCCGGCCGGGCAGTGCCTCGACCGTCCGGCCGTCGACGGTGACCGTGAAGGCGCGCGCGGGCCGCGCCCGGACCAGCCTGAGGGGATTCACCGGGCCTCCGGACAGAAGCGGTCGGGACGGAACGGGGTGAGGTCGAGCGCCGGATCCGCTCCGGTCAGCAGCCCGGCGATCAGGTGCCCGGTGCCGGTGGACAGGCCGATGCCCGCGCCCTCGTGCCCGCAGGCGTGGAAGAGCCCGGGGGCCCGGGGGTCGGCGCCGATCGCCGGCAGGTGGTCGGGGAGATACGGCCGGAAGCCGGCGTACGTGCGCAGGGCGCGCACGCGGGCGAGGAAGGGGAACAGCCGGGTCGCCCCGGCCGCCAGTGCCCGCAGCGCGGGCAGCGACACGGAGCGGTCGAAGCCGACCCGCTCGCGGCTCGCGCCGATGAGGACCGGTCCGGCGGCGGTGCCCTCCACGACCGGGGAGGTCTGCAGGGCGGCCGAGTCGCTGGCGACGTCGGCGACGTACTCCGCGGCGTACACCTTGTGCCGGATGCGGGGCGGCAGCGGCTCGGTGACCAGGACGTAGCCGCGCCGGGGCAGTACCGGAAGGTGTACGCCGGCCAGGGCGGCCACCTCGCCTCCCCAGGGCCCGGCGGCGTTGACGACCGCGGGGGCGTGCACGTCGCCCCGGTCGGTGCGCACGCCGCGCACGGCGCCGCCGGGGCCGCGCAGCACGCCGGTCACCGTGCGGCCGGTGCGCAGCCGGGCGCCGGACGCGCGCAGCAGGTGGGCGGCGGCCAGGGCGGGCATGACCTGGGCGTCCTGGGGGTAGTGCACGGCGCCCGCGAGGCCCGGGGCGAGCCGGGGCTCCAGGTCGTGCAGCCGGTCCGCGGTGACACCGAGCGCCGACACCCCGGCCGCCCGCTGGCCGGCGGCGAAGGTCTCGAGACCGGCCAGCGCCTCTGGGGTCTCGGCGACGACGACACCGCCCTTGGGCTCATACTCGGTCTCGCGGCCCAGTTCCTCGGCCAGCCCGGTCCACAGACGGGCGGACAGCAGGGCCAGTTCCAGCTCGGGTCCCGGCTCCTTGTCGGAGACCAGGAGGTTGCCCTCGCCGGCTCCGGTGGTGCCGCCGGCCACCTGGCCACGGTCCACCACGATCACGTCGAGACCCTCACGGGCGGCGTACAGCGCACAGGCCGCGCCCACCATGCCGGCCCCGACCACGACAACATCGCAGGTCAGCGACTCGCTCACGCCAGTACTATGTCACACACCACAGCTGCTGAGAAGAGGGCGGGGACGCGGCGACGAGCCGTGCAGACGCGACGGCGCCCACCCGACGGCGGTCCCTCGGCCACCGACGGTCAGTCGGCCGACGGCGGTCACTCGGCCACTGACGGTCACTCGGCCGCGGGGACGACCCTCAGGTGGGACGGGGAACGGCGGGCGCGCGGCGGACGGTGCGGGGCGCGGCGCGGCTCGCGGAGGACCAGGGTCAGCCGGGTGTAGCCCAACTCCCCCAGCGCCGGGGGCGTCTCGACCACGACCCGGCACTCGGTGGTCCCCCGGCGCGGGTCGGGGTGGTGCAGCGGGCGTACGGCGCCGTCGTGTTCGACGGCCCGGGCGCCGACGGCGCGGACCCAGTGCGGCAGGCCCTGCCGGTAGGCGGCCTCCATCAGGGGGTCCTGGGCGATGTCGCGGCGGACCGCCTGCAGGCCGGGGTCGTGGCCGTGCCGCTCCAGGGTGGCGGCGAAGTGCGCCAGCATGGGGAGGCACCAGCTCGACTCGTGCTCACCGAGGACGTCCGACGCGTCCGGGTGGAAGAGCACGAACCGGAGGAAGTTGTCGTCCGGCATGGCCGTCGGGTGGGGGCCGGCCGCCCGGAAGAGCGTCCGGAAGGCGCTGTTGGCCAGCACCACGTCCCAGCGGTGGTCGACGACGAGCGAGGGGAAGGGGACGGCCTCCAGGAGCGTGCCGTAGTCCCGGAGATACGCCTGGGCGTCGGGGGACGTGGGCCGCGGCGCCGGCCGCTGCCCTTCTGCCTGAAATGCCATCGGGAGGTCACCCCTCTTGCCTATGCGGCCTTCTCGCGGCGTCCCGATCCTGGTGCCCCGACGCGAGGCGTGTCAACTATCGTGGCATTTCGTGCCTGTTGACGGCTGGAATAGGCCACAGTTGTGGCGAGACCTGGATGTGGGTTCGAGCGGCAGGCTACTCTCCGGGAAGTTCACGGCAATCGCTTGTGAGAAGCCTGTGAGGCCTGTGAGAGACGTGGGAGAGCTTTCGGTGACGGGTGGCTTCGAGGGGCGTGGCTCGGCGGGTTGCGACGCCGTGGGTCGTGGTGTTGAGGGTAGTGGCTCCGAGGCCGACCCGTTCGTACAGCGCGGTTCGGAAGGACGTGGCGCCGAGACGCCGGGTATCCTGCCGCCGGCCGCGCTCGCCGCCGTCGTCGCCCGGGTCGCCGCGCTCGCCGACCGGCTCGGCGTGCAGCACTCCGACGTCTTCGACGTGGGGTGCCTGTCCAGCGCCTCCGGCGTCCCCGAGTCCGTCGTCGGCGCGCTGCTCGGCGGCCGGCCGGCGGGCGAGCCCGATGTGCAGGCCCGGTTCGTCCAGCGGTTGGACCTGCTGCGCCGCACCCGGCTGAAGCCGAACGGCCGCAAGTACACCCAGCAGGAGATAGCCGACGGCGCCGGCATGTCGCGGCAGCAGGCGGGCGCGCTGATCAACGGCGACCGGCGGCCCACCATGGAGCACTGCGACGCCATCCAGCGCTTCTTCCGCGTCCACGCCGGCTTCCTGACCGCCGAGGACACCGAGGCGCTCGCCGGCACCCTGCGGCACACCGAGCAAGAACTGCTCCAGCAACTGGCCGACCGGGAACGGAAGGCGTCGGCGGCCGCCGACGGCGACGACCCGCTGGAGCGGCTGCTGCAGGACCACGGCGTGCGCGGCATCGCCTGGCGGGCCGCCCAACTGCCCACCGACCAGCACCGCGACAAGGTCGCCGAGTGGCTGGACATGCTCCTGGAAAACGTCAAACGCCTTGAGTAGCGGGCCCGCAGGGGGAGTTGGACGGGGCCCGGCCGGTCCGCGCGGGGAGCGCTGCTCGGGGGATTGTCAGTGGTGGGCGGCAAGCTGGGAGGGTGCCGCCGCCGTGCGGTGCGTGACCGCTGACGTCGTTGTGGGGAGAGCCGACCGATGACCACCGCCGTACCGACCGACCACGAGCGCACCGCCGTCCAGGCCTACCTGCGGCTTCTGCACACCGTGCGGGCCGGTCTCGACACCACGGCGGGTGCGGCCGGTCCCCCTCGCCCGCCCGTCGTCCCGCCGGCCGTACTGGACGAGGCCGAACGGGCCCTGGCGGCCGCGGGACTGGCAGGGAACGAGGAGGCGTTCTTCCGGCTGCTGCGCGGCTGGTGCCCCGGCCCGTGACACGGACCGCGGCGGCGCCGCGACGGCCCGCCCACCCAACGGCTCAACGGCCCGTCGGGCAGGGGGCAGGCGGCGGTGGGGCAGGGGGGGGCGGTCAGGTGTGCGGGACCGTGATCGCCGTGGTGACCAGGCCGCCGCGCGCCGTCCACCGGCCGTCGAAGTGGGTCAGGCGGCGGCCGCCCACGGTCGGCCCCGGCACCAGGAGCGCGGCGCGCAGGGTTCCGCTGCCGGGGCCGCCGCCCGGGCTCACGGAGATCTCGATGTCCGCCTCCAGGAAGTCCAGCCACCGCCGGGTCAGGGGGAACCATGCCTTGTAGACCGACTCCTTGGCGCTGAACAGCAGCCGGTCCCAGTGGACACCGGGCCGCTCCTCGGCCAGCCGGCGCAGCCGCTCCGCCTCGGCGGGCAGGGCCACACTGTCCAGAACCCCCTCCGGAAGCGGACCGTCGGGTTCGGCGTCGATGCCGAGGGAGGCCAGGTCGGTGGCGCGGGCCAGGGCCGCGGCACAGTACCCGTCGCAGTGGGTCATGCTGCCCACCAGACCGTCCGGCCAGGTCGGCGCCCCGCGTTCGCCGGGCAGGACGGGCTGCGCGGGCACGCCGAGCTTCTCCATGGCCCGGCGGGCGCAGGACCGTACGGCGGTGAACTCCCGGCGCCGCTTGGCGACCGCCCGCGCGACGATCGCCTCCTCCTCCGGGTACAGCGGCAGGTGCCCGGTCTCGTCGTGGCCGTACGCGGCCACGCTGACGACCGTGGTGGGCAGCAGTTCCTCGATCACCGGGCGGCCTCCTCGCGGGCGGGCGACGGCAGGATGCGGCGCAGCCGTCCGGGCGGGTCGGGCCGCTTGCGCCATTCCCGGGGGTAGCCCACCGAGACCTCCTCGAAGCGGACGCCTTCGTGCCAGGTGGTGCGCGGGATGTGCAGATGGCCGTAGACCATCGTGTCGACCCGGAACCTGCGGTGCCAGTCGGCGGTCAGCCGGGTGCCGCACCACATGGCGAACTCGGGGTACCACAGGACGTCGGTGGGGTGCCGGTCCAGCGGGTAGTGGTTCACCAGGATCCTCGGCAGCCCGGCCGGGAGTTCGGCCAGCCTGCGCTCGGTCTCGGCGACCCGCGCCCGGCACCACGCCTCGCGGCTGGGGTACGGGTCGGGGTGGAGCAGGTACTCGTCGCTGCACACCACGCCGGTGCCGTGGGCGTACTTCAGGCCCTCGTCCTTGGTCGCGCATCCGGCGGGCAGGAACGAGTAGTCGTAGAGCAGGAACAGCGGGGCGACGACCGCCGGGCCGCCCGCGCCCTCCCAGACCGGGTAGGGGTCCTCGGGCGTCGTCACGCCCAGCTCCCGGCAGACGTCGACCAGGTGCTCGTAGCGGGCGACTCCCCGCAGGGTGACCGTGTCCTTGGGGTGCGTCCACAGTTCGTGGTTGCCGGGGGCCCAGACGACGCGGCGGAAGCGCTCCGCGAGAATGCCGAGCGCCCAGCGGACGTCCTCGACGGTCTCGGCCACGTCGCCGGCCACCAGAAGCCAGTCCTCCGGAGAGTCCGGGTACGTCTTTTCGACCAGCGCACGGTTCTCCGGGTATCCGATGTGCAGATCGCTGATGGCCCAGAGCGTGCCCGGGGCACCGGCCGCCGACGTCATCCCTCCACCCCTTCCCGACATGCCTCCGACGTCTGCGCGACGTCCCTCCCGTGCCACGAGATCACATCCCCGACCCGGTCACAAGAGCGTCCTGGACCCGCCGGACCAGGGCAGGACCCGCGCCGCGCCGGAAGGCCCCGCACGGGCGCGGTGCATCCGTGTGACGCTCGTTGCGCTCGGGGGCGCACGTACCCCTATGATCGCCCCAACACCACCGCCACGCCTCCTTCCTCGCGCGCCGCGGCTCGGTGACCCTCCAACCCCCTGGCCGGGCACGGCCTGCTTCGCCCTGCCCGCGCGGACCCTGAAAGGCGGCTTGCATGGTTTCTCCCGTACGCGTCTGGCTCAACCGTACGTACGCGGAGAACGTCTTCTTCATGGATCAGCTGCGGAGAAATCCCGCCGACCGGGCCGTCGAGATCCATGCGACGCACGGCGATCCGGACTCCCCCGTACTGGCCGCCGCCGACACCGCCGACCTGGAGCCCGAGGGGCTCTCCCCGGCGGGCTACGTCGAGTACGCCCTGGCCCAGTGCGCGCGGCGCGGGATCGACGTCTTCGTGCCGCGGCTGCACCAGTCGGCGATCGTGGCCCACCGGGCCGATTTCGAGGCGGCGGGCACGGCACTGCTCGCGCCGCCGCCGGAGGCCGTGGCCGTCTTCCACGACAAGGTGATCGCCTACGAGGCGGTCCGGGCGATCGGCGTGCCGGTCCCGCCGTGGTGGCGGGTGCGCACGGCCGACGAGCTGGTCCGTGCGGTGGAGGAGCTGGAGGAGCGAGGCCTTCGGGCGTGCTTCAAGCCCGCGTCCGGGGCGGGCGGGGTGGGCTTCCGGATGGTCACCCGGGACCCCTTCTCCCTCACGCACCTGAACGGTTTCCCGAGTCCCTCGGTGCCGCTGCCCCTGGTCCTCGAAGCGCTGCGGGCGGCCGAGGAGCCCGTCGACTGGCTGGTGATGCCGCGGCTCGAACAGCCGGAGGTGTCGGTGGACTGCCTCACCGGGCCGGACAACCGGGTGCGGCTCGCCGTGGGCCGTACCAAGCACGGACGCCGCCGGGGGTTCACGCTCCACGAGCAGTGGCTGGCGCCGGCCCGCCGGATCGCCGAGGCGTTCGGCCTGCACCACCTGTCCAACGTGCAGTTCCGGATGTTCGGCGACCGGCCCGTGCTGATGGACGTCAACACCCGTCCGGCGGGCGGGCTGCACCAACTGGCTCTGTGCGGCGTCAACATGCCGTGGGCGGCGGTCCGGCTGGCGCTCGGCGACGACCCGGGTGAGCTGGAGCCGCCGTTCCTCGGCCAGGACTACACCGTGGTGTCGGGGCCGCGCCCGCTGCGCCCGGTGGCGCTGCCCCATCAGCGCCCGGACCTGCCCGCGGCGCCTCCGCACCCGGCCCCGTCCGCGCCGGTGCCCTCCGCGCCGGTGCCGGCCACCACGGGGCCGCTGACCGCCCCCGCCGCCGCGCGGCTGGACGCCCCCGCGCCGGACCCGGCGGCCGGGGCCCCGGCGTAGGCTCCGCGCGCCGCCCTCCCCCGGCCCGGAGTTCGTCGGTGAACCGGCCGGGGGCTGCGGGCGGGCCCCGGCGCCACGCTCGGGTCCGGGGCCGACCGCCGGCCGGTTCGGCGCGCCCGGCGGTCTACCGCAGGTACGCCAGCCCCGGGTGGACCGCCGTGTAGCCGTCGACCAGGCGGCGGGCGACGTCGACCGAGTCGACCAGGGGGTGCAGCGCGAAGGCGCGTACGGCCATCTCGCGGGAGCCGGTCCCGGCCGCGGCCAGGATGTCGCGCTCCACGGCCTTGACCGCGCAGACCAGTCCGGTCGCGTGCCCCGGCAGCGGGTCCACGGCCACCGGGTGGGCGCCGTTCGCGTCCACCAGGCACGGCACCTCGATCACGGCGTCCGGGTCCAGGACCGACAGGGTGCCGCGGTTGCGGACGTTGAGGATCAGAGTGGTGCGCTCGTCGCGGGCGACGGCCCGCATCAGGGCCAGCGCCACGTTCTCGTAGCCGCCCGACAGGTCCTCGGCCTCGCGCTCGCCCGCCCCCGCCGTCTCCCGGTTCTCCGCCATGTAGGTGGCCTCGCGCTCGGCACGGGTGCGGTCCCAGGTGGCCAGCGCGGGTGCGTCGGGCGAGCGCATCCCGTCGTAGAAACAGGCCTGCTGGTCGCGCAGGAACGCGCCCCGGGTGCGGTCGGCCTCCTGGTAGGCGCGGACCGTCTCCCGGTTGAAGTAGTAGTAGTGGAGGTACTCGTTGGGGATCGCGCCGAGCGAGCGCAGCCACTCGGCGCCGAAGAGCCGGCCCTCCTCGAAGGAGCCGAGCAGTTCCGGGTCCGCGAGCAGGCGCGGGAGTTGGTCGCGTCCGGCCACGCGCAGGCCCCGCAGCCAGCCGAGGTGGTTGAGGCCGACGTAGTCGATCCAGGCCCGGTCCGGGTCGGCGCCCAGCACGCGCGCGACACGGCGGCCGAGGCCGACCGGCGAGTCGCAGATGCCGATGACGCGGTCGCCGAGGTGCCGGGACATGGCCTCGGTGACGAGACCGGCCGGGTTGGTGAAGTTGATGACCCAGGCGTCCGGCGCCAGCCGGGCCACGCGGCGCGCGATGTCGACGGCGACCGGAACGGTCCGCAGCCCGTAGGCGATGCCGCCCGCGCCCACCGTCTCCTGGCCGAGCACGCCCTCGGCGAGCGCGACCCGTTCGTCCTCGGCCCGCCCTTCCAGGCCGCCGACGCGGATCGCGGAGAACACGAAGTCGGCGCCGCGCAGCGCCTCGTCCAGGTCGGTCGTCGCGACCACTTCCGGCGCATCCGGCACTCCGGCGGCCTGCTCGGCCAGCACCCGGCCGACCGCCGACAGGCGGGCCGCGTCCAGATCGTGCAGGACCACCTGGGTCACACGGCCCTCGGCACGGTCGCGGAGCAGCGCCCCGTACACGAGCGGCACCCGGAATCCGCCGCCGCCCAGAATCGTCAGCCTCACGTCCGCACCCATCTTCCGTCGCCTCGTCGCCGCCGCAGCCGTCGCTCCCCGCGTGACGCCGATCATGGCACGCCCAGGGGGTGTCCCGAGGCACGCGGACAGGCAGGCCGGCCGGCGACCGCGGCGGTTCCGGCGCGGCGCCCGGCCGGGCACGTCCGCGGCCGCGCCCGCGCCCGCCCCGCACGTTCGCGGACGTACATGACGTTCACGGGCCGAACTCCCCACCCCCGCAAGGAGATTCTCGACTTCACCTCTTGACGGCCGCCGCGGCGGAGAGCACATTGGCCGCACTCTGAGAGCGCTCTCAGAACGCTCCCCGCGGAGCGCGCTCGGGGCGTACCGCTTCCCACTCCCGCATCCGAGAGGCGACCCCCACATGAGAGAGACTTCCGGCAACCCGCCCAGACGCCGGCCGCTGCGCCGGGCGCTGGTGGCCGTCGTCGGCACGCTCGGACTCGCCGCGGCGGCGACGGTGGCCACGGGCCCGTCCGCCGGCGCCTCCGTCCCCCCGCCCCCGTCCGGCTGGACGCAGGTCTTCGCCGACGACTTCGACGGTGCGGCCGGCTCCGGTGTGAACACGGCCGACTGGCAGTACGACACCGGCACCTCGTACCCCGGCGGCCCCGCCAACTGGGGCACCGGCGAGATCGAGACCATGACCTCGTCCCCGAGCAACGTCTCGCTGGACGGCGGCGGCAACCTCCGCATCACCCCGCAGCGCGACGGCGCGGGCAACTGGACGTCGGGCCGGATCGAGACCAGGCGCGCCGACTTCGAGCCCCCGGCCGGCGGCAAGCTCCGCGTGGAGGCCCGCATCCAGGTCCCGAACGTCACCGGGGCCGCGGCCAAGGGCTACTGGCCGGCGTTCTGGATGCTCGGCTCGCCCTACCGGGGCAACTACTGGAACTGGCCCGGGGTCGGCGAGATCGACGTCATGGAGAACACCCAGGGCCTCAACACGGTCTGGGCCACGCTGCACTGCGGCACCTCCCCCGGCGGCCCGTGCAACGAGACCACCGGCATCGGCGGCAGCAGGGCCTGCCCCGGCGCCACCTGCCAGGCGGGCTTCCACACCTACGGGGTGGAGTGGGACCGCTCGACGGGCGTGGAGGAGATCCGCTTCTACGTCGACGGCGACAACTACCACACGGTCCGCGCCAACCAGGTCGACGCGACGACGTGGGCGAACGCCACCAACCACGGCTACTTCATCATCCTCAACGTGGCGATGGGCGGGGGCTTCCCGGACGCCTTCGGCGGCGGCCCGGACGGCGGCACCCAGCCCGGCCACTCGATGCTCGTGGACTACGTCCAGGTGCTGTCGGCCGGTGGGGGCGGTACCACGCCACCGCCGACCGGCGGTGACCGCGACGCGTACAGCGCCGTCGAGGCCGAGTCGTACGACGCCCAGTCCGGCACGACGACCGAGGGCAGCTCGGACTCGGGCGGCGGGAGCAACCTCGGCGCCCTGGCGAACGGCGACTGGGTCCAGTACAAGGGCGTGAAGTTCGGTACGAGCGCCGCCACGCAGTTCAAGGCCCGGGTGGCGAGCGGCGCGGCAGCGGGCGTCAGCGGCCTGGTGGAGGTGCGGCTCGACAGCCGGACCGCCACGCCGGTCGGCAGCTTCGCCGTGGGCAACACGGGCGGCTGGCAGTCGTGGCGGACGATCCCGGCGAACATCACCCCGGTGACCGGCACGCACGACGTGTACCTGACCTTCAGCAGCGGTCAGCCCGCCGACTTCGTGAACGTGAACTGGTTCAGCTTCGGCCGCTGACCCCACCGGACCACCGGCCGGCACACCGGCACCCATGCACCCCCCGCAGGAGGGCGAAGGGGCTCCACGCGCGCGTGGAGCCCCTTTGTCGTACCCCGTTGGTCGTACCGCCTTTGTCGTACCCGGATCGTCGTACCCGGCCGCCGCGCGGGCGGCGCTCAGCGCAGCTCCGCCCGGAAGGCCGCCGGGGTCTGGTCCGTGTGCTGCTGGAAGAACTTGGAGAAGTTGGCCGCGTCCGGGAAGCCGACCGCCGCGCCGACCCGCCCGATCGGCATCCCGGTGTGGGCGAGGAGGCGCTTGGCCTCCAGGACGACGCGCTTGTCGATGAACCCCTTGGGCGTCTCGCCGGTGGCGGCCCGCACCGCGCGGACGAGGGTGCGGCGGGAGTAACCGAGCGCGTCGGCGTAGGCGCTGACGCTGTGGTTGGTGGCGAAGCCCCGCTCGACCGCCTCCCGGAACAGGACGAAGGTGCGGTCCCCCGGCGTGTCGACCCGCCCCCGCGCCCGGTCCGGGTCGGCCGCGAGATGGGCGAGGCGCAGCAGGAACGCGGAGAGCGTGTGGCGCAGTACGGCGGTGTGCAGGCTGAGCGGCAGCGTGGTCGCGTCCTCGTACTCGCGCCGCAGTTGGTCGAGGGAGGCCGTCAGCCCGGCGAGCCGTGCCGCGTCGGGGCGGAGCAGCGGCGGCAGGTCGTACCGGTAGAGGCCGGCGGCCTCCACGGTGGCGCGGGGCAGGAAGCCGGGCTGCATGGTCAGCACCGTTCCGCGGTACTCGCGGTCCTGCGAGAAGCGGTGGACCTGCCCGGGGCGGATCCACAGCAGCTCGCCGGCCGCCGCCTCGTACTCGGCGAAGTCGATCATGTGGCGGACCGGTCCGCCGGTGAAGAGCATGACGACGTGGAAGTCGATGCGGTGCACGCGGCGCAGCGGGGCCTGCGCGTGCCAGGTGCGGCCGGAGCCCATGGGACCGACCTGCATGCCGACGCCGAGGAGGCTGAGATCGACCGGGAAGGGGAACGTTCTGATCCCGCCGCCGCCCTCTGCCGCACTGCCGCCGTCTTGAGTGTGTTCGTCCGCCATGTCCTACTCGTGCCGTCCTGCCCGCGCACCCCGGGGCCGGGGCGTGTCCCAGTTTCACCACAGGCTGGCACACCGCAACCTTCACTCTCAAAAGTCAGACTTTTAATCTTGAACGCGTCAGGTCAGTTCCTCCGCTCCCATCGAGGATTTCTTGAAGATGAGTACGCAGCCGAGCACGCAGACAGTGGACAGCGCGGACCGATTCGAATGGACCGAACTCGACCGGCGTGCCGTCGACACCGCCCGAGTTCTGGCGGCCGACGCCGTGCAGAAGGTCGGCAACGGCCATCCGGGCACGGCGATGGCTCTCGCCCCGGCGGCGTACACGATCTTTCAGAAGGTGATGAGGCACGACCCCGCCGACCCCGAGTGGACCGGCCGGGACCGCTTCGTCCTCTCCCCCGGCCACACGTCGCTGACCCTCTACACGCAGCTCTACCTCGCCGGGTACGAGCTGGGTCTCGACGACCTCAAGGCGTTCCGCACGCACGGCTCCAAGACACCGGGGCACCCCGAGTACGGTCACACGGCGGGTGTCGAGACGACGACCGGCCCGCTGGGCCAGGGCGTCGCCAACGCCGTGGGCATGGCGATGGCCGCCCGCTACGAGCGCGGCCTGTTCGATCCGGAGGCCCCTGGCGGCGAGTCCCCCTTCGACCACACGGTCTGGGCGGTCGTCAGCGACGGCGACCTCCAGGAGGGCGTCTCCGCCGAGGCGTCCTCGATCGCCGGCCACCAGCGGCTCGGCAATCTCGTCCTCCTCTACGACGACAACCACATCTCCATCGAGGGCGACACCGCGACCGCGTTCTCCGAGGACGTGCTGAAGCGGTACGAGGCCTACGGCTGGCACACGCAGCGCATCGAGCCCGCCGAGAACGGCGACGTCGACGTGCACGCGCTGTACGCGGCGCTGACGGCGGCGAAGGCCGAGACCGGTCGCCCGTCCATCATCGGCATGCGCACGGTCATCGCCTGGCCCGCCCCGAACGCGCGTGGCACCGAGGCCTCCCACGGCTCCGCCCTCGGCGCGGACGAGGTCGCCGCCACCAAACGGGTCCTCGGCTTCGACCCGGAGCGGTCCTTCGAGGTCTCCGACGAGGTGCTCGCCCACACCCGCCGGGCCCTGGACCGGGGCGCCGAGGCGCACACCGCGTGGGACAAGCGGATCGCCGCCTGGCGCGACGCCGCCCCCGAGCGGGCGGCGCTGTTCGACCGCGTGGTGGCGGGCCGGCTGCCCGAGGGCTGGGAGGACACCCTGCCGGTGTTCGAGGCCGGCGGGTCCGTCGCCACCCGCGCCGCCTCCGGCAAGGTGCTCCAGGCCCTCGGCCCGGTGCTGCCCGAGCTGTGGGGCGGCTCGGCCGACCTGGCCGGCTCGAACAACACGACGATCGACAAGACGTCGTCCTTCCTCCCGGCGGGCAACCCCCTGCCGGAGGCCGACCCCTACGGCCGCACCGTCCACTTCGGCATCCGCGAGTTCTCGATGGCCGCCGAGATGAACGGCATCGCCCTGCACGGCAACACCCGCGTCTACGGCGGAACGTTCCTGGTCTTCTCCGACTACATGCGCAACGCGGTCCGCATGTCCGCGCTGATGCAGCTGCCGGTGACGTACGTGTGGACGCACGACTCCGTCGGCCTCGGGGAGGACGGCCCCACCCACCAGCCGGTCGAGCACCTGGCCGCCCTGCGCGCGATCCCGGGCCTGAACGTGGTCCGCCCGGCCGACGCCAACGAGACCGCGACCGCCTGGGCCGAGATCCTCCGGCGCCACTCCACCGCCCCGGCCCCGCACGGCCTCGTCCTCACCCGCCAGGGCGTGCCCACCCGCGAGCCGAACCCGGCCGCGGCCCGCGGCGGCTACGTCCTCGCCGACGCCTCTGCCGGCGCCCCGGACGTCGTCCTGATCGCCACCGGCTCCGAGGTCCAGCTCGCCGTGGCGGCCAGGGAGGCGCTGGAGGCGGAGGGCACGCCCACCCGCGTGGTGTCGATGCCGTCCGTCGAGTGGTTCGAGGAGCAGCCGCGCGAGTACCGCGAGAGCGTGCTGCCGCCGGCCGTGCGGGCCCGGGTGGCCGTGGAGGCCGGAATCGGCCTGACCTGGCACAAGTACGTGGGGGACGCGGGCCGCGTCGTCTCCCTCGAGCACTTCGGCGCCTCCGCCGACGCCAAGACCCTGTTCACCGAGTTCGGCTTCACCGCCGAGCACGTGGCCGCCGCCGCCAGGGAGTCCCTGGCCGCCGCCCGCGGCTGAGCCGACCCCGCCAAGCCCGCGACCCCGCGCACCCCCGCGAAACCGCGAAACCCGCGAAGCAGAAAGAGAAGATGATCACTGTGACCGAAGCAACCGCGACCGCGACCGCGCTCGCGACCCCACCGGCGGGAGCGCTGCGGCGCCTGGCCGACCAGGGTGTCTCCGTCTGGCTGGACGACCTGTCGCGGCGGCGGATCGAGTCCGGCAACCTGGCCGAGCTGATCAGGACGAAGAACGTCGTCGGCGTCACCACCAACCCGTCGATCTTCCAGGCCGCGATCGGCTCCGGCGAGGGCTACGAGGAGCAGCTCGCCGACCTCGCCGTCCGGGGCGTCACCGTCGACGAGGCGGTCCGCATGATGACCACCGCCGACGTCCGCGCCGCCGCCGACGTGCTGCGCGAGGTGTACGACGCGACCGGCGGCCGGGACGGCCGGGTCTCCATCGAGGTCGACCCGCGCCTCGCCCACGACACGCGGGCCACGGTCGCGGAGGCCGGGCAGCTGGCCTGGCTGGTCGACCGGCCCAACGTGATGATCAAGATACCGGCGACGAAGGCGGGCCTTCCGGCGATCACCGAGGTCGTCGGCGCCGGCATCAGCGTCAACGTCACGCTGATCTTCTCCCTGGAGCGCTACCGCGAGGTCATGGACGCCTACCTCGCCGGCCTGGAGAAGGCGCGGGCCGCGGGGCTCGACCTGTCCGGCATCCACTCCGTGGCCTCCTTCTTCGTCTCCCGCGTCGACAGCGAGATCGACAAGCGGCTGACGCTGCTGGGCACGGAGGAGGCCCGCGACCTGCGCGGCAGGGCGGCCCTGGCCAACGCGCGCCTGGCCTACGAGGCGTACGAGAACGTCTTTGCGGGCGACCGCTTCACCGCCCTCGCCGGGGCCCGCGCCAACCCCCAGCGCCCCCTGTGGGCGTCCACCGGTGTGAAGGACCCGGCATTCCGGGACACCCTGTACGTGGAGGAGCTGGTCGCTCCCGGCACCGTGAACACGATGCCGGAGGCCACCCTGGACGCCGCCGCCGATCACGGCGAGGTCCGGGGCGACACGGTCACCGGCGGGTACGCCCGGGCGCGGGCCGACCTCGCGGCCGTGGAGCGGCTCGGCATCTCCTACGACGAGGTGGTGGAGCAGCTGGAGCAGGAGGGCGTGGCGAAGTTCGAGGCGGCCTGGCAGGACCTGCTCGCCGCCGTGACGAAGTCCCTCGACAGCAAGGGAGTTGACGGGGAATGAGCGAGGAGCTTCCCGCTACGACGGTCCAGGAGACCAAGGCGACGAAGGAAGCCAAGGAGGCGCGGACGGCCCGGGAGGCCGCGGGTCCGCTGCACGCCGAGGAGTCCGAGGACGCCCAGCAGGCACGGACCGCCGACGCGGCCAGGGCGTCCGGGCCGGCCAAGGGCGCCCGGGGCGCGAAGAAGTCCGGGACCGCCCATGCCGCCAAGGGGGCGAAGAGCGGGAGCGCGGGTGCGAAGGCCGTGGAGCCGGTGGCGCCGCTCGACTGGAGCAACCCCCTGCGCGATCCCCAGGACCGCCGTCTGCCCCGTATCGCCGGCCCGTCCGGGCTGGTCATCTTCGGCGTCACCGGTGACCTGTCCCGCCGCAAGCTGATGCCGGCCGTGTACGACCTGGCCAACCGCGGCCTGCTGCCGCCCGGCTTCTCGCTGGTCGGCTTCGCCCGCCGGGACTGGGAGGACCAGGACTTCGCCGAGGTGGTGCACGACGCGGTCAAGGAGCACGCGCGCACGCCGTTCCGCGAGGAGGTCTGGCAGCAGCTCTCCGAGGGCATGCGGTTCATCCCCGGCGACTTCGACGACGACCACGCGTTCGAACAGCTGCGCAAGGCCGTGGAGGAGCTGGACGCCTCGCGCGGCACCAGCGGCAACTACGCCTTCTACCTCTCCGTGCCGCCGAAGTTCTTCCCGAAGGTCGTCCAGCAGCTCAAGAAGCACGGGCTGACCGACGCGCCGGACGGCTCCTGGCGCCGTGCGGTGATCGAGAAGCCGTTCGGCCACGACCTGGACAGCGCCCGCGACCTGAACGCGCTGGTGCACGAGGTGTTCGACCCGGAGCAGGTGTTCCGGATCGACCACTACCTGGGCAAGGAGACCGTCCAGAACATCCTGGCCCTGCGCTTCGCCAACCAGATGTACGAGCCGATCTGGAACCGGTCCTACGTCGACCACGTCCAGATCACGATGGCCGAGGACATCGGCATCGGCGGCCGGGCCGGCTACTACGACGGCATCGGGCGGGTCCCCGGCTACCTGGAGGAGGAGGGCATCGACCCGGCCTCCACCACCGACACCTACGCGGCGATCAAGCTCGGGATCGACAACCGGCGCTGGGCCGGGGTCCCGTTCTACCTGCGCACCGGCAAGCGCCTCGGCCGCCGGGTCACGGAGATCGCGGTGGTCTTCCAGCGCGCCCCGCACTCCCCCTTCGACTCCACCGCCACGGAGGAGCTGGGCGAGAACGCGATCGTGATCCGCGTCCAGCCCGACGAGGGCATGACGGTCCGGTTCGGCTCCAAGGTGCCGGGCACGTCGATGGAGATCCGGGACGTGTCCATGGACTTCGCGTACGGCGAGTCGTTCACGGAGTCCAGCCCGGAGGCGTACGAACGGCTGATCCTGGACGTCCTCCTGGGCGACGCCAACCTCTTCCCGCGCCACCAGGAGGTGGAGGAGTCCTGGCGCATCCTCGACCCGGTCGAGGAGTACTGGGCCTCGCACGACAAGCCCGCGCAGTACGCGTCGGGCGGCTGGGGACCGCGGGAAGCAGACGAGATGCTCGCACGAGACGGACGGAGCTGGCGCAGGCCATGAGGATCGACCTGACCGACACCACGGCAAGCAAGGTCAACAAGGCGCTGGTGCAGGGCCGCCGGGCCATCGGCACCCCGGCCGTGGGCATGGTGCTCACGCTGGTGATCGTCACGGACGAGGAGAACGCGTACGACGCGATCAAGGCGGCCGAGGAGGCCTCGCACGAGCACCCCTCGCGCACCCTGGTCGTCATCAAGCGCCACCCCCGCAACCTGCGGGACCGCACCCGCTCGCACCTCGACGCCGAGGTCCGGGTCGGCTCGGAGGCCGGCACCGGCGAGACCGTCGTGCTGCGCATGTACGGGGAGGTGTCCGAGCACGCCGACTCGGTGGTGCTGCCGCTGCTGCTGCCGGACGCGCCGGTCGTCGTCTGGTGGCCGGTCCAGGCGCCGGACAACCCGGCCAAGGACCCGCTGGGCGCGCTGGCCCAGCGCCGGATCACCGACCTCTACACGGTCGAGCGGCCGATGGAGGTCCTGGAGCGCCGGGTCCGCGCCTACGCGCCCGGCGACACCGACCTCGCCTGGACCCGGCTGACGCTGTGGCGTTCGATGCTGGCCGCGGCCCTCGACCAGGCCCGGACGCCGGTGACCTCGGCGGTCGTGGAGGCGGAGGCGGACAACCCGGCCGCCGAACTCCTGGCCCGCTGGCTGGAGGCCCGGCTGCGGGTCCGGGTGGAGCGCGTGGTCACCGACGGCCCGGTCGTCACGGCCGTGCGCCTCGGCACCGCGAACGGCGAGATCGTCATCGACCGGCCGGAGGGCCCGCTCGCCACGATGACCCTGCCTGGTCAGCCCCCGCGCTCCCTCGCGCTGAAGGTGCGCGCCACCTCCGAACTCATCGCCGAGGAGCTCAGGCGCCTCGACGCCGACGAGATGTACGCCGTCGCCCTGCGGGGCGAGGCCGGCAAGGAGACCCCCGTCCATGTCTGACACCCCGAAGCTCGACCGGCGGCCCGAGTGGACCGCGCTCGCCGACCACCGCAAGGACGCGCTGCCGCGGCCGGACCTGCGTGAGCTGTTCGCCCAGGACCCCGGGCGGGCCGAGCGGTACGTCGTGCGCGTCGGCGACCTGCGCATCGACTACTCCAAGAACCTGGTCACCGACGAGACCCTGGCGCTGCTGCGGGAACTGGCCGCCGCGACCGACGTGTTCGGGCTGCGCGACGCCATGTTCCGCGGCGAGCGGATCAACATCACCGAGGACCGCGCCGTGCT
>NZ_JOFH01000035.1 GCF_000721235.1 Streptomyces olivaceus
GACGATCTCCTCCGTCGAGCGTGCGCGGCGGACGCCTCAGCCCGAACTGCTGGTCGCGGTGGACGCGTTGCTGGAGTGCGGGGGCCTGCTGGCATCGGCCGCCGAGGATGTGGAGCGGGCGAAGACCCGGCGCAGGGTGCGGCATCCGGAGTGGTTCCGGGACTATGCCCGGTTGGAGACGGAGGCGGTGGAACTGCATTACTACGGCGCCTTGTCACTGCCCGGTCTTCTTCAAACCGCCGGGCACGCACGGGCCGTGTTCACCAGCCGACGCCCCCTGCTTGACGAGGAGACCATCGAGCAGCGCGCAGCCGCCCGGCTGGCTCGTCAGGAAATCCTCACTCGATGGCCGTACCCACTCGTGACGTTCACCATCGAGGAGTCGGTGCTGCAACGGCCCGTCGGCGGCCAGGACGTCCACCGGGAGCAGTTGCAACGACTGATTCGGGTGGCTTCGCTCCGGAACGTGGAGTTGCAGGTCATGCCCACTGACCGGGCGGACCATCCGAGCTTGGGCGGCCCCTTCACCTTGCTCACGTCGAAGGGGAAGCCCCAGGTCGGGTATCTGGAAGTGCAGAACGTCAGCAAGCTGGTGACCGACCTGGAAGAGGTCCGTATGCTGGCCGCGCGCTATGGCAGCATCCGCGCTCAGGCTCTCACTCCACGCGAGTCCCTGACCCTGATCGACAAGTTGCTGGGAGATCAATGAGCACCGAACAGCCCACTCGGCTCAGCTGGTTCAAGAGCACCTACAGCAGTGGCGAAGGCGGCGAATGCGTAGAAGTCGCCCCCGGTTCCACCGCCATACACGTCCGGGACTCCAAGGAACCCGGCGGACCCCAGCTCGCGTTCCCGCGGAGCGCGTGGTCCGGGTTCCTCTCGGACCTCGGGCGCGGCCGAATCTGACGCTTTCGCGGCCCTCCCCGTACCCCCGGGGAGGGCCGCGATCCCGCGTCCGCGCCGATCAAATGCGGCGGCGGCCCGCCAGAGGGGGACGGTCGCGAACGGCTCGTTGTCACCGGTGCCCCCTAGTCTTCCGGCGTGACGCAGTCCTACACCTACTTACAGGCGTCCGCCGTGCGGGATTCGCCGGCCGGGCGCGGCCTCGCACTGGAGACCTCCGGCGGGGCGACGCCCGCCGGCGAGGCGGACAGTCCGCGGTTCTTCGACGGATTCCTCACCTCGCCGACCGCCGCGGCCACGGCGCTGCTGGCCGTCGCCGACGTGGCGGCCACCCACCACTACCGGCCGCAGTCGTCCACCTTCCTGGACCCGGTGGTGACGGCCGGCGGCGACCGGCTGCGGATGGAGGCTTTCTCCGGCTGCTGCGGCGTCCACGCCCGGCTCGACGTGCTCGCCCCCGGCCTCGACGGCGGCGACATCGGCCACGGCACCACCAACGTCGACATCAACACGCCGCTGCGCCGGGCCCTCGCCAGGCTCGGCGGTCTCGACCCGCTGCGCCTGCGGGTGGGCCCGGAGGAGCTTGAGGCGCGGACCTTCGACGGCCGGTTCGTGGAGAAGAAGGTGCCGCTGCCCGAACGCTGGCTGCGCGGCTTCGCCGAGGCCCAGATCGTCGCGGCGGGCCTGGTGCCGCGCGCCGAGATCCCGGCCCCCCAGGCCGCTGCCCTGCTGCGCTCGCTGCCGCGGCCGACCCTGCGCTCCGGTCCGCGCACGACGCGCTGGGTGGTGCCCGAGGGGCGCACCCTGCGCCCGGTCACCAGACCGTGTCCCGGCGGCGTGTGCCTGCCGGGGGCCGAGCGGCTGCTGACGCTGGGCCGGGTACTGCGGCACGCGACGACGGTCCGGATCTACGGCCCTGCGGCCGAGGACGCCGGGAGCGGCGGGGGCACGCCCGTCGCCTGGGAGGCCGTGCTGCCGGGCATGCGGCTGACGCTGTTGCTCTCCCCGCACGCCTCGCGGGGTTTCTCCGGTGAGGGCGGTGCCCTCACCGACCTGGCCACGGGAACGGCGGACCGGGACGCGGAGCGGGTGGCCGGACTGCTGGCCTGGGAGCCGACGATCGACGTGGCCGAGATGTCCGTGCTGTGCGGTCTGCCGCCCCAGCGGGTGCGCGCCGCGCTGACGGTGCTGGGGGCCTCCGGGCTGATCGGCTACGACCTCGCGGAGGGGGCGTACTTCCACCGGCACCTCCCCTTCTCCACGAGCGCCGCCGAGAACCGCAACCCCCGGCTGCGCGGAGCCCGGGCCCTGGTCGCCGACGGCGCGGTCCGCACCGACGGCGCGCTGACGTGGGTGGGTGAGGGCGACCACCGGCACCTGGTCCGCACCGATGACGCGGGGCGGGCGACCTGCACCTGTCTGTGGTGGGCGAAGTACCGGGGCGGACGCGGACCGTGCAAGCACGTCCTCGCCACCCGGATCGTCTGCGACGCAGCGGCGCACCCGCCTGATCCGTACGCCTCCGACGGGCACGGGCGGACGTACGCCCCAGCCCCGCACGTACCTGGCACGCCCACACCTGTGCCGAACGCATCGGTCCCGAACGCCCCTGACACGTACGCACCTGACACGAAGGAGTCGGCACGGTGAATCTGCTCGAACTGGCGGAGGCCGGCGATGTCCCTGGAGTCCTGCGGGCACTGAGCGAGCTGACGACGGACCAGCGCGCCGACCACGCTCCGGCCCTGGCGGCCCACTTCGCCGCCCTGGAGGCCCAGGAGTGGCGGACGCTCGCCGAGGAGCGGAGGGTCGCCCTCTCCACGGCCCGCCTGGGATGCCAGGTCACCCCGCCGACGGCGGCGGATTGCATCCTGAGCCCCGGTTTCCGGGCGGCGTTCTCCGCCGACTGGATGGTGGACGTCTTGGAGCTGCATCCGGCCGCGTGGCAGGCCGAGGTGGTCGCGCGGATCGACGAGCGGGCGACCGGGACCGTCATGGACGGCGACAGGTACGCCATCATCGATTACCTGGTCCGGGTGACCGGCTGCCCGGCGCCCACCGCCACCACCTACCTCAACTCCTGGATCCGCTACTGGGACCACTCCGCCCTGAGGACCGGGAAGCGGTCGGAACTGCCGCGCTACGGGGACATGGCGCGGATCCTGCGCGACCACCACTGCGCCGCCACGTTCCTCCCGCTGATCCTGGAGCGGCCGGACGTGCAACTGCCCCCGGTGAGCGTGCTGATGGAGCTGGCCGACGAGGGCCTGCTGGACCGCGCGGCCCTCGTCCACCGCGTCCTCACCGAGATGGCCGACCTCCACCCGGCGCACGCCCTGCGGAACCTGGAGGCGCTCCGCCTCACCCCCGAGGAGCACGCGCGGACGTCACCCGAACGTGTCGCCCTGCTCGAACCTCTCCTCATACGCGTACTCCAGGACGGCACCCGCAAGGAGATCACCCCGCACCTGGCGCTCCTGCGCGGCCTCGGCCTCTCGGCACGGGAGCAGGTGTCCTTCCTCCGGGACCACGTCGCGATGCTCGACCTGTCGCTGCCGGTGGCCGAGTACGGCCAGCAGGTGCTCGTCGCGCTCGACGAGGCGGGTCTCCTGGAGGACGACGTCCTGGCCGAGTCGTGCGAGCGCGTCCTGGCACGCCCCGAGAAGAAGCTGGTACGGGCCCAGTTCTCCTGGCTGGACCGAGCGGCCCGACGGGACCCCGGCCGGGCTGCCGGGGTCGTGACCGGCGTGGCGCTCGCCTTCCAGCACCCGGACATCGCCCTGCGGGAGCGCGCGCTGACCGTGGCCGCCCGCCATCTCAGAGCCGCGGGCGAGGCCGTACTGCCCGAACTGCGCGTGGCCGCCGCGTCCCTGGGCCCGGGCCTCACCGCACGCGCCGAGGAGCTGTTCGGCCCGCCACCGGGGGACGACGGCACCGCCGGGCGGTCCACCGAGGCCCCGCCGGCCGCGCCGTTCGCGGACGTGCTGCCCGCCGTGCCCGTACCCGCGCCGGTACGTCCGGTAGGGGCGGCCGCCGAGGTCGCCACGGAGGTCGCCGCCGTCCTCGCCGACCCCGACGCCGTGGTGTCGTTCGAACGAGCGCTGGACGGGCTGGTCCGACACGCCCGCCTCGATCGGGCCATCCTGTCCGAGACGCTCGGCCCGGTCGTACGCAGGGAGCCGAACCTCTCCGGCCTCTACGGGCCGAGCGACCTGTACGACGTCGCCGCGGCGGTACGGGGGGACGAGCCGAGGGAATGGCACATCCACCTGCGCGAGGCACAGCCCGCGTTCCAGGGGTCCCACGTGGTCCCGGGCGGCGCCCCGGCCGAGGCGATGCTCAAGGCACGGCTCACCGAGGCCATCGACCTGATCGAGGCCGGCACCCAGCCGTTCCTGCTGGCGCTGCCGACCGACACCACCGGCGCGATCGACGCGGCCGTCCTGGTCGAGCGGATCGCGGAGCTGGAGGGCCTGGGCGTCGTACCGGTGCCGGCCGACCTCGGCCAGGCCGTGCTGCGCGTCACGCCGGCCCCGGACGGACCGGTTCGACGCGCGGCGGAGGACCTGCGATCGGACGCCGGGCGGCTTCTGGCCCGGTGGCTCGCCGAGGGCGGCCTCCCGCACCAGGACTCGACCCCGCCGGACTGGCCCGTCGACGACCCGCTGAGCGCCGCCCCCGGGTGGTGGCACTCGGTGCATCCCCGGTCGGAGCACGACGCTCCGCTGCCGCCGCTGCTCCAGTCGCTGCCGCCGGTCGCCGCGATGCTGGTGAGCGGCCACAAGGAGAAGACGTGGCCGTACCACACGGTTGCCGCGCCGTTCTGGGCGGCGCAGCTGCCGCACCACCGCGACGAGGTGGCCGCCCGCTTGCCGTACCTGCCGACGGAGTCCTTCTTCCCGCTCCTCGTGGAGTCCGGCGGCCCCGCGGGGTTCGCGACGCACTGGCACATCGGCGACCAGCTGAGGCGCTCCGGGGGCACCGTGGTGGACGCCCTGCTGACCCTCGCCGCGCAGGGACAGTTGGACAGCACGTTGCTGGCGGGCCAGTTGCAGGCGCGCATGCGCCACGGTCTGCTCCCGGTGGGCCGGGCCGTCGCGGGACTGCGCGCCGCGGCAGAGACGGGCGCCTGGGCGACCGTGTGGTCGATCGTTGAGGCCGTGCTGCCCGCGCTGTTGCGGGGCACTCCGGTGCGGGGTGCCGCGGAACTGCTGGCGTTCGCCACCGAGTGCGCCGGGCGGTGCGGAGCCAAGGGCGCCGTCCCGGAGGTCGACGCATTGGCCGCACGCCCCGCGTCCAGCAAGACGGTGAAGAACGCCCGGCATCTGCGGGAGGTACTGCGCTGAGTCGGCGTCCCGGGCCGCCGCCCTCACAGCGGCGACCCGGGAACCCCCGGAGACCCGGCGAGGCCGAGGTTCAGGCGCCGCCCAGCCAGGCGTTCCAGGCCTTGGTGGCCGGCTCCTCCTGGGCGTCCTCGGCGAACAGGTGGTGGGCCAGCCAGATCGGGACGTTCCAGGTGCTGCCGTTGAAGAAGCGGTACAGGGCGTCCGGGCCGCGCAGGCCGACGAAGTCGGGGTCCAGCCAGTCGACGACCAGGTCCGTCGGGCCGCCGTCCGTTCCGGGGACGTCGAGGGAGAGCCGGTCTCCGACGGCCGAGGTGTCCCGGAGGCCGAGGCGGCGGCGCAGTACGGCGAAGTCGGCGGGGTCGTCGGTGGGCTCGGGGCGGGATGCCTTGACGTAGACGGCGGGGCGGCCGGCGAAGTGGCTCAGGTACGCGGCGAGGGAGTGCTGGTAGAAGTCGACGTGCTTCTCGGCCGCGTCCGTCTTGGCGTCCCACTGCCAGGTGTCGTCGACGGTGCCCGTGTGCACCCAGTGGATGCCCATGTGCAGGCGGCTCGTGCCGTCGTCGGCCGGTTCGACGCGGTAGGTGAGGGTGTTGGAGAATCCGTCGCCCTGCGCCGCCCGCACCGCGAAGTGGCTCGGCGGCTCCCACGCCACGACGGTGCCGTCACCGCGCGTCACCTTTCCGCCGACGCGCGGCTCGACCTCCATCGGGTACAGCCAGCCGAGGTTGCCGGCGCCGGTGGCGACCGCGTCCCAGACCCGTTCGGGGGCGGCGGGCAGGTCCTGTTCCCTGCGGACCTCGAACTCTCGCGCCATGGTCGGTGTCTCCTTCATCGTCGTTCAGGCGTACAGGCGTTCAGGGGTTCATGCGGTCATGGGTCAGTAGGTGACCGGCAGTGCCGTGAGCCGCCGCTGCAGCGGGTTGGGGCGCCAGTCGAGGGCCGCCTCGTCGGTCAGGCGCAGGTGCGGCAGCCGGCGGGCCAGGGTGCCGACGGCCACCTCCGCCTGGAGCTTGGCCAGCGGGCCCCCGAGGCAGAAGTGGGGGCCGTTGCCGAAGCTGAGGGTCCGGTTGCCGGGGCGGGTCAGGTCGAGCCGGTCGGGATCGTGGAAGCGCTCGGGGTCCCGGTTGGTGGCGGCGAGGACGAGGTAGGCCAGCTCGCCCTCGCGCAGGGTGCGACCGCCGATCGTGAGGTCCTCGGCGACGACCCGGACGATCGCCTGGGTCGGTGTGTCGTAGCGGGCGAGTTCCTCCACGGCGGGGCGGGCCAGCGCCGGATCGGCGCGCAGCCGGGCCAGTTGGGCGGGGTGGCGCAGCAGGGCGAGCATGCCGTTGCCGACCAGGTGGGTGGTGGTCTCGTCGCCCGCGGTGATCAGGACGAAGCAGGTCGACAGCAGCTCGGAGTCGGTGAGCCGGTCGTCCTTGGCCTGGGTGGCGACCAGGGCGCTGATCAGGTCGTCACCGGGGTCGGCCCGGCGGCGGCGGACGAGCCGGGCGAGGTACTCCTCGTACTGCTCGATCGCCGCCTCGGACGCGTCGATGTCCTCGCTCAGCCGGCCGAAGCGGCGGAACCAGGTCTTGACCTGTGGGAGGTCTTCGTCCGGGATGCCGAAGAGCTCGCAGACGACCGCCATCGGCAGGGGGGAGGCGACCGCCTCGACCAGGTCCATGGTGGGCCCGGCCGCGACCGCCTCGTCGATGAGCCCGTCGACGATCCCCTGGACGCGGTGGCGCAGGGACTCGACGCGCCGGGCGGTGAAGGCGCGGTTGGCCAGCTTGCGCAGCCGGGCGTGGTCGGGCGGGTCGGTGTTGCTCATCACCCGGCCGAGCCGGTCGGTGAGCCGGCTCAGGGCCTTCAGGTCGCCGCCGAGCGCGGTGTAGGCCCGGGTCATCCTGTCCCGGTCGTTGGAGAGCCGCAGGTCGCCCAGGGCCGCCTCGACGTCGGAGTACCGGGTGAGGTACCAGATGCCCTGGGCGCTGCGGTGGACCGGGTCCTCGCGCCGCATGCGGGCGTAGAACGGGTAAGGGTCGCGCCGGGCCTCCTGCGTGAGCAGGGCCGCGGCGAGGTCCTCGGGCCGGGCGGGGCCCGCGCTGTCGCGGGCCCCCTCGGTGGTTGCGGTCGGGTTCACTGCGGACCGCGCTAACGCTGGGCGTTCATGGCGTCGGCGAGGCTCCTGGGCCGCATGTCGGTCCAGGACTGCTCGACGTACTCCAGGCAGGCGGCATGGGTGTCGGGTCCGTGGACGGCGGTCCAGCCGGCGGGGACGTCGGCGAACTGCGGCCACAGCGAGTGCTGGTTCTCGTCGTTGACGAGTACGAGGAAGGTGCCGTCCTGGTCCTCGAACGGGTTGGTCATGGTCAGTCCTCCTGATCGGTGGGGCGGGTGGGGCTGGAAGGGTCGGACGGGTGGGACAGGTGGGTTGTACGGGAGGGACGGGAGACGTCGGCCGACTGGGTGTCGCCGGTGGTGTTGTCGGTGGTGTCGCCGGTGGCCTCCGCCAGGCGGGCGGCCAGGACCGGGCCGATCTGGGCCAGTGAGCCGGCCTCGGTCATCCTGTTGTGGCGGGTGGTGATCTCGTGCGACTCGATCCGGCCTCCGATGTACGGGCGCCAGGTCGCGGGGCCGGCGTCGTTGCCCTCCCGGTCGAGGGTCGAGTTGAACAGGAGCAGGTCGCCGTCGAACTCGGCGGGGACGAAGTCGACCGCCAGCTTCGCGTTGTTGATCATGATGTGGACGATCACCTCGATCTGCTGCTCCGTCAGGCCCTGGAGCGCGCTGCCCCGCCGGTTCAGGACCTCGGCGACCTCGGCGTAGGTCAGGTCCCGGTCGCCCAGTTCGTCCGGGTCGACGTCGAGGACGCCGACGAGCACGTCCCGTTCGGTGGGCACGGGTGCCTCCTCGAACCGCACGTCCTTCACCGGGTAGGCGTCGAGGACGGCCAGCAGTGCGGTCCGCTCGCCGCGCGCCCGCAGTTCGCAGGCGAGCGCGTGGGCGATCAGCCCGCCGGCGGACCAGCCGAGCAGCAGGTAGGGGCCCTGGGGCTGGATCTTGCGGATCTGGTCGGCGTAGTCGGCGGCCATCTCCTCGAAGGACGCCGGCAGGGGTTCGGGGCGGCCGAGGCCGCGTGCCTGGATGGCGTAGACCGGGTGCTGGGGGCCGATGTGGTTCAGGAGCCCGCTGTACGACCAGCTGATGCCGCCGCCGGGGTGGACGCAGAACAGCGGCGTGCCGGTCCCGGTCGACCGCAGCGGCAGCACCACGTCCAGCGCGTCGGCGGGGTCGTCCATGACCAGGCGTTCGCTGAGACCGGCCACGGTCGGTGCCTCGAACAGCATGCGCAGGCCCAGCTCCAGGCCGAGGGTCTCGCGGACGCGGGAGGCCAGGCGGGCGGCGAGCAGCGAGTGCCCGCCCAGGTCGAAGAAGTTGTCGTCGATGTGCACCTGTTCCCGGCCGAGGGCCTCCGCGAAGAGGTCGCACAGCAGTTGCTCCCGCGGCGTCCGGGGTCCGCGTCCGGCGCCCGTCGTCCCGTACTCGGGGGCGGGCAGGGCGGTCCGGTCCAGCTTGCCGTTGGCGGTCAGCGGCAGCGCGTCCAGCACAACGAACGCCGACGGCACCATGTAGTCCGGCAGTTCGCGGCGCAGGCGCCCGGCGAGCCGGGCCGCCTCGGGCGCTCCCCCGGGGGCGGGTACCAGGTAGGCGACGAGGCGCTTGTCGCCGGGGCGGTCCTCGCGGGCGACGACGGCCGCCTGGGCGACGCCCGGGGAAGCGGCGAGGATCGCCTCGATCTCGCCGGGCTCGATCCGCAGACCGCGGAGCTTGACCTGGTGGTCGGTGCGTCCGGCGAACTCCAGCGTGCCCCCGGCCGCCCACCGCGCGAGGTCGCCGGTGCGGTACATCCGGCTTCCGGGCGGCCCGTACGGGTCGGCGGTGAAGCGCTCCGCCGTCAGGCCGGCCCGGCCGAGGTAGCCCCGGGCCACGCCCGTCCCCGCGAGGTACAGCTCGCCCACCAGGCCGGTGGGCACCGGTCGCAGGCGGTCGTCGAGGACGTAGGCGCGCATGTTCGCCATCGGCGCGCCGATCGGCACGGTCGCGGCGTGCTCGGGGAGGTCGTGCACCGGGTGGGAGGTGGCCAGGGTGGTGGCCTCGGTGGGCCCGTAGCCGTTGACCACCTCGGTGCCGGGGCAGGCCGCGAGGACCCGGGCGACGGCGGCCGGGGAGACCACGTCGCCGCCGGTCCACACCTCGCGCACCCCGGCGAGCAGGCCGGGCCGCTCCTCGGCGACCAGGCGGAACAGGCCGGCGGTCAGCCAGAGCCCGGTGACGCCGTGCGTGCCGACGGTGTGCTGCAGCAGGTCCAGGTCGAGCCGTTCGGGCGGTGCGACCACCACCGTGCCGCCGTTCAGCAGCGGCACCCACAGCTCGTAGGTCGAGAGGTCGAAGGCGGTCGGGGAGTGCATCAGCACCCGCTCGTGTCCGCCCCGGCGCCATTCGGGGCTGCACGCGAGGCCCACGACGTCGCGGTGGGTGACGGCCACGCCCTTGGGCCTGCCGGTCGAGCCGGAGGTGTACATCACGTACGCCAACTGCTGCTGGTCGCTCGGTACTTCCACGGCGGACGGGTCGGTCTCGCCCTCGGTCAGCGCGGTCAGGACGTCCGCGGTGAGCACCAGCGCCACCCCGGCCTCCTGGAGGATCAGGTCGATCCTGGACTGCGGGAAGCGCGAGTCGAGGGGGACGTAGGCGCCGCCGGCCTTGGTGATCGCCAGGAGCGCCGTGACCAGGTCGGCGGAGCGGTCGAGGAGCACCGCGACGGGCGTTTCGGGCCGTACGCCCCGGCGGACCAGTGCCCGGGCGAGGCGGTTGGACCGCTGGTCGAGCTGCCGGTAGGTCAGCTCGGTGGCGCCCGCCACGACGGCCACCGCGTCCGGGGTGGCGCGCACCCGGCGGGCGAACAGCTCCGGCAGCGCTTCGCCGGGCAGTTCGACCGCGGCGCCGCTCGACGCGGCCAGCAGCCGGCCGAGTTCGCCGTCCGTCAGGACGTCGATCCGGCCGATCGGCCGGGCGGGGTCGGCGACCGCCGCGCGCAGCAGCCGGGCGAAGCGGGCGAAGAGCAGCTCCACGGTGGCCGGGTCGAACAGGTCGGTTGCGTACTCCACGGCGCCGACGAGGCCGTCGGGCCCGCCGTCGGCACGGAACTGCTCGGCCAGGCTGAACGTCAGGTCGACGCGTGAGGTCCCGGTCGACGCCTCCAGGTGGCAGGTGGACAGGCCCGGCAGCGCGAACTCCCCCACCGGCGCGTTCTGCAGGGCCAGCATGACCTGGAACAGGGGGTGGTGCGACAGCGAACGGGCCGGGTTGACCACCTCGACCAGGTACTCGAACGGCACGTCCTGGTGGTCGTACGCGGCGAGCGCCTTCTGCCGCACCCGGCCGAGCAGTTCGGCGAAGCCGGGGTCGCCGCTCGTGTCGGTGCGCAGCACCAGCGTGTTCACGAAGAAGCCGACCAGATCGTCCAGCGCCTGGTCGGTGCGGCCGGCGACGGGGCTGCCGACCGGGATGTCCGTACCGGCGCCGAGCCGGGTGAGCAGCGCGGCGAGGCCGGTCTGGAGCACCATGAACATGCTGGCACCCTGCGCGGCCGCCAGGTCACGCAGCGCCCGGTGCAGTTCGGCGTCGAGTCCGACCACGACCCGGCCGCCCCGCTGGGAGGCCACCGGCGGCCTGGGCCGGTCGGCGGGCAGCTCCACCTGTTGGGGGATTCCCGCGAGTTCGTCCTTCCAGTAGGCCAGTTGCCGGGCGAACAGGCTGTCCGGGTCGCCGGTGTCGCCGAGCAGGTCGCGTTGCCAGCAGGTGTAGTCGGCGTACTGCACCGGCAGCGGCGCCCACTGCGGCGCCTCGCCCCGGCAGCGTGCCGTGTAGGCGGTCGCGAGGTCGCCGGAGAGCGGCCCCATCGACCAGCCGTCGGCGGCGATGTGGTGCACGACGACCAGCAGTACGTGCCGGTCGGGTGCGAGCGCGTACAGCTCGGCCCGGAGGGGTGGCTCGGCCGCCAGGTCGAAGCCCCGGCGTGCGGTGTCGGCCAGCCGTCCGGCCAGGCGGTCCTCGTCGAGGTCGGTCAACGGCAGCTCGGGGTGCGCCTGTTCGGCGCTCAGTACCACCTGGTGGGGTACGCCGTCCGTCTCGCGGAAGACGGTCCGCAGGCTCTCGTGCCGGGCGATCACGTCCGCGAGTGCCGCGTGCAGGGCGGGGCGGTCGAGTGGGCCGGTCAGGCTCAGCGCGAGCGGCATGTTGTAGGTGGCGCCCGGCCCGTCCATGCGGTGCAGGAACCACAGGCGGCGCTGGGCGAAGGACGGCTCGACGCGGTCGGGTCGCGGCCGGGCGGTCAGCGCGGGCCGTGCCGTGCCGGAGCCGTCGAGGCGGGCCGCGAGTCCGGCCGCCGTCGGCGTCTCGAACAGCGTGCGGACTTCGAGCTCCGCGCCGAGGGCGGCGCGGACCCGGGAGGCCAGCCGGGTCGCCAGCAGCGAGTGGCCGCCGAGGTCGAAGAAGCTGTCGTCGACGCCGACCTGGGCGAGGCCGAGCACTTCGGCGAACAGCTCGGTGAGAAGCTGCTCCTGGGGGCTGCGCGGCGCCCGCCCGGCCGCGGCCGGACCGGCGTCGGGTGCGGGCAGGGCACGGCGGTCGAGCTTGCCGGCGGCCGTCAGCGGCAGTGTCTCCAGTGCCACGAAGGCCGACGGGATCAGGTAGTCCGGCAGTCGCCCGGGCAGCCACGCGCGGAGTTCGCCGATGAGGGCGCCGGTGCCCCGGCCGCCGGTCGGGCGGTTGGTCAGCGACGACAGGGGCCGGCCGGAGGGGAGGCCGGACCGGTACGCCTCGACCGGCAAGCCGCCGTGCCGTGTGCACGGGTCGGCGAAGACGACGTCCAGGGCGTCGGCCGCGGCGGCCGACCAGGTGACGGCCACCCGGCGGTCGAACTCCGCCCCGAGGTCCCGGAAGTCCTCCGGGTCGGGCGGGCCGCTCTCCTGCGGGCCGTGGAGTCGCTCCAGCAGCTCGGGGAGCGGGGTATCGCCGTTCTGCACGGACCGCGCCAGGGCGGACTCCCCCGCCACGCGGCGGTTCGGGACCCCGGTGACCCGCAGCGAGTCCGCGGGCGGCAGCCCGGCGAGCAGGTCGCGCAGTTCGTCGAGCCCGGTGACCCGCCGGCCCCACTCCAGCTCGGCGAGGCGGCCGGGCGCGGCAGGGGTGACGGGCGGCTTGTGCAGCGTCACGTCGTAGCGGTGGCGGGTCAGTTCGTTGTGGTGGCGGCCGCACTTGACCTCGATGCTCACCGCGCCCACGTCCGCACCGTGCTCCCGCAGGACGGTGAAGAAGTCCGGGTCGACCAGGAGTTCCTTCTCCACCCTGACGGCCTGCTCGACCGCCCGGCGCACCGCCGCGAGGTCGCCGTCGTCGCCGGTGCGGTGCAACTGGACCGCGGTGGCCAGCGGGCGCAGCAGCCGCAGGTTGCGGACGTCGCCGACGAACAGCGTGCCGCCGGGCGCGAGGAGCCGCATCAGCTTCCCGATCACCTCGGCCAGGTAGTCGGCGGACGGGAAGTACTGCACGACCGAGTTGACGACGACGGTGTCGAAGTGCCCGGCCGGCAGGCCGTCGGTGTCGTGCGCCGGGCGGGTGTGCAGCACGACCCGGTCGGCGAGGTCGTCCCGGCGGGCGACCTGGGCGGTCAGCGCGTCGATCGCCGTGGCGGAGAAGTCCGTCGCCCAGTAGGTCTCGCAGTGCGGTGCGACCTGCGAGAGCAGCAGTCCGGTTCCGACGCCGACCTCCAGCACCCGGCGGGGGCGCAGGGCGAGGATGCGGTCCACGGTGGCGTCCCGCCACTCCCGCATCTGCTCGACCGGGATCGGGTCCGCGTCGTAACTGCTGTTCCAGCCGACGAAGTTCTGGCCGAAGTCGGCCTCCCCGGGGGCGATGGGCAGGGCGTCGTAGATGTCCTGCCACTCGCTCACGTGGTCCGTTTCCAGGTGGCTGTCCCGGTCCTCGTCCCGGCGCGGGACGACGTAGCCGACAAGCCGGTCTCCCTGGGCGAGGACGGCGGCGCGGTCCACGCCGGGGTGTTCGGACAGGGCCGCCTCGACCTCGCCCGGTTCCACCCGGAAGCCGCGCACCTTGACCTGGTCGTCGGCGCGGCCGGCGTACTCCAGTTGCCCGTCGCCCAGCCAGCGGACCAGGTCGCCGGTGCGGTACATCCGCTCACCGGCCCCGAACGGGCAGGCGACGAACCGTCCGGCGGTCAGGCCCGGCCGGTTCAGATAGCCGCGCGCCAGTCCCGCGCCCGCGACGTACAGCTCCCCCACCACGCCGGGCGGCACCGGCCGCAGCCTCGCGTCGAGGACGTACACCCGGGTGTTGGCGATCGGGCGGCCGATCGGCGGCACACCCGCCCCCGGGGACAGGGCGTCGCTCATGGTGGCGCACACCGTGGTCTCGGTCGGGCCGTAGGCGTTGACCATCCGGCGCCCGGCGGCCCAGCGGTCCACCAGCTCCGGCGGGCACGCCTCGCCCGCCACCACGAGCGTCGGCACCCGCACCGAGCCCTCCGGCACGGCGGCGAGGACGGACGGCGGCACGGTCGCGTGGGTGACCCCGAGGTCCGGGTCGGTCAGCGCGGCGACCGGGTCCGCCGCCGGGGGCAGCACCAGGGCGGCGCCGCGCAGCAGGGCGGTGAAGATCTCCGACACCGAGGCGTCGAAGCTGGGCGAGGCGAACTGGAGCACCCGGCTGGCGGGTTCGATCGCGAAGCGCTCGATCTGCGCGGCGACCAGGCTCGCGACACCGCCGTGGCCGACCACGACGCCCTTGGGGCGGCCGGTCGAGCCCGAGGTGTAGATGACGTAGGCCGGGTGCCGGACGTCGAGCGCGACCGCGGGGTCGGTCCCGGGCCACGCGGACACCTCGGTCACCAGCGCCGGGTCGTCGACCGTCAGGGCCGGGCGGGCGTCGTCGAGCATGTACGCGATCCGCGCCCGCGGGTACGCCGGGTCCACGGGCAGGTAGGCGGCCCCGGACTTCAGTACGCCGAGGACGGCCACCACGGACTCCACGGAGCGTGGCAGGGCGACGGCCACCGTCTGCTCCGGGCCGACGCCCCGGGCGATCAGCGCGTGCGCGAACCGGTTCGCGCACGCGTTCAGCTGCCCGTACGTCAGCTCGTCGCCGCCGCACACCAGCGCGACCGCGTCCGGTGTCGCGGCCACCCGCGCCTCGAAGGCCCGCGGCACCGGGACGGCCGCCACCTCGCGGGCGGTCTCGTTGCCCTGCTCCAGCAACCGGTGCCGCTCGTCCGCGTCGAGGAGGCCGATCTCGCCGATCGGCCGGTCCGGGTCCGCGGTGACCGCCTCCAGAAGGCGCGTCCAGCGCCCGGCGAGCGCCTCGACCGTCGAGCGGTCGAACAGGTCGGTGGCGTACTCCACCGCGCCGGCGATCCCCGCCGGACTGCCGTCGGGGGCGTACTGCTCGACGAGGCTCACGCCGAGGTCGAACTTGGCGGTCCGGGTGTCCACCGCGTAGGTGGCGACGTCCAGGCCCGGCAGGGAGAACCGGCCCATCGGCGCGTTCTGCACGGCCAGGATGGTCTGGAAGAGCGGGTGGTGGGAGAGGGACCTGGCCGGGTTCAGCACCTCCACCAGGTGCTCGAAGGGCACGTCCTGGTGCGCGTACGCCGACAGCGCCGTCTCCCGCACCCGCCCCAGCAGCTCGGTGAAGCTCGGGTCGCCGCTCGTGTCGGTGCGCAGCACCAGCGTGTTCACGAAGAAGCCGACCAGATCGTCCAGCGCCTCGTCGGTGCGCCCGGCGATCGGGCTGCCGATGGGGATGTCCGTCCCGGCGCCCAGGCGCGTGTACAGCGCCGACAGCGCCGCCTGCAGCACCATGAACAGGCTCGCGCCCGAGCCGCGGGCCAGTTCCAGCAGGGCCGCGTGCAGGTCGGGGCCCAGTTCCAGGCCGACGTGGTCTCCGTGCCGGCCGGCCACGGCCGGCCTGGGCCGGTCGGTGGGCAGTCGGATCAGCTCCGGCAGACCGGACAGTTGACGCCGCCAGTAGTCGAGCTGCTCGGCGAACCGGCTGCCGGGATCGTCGGCGTCGCCGAGCAGCTCGCGCTGCCACAGCGTGTAGTCCGCGTACTGCACCGGCAGGGCGCGCCACCGCGGTGCGCGGCCCCCGCACCGGGCGGTGTACGCCTCGGCCAGGTCGCGCGCCAGCGGGCCGGTCGACCAGCCGTCACCGGCGATGTGGTGCATCACGAGGAGCAGCACGTGCTCGTCCGGCGCGAGTGCGAACAGCTCCGCCCGCAGCGGTGCCTCGTCCTCCAGGTCGAACGGCAGCCGGGCGAACTCGGCCAGCCGCTCGAACAGTTGGGCCTGCGCCACTCCGATCAGCCGGGTCCGGGGCCGGGTTTTGGCCGGGTCGCGGACGAGCTGCCGGGGTACGCCGCCGACCTCGGGGAACACCGTCCGCAGGGTCTCGTGCCGGGCCACCACGTCGGCCAGCGCCTCGTCCAGCGCGGCCCGGTCGAGGGTCCCCGTCAGCCGGAGCGCCAGCGGGATGTGGTAGGTCGCGGCGGCACCGTCCATGCGGTGCAGGAACCACAGGCGGCGCTGGGCGAAGGACAGGGGCACCGCCTCGGGCCGCTCCCGTGCGGTCAGTGCCGGACGGACGCGGCCGGACCCGGCCAGCGCCCCGGCCAGGCCCTCCGCGGTGGGCGCCTGGAACAGCGCGCGCAGCCCCAGTTCCACGCCGAGCACCGAGCGCACCCGCGCGGCCAGCCGGGTGGCGAGCAGCGAGTGCCCGCCCAGGTCGAAGAAGTTCTCGTCGGCCCCGACCCGCGGCACGCCCAGCACTTCCGCGAACAGCTCGCACAGGACCTGCTCCTGCGGCGTGCGCGGCAACCGCCCGCCGGCGGCCGGACCCGGCCCGGGGACGGGCAGCGCCGCCCGGTCCAGCTTCCCGTTCGGCGTCAGCGGCAACCCGTCGAGCAGCACGAACGCCGACGGCACCAGGTAGTCGGGCAGCCGGTCACGCAGGTACGCCGCCAGCTCCGAGCGGCGGACGGGGGCGTCGGGGCGGCCCGGGACGGCATAGCCGACGAGGCGGTCGTCCCGGGCGAGGACGGCGGCCCCGGCGACGTCCGGGTGTTCGGCCAACACCGCCTCGACCTCGCCGAGTTCGATGCGGAAGCCGCGTACCTTGACCTGGTCATCGGCCCGGCCGACGTAGTCCAGTTCCCCGTCGGTCCGGCGGCGCACCACGTCGCCGGTGCGGTACATCCGCGTACCCGCCGGGCCGAACGGGCAGCCGACGAACCGCCCGGCCGTCAGCGCGGGCCGGTTCAGGTATCCGCGTGCGAGACCGGGACCGGCGACGTACAGCTCCCCCGCCACCCCCGGCGGCACGAGGCGCAGTTGCTCGTCGAGGACGTACACCCGCGAGCCCGCGAACGGCCGGCCGATGGGCGGCGCGCCCGTCCCCGGGGACAGCGGGGCGCTCATGGTGGCGCACACGGTCGTCTCCGTCGGGCCGTACGCGTTGAACATCCGCCTGCCCGGCGCCCACCTGGCCACCAGCTCGGGCGTGCAGGCCTCGCCCGCCACCACCAGGGTGGTGGCCGTGAGGCCGGTGCTCTCCACCGCGGCCAGGGCCGAGGGCGGCAGGGTCACATGGGTGATGCCGAGCCGCCGGTCCGCCAGGGCGGGCAGCGGGTCCTCGGACGGTGCCAGGACGAGGGCGGCGCCGGTGAGCACGGCCCCGCACAGGTCCCAGAAGGACGCGTCGAAGCTCGGCGAGGCGCACTGGAGCACCCGGCTGCCAGGCGCCAGCCCGAGCCGCTCGGCCTGCGCCGCCACCAGGCCCGACACGCCGGTGTGGCTCACCACCACGCCCTTGGGGCGGCCCGTCGAACCCGAGGTGTAGATGACGTACGCCGGGTGCCGGGCGTCCACCGCGAGGTCCGGATCGGTCTCCGGCCGGCCGGACGTCCCGGTCACCGCGGCCGGGTCGTCGACCACCACGGCCGGCCGCGCGTCCTCCAGCATGAAGGCGACGCGTGCCGCCGGGTACGCCGGGTCCACCGGCAGGTACGCGGCTCCGGCCTTCAGTACGCCGAGGACGGCCACCACCGACTCCACCGACCGCGGCAGCGCCACCGCCACGACCTGCTCCGGGCCGACGCCCCGGGCGATCAGCGCGTGCGCGAACCGGTTCGCCCGGGCGTTCAGCTGACCGTACGTCAGCTCGTCGTCGCCGCACACCAGCGCCACCGCGTCCGGGACGGCCGCCACCCGCGCCGAGAACAGCCCGGTCAGGCTCGGCCCGGCCGCCTCGTGCCCGACGGCGGGCAGCAGCGCGCGGCGCTCCTCGGCGGACAGCAGGTCGATCCCGCCGATCGGCCGGTCGGGCGCGGCGGCGACGGCGGCCAGCAGCCTGGTCCACCGGGCGACCAGTGTCTCGACCGTCGAGCGGTCGAACAGGTCGGTGCTGTACTCGACCGCACCGCTGAGCCCCGCCGGAGCGCCGTCCGCCCCGTGCTCCTCGGCGAATCCGAAGGTCAGGTCGAGCCGTGCGGTCCCGGTGAGCACGGGCACGCCGGAGACCCGCAGGCCCGGCAGTTCGAAGTCGCCGCCCGGCGCGTTCTGCACGACCAGCCCGGTCTGGAAGAGCGGGTGGTGCGACAGGGACCTGGCCGGGTTCAGCGCTTCCACCAGGTGCTCGAAGGGCACGTCCTGGTGCGCGTACGCCGACAGCGCCGTCTCCCGCACCCGCCCCAGCAGCTCGGTGAAACCCGGGTCGCCGCTCGTGTCGGTGCGCAGCACCAGCGTGTTGATGAAGAAGCCGACCAGATCGTCCAGCGCCTCGTCGGTGCGCCCGGCGACGGGGCTCCCGATCGCGATGTCCGTTCCCGCGCCCAAGCGGGTGTACAGCGCGGCGAGGGCGGCCTGCAGCACCATGAACAGGGTCGCGCCCGAGCGGCGCGCCATCTCAAGGAGTGCCGTGTGCAGTTCGCGGTCGATCCGGATTTCCAGCAGGTCGCCGCCGTACGACATGGTGGCCGGTCGCGGCCGGTCGGCGGGCAGCCGCACCTGCTCGGGCAGCCCGGTCAGCGCCTGCCTCCAGTAGGCGACCTGGCGGGCGAACACGCTGTCCTCGTCGTGCTCGTCGCCGAGGATCTCGTGCTGCCACAGGGTGTAGTCGCCGTACGTCACCGGCAGCGGCGGCCAGGCCGGCGGCCCGCCGGCCCGCCGGGTGGTGTAGGCGGTGGCCAGGTCACGGGCGAGCGGGCCCATGGACCAGCCGTCCCCGACGATGTGGTGCATCACGAGCAGCAGCACGTGCTCGTCCGGCGCGAGCGCGAACAGCTCGGCCCGCAGCGGTACTTCCGACGTCAGGTCGAAGGCCCGCACCGCCGCCTCGTGCAGCAGGGCGGGCATCTCCGCCTCGCCGGCCGCGCGTACGGTCAGCGGGACGGGGGCCTCGGTCGGCTCCACCACGCGCTGGCGCGGGATGCCGGCGGTGTGCGGGAAGACGGTGCGCAGGGTCTCGTGCCGGGCCACCACGTCGGCCAGCGCGTCGCCCAGCGCGGCCCGGTCGAGGGTGCCGGAGAGGCGCAGCGCGAGCGGCATGTGGTAGGTGGCGCTGGGCGCGCCGAACCGCTGGAGGAACCAGAGCCTGCGCTGGGCGAACGACAGGGGCATGGGATCGCGGCGCGGGCGGGGGATCAGGGGCTGCCGTGCCGTACCGGCACCGTGCAGTCCGGCGGCCAGGCCGGCGGGCGTCGGCGTCCGGAACAGGGTGCGCAGTTCCAGCTCGACGCCGAGGGTCGCCCGGACCCGCGAGACCAGCCGGGTGGCGAGGAGGGAGTGCCCGCCCAGTTCGAAGAAGCCGTCGTCGGCCCCGACCCCGGCTACGCCCAGTACCTCGGCGAACAGCTCGCACAGGATCTGCTCCTGCGGGGTGCGCGGCAACCGCGTGGCGACGGCCGCGGCCGGCTCGGGCGCGGGCAGCGCCGCCCGGTCCAGCTTCCCGTTCGGCGTCAGCGGCAACCCGTCGAGCAGCACGAACGCCGACGGCACCAGGTGGTCGGGCAACCGGTCACGCAGGTACGCCGCCAGCTCCGCGACGGTCACCCCGGTCCCGGCCAGGGGGACCGCGTACGCGACGAGCCGGTCCTGCGGGGCGAGCACCGCGACCCGGGCGACCGCCGGGTGCGTGGCCAGCTCGGCCTCGATCTCGCCCGGCTCGACGCGGAATCCGCGGACCTTGACCTGGTGGTCCGCCCGGCCCGCGAACTCCAGCTCGCCGTCGGGGCGGCGGCGGGCCAGGTCGCCGGTGCGGTACATCAGCGCGCCGGCCGGGCCGTGGGGGTCGGCGACGAACCGCTCGGCGGTGAGGCCGGGGCGGTTCAGGTAGCCGCGGGCGAGTCCCGCCCCGGCGAGGTACAGCTCGCCGAGGACACCGGGGGCGACCGGCTGGAGGGCCGCGTCCAGCACGTAGGCACGGCAGTTGGTGATCGGGCGGCCGATCGGCACCGGCAGCGGGCAGTCGGCGGGGCCGGCCGGCAGCGGGTAGGCGGTGATCACGTGGGTCTCGGCGGGGCCGTAGTGGTTGTGCAGCTCCCTGCCCGGCCGCCGGTCCCGGAAGCGGCGTACGACGGCGCCGAGCCGCATCGCCTCGCCGGCCTGCGCGATCAGCCGCAGCTCCGGCAGCGCGAGACCGGCCTCCTCGGCCGCCTCGGCCAGTGCCTCGACCACCAGGTTGGGCGCGAACAGCTCCTCGACCCGGTGCCGTTCCAGCCAGCGGGCGAACAGTTCGGCACTGCGGCGCTGCTCCTCGGTCGGCACCACCAGGGTCTTTCCGTACAGCAGCGCGGAGAGGGTCTCCTGCACCGAGACGTCGAAGCTGGTCGCGGTGAACTGCGCGGTACGCGTGCCGGGTCCGCCGCCCACGGAGCCGTGGTGCCACGCCAGCAGGTTCAGCAGCCCGGCGGTGGGCATCACCACGGCCTTGGGCCTGCCGGTGGAGCCCGAGGTGTAGATGACGTAGGCGGGATGGCGTGCGTCCACGGCGACGGCCGGATCGTGCTCCGGCAGTTCCCCGTCCGGCGCGACGGCCCGGGGGTCGTCGAGCACCACGGCGGGCCGCGCGTCGTCCAGCATGTACGCGATACGGGCGGCCGGGTAGTCCGGGTCGACCGGAAGGTACGCCGCGCCCGTCTTGAGTACGGCGAGGACGGCGACCGGCAGCTCGGCGGAGCGGGGCAGCCGCAGGGCCACGATCCGTTCCGGCCCCGCCCCGCGCGCGATCAGGGCGTGCGCGAGGCGGTTGGCCCGCCGGTTCAGCTCCCGGTAGGTCAGCACGGTGTCCTCGAACACCACCGCGGGAGCCTCGGGGGTCGACCGGGCCTGCGCCTCGAACAGCGCGGGCAGGCCGGTGCCGGGGACCGGGCGGGCGGTCGCGTCGCCGCCCGTGCCGAGCAGTTCGCGCCGCTCCTCGGCGGTGAGGACGCCGATCCGGCTCAGCGGCCGGTCCGGCTCGGCGACCGCCGACGCCAGCAGGCGCAGCCAGCGGGCGACCAGTGTCTCCACCGTGGCGGGGTCGAAGAGGTCGGTGCTGTACTCGACCCGTCCGACGATGCCCTCGGCCGGGCCGCCGGTGCCGCCGCGCTCCAGCAGGTGGAAGCCGAGGTCGAACATCGTCGTGGGCGTCCGCACCAGGACGACCTCGGCCTCCAGACCGCTGAGGGCGAAGTCGGTGCGGGGCACGTTCTGCAGCGCGAGCAGCACCTGGAACAGCGGCTGGCGGGCAGGCGTCCGTGACGGGTTGAGGGCCTCGACGACGTGCTCGAAGGGCAGGTCCTGGTGCGCGTACGCGGCCAGCGCGTCCTCGCGGACCCGGCCGAGCAGCTCGGCGAAGGTCGGGTCGCCGCCGGTGTCCGTGCGGAGCACCAGGGTGTTGACGAAGAAGCCGACGAGGTCGTCCAGGGCCTGGTCGGTCCGTCCGGCGATCAGGCTGCCGACCGGGATGTCCTGCCCCGCGCCGAGCTTGTCGAGGAGCGCCGCCAGTCCGGCCTGCAGCACCATGTACACGCTGGCGCCGTGCTTCCGGCCCAGGCGGACGAGTCCGGCGTGCAGTTCGGCGTCCAGTTCGACGGCGAGGTGGCCGCCGGAGTGGGAGGGGGTCGCGGGGTGCGGGCGGTCGGCGGGGAGCCGGATCTGTTCCGGCAGGCCGGCCAGTCGCTCCGTCCAGTACGCCTGTTGCCGGGCGAACAGGCTGTCCTGGTCGGCCGGGTCGCCGAGCAGCTCCCGCTGCCACAGGGTGTAGTCGGCGTACTGCACGGGCAGCGGCGACCACCGCGGCTCCTCGCCCCGGCGGCGGGCCGCGTACGCGGTGGCCAGGTCGGCGGCGAGCGGGCCCAGTGACCAGCCGTCACCGGCGATGTGGTGCATCACCAGGAGCAGGACGTGCTCGTCCGCCGAGATGCTGAACACCTCGGCGCGCAGGGGCGGTGCGGCGGCGAGGTCGAATCCACGCGCCGCGGCCCGCGCCAGCAGTTCCGGCAGGGTCGCCGCGTCGGCCGGGGTGACCGGCAGCCCCGGGCGCGCCCGGGCGGTCTCCAGCACCCGCTGGTGGGGGGTGCCGTCCGCGGCCGGGAAGACGGTGCGCAGGGTCTCGTGCCGGTCGACGACGTCGCCCAGCGCCGCCTCGAGAGCCGGCAGGTCGAGGGGGCCCGTGAGCCGCCATGCGAGCGGCATGTTGTAGACCGAGTCGGCGCCCTCCAGCTGGCGCAGGAACCAGAGCCTGCGCTGGGCGGACGACAGCGGCACCGGTTCGGGCCGCTCCGCCCGTCCCAGGGCGAGCCGGGCCCGGTCCGCGCCGTCCAGCGCGGCGGCCAGCCCGGCCACGGTCGGGGTCCGGAACAGGGTGCGCAGCGCGAGTTCCACGCCCAGGGCCGTACGGACCCGGGCCACCAGCCGGGTGGCCAGCAGGGAGTGCCCGCCCAGGTCGAAGAAGTCGTCGTCGGCCCCGACCTCGGCCTGGCCGAGGACCTCGGCGAACAGCCCTGCCAGCACCTGTTCCCGGGGAGTGCGCGGGGCCCGGCCCGACCGTGTCGCGGTCGCCTCCGGCTCGGGCAGGGCGCGCCGGTCCAGTTTGCCGCCGGCGTTCAGCGGCAGGGCGTCGAGGAGGACGAACACGGCGGGCACCATGTAGTCGGGCAGCCGCTCGCGCAGATGCGTCCGCAGGTCCTCGGGCCGTGGCCGCGCCCCGGTCACGGGGACCGGGTAGGCGACCAGACGGGTGTCCCCCCGCCGGTCCTGCCGGACGACCGCGGCGGCCCGCGCGACCTGCGGGTGCTCCGCCAACGCCGCCTCGATCTCGCCGAGTTCGATCCGGAACCCCCGGACCTTGACCTGGTCGTCGGTACGGCCGAGGAACTCCAGGTTCCCGTCCGCGCCCCACCGCACCAGGTCGCCGGTGCGGTACATCCGGGTGCCGGCCGGTCCGAACCGGTCCGCGACGAAGCGTCCCGCGGTCGCGCCCGGCCGGTTCAGGTAGCCGCGCGCCAGCCCCGCACCGGCGATGTACAGCTCGCCCGGCACGCCGGCGGGCACCGGTTGCAGCGCGGCGTCGAGCACGTGCAGCCGGACGCCGCCGAGCGGGCGGCCGATGACCGGGTGCGGGCTCGCCCCGAGGGGCGCGCAGACCGCGTCCACCGTGCACTCGGCCGGCCCGTAGTAGTTCAGGGAGAGCACCGCGCCGGCCGACCGCAACCGCTCCCACAGCTGCTCGGGAACGGCTTCGCCGCCCAGTGCGACGAGCGACGGGCGCCACCGCGGATGGCTCAGCAGCCCGTGTTCCACGAGGACTTGCAGGTACGACGGTGTGCCGCCGACCGTGTCGAGACCGGCCCGCGCCGCGTGGTCGAGGTAGGCGTCGGGGTCGGTCCAGGTCGCCTCGTCCAGGACGTGCAGCTCGTGGCCCGCGTACAGGGCGAGCAACTGGTCGCAGGAGGCGTCGAAGGACACGGACGTGGTGAGCCCCACCCGCATCCGCTCCCCCGTCCGGTAGACCAGCGGAAGCTGGTTGGCGAACAGGTTGGACACGCCGCCGTGCGTCACGACCACGGCCTTGGGCCTGCCGGTGGAGCCGGAGGTGTAGATGACGTAGACGGGGTGGGCCGGTTCGACGGCGACGGCGGGGTCCGCCGACGGGCACCCCGCCACCAGCGCGGCCGTCTCCGGGTCGTCGGTCACCAGCCAGTCGGTGGAACCGGCCTCCGGCAGCCGGTCCCGGGTGCGGGTGTCGGTCACCGCCAGGACCGGCCGGGCGTCGTCGAGCATGTAGGCGATCCGGGCGGGCGGGTACCCGGGATCGACCGGCAGGTACGCCGCGCCGGTCTTGAGCACCGCGAGGAGGGCCACCACCAGCCCGGCCGACCTCGGCAGGGCCACCGCCACCAGCCGCTCCGGCCCCGCGCCCCGCGCGATCAGCGCGTGCGCCAGCCGGTTCGCCCGCGCGTCCAGCTCCGCGTACGTCAGTGACGCCTCCGGGCCCACCACCGCGACGGCGTCCGGAGTCGCGCGCACGTGGTCGCGGAAGAGTTCAGGCAGGCTGCCGGTGACGGCCCGGACGGCCGGGCCGGTGCCCAGCACCGTCAGCTCGCCCCGCTCCTCGTCGGTGAGCAGGCCGAACCGGCTGAGCCGCGACCGCGGGTCGGCGGCCACCGCGCGGAGCAGCCGGACCCAGCGGCCGAGCATCGTCTCGACGGTGGCCGGGTCGTACAGGTCGCCGGAGTACTCGACGGACCCGTCGAGCCCCGCCGGGGAGCCGTCCTGCGCATACCGCTCGGACAGGGTGAGGATCAGGTCGAGTTTGGCGGTCGTCGACGCCGACGGCAGGTCGGTGACGCGCAGACCGGGCGGTGCGAAGTCGGCGCCGGGTGCGTTCTGCAGCACCAGCATGACCTGGAACAGCGGGTGGTGCGCCAGCGACCGGGACGGGTTCAGCGCCTCCACCAGGTACTCGAAGGGCAGGTCCTGGTGCGCGTACCCGGCCAGGGCGGTCTCCCGGACGCGGCCCAGCAGTTCGGCGAAGGTGGGGTCGCCCGAGGTGTCGGTGCGGAAGACCAGGGTGTTGACGAAGTAGCCGACCAGCTCATCCTGCGCCTGGTCGGTCCGGCCCGCGACCGGGCTGCCGACCGGGATGTCGTCGCCCGCACCGAGCTTGCTCAGCAGCACCGCCAGGCCGGCCTGGAGCACCATGAACAGACTGGTGCCGTGCGCGCGCGCCGTCTCGCGCAGTGCGCGGTGGAGTTCGGCGTCCAGCTCGGCCCGCACGGAGCCGCCCCGGTGCGAGACGACGGCCGGGCGGGGCCTGTCCCCGGGCAGTTGGAGCTGCTCCGGCAGGCCGGCCAGCTGCCGGGTCCAGTAGGCCGCCTGGCGGGCGAACAGGCTGTCCCCGTCGGCGGCGTCACCGAGCAGCTCGTGCTGCCACAGGGTGTAGTCGGCGTACTGGACCGGCAGTTCGTCCCACTGCGGCGCCCCGCCCCGGCGGCGTGCCGCGTAGGCGGTGGTCAGTCCGTGCGCGAGCGGGCCGAGCGACCAGCCGTCGGCGGCGATGTGGTGGAGCACCACCTGGAACACGTGCTCGTCGGCCGCCAGCTCGAACAGCTCGGCGCGCAGGGGCACATCGGCGGCCAGGTCGAAGCGGCGGTGCTGCGCCTGCGCCATGGCGGCCGGCAGGTCGGCCTCGGTGGTCCGGGTCGCGCGGAGCCGCGGTCGGGCGGCCGCGGCGTCCAGGACTTCCTGGTGCGGCACGCCCTCCACCGTGGGGAAGACGGTGCGCAGGCTCTCGTGCCGCGCCACCACGTCCGCCACGGCGGCTTCCAGGGCCCGCCGGTCCAGGTCGCCGGACAGCCGCCAGGCCAGGGAGATGTGGTAGTTCGCGCCGTTCCCCTCCAGTTGGTGCAGGAACCACAGCCGCCGCTGTGCGAACGACAGCGGGACCGTCCGGGGGCGCTCGCGCCGCGCCAGGGCGGTCTGCGCCGGTCCGGCCGCCACCAGGGCGGCGGCCAGGCCGGCCGGGGTCGGTGCCTCGAACAGGGTGCGCAGCGGCATCTCCACGCCGAGCGTCGCGCGGACGCGGGCGGCCAGCCGGGTGGCGAGCAGGGAGTGCCCGCCCAGGTCGAAGAAGCCGTCCTCGACGCCGGCCGACGCCACCCCCAGGACCTCGGCGAACAGCTCGCAGAGGACCTGTTCCTGCGGGGTGCGCGGCGCGCGGGCGGTGGACGCGGCGGTGAGGTCGGGGGCGGGCAGTGCCCTTTGGTCCAGCTTCCCGTTGGCGGTCAGCGGCAGCGCGTCCAGCGCGACGAACGCCGACGGCACCATGTGCTCCGGCAACCGCTCGCGCAGGTGCGCGCGCAGAGCGGCCGGGTCCGGCGCGTCGGTCGCGACCGCGCTCGGCGTGTTCGCCGGGGCCGGGCGCGACACGTTCCCGGGGGCCGGGCTCGGTGTGTCACCCGGCGTCGGCACCAGGTAGGCGACCAGCCGGGTGTCGTCGGCCCGGTCCCGCCGGGCCAGGACGGCGACCTGGGCGACGCCGGGGTGCGCGGCCAGCGCCGCCTCGATCTCGCCCAGCTCGATCCGGAAGCCGCGCACCTTCACCTGCTGGTCGGCCCGGCCGACGTAGCGGAGGCCGCCGTCCGCCGCACGGCGCACCACGTCGCCGCTGCGGTACATCCGCGACCCCGGCGCCCCGAACGGGTCGGCCACGAACCGCCCGGCGGTCAGGCCGGGCCGGTCCAGGTAACCGCGTGCCAGGCCGGCGCCCGCGACGTACAGCTCGCCGGGCACGCCCGGGGCCACCGGCCACAGATGGGCGTCCAGGACGTACGTCCGCAGGTCCGCGAGGGCCGTGCCGACGTGGCCCGGAGCGGTCCCGGCCCGGTCGAGCGCCGCGTGTGTGACGTGCACCGTGGTCTCGGTGATGCCGTACATGTTGACCAGGCGCGGCGCGTCGTCCGGGTGCCGCTCGTACCAGTTCGCCAGCCGTGCGTGCTCCAGGGCCTCGCCCCCGAACACCACCGTGCGCAGCGCGAGTGGGCGGCCGGTCCCCGGGGACTCCGCGTCCGCCTGCATGAGCTGGTAGAACGCGGACGGCGTCTGGTTGAGCACGGTCACGCGTTCGCGGGCGAGGAGTTCCAGGAAGGCGCCGGGCGAGCGGCTGGTCCCGTGGTCCACGACCACCAGGCGGCCGCCGTGCAGCAGCGGGCCCCACAGCTCCCACACCGAGAAGTCGAAGGCGTAGGAGTGGAAGAGCGTCCAGACGTCGTCGGCGTTGAAGCCGAACAGCTTCTCGGTGGAGGTGAACAGCCGCACCACGTTCCGGTGCGGGACCACGACGCCCTTGGGCTCGCCGGTGGAGCCGGAGGTGTGGATGACGTAGGCGGCGTGGTCCGGGTCGAGCGGGACCTCCGGGTCCGTGTCCGGCAGCCCGTCCAGGTCGTCCGTGCCGTCCGTGCCGTCCGTGCCGTCGGTGTCCAGCAGCAGTCGCTCGACGCCGTCCGCGCCGGGCAGGTCGGCGAAACGGCTCGTGGTCACGAGGAGCGCGGGGCGGGCGTCCCGGAGCAGGTACGCGATCCGGGCGGCCGGGTAGTCCGGGTCCACCGGGAGGTAGGCGCCGCCCGCCTTCAGCACGGCGAGCACCGCCACGACCTGCTCGGCCGACCGCGGCAGGGCCAGCGCCACCCGCTGCTCCGGGCCCACCCCGCGGCCGATGAGGGCGTGCGCGAGCCGGTTGGCGCGGGCGTTCAACTCGGCGTATGTCCAGGTGACTTCGCCGTCAGTGAGGGCGGCGGCGGCCGGGGTCTCCCGCACCTGCCGCCGGAACAGCGCGGTCAGGGTGCTCGTCGAGGGTGCCCCGCTCCGGTCGACGGGCGTCGGGAGCAGCGCGCGCAGCTCTTCCGGGGAGACCACGTCCACCTGGCCGATTCTCCGGCCGGGGTCGGCGGCGAAGGCGCGCAGCAACCGCAGCCACCGCTCGACGATCCCGGCGACGGTGGCCCGGTCGAACAGGTCGGTGCTGTACTCCACCACGCCCGACAGACCGCCGCCGGCGGGCTGTTCGGCCAGGACGAAGGTCAGGTCGCACTTGGCCGTCCCGGTGGGGACCAGGTCGGTCGCCACCCGCAGCCGGGGCAGGTCGAAGGTGGCGAGGGGCGCGTTCTGCAACGTGAGCATGGTCTGGAACAGCGGGTGGTGCGCCAGCGACCGGGACGGGTTCAGCGCCTCCACCAGGTGCTCGAACGGCACGTCCTGGTGCGCGTACGCGGCCAGCGCCGTCTCCCGGACGCGGCCCAGCAGTTCGGTGAACGACGGGTCGCCGGAGAGGTCGGTGCGCAGCACCAGAGTGTTGACGAAGAGGCCGACCAGGTCGTCCGCGGCCTCGTCGGTGCGTCCGGCGATCGGGGTGCCCACGGGCACGTCGGTGCCCGCGCCCAGCTTGCCCAGCAGGGCGGCCAGAGCGGCCTGGAGCACCATGAAGAGGCTGGCCCCGCCGTCGCGGGCGAGGGCGCGCAGGCCGTCGTGGAGTCCGGCGTCGATCCGCACCGGCAGGTGGGCGCCCCGGTAGGACGTCGCGGCCGGGCGGGGCCGGTCGAACGGCAGCTCCACCTGCTCGGGAAGATGCGCCAACTGGCGGCGCCAGTAGCCGAGCTGGCCGTTCAGCAGGCTGTCCGGATCCGATCCGTCGCCCAGCAGCTCCCGCTGCCAGAGGGCGTAGTCGGCGTACTGGACGGGCAGCGGAGACCACTGCGGCTCGGCGCCCTCGGCCCGGGCCGCGTAGGCGGCGGTGAGGTCGCGCGCGAGCGGTCCCGTCGACCAGCCGTCGCCGGCGATGTGGTGCACCACGAGCAGCAGTACGTGCTCGTCGGGTGCCAGCCGGAGGAGTTCGGCGCGCAGCGGCGGCTCCCCGGCGAGGTCGAAGCCGTACCGGGCCGCCCGCGCCAGCCGTTCCGGCAGCTCGCGTTCGTCGAGGTCGGTGGTGCGCAGCCGGGGCCCGGCCCCGTCCGGGTCCAGCACCCGCTGGTACGGCACGCCGTCCACCGCGGGGAAGACGGTGCGCAGGCTCTCGTGCCGTGCCACCACGTCCGCCAGGGCGGTTTCCAGGGCCCGCCGGTCCAGGTCGCCGGAGAGCCGCAGGGTCAGCGGGATGTTGTAGGTGGCGCTCGGGCCCTCCATGCGGTGCAGGAACCACAACCGGCGCTGCGCGAAGGACAGCGGGACGGCGTCCGGCCGCTCGCGCGGTCCCAGGGCCGGGCGGGCCCGGCCCGCGACGTCCACCACCGCCGCCAGTTCCGCCGCCGTCGGGGCGTCGAAGAGGTCACCGAGCCGCAGTTCCACGCCGAGGGCCGAGCGGATCCGGGCGATCAGCCGGGTGGCCAGCAGGGAGTGCCCGCCGAGGTCGAAGAAGCTGTCGTCCGGCCCCGGTGCGGCCACTTGGAGCACCTCGGCGAACAGTCCGACGAGGAGGTGCTCGGTCGCGGTGCGCGGTGCGCGGCCCGGCGCGGCGGGCTCCTGCTCGGGCGCCGGCAGGGCCCGCCGGTCGAGCTTGCCGTTCGGGGTCAGCGGCAGCGCGTCGAGGAGCACGTAGGCGGCCGGGACCATCGGCCGGGGAAGCCGGTCCCGCAGGTGGTCGCGCAGGGCGGCGGTGGTCGGGGCGGCGCCCGGCTCCGGGACCGCGTAGGCGACCAGCCGGGGTTCCGTCCCGGTGCGTACCGCCACGGCGGCCCGGGAGACCTGCGGGTGCTCGGCGAGCACGGCCGCGATCTCGCCGGGTTCGGTCCGGAAGCCGCGGATCTTGATCTGGTCGTCGGTGCGGCCGAGGAACTCCAGGTTCCCGTCCGCGTTCCAGCGCACCAGGTCCCCGGTGCGGTACATCCGCGTCCCGCCCGGTCCGAACGGGTCGGCGACGAAACGCCCCGCGGTCGGTTCCGGCCGGTTCAGGTAGCCGCGGGCCAGCCCCGCGCCGGCGATGTACAGCTCACCCGCCGTACCGGCAGGCAGCGGCCGCAGGGCGCCGTCGAGTACGTACAGCCGGGCGTTGGTGACGGGCCGGCCGATCACCGGGCGCGGGCTCGAATCCAGTTGGGCCACCGCCGAGTTGACGGTGCATTCGGAGGGTCCGTAGAGGTTGAGGCAGGACACGCCCTCCGCCGCGCGCAGCCGCGCCCACAGCTCCTCCGGGACGGCCTCGCCGCCCGCGCCGATCAGCGCCGGGCGCCGCCGCGGGTCGTCCAGCAGCCCGTGGGCGACGAGCTCTTGGAGGTAGGACGGGGTGGCTTCGAGGTAGTCCAGTCCGCGGCGTGCCGCGTAACCGACGAGGGCGGCGGGGTCGGTCCAGGTGGCGTGGTCCAGGACGTGCAGCTCGTGGCCGCCGAAGAGGGCGAGCAGCTGGTTCCAGGAGGCGTCGAAGGAGACGGAGGTGGTGAGCGCCACCCGCAGCCGCTGCCGCGTCTTCATGACCGGCGCGAAGTGCGCCTGGAGGTCGGTGAGCAGGTCCAGCAGGCCGCCGTGGGTCGGCAGCACGCCCTTGGGCCGTCCGGTGGAGCCGGAGGTGTGGATGACGTACGCCGGCAGGCGCGGGTCGACGGCCACCGTCGGGTCGGCCGCCGGGCAGGCGGCCACCAGGGCGGCCGTCTCCGGGTCGTCGAGCACCAGCCGGTCGGCGGGCCCGGCCTCCGGCAGCCGGCCCTCGCCTCCGGAGTCCGTCACCAGCAGGGCCGGCCGGGTGTCGTCGAGCAGGTACGCGATCCGGGCGGCCGGGTACTCGGGGTCGACCGGCACGTACGCCGCCCCGGTCTTCAGCACCGCGAGGAGCGCCACCACCAGCTCCGCCGAGCGCGGCAGGGCCACGGCCACCAGCCGCTCCGGGCCCGCTCCCCGGCCGATCAGGGCGTGCGCCAGCCGGTTGGCCCGGGCGTCCAGTTCCGCGTACGTCAGCGACGTGTCGCCGCACACGAGCGCGACCAGGCCGGGAGTGGCCCGGACGTGTCCGCGGAACAGCTCCGGCAGGCTCGTGGCCGGGGCGGGCGCGACCGGCCCGGTGCCGAGCACCGTCAGTTCGTGGCGTTCCTCGGCGGTGAGCAGCTCGATCCGGCCCACCGGCTCGTCCTGGTCGCAGTCGGCGAGGGTGTCGAGGAGCGTGAGCAGCCGCTGCTGGTGGCCGGTCAGGTCGCCGGGGCCGTATGCCTGCGGCGAGCCGTGCAGCCGGAGCAGTGGCGGGCCTCCGTCCCGGTAGTCGAAGACCCAGACGGCGAGGTCGGTGGTCGAGCCGGACACGAAGTGGTGCACGGAGGCCGGGTGTCCGGCGAAGCTGGGCCGGGAGTTGAAGGCCATGATGTTGACGATCAGCGGGAACGCCGTCCCGATGCCGCCTGGGGCGCCGATGTCCCGCAGCAGGTCCTCGCTGCGGTAGCGCTCGTGCGCGACGGCCGTCTCGACCTCCCGCGCCGCCTGGGCGACCAGCTCGCGCCAGGGCATGTCCGGCCGGACCGTCAGCCGCAGCGGCACGACGTTGGACAGCGTGCCCGGCACCGCCGTCAGGTCGCGGTCGGCGCCGCGACGGGCGGTGACGGGCAGGGCGAGCACCACGTCCTGGTCGCCGGTCAGCCGGTGGGCGTAGAGCGCCGTCGCCGCGACCAGCAGCCGGGACCACCGCACGCCGGACCGTGCCGCTGCCGCCCGCAGCGCGTCCGGGCGGCGCAGTTCCCGCTCCCCGGCCAGGCGGAGGGGGCGGTGCGGGTCGGTCGCGGGGGTGGCGGTGAGGCGGGTCGGGGCGGGCAGGTCGGCGAAGCGTCCGGTCCAGTGGGCGCGGTCGGCTGCGAAGTCGGCGGAGGCGCGGTAGGCGGCGTCGCTGTCGACCAGGTCCCGCAGCGGGCCGAAGGGGCTGGGGGGTACGGCGCCGCCGCCGGCCAGTGCCGAGTACACCTCGCCGACCCGCTGCCGGAGCATGGAGCTGCTGATCGCGTCCAGCACCAGGTGGTGGTAGTTGAGGTACCAGAGGTACTCCGTCGGCGACGCCTTGATCAGCGCGTGGCCGAACAGCGGGTCGCGGGTGAGGTCCAGCGGGCGCTGCAGGTCCTGCTCCATCCAGGCCAGGGCCGCCGCGCGGGGGTCGGGTTCCCCGCCGAGGTCGAGGTGGGCCGGTGCCCAGTCCCAGCTCTCGCGGAGGATCTGGCGCGGTCCCTCGCCGTCGTCGGCGAAGGTGACGTGCAGGGCGTCGACCTCGTCGACCACCCGGCGCAGCGCCGTCTCGAACAGTTCCCGGTCCACCGGCCCGTGGATCTCCAGGCACTCGCCGACGCGGTAGCCCGCGATCGGTGTCCGGGAGCTCTGCTCGGCGAGCCAGATCTCGCGCTGGGCCGCTGTCAGGGGCAGGGCGTCACCGTCGCGACGGGACAGACGGGACATGGGGGTACCTCCGAGAGTGTGGGCAGGCATGGCGGCGGGGCACGCCGGAGCGCGCCGACCGCGGTGTGGTCACGCGGTCGGCCGGGTGGGCGGGGGTTGCGGTCAGGCGGCGGGTTCGCCGGCCTGGAGTTGCCAGAGGGACGCGTAGAGTCCGTGCCGCGCGAGGAGTTCGTCGTGGGTGCCCTGTTCGGCCACGATCCCGCCCTTGTCCATGACGTAGATCCGGTCGGCGTGGCGGACCGTGGAGAGGCGGTGGGCGATGATCAGCATGGTCCGGTCGGCCGAGAAGAGGCGGAGGGCGCGCTGGATGGCGGCCTCGGTCTCGTTGTCGACGGCGGACGTGGCCTCGTCGAGGATGACGACCGGCGCGTCCTTGAGGATGGCGCGGGCCAGCGCGATGCGCTGTCGCTGGCCGCCGGAGAGCGCGGCCCCGCGTTCGCCGATCACCGTCTCGTAGCCGTCCGGCAGCGCCGCGACGAAGGGGTGGGCCTCGGCCGTCATGGCCGCCTCGACCACGGCCTCGTCCGTGGCCCCGAAGCTGCCGTAGCGGATGTTGTCGGCGATGGTGCCGTCGAAGAGGAACGGGTCCTGGGCGACGAACCCGATCGCGTGGCGCAGGTCGTGCCGCGAGAGTTCACGCACGTCACGGCCGTCGAGCCGGACGCTTCCGAAGTCGGCGTCCTGGAAGCGCATCAGCAGCCTGGCGATCGTGGTCTTGCCGGAGCCGGTGGCGCCGACCAGGGCGGTGACCCGTCCGGCCGGGACGGTCATCGAGAGGTCCTCCAGGGCCGGCGGCCGGTCGGGGTAGGCGAAGGACACGTGGTCCAGGGCGATCTCCCCGCGCACCGCGCCGGCGTCGAGTGCGGTGCCGTCGCCGTCGGCCTCGGCCGGCAGGTCCCGCAGCCGCTGGACCCGGTCGTAGGAGGCGAGGGTGCGCTGGTACTGGTCGACGATGCCGCCGAGCCGGCTCATCCGCATCAGCAGCATCTGGGGCAGCCCGATCAGCGGGCTGAACACCTCGAAGGGCAGGGTGCCGTCGAGCACGGAGCGGCCGCCGATCAGCAGGGTGCCCGCCATCGACGCGGTGGTGCAGGCCCGGACGGTCTCGGCGTGGCGGGTCGTGCTGCGGTCGGTACGCCGGGTGCTCTCCTGGGCCGCCTCGCTCAACTCGTCGACGCGCTCGGCCTCGTGGTCCTCGGTGCAGAAGCTCTTGACGGTGGCGCCGGCGTCCAGCGAGTTGATCACCTGGCTGCCCAGTCGGGCCCGCCGTTCGCCGGTGGCGGCGTAGTCGGCCGCGGCCTTGTCCTGGTGGCGCAGCGACAGCCAGGCGACGACCGGGATCGGCAGGAAGGCGATCCAGGCGATCTGGGGTGCCAGCAGCAGGAACGCCGGTACCAGGAGGGCCAGGCTGGTGCCCAGTTGCAGTACGTCGTTGGCCGGTCCGGCGAAGAAGGCGCCCAGTTGGCCGACGTCGTCGGTGAGCGCGCTCGCGACCCGGGTGGTCCGCTCGCCCTCCAGCTGCCCCAGTTCGAGGTGCTGCACGTGGCGGTAGGTACGGCTGCGCCAGTCGTGCTCGATGTCCTGGCCGAGCCGGCGCCACTGGAGGTTCGAGGCGTACGACAGTCCCGCGACGGCGGCACACGCGGCGGCCACCAGCCCGGCCAGGCCCAGGAGTTGGGCGGACGCGGTGGTCAGTCCGAGGTGGACGAGCGGAGCCGCCTGCCCCTTGATGAGGACGAGTCCGGTCCAGCCGAGGAAGGTGCCGAGCGCCATCTCCGAGACCTGGCAGGCGACGGACAGGGCGGCGGCACGGGCCAGGCGGCGCCGGTGCGGTCCGACGATCTCCAGCAGGGGGTGGCGTTCGGCGCCGGTCCCGGCCGCGTCCTGGGCGGCGTCGACGGTTCGGCGCCATGCCTTGTGGAGGACGGCCGCGGTCGCGGCGGTCACGCCGCCCAGCGCCACCAACTGCTTGGTCAGCACCGAGCCCTTGAGCAGCGCGGTCCCGGCCGCGACTCCACCGCCGACCGCGAGCACCGGCCGCAGGACCAGGCCGCGGTCCGCCCGCGGGGCCGCCGCGTCGGCGGACCGGCCCGACGCGTCTTCGGACCGGGCCGGTGCCGGGCGCTCCGCTCCGGCCGGAGCACCCGCGACCAGGGCGACGGCCCTGCGGACGATCCGCCCGACGTCCGCGGCACGCACCCGGGCGTCGTGCCGGACGAGGACCCCGCCGGTGACGGGGTTGGCCCGGGCCTCGGTGATCCCGGGGATGCGCCGGAGCGCGGCGGCGAGGACCTCGGCCGCCCGTGGCCTGCCGAGCACCGGGCCGACGTCCCAGCGCTGGCGGCCGGGAATGACCGAGCGCGGACGCGCGTCCGGTACCGGGTAACGGGGTCCGGGTGCGGCGCCCGTGAGCGATGACATGCGTACGATCACCTGTTTTGCGGAGGTCGGGGTGGTGCGTCGACGGACTCGTCGTGACGGGGCGCGTGGCGGACTGCCGCACCCGGGCGCGTGGCGCACTGCCGCACCGGGGCGGGTCGGCGGGAGGACACGCCCGAGTGGCGGGCCGGGCCGCGCGTCAGGGCCTCATTGCCCCTTCGCGGCGGAGGTCGTCGCCCGGATCTTCGGGCTCCTGCTCTCGCTCCCGGCCTCGGCGGGCAGGGGGCTCTCGGCGGAGGCGAGCTGGGTCGCCATCACGTCGGCCGCGACCTCGGCCGCCAGGTCGTTGAGGTTCTCTCCGGCTTCGTGAGCCGCCTTCTTCACGTCCATGACGACACCTACGGAGGTCGTGATGACGCCTCGCACCAGCGGCTTCAGGAACCGCTTGGCCAGGGGCACGGCGACGAGACCGATGAGAAACGGCGGAACGACAGGGGGCATGATGCTCCAACTTCACGGAGAGGTTCGGTGAATGTACGAATGAGGACGTTCATGGCCGAGGGTTCAATGCACGGCCAATTGCGGAAAACACACAGTGGGTAAGGCGAGATTGGCTGCGTCCGGGACAGTCGCGAATTCCGTGCCGGACGGCCTGCTGGGCTGGATTCCTTACCGGCGGGTGGTGAACCCGTTTGCTTCTTGGATCACCGTAGTCCAGTCATGTCTGATGAGGCCAAACGGTCCCGCCGGGTTTCACTCGTGCGATTGCTGTTCCTCTGTTCCCGGGAGCGTCGCCGACGTCAAAAGCATCGGCGGTGTTCCGAACCGCACCCGTCGCATCCGGAAGCCGACCGGCACGGACGGGTGAACTCCGCGCCGGTCACTGGCGCACCGGCTGCCGCCGACCCGAGCATGACCGGCATGGCCATCACGTACCCCCGAGCCGAGCGGGCCGCTCAGGCCCGGTCAGCAGCAACCGGGCTAGCCGCCGACGGAATCGACGCCGTGCTCTTCGGCTGGGTCGACAACGCCGGGCTCACCCGGGTCAAGTCCGTCCCCCTCCCCCAGCTGGAGCACGCCGCCGAGTACGGCGTCGGCGCCGCGCCCTGCTTCGACCTCTCTTTGGTGGACGACTCCTTCGCGGTCGCGCCCTCGGGCACCGGTCCGGTGGGCGACCTGCGGCTCGTCCCCGACCTCGACCGGCTCGTTCCGCTCGCCGCGCAGCCCGGCTGGGCCTGGGCGCCGGCCGACCGCTGGACCCAGGACGGCACCCCGCATCCCGGCTGCCAGCGCGGCTTCGCCCGCCGGGCCGCCGAGGCGGTCGAGCGGCGCGGGCTCTCGGTGCGGGCGGGGATCGAGGTCGAGTGGGTGGTCGCCGACGCCGCGGGGACGCCCGCGACGCACGCGCCGGCGTACGGGATGACCCGCGTCGTCGAGCACTCCGACTACTTGCGGGAGGTGCTGCGCGCCCTCACCGCCCAGGGGCTGGAGGTGCTCCAGCTGCATCCGGAGTACGCCGCCGGGCAGTTCGAGGTGTCGGTCGCCGCCGAGGGACCGGTCGAGGCGGCCGACACCACGATGCTGGTGCGCCACACCGTCCGGGCCGTCTCCGCCCGCCACGGCCTGCGGGTCTCGTACGCGCCCGTCTTCACCGAAGGCTCGCTCGGCAACGGCAGCCACCTGCACCTCAGCCTCTGGCGGGACGGCCGGAACCTGGCCCACGGCGGCCCCGGCCGCCACGGACTGCACCCGGACGCCGAGCAGTTCCTCGCGGGCGCGCTGGCCGAACTGCCCGCCCTGCTCGCCCTCGGCGCGCCGGGCGTCGCCTCCTACCTGCGCCTTGTCCCCTCGCACTTCGCCGGGGCCTACCGCTGCTGGGGCCTGGAGAACCGGGAGGCGGCACTGCGCCTGATCACCGGTTCCGCCGCCGGACAGGCCAATGCCGAGTTCAAGTGCTTCGACGCCGCCGCCAACCCGTACCTCATGATCGGCGGCGTGCTGGCCACCGGGCTCGCCGGGCTGGACGCCGGCCTGCTTCTTCCGCCCGAGACGCCGGGCGACCCCGCGGTCACGGGCTCCGCCGAGCGCCTCCCGGCGAGCCTGCCGGAGGCGATCGCCGCGTACGAGAAGTCCGCCCTGCTGCGGCAGGCGCTGGGCGGCGAGTTGTACGAGGCCGTGCTGGCGGTCCGGCAGGCGGAGGCGGAGCTGTTCGCGGGGCGCGCGGACGCGGACGTCGTCGAGGCGGTCCGCTGGCGGTACTGACGGGCACCGGGCGCCTCCGGCCGGCGGTCTCGAACGACTGCCGGAGGCGGCGTCCTCAGTCCAGCACCGGGCCGTTCACGGCGGGGCCCAACGGCTTCACCATGTAGACGGCTTCGGTGCCGTAGCTCGCGGGCAGCCCGACCTCGGGGCGGATGCGGTAGCCCAGTGGGGACCACAGCGGCTCGGAGCCGTGGACGGCGACCAGCGAGAGGGACAGGTAGCGGGCCGCCCGGCCGGTCTCCTCCAGGTGCCGCAGCATCCGGGGGCCCATGCCCCGGCCGCGGGCGTGCTCCGCGACGACCAGATCGTGGGCGTGCAGGTTGGTTCCCGGACCGCTCCGCCCGGCCGAATCCCCCTCTGCCAGGCGCAGGTCCGGGCAGTGGAGCAGCGGGTACGGCAGGGCGAGCAGGTAACCGGCGAAGCCGCCCGCGTGCTCCAGTACGAAGCAGGTCGAGGGTGAGGCACGGTGCCGGGAGCGCAGCACCTCGCGCCCCTCGGACAGGCCGCTCGCGGCGTAGGCGCGTTCCTCCAGCGCGGCCACGTCGTCCCAGTCTGCTTCCCGGAGCAGCCGGATCCGGGTGCCGGTCACGCCTCCGCTCCGTCCGGGGAGCCGCCGCCGACGCACGTGTACGGCAGCGGCGCGAAGCCGTTGAAGCCGCGGGTGGTGTAGGAGGTGGCGTACGCGCCGCAGGAGTGGATCCACACCGGATCGCCGGAGGCGATGTCGCGCGGGACCCGTACCCGGCCGCCCTCGCGGGCGTACGCGTCGTCGCTGTCGCAGGTCGGGCCGGCCACCACGGCGTCGACGCACTCCGCGCCGGAGTGGGTGGGGAACGCCAGGCGGTACTGCAACTGGTCGATCTCGTAGAGGCCGTTGAACTTGCCGCAGCTCAGGTAGAGCCAGTCCTCACGGGTGCCGTCGAGCCGGTGCCGGGAGGTGAGCCGCGCCGCGTGGGCGCGGATCGCGCCGTGGTCGGCGACCAGGTGACGGCCGGGTTCGACCAGGAAGGTGAGCGGGGCGGTGTCGAGGGCGCGCAGCCGTTCCACGCCCTCGCGGATCGCAGTGAACATCTTGTCCAGCGGCGGTACCAGCGGCCGGCCGTGCCGGTCGAGGACGCCGAGGGCGGGCAGTCCGCCGCCGAGGTTGATCCGGTCCGGCGTGATGCCGCGCCGGCCGAGCGCCTCCAGGACGGCGGCCAGCGAGTCGATGGCGGCGACCCACGCTTCGGCGGTCATCTGCTGGGAGCCCACGTGCAGGGACAGACCGGCGGGCACGAGACCGGCGCCGCGGGCGGCACCGAGTACCCGCGGCACGTCCTCGGGCGAGCAGCCGAACTTGCGGCCGAGGCCCCACAGCGCGCCTTCGCCGGTGGTCGCGATCCGGCAGAACACCCGCGATCCTGGGGCGTGTTCGGCGATCGCCGCGACGTCCTCCGGCGAGTCGGTGGCGAAGTCCCGCACACCCAGCCGGTAGGCCTCGGCGATGTTGCGGTCGGACTTGACGGTGTTGCCGTAGTGGACGAGCCCGGGGGCCACGCCGGTGCGCAGCGCCTGGGCGACCTCCTGGGGGCTCGCGGCGTCGAAGCCGGAGCCGAGCCGGGCGAGGTGGCCGAGCACCTCGTCCACCGGGCAGGACTTCATTGCGAACCGGACGGCGACGCGGGGCAGTTCGGCGCAGAGAGCGGTGTACTGGCGCCCGATGCCGTCCAGGTCGTAGACGATGGTGTCCTCGACGGCGGCGTCGAGCGCGGCGCGCAGGGCGGGCCGGCCGTGCCGGCCCGGGAGGGGGCGCCGAGGGCGTCCGAGGGAGCCGGTGCGGCCGGGGTGCTGCGGGCGGCTCTGCTGTGTTCGGCTGCCCGGCGCGGTCCGGCGATCTGGTGCGGTTCGGTGCTCTGAGGCCTCACGTGTGAACTTTCGGTACGACGTGGATGGTGGGCGCCAAGAATCTGCCGGCACAGTCCACACCACAAAGGCCATCACAAACAATGCGAGGTCAAGCAGTTGTGCATTTCACCACGCTCACGGATTACCGCGTTTCTTCTCCGCCTGGTCTTCGATGGTTCGATGGCAAGATGCGACGGCGTCGCAGATGGATGGAATAGATGGACCGGGCGGGCCGAAGAATGCGCGTACCGGTGGGGAAAGGAACAGAAATGGCATTCCTTCGAGACGAACCGATCAAGCCTGAGCGGAGCACCCTGGCATGACCGTCGCCGAGGAGCAGACTCTGTTCCACCAGACCGGTGCCGGCCTGCCCGTGCCGTTCGCCGTCGCCGGTACCGGGCTGCACCTGCCGCCGACGGTCGTCACCAATGAGCAGCTCACCCGTACCCTGGACACCAGCGACGCGTGGATCACCAGCCGCACCGGCATCCGCGAACGCCGCCGTCTGGAGCCGCACTTGGCGACCTCCGACATGTGCGTCGCCGCCGCCGGCCCGGCCCTGGACTCCGCGGGTGTCGCGCCCGCCGGGCTGGACGCGGTCGTCGTGGCCACCTACACCGGGGACCAGCCGCTCCCGTCGACCGCGCTGATCGTCAAGGACGCCCTCGGCGCCCACTCCGCTCTCGCCCTGGACGTCACCCAGGCCGCCTGCGCCTCCGGCATCCAGGCCATGCTGATCGCCGCCCACCTCCTGCAGAACCCCTCCCTCACGACCGTCCTGCTCCTCGCGGCCGACTGCGCCTCCCGGGTCACCGATCCCACCGACCGCACCACCGGCGTCTTCTTCGGGGACGCCGCGGCAGCCGTCGTCCTCACCCGGACCGACACCCCTTCAGCCGGCCTGCTCTCCTACGACGTTGGCTCACAGCTGTCCTACGGCGTCCAGATCCCGGCCGGGGGCTCCCGCCTGCCGACCACCGCCGACACCGCCGCCGCCGGCGACCACTACCTGCGCATGGACGGCCGCGCCGTGTGGAACGCCGCGACCACGCGCCTGCCCGAGAGCATCGCCAACGCCGCCCGCCGCGCGGGCCTGCCGGTGGACCGGGTACGGCACTTCTTCCTGCACCAGGCCAACCTGAACATCCTCACCGAGACCATGACCGTCCTGGGCGTCCCCCGCGAGCGGGCCCCCGTCACCGTCGACCGGCTGGGCAACACCGGGTCGGCGGGCCTGTTCACCGCGCTCCACTCCACCCTCGCCGAAGGCGCCCTGCTCCCGGGAGACACCTACGTGCTGGCCGGAATCGGCGCCGGCTTCCAGTGGGGATCGCTGTGCCTGCGGCACGCTTGACCGGCTGACGCGCGCCCTGGCGCCCCGGGTCTCCTGAGCCCTCGTCAGTGCTGCGCCCCCGGCGATGCGTCGCCGTCCGCGTCGGCCCAGTCGGAGCGGGTGTGCCGGAGGTGGTGGCGGACGGCCGCTTCCAGGCGTGCGGTGTCGCCCGCGGCCGCGGCGTCCAGCATGGCGTGGTGTTCGCGGGCCGAGGCGTCCAGCATGCCGTGCCGGGCCAGGGCGTCCAGGCCGTACAGGCGGGTCTGGTCGCGCAGGGAGAGGACCGTGTCGACCAGCCGCCGGTTGCCGCACAGCCGCAGCAGACCGGCGTGGAAGCGGCGGTCGGCGTCCAGGAACGCCACGACGTCGCCCGCGCCGGCCGCCGCCTCGATCTCGTCGGCCACCGTGCGCAGTGCGGCCAGGTCCTCCGGTGTGGCCCGCTCCGCCGCCCACAGGGTGCCGGGCACTTCGAGGAGCAGGCGCATCGCGAAGACCTCGTCCAGGTCGTGCTCGCTCATCGGCACCGCGCGGTAGCCGCGGTTGCGGACCGGCTCCATGAGGCCCTCGTTGACCAGCGTGAGCATGGCCTCCCGCACGGGACTGCTGGAGACGCCGAGCCTGGCCGCGAGGGCCGAGGCGGAGTAGATGTCCCCGGGCCGGATCTCGCCCGAGACCAGTGACTGGCGGACCAGGTCGAGCACCTGGTCGCGCAGGCTGGTGCGCTTGAGGCCACCGGCTGACAGGTTCTGCGCCATCGGTGCTCCGCCCTGCCTTCTCTTGACTTCGACTCCGGATGCCTGCATCTTAGCGGCCTACCGGCAACCGGTAGCCGGTAACCGACTACTGATGAGTAACAAAGGTGGAGAGGCCATGGTGGAGAAGCAGGGGTACTGCACTCTGTGCCGCTCCCGGTGCGGTGCCGTCTACACCGTCGAGGGCGGGGCGCTCACCGGGGTGCGGCCCGACCCCGGCCATCCCACCGGGGCCGCCCTGTGTCCCAAGGGGCGGGCCGCGCCCGAGATCGTGCACAGCCCCGACCGGCTGACCCGGCCGCTGCGGCGCACCACCCCGAAGTCCGACCCGGACCCCGAGTGGGAGCCCATCGGCTGGGACGAGGCGCTCGACGAGATCGCCGAACGGCTCGGCCGGACCAAGGCCCGGCACGGCGCCGAGGCGGTGGCGTTCGCGGTGACCTCGCCCAGCGGGACCGCGCTGTCGGACTCCATCGACTGGATCGAGCGGTTCGTCCGGCTCTTCGGCAGCCCCAACATCTGCTACTCCACCGAGGTCTGCAACTGGCACAAGGACTGGGCGCACGCCTTCACCTTCGGCTGCGCCCTGCCGACCGCCGACTTCGCCGCCACCGACCTCGCCGTGCTGTGGGGCCACAACCCGGCCAAGACCTGGCTCGCCCAGTCCGCCGCGCTCGCCGACGCCCGTGCCCGGGGCGCGCGGGTGGCCGTCGTCGACCCGCGCCGGTCCACCAGCGCCCGGGACGCCGACCACTGGCTGCGGGTGCGGCCCGGCTCCGACGCGGCCCTCGCCCTGGGCACCGCCCGGCTGCTGCTGGAGCGCGGGGCGTACGACGACGCCTTCGTGCGCGCCTGGACCAACGCCCCGCTGCTGGTGCGCCGCGACACCGGCCGCTTCCTGCGCGCGGAGGAGGTCGACCCCGCGCTCACGGGCCATGTCGTCCAGGACGTCGTCACCGGGTCCCGGCGGCCCTACGACACCCGGTTCCCGGCGCACCGGCCGGAGGACTTCGCCCTGGACGGCACGTACAGGGTGGCCACCGTGGACGACGGTCCCGTCGACTGTGTGCCCGCCTTCCGGCTGTACCGGGACGCCTGCGCCCCCTGGACTCCGGAGGCCACCGCCCGCGCCACCGGTGTCACCGCCGCCGAACTGGCCGCGTTCGCGGACGCCCTGGCCTCGGCGCGCTCCGTCTCCTACCACGCCTGGACCGGCGTCGGGCAGCACGCGAACGCGACCCAGACCGAGCGCGCCGTCGCCACCCTGTACGCGCTGACCGGCAGCTTCGACGCGCCCGGCGGCAACGTGGTCTGGCCCCGGCAGCCCCTCGCGCCGGTCACCTCCGTCGGCCAACTCGCCCCGGGGCAGCGGGCGAAGGCCCTCGGCCTCGCCGAGCACCCGGTCGGCCCGCCGGCCCAGGGCTGGGTCAGCGGCCGCGACCTGTGCCGCGCCGTCCTCGACGGCGAGCCCTACCCCGTACGGGCCCTGGTCGGCTTCGGCAGCAACCTGGTGCTCTCCCAGCCCGACCCGGCGCGCACCGCCGAGGCCCTGCGCGCGCTCGACTTCTACGTCCACCTGGACCTGTTCCCCAACCCCACCTCGCAGTTCGCCGACATCCTGCTGCCGGTCAACAGCCCCTGGGAGCACGAGGCGTTGAGGGCGGGCTTCGAGATCGGGCTGCGCGCCCAGGAGCAGGTGCAGCTGCGGCAGCGCATGGTGGAGCCGGTGGGCGAGTCGCGCTCGGACACGGAGGTCGTCTTCGACCTGGCGCGGCGGCTGGGCATGGGCGCCGACTTCTTCGACGGCGACGTCGTCGCCGGCTGGAACCACCAACTGGCCCCGGTCGGGCTGACGGTCGAGGAGCTGCGCGGCCACCCGGGCGGGGTCCGGCTGCCCCTCGCGCACACCTACCGCAAGTACGCGCGGACCGACGAGGACGGGTACGTCACCGGGTTCGGGACGCCGACCCGCCGCGTCGAGCTGTACTCGGAGCAGCTGGCAGCGCACGGCTACTCCCCGGTGCCCGAGCACACCGACCCGCACCGCGCCCCGGACGCCCGCTTCCCGCTGCGGCTGACCTGCGCCAAGAACGGCTACTTCTGTCACAGCCAGCATCGGGGGCTGACCTCCCTGCGCCGGCGCAGCCCGGATCCGACCGTGGACGTCAGCGCCGGACTGGCCCGCCTGCGCGGTGTCGAGGACGGGCAGTGGGTGGAGCTGTCGACCCGCTCGGGCGCCGTCCGGATGCGGGCGCGGATCGATCCCGACCTGCACGAGGACGTCGTCGTCGCCGAGTACGGGTGGTGGCAGGACGCGCCCGCTCTCGGACTGCCCGGCCACGACCCGTTCGGCGAGGGCGGCAGCAACTACAACCTGCTCGTCGACGACGAGATCCGGGACCCGGTCAGCGGCTCCGTCCCCATGCGCTCCGGCGCCTGCGACGTGCGGGCGCTGCCCTTGGCGCACTGGAGGGACAGCAAGGAGTTCGTCGTGACCGGTGCCCGCCCCGAGGGCGCCGACGTCGTCGCGCTGACCCTGGAGCCCGCCGACGGCTCCGCGCCCGGCGACTTCCGTCCCGGCCAGCACGTGGGGGTCTCCTTCACCGGTCCCGGGGCGAGGGGGACGGACCCGGCCCGCTCCTACTCCCTGACCGGACCGGCCCGGGACACCGCCCGCACCGGCTACGGCATCGCCGTGCGCCGAGTGCCGGGCGGCGAGGTGTCGGGCCTCGCCCACGCCGCGGCCCCGGGCAGCCGGGCCTGGCTCACCGCGCCGTCCGGTCCCTTCGTGATACCGACCGACACCGGGCTGCCCGTCGTGCTCCTCGCGGCCGGTGTCGGGATCACGCCGTTCCTGGGTTATCTGGAAACGCTGGCGCACACCGGGGGCAGTGTCCCGGAGGTCGTGCTGCACCACGGCAGCCGGGACGCCGCCTCGCACGCGTTCGCCGACCGGGTCGCCGTACTGCGCCGGCGGCTGCCGCGGCTGCGGGTGCACACGCACTACAGCAGGGGCGGCCCCGCCGACCGTCCCACCCACCGCGGGCGGGTCGGTGCCGAGCACGTCGACGCCGGGCTGATCGCCCGCCGCGCCCGCTTCTACCTCTGCGGCCCCGAGGAGATGCTCGCCGACGTCACCGCCGGGCTCGTCGCCCGGGGCGTGCCCCGCTTCGACATCTTCGCCGAGAAGTTCCACGCCGCCGCCCGGGCGGTGGCCGTCCCCGAGGACGCCCGCGCCACCGTCGAGCTGAGACGCAGCGGCACCCGTCTGACCTGGACCCGCGCCGACGGCACCCTGCTCCAGCTCGCCGAGCGCGAAGGCGTGCGGCTGCCCAGCGGCTGCCGGCTCGGCCAGTGCGAGAGCTGTGCCGTCACCGTTCTCGGCGGGCAGGTCACCCATCTCGTCGACCCGCCCGAGGACCTGCCCGACGACCAGTGCCTGACCTGCCAGGCGCTGCCGGTCTCCACCGACGTCGTCCTGGACGCCTGACCCGTACCCGACCGAACGACCACTGCCCGCCGACCGCCCGCCTTCACGCCACCACCGAAAGACCCCCATGCTGCACATCGACGCCGAACAGACCGTCGCCGCCCTCCCCTTCGACCGGCTCGTCCCCGCGCTGCGGGACGGGTTCGTCCGGGGCGCGCACAGCCCCGACCGCCACCACCACGCCGTCGACGGGGGCGGCGACGCCACGCTGCTGCTGATGCCGGCCTGGTCCGAGGGCGGCTTCCTCGGCGTGAAACTGGTCAACGTCTTCCCCCGCAACGCCGCCCTCGGCCGGCCCGCGCTGTCCTCCGCGTACGTCCTGGCCAGCGCCGTCACCGGGGAGCACCTGGCGGTCATCGACGGCGACGAGCTGACGCGGCGGCGCACCATGGCCACGTCCGCGCTCGCCGCCACGTATCTCGCCCGCCCGGACAGCGGAGTGCTGCTGGTGGTCGGTGCCGGGCACGTCGCGAGCCGCACCGCCGACGCGTACCGCAGTGTCCTCGGCATCCACACCGTCCTCGTGCACAGCCGGTCCGGCGACAGCGCGCGACGGCTCGCCGACCGGCTGAGCGGGCAGGGCCTCGACGCCCGGGCCGTCATCGACCTGCCCGCGGCGGTCGCCGAGGCCGACGTCGTCAGCTGCGCCACCCTCGCCACCGAACCGGTGGTCCGGGGCGAGTGGCTGCGGCCCGGCACCCACCTCGATCTGGTCGGCAGCTTCCGCCCCACCATGCGGGAGTCCGACGACCAGTGCGTGCGCCGCGGTTCGGTGTTCATCGACACCCCGCAGGCCGTGCGCGAGTCCGGTGATCTGACCCAGCCCCTGGAGAGCGGCGTCCTCACCCCGGACGACATCCGCGGCACCCTGTCCGGTCTCTGCGGGGGAACGGTGCCCGGCCGTCGCTCCCCCGAGGAGATCACCGTCTTCAAGTCCGTGGGCAGCGCGCTCGCCGACCTCACCGCAGCAGCGGCGGTCTACCAGGCGTGCGGTCCCTCGTCCGAGAGCACCATGTCCCAGGAGTGAGCCCCGATGACCCAGCAGCACGTCCCCCCTGCTGAGCCGCAGCGCCAGACCGTCACCGACAACGTCTTCGCGCGGGCCGCCGCCCGGAGCGCCGCCTTCTCCGAGCGCTGGTTCCCGACCGCGCTCGTCTTCGCCCTGCTCGCCGTCGCCGTCGTGGCCGTCGCCGCGCTGTCCATCGGTTCGTCGCCCGCGAAGGTCACGGGCGTCTTCGGCGACGGGTTCTGGGACCTGATCCCGTTCACCATGCAGATGGCGATGGTGGCGATCGGCGGCTACGTCGTCGCCACCGCCCGCCCCGTGCAACGGGTCATCGTCCGCCTCGCGGCGATACCCGCCACCAACCGCACCGCCGTCGCCATGGTGGCCACCGTCAGCCTCACCTCGGCGCTGCTCAACTGGGGTTTCAGCCTCATCTTCAGCGGTCTGCTGGTACGCCGGCTCGCGGAGCGGGAGGACCTGCGCGTCGACTACCGCGCGGCGTCCGCGGCCGCCTACCTGGGCCTGGGCGGCAGCTGGGCGCTCGGACTCAGTTCCTCCGCCGCCCAGTTGCAGGCCAACCCCGAGAGCCTGACCGACTCGCTCCTCGACATCACCGGCGTCATCCCCTTCAGCCAGACCATCTTCACCTGGCAGTCCCTCACCCTGGCCGCCGCGGTGATCGTCACGTGCATCGCGGTCGCCTACGTCACCGCGCCGCGCGGCGAGAGCGTGCGCACCGCCGCCGACCTGGGCATCGACCCGTCCGACCCGGTGGAGGAGGACCGGCCGCGCACCCGGCCCGGGGAGTGGCTGGAGTACAGCCCGCTGCTCACCTTCGTCGTCGTGGCGCTCGTCGGCGGCTGGGCCGTGCAGGAGTTCACGTCGCAGAACCCCATCGTGGCGATCTCCGCCCTCAACACCTACAACCTGCTGGTGCTGACGCTGGGCATGCTGCTGCACTGGCGTCCGCGCCGGTTCGTCGCCGCGGTGGCGAAGGCCGTGCCGGCCACCGGGGGCGTGCTGATCCAGTTCCCGTTCTACGCCGGTATCGCGGCCATCATGACGGAGGCCACCAACAGCTCGGGCGACAGCCTGTCGCACTACCTCGCCTCGATGTTCACCGGCACGGGCTCCGCGGGCCTGTTCCCGGTCACGATGGGCGTCTACTCCGTCGTCCTCGGCTTCCTCATCCCGTCCGGCGGCGGCAAGTGGGTCATCGAGGCGCCGTACGTGATGCAGGCGGCCAACGACCTCCACGTCAACCTCGGTTGGACGGTGCAGATCTACAACGCCGCCGAGGCGCTGCCCAACCTGGTCAACCCCTTCTGGATGCTGCCGCTGCTCGGCGTGCTGAAGCTGAAGGCGCGCGACATCATCGGCTACACCTTCCTCTACCTGGTGGCGCTGCTGCCGGTGGTGCTCGGTCTCCTCACCCTGCTGTCGCTGACGCTCCCCTACACGCCGCCCGTCCAGCCCTGATCCGGGTACGAGGGCCGGCGGCGGGACCGACGCCCGCCGCCGGCCCTCGTACCCGGCGAGTCCTACCCGGCGCCGCTGCCGTCGTCTCCGCCGCCGCCGTCGCTGTGCGTGACGTCCAGTCCGTAGATCTTGACCTGGCCGTAGTTGTCGCCGTCGCACGGGTCCGAGTTGCCGCAGTTGGCCTGCGTGTACGCGCCCGCCTTGAAGTAGGCGCCGGAGAACTTCCTCGACAGCGTGGTCTGCAACTCGCCGTTGTAGTAGGCCTTGACCTTGCCGTCGCCGACCACGAACTTCGCCCGGAACCTGGTGCCCGGCTCGTAGTCGTCCACCACCAGCTTGTGCTTCTCGTCGCCGTCGGTGACGTAGAGCTTGCGGCCTTCCAGGCGGAAGACGCTGACGTCGTCGGAGGCGTCGTGGATCTGGCCGGCGACGACGTCGGGGGTCTTCTCGGGGACGTCCGTGACGGCCTGGTCGACCACCATCGTGTGGGTGCCGGAGGTGGACGACCAACTCGCCTTGGTCTTCCCCGAGTCCGTCATCTCCCGCAGCTCCGAGCGCGGGTACTCGGAGCCGCTGGTGGTGACGCCGTCGACCGGCGCCCGGAACCGGACGGCCTCGCAGTCGTCGGCCGTGGTGAACCACGGGTCGTTCGCGTAGGTGGCGAGGTCCGGCTGGTAGACGTTGGTCGGGGACTCCTCGTCACCCACCGGCAGTCCGATGTACCAGTCGGTCAGGTCCAGTACGTCGGCCGGGTAGGCGCAGGAACCGCCGCCGCCGGCTTTCCGGTTCAGGTCCGTGGTCCGCGACGACCCGTCGTCGGACAGCCGGCCGTCGAAGGCGCTCTTCCTCTCGTCCCCCTGGTGCCGGGCGACCGGCTGGATGGCAACCGGGACTCCGACGGCGACCGCACCCGCCAACAGCGCATGAAGCACGCGTCTCACAGGGCCTCGCTTCGATCGGCGGACCCCGGGGCAACCGGAACGGCTGGCCGGGGCCGGGTGGTTGTGGTGACGGGCGGCACTGTGTCAGCCCGGTGACGGGACGGGTCCCGCACACCTCACCCACCACCGCCGGGACCACTCCAGGCACCCGGGCGGGCGGGGCCTTACCGGTCCCGGATCTCCGGCGGCAGGGCCTGTCGGGGGACGTTCTGGTAGGCGACCGGGCGGCGGAAGCGGTTCACCGCCGCCGTGCCGACCGACGTGGTGGTGGGTGCGGTCGAGGCGGGCCAGGGGCCGCCGTGCTGCTGGGCGTCGCTGACGGTGACGCCGGTGGGCCACTCGTTCCAGATGACGCGTCCGGCGTGCCCGGCCAGGGCGTCGAGCAGGCGCCGCCCGTCCTCGTCGAGGCCGTGGCCGCCCTGGACGGTGCCGGTCAGGGTGCCGCCGAAGCCGGCGAGGACCGCCTCGACCTCGTCCAGGCTGCCGTACTCGACGAGGAGCGAGGCAGGGCCGAAGACCTCCGTGGAGATGAGGGACGGGTCCTCGCGCACGGCGTCGGTGGTGGTGCGCAGGAGCGCGATGTCCGGCAGGCCCTCGCCGCCGCCGATGCGCCGGGCCGTGCACACGCGGCCGTGGGCGGCGAGCCGGTCGAGTCCGTCGGCGTAGGCCCCGGCGATGCGGTCGTCGAGCATCGGGCCGGCCGTCAGCGGCGGCAGGGCCCCGACGAAGGCGTCGACGTCCGGGACGAAGACGACGCCGGGCTGGGTGCAGAACTGGCCGGAGCCGAGAGTGAAGGAGGCGGCGAAGCCGGTGGCGATGTCCGTACCCCGTTCGGCCCAGCCCGCGGGGGTGACGACCACCGGGTTGGTGGAGCCGAGTTCGCCGTAGAAGGGGATGGGGTCGGGGCGGTCGGCGGCGAGCTGGAAGAGGTACCGGCCACCGCGCGTGGACCCGGTGAAGCCGACGGCCTTGACGCGGTGGTCCCGTACGGCGTCGGCGCCCTCGCGTTCACCCTCGATGAGCTGGAGCAGGTGGGCGGGGGCTCCGGCGTCGTCCAGGGCCGCCGAGGCGACGGAGGCGGTGAGGCGGGAGAGTTCGGGGTGGCCGGGGTGGGCCTTGACGACGACGGGGCAACCGGCCGCCAGGGCGCTGACCGTGTCGCCGCCCGCGACGCTGAACGCGAAGGGGAAGTTGCTCGCGGCGAAGACCAGGACCGGGCCGAGCGGCACGGTGGTGCGGCGGATGTCCGGGCGGGCGCCCATCGGCCAGTCGGGGTCGGCGTGGTCGACGCGGACGTCGTCCAGGGCCCCGGAGGCGAGTCGCTCGGCGAAGAGCCGGCACTGGAAGGTGGTGCGGGCCAGTTCACCGGTGAGGCGGGCCTCGGGCAGGTGCGACTCGCGGTGGGCGACGGGGACGAGGGTGCCGGCGGCTGCGTCGAGCGCGTCGGCGACGGCGGTCAGCAGGCGGGCGCGTTCCGTGGGCGGGACGGCACGGGCGCGGACGCCTGCGGCGGCGGCCCTGTCGAGGACCGTGTCCAGGGGCAGGGAGGCGTAGGACGGGGAGGCATGGGACGTGGTGGCCTGAGACGGGGTGGTGCTCACGGTGGAACCTCGTAACGGATCAACGGGCCAGCAGGCCTACGGGCAGCCGGGCCGGCACGTCAGGGGCGCCGGCACGTCGGCCGTCGATGTGCCCGCAGGTCGACGGCTCAGGTGACGATGTCGTGGGACGCCATGTCGGCCAGCGTCCACTCCTCCACCTCGGCGAGGTGGAGCGCGGCGGCCTCCTGGGCGGCCTCGATGTCGCGGGCGGCCATGGCGTCCAGTATTTCGAGGTGGCGCCGGGTGGAGCCGGCGAGGCGGTGCGGGCCGGTGGCGCCGAGTACCCGCAGCCAGTACACGAACGGCTCGACCGACTCGCGCGCCGCGATCAGGCGGCTGTTGTCGGTGTGCGTGATGATCTCGCGGTGGATGCGGGTGTCGCTCGCGAAGAACGGTTCGTAGTCGCCCCGCTCGGCGGCGCGCAGCGCGGCGACGGCCTCCTCGCGCAGGTCGGTGATCTGCTCCAGGGGCATCGCCCGGGCGGCGACTCCGGTGGCCAGCCATTCCAGGCCCTTGCGCAGCTGGCACACCTCGTGGACGTCCTGGCGCGAGGGCCGGGTGACGAAGGTGCCGGAGCGGGGGCGGGTCTCCACGAGGCGGTCGTGCTCCAGGCGTACGAGGGTGTCCCGGACCGGGGTGCGGGAGACGCCGAACTCCTTGGCGACGGCCTGGGGGTCCATCCGGGAGCCGGGCGCGTACACACCGGTCGTGATCCGCTCGCACAGGATCGTGTAGAGCTGCTCGGAGATCGACTCCACCACCAGGGGCGCGGGGCCGCTGCGGCTACGGACGGAGGGGGTGGCCATGATCGCCCTTCTTCTCCAACGGTCGCTCCGGTCTTCTCCATACGGTCGCTCCGGCGCCGGACGGCACGGCACCGGCGCCGGTGAAACACAGCATCTGATCGATCAGCGGAGATCGGTCAGATCAGCCTAGCGGCTTCCAGGGCGGTGCGGATGCGCTCGCGTTCGGCGTCCGTGGCGGGCCGGAACGGACGGCGCGGCAGGCCGGGCGAGCGGCCCTGGAGTTCGAGGGCGGCCTTCAGGGTGGCGGGCAGGTTCGGGGCGTCGATCGCCCGCCAGACGGTGAGGATGCGCTCGTGCAGCTCCAGCGCCTTGGTGTGGTCGCCGGCCTGGACGGCGTCCCACAGCTCGACGCTGAGGCGCGGCGTGACGGTGGGGATGGCGGCGAGAGCTCCGTGGGCGCCCATGACGAACGCCGGGTAGTGCAGGTCGTCGAGGGCGGCCAGCACGGTGAACCGGTCGCGCATGCGGTGCAGCAGGTCGGCGAGGAGGTGGATGTCGCCGCCGGACTGCTTGATGGCGGTGACCTGCGGGACGTCGCGCAGCATCTCGATGGTGTCCACCGGGACCAGCGCCCAGGGCACCACGTTGTACAGCACGATCGGCAGGTCGGTGGCCTCGCCGATCTCGCGGTAGTGGGCGACGGTCTCCTCGGCCGAGGGCGCGAAGACGTAGTGGACGGGGGTCACCTGGAGCGCGTCGACGCCCGCCTCCTTCAGGGCGAGGGAGTAGCGCTTGGCCTGGGCGGTGGAGTTCTGGATGACGCCGCCGATGACCGGAACCCGACCGTCGACCTCGTCGACGACGGTGGCGCAGATGGCGACACTCTCCTCCAGGGAGAGCGTCTGGCCCTCGCCGGTGCTGCCGCAGGCGCAGATGGCGGTCACACCCTGGTCGAGGAGGTACTTGACCTCGCCGCGCAGCAGGTCGAGGTTGACCTGGTCGTTCTCGTCGAACGGCGTGACAACGGTGGAAATCATCCCGCCGAGCTGGACGTCCTTCACATGCGCCTCCCGGGTATTGCCGCAATCAGAGTGCGGATGTAATGTCTGATGCATCAGATGTTAGCACGAGGTCCTGCCTCAGCAGAACCACCGCTTTCCGGACACGGCCCGCTCTCCCACACTGAGGGGAGGTCCTACCGTGTCGTCCGAGCCGCCATCGCAATGGAGCGAGCATGCCCCAACCGGCCGCTACACCCGCTTCCCGGGAGACCTCCCTGCGCAAGGTCGTCACGGCCAGCGCCCTGGGAACCACCGTCGAGTACTACGACTTCACGCTGTACGCGACCACCGCAGCTCTCGTCTTCGACAAGATCTTCTTCCCCGACGCCTCTCCCCTGGTGGGCACCCTCGCCGCCTTCGCCACGTACTTCGTCGGGTACGCCGCCCGGCCGCTGGGCGGCATCCTCTTCGGGCACTTCGGCGACCGCCTGGGCCGCAAGAACGTCCTGATCATCACCATGCTCATGATGGGCATCGGCACGTTCGCGATCGGCCTGCTGCCCTCCTACGACAGCATCGGCATCGCGGCACCGATCCTGCTGGTCCTGATCCGGCTGATCCAGGGCCTCGGCATGGGCGGGGAGTACGGCGGCGGCGTCCTGATGGCCCTGGAGTACAGCCCCCGCTCCCGCCAGGGCTTCTTCACCTCACTGGTGCACATCGGCACCCCGGCCGGCGTCCTGATACCGGTGGGCCTGGTCACCGTCCTGGACTCCACCCTGCCCTCGGGCTCCTACGACTCCTGGGCCTGGCGCCTGCCGTTCCTCGCCAGCATCCTCCTGGTCGGCGTCGGCATCTGGATGCGGCTGCACGTGACCGAGAGCCCCGAGTTCGTGAGGATGCGCGAGGACCGCGAGGTGCAGAGCCTGCCGGTGAAGCAGGTCCTCACCCGCCGGCCGGCCACCGTCGTCTTCTCCGTGCTGGCCAAGATCGCCGAGAGCGGTCTGTTCAACATCTACTACGTGGTGGCCATCACCTACGTCACCACGGAGCTCGACCTCGCCAAGGGCCCCGTCCTGCTCGCCGTGCTCATCGCCTGCGCCGTCGAGTGCTTCACGCTGCCCTACTTCGGTGCGCTCTCCGACCGCATCGGCCGGCGCAAGGTGTACATCTTCGGCGCGGCCTTCCAGGCCGTCCTCGCCCTGCCGTTCTTCCTCCTGATCGAGACCGGCCAGTTCTGGGGCTACGCCGTCGGCATGACGCTGGGACTCGGCGTCGGACACGCCGCGATGTACGGCGCGCAGGGCGCGCTGTTCGCCAACCTGTACCCGGTCAACGTCCGCTACACCGGCCTGTCCGTGACCCAGCAGATCGGCGCCACCCTCGGCGGCGGGCTCTCCCCGCTCATCGGCACCGCCCTGCTGTCCGCGGCCGGCGGACACTGGTCGTGGCTGATCGCCTACTGCGTCGGAGTCGCCGTCCTCTCCGGTCTGGCCACCACCCGGCTCAAGGCCGGTGAGGCGCCCCAACCCGCCCTGCCCGCAACGGACCACACCCCGCACCGCGCCGAAAGGACCCAGGTCTCGTGAATAGCCTGTTCCTTCCCTCCGAAAAGCCCGTCGAGGAGGCCCTGAGCGGCCTGGCCCTGGCCCATCCGGGGCTGCTCACCCTCCACGAGGACCCCCTCTACGTCACCGCCCGCGAACGGCATCCCGGCCGGCGTGTCGGGCTCGTCTCCGGCGGCGGCTCGGGCCACGAGCCGCTGCACACCGGGTTCGTCGGCGCCGGGATGCTGGACGCCGCCGTTCCCGGCCGCGTCTTCGCCTCCCCGCACAACCGGCAGATCTACGAGGCGTCCAAGGCCGTCGCGGGCCCGGACGGCGTCCTGCACGTCGTCAAGAACTACACCGGCGACCGCATCAACTTCGGCATCGCCGCCGAGCGCCTGCGGGCCGACGGCATCCCCGTCGCCCGCGTCCTGATCGACGACGACCTCGCCACCGAGAGCGACGAGACCGCGACCGGCCGCCGCGGCACCGGCGCCACCGTGATCGTGGAGAAGCTGCTCGGAGGTGCCGCGGACGCCGGCGCCGGACTCGACGAGCTGGCCGGACTCGGCGCCCGGATCGCCGCGGCCTCCCGCAGCGTCGCGGTCGCCGCACGCGCCCAGACCTCGCCCGCGCGGGGCGGGGAGGCGTTCCCCCTGCCGGCCGGCACCCTCGAGTACGGCGTCGGCATCCACGGCGAGCGCGCCGCCACCACCGTGGAGCACCCCGGCTTCGAGCAGCTAGTCGACCGCATGACGCACCAGGTCGCCGACGCGCTGCCGGCCGGCGCCCGGTCCGTCCTCCTGCTCGTGGGCGGCCTCGGGGCGACCACGCTGCTGGAGCTGCACGCCGTGCACGCGCGGGTGTCCCGGCTGCTCGGCGAGCGCGGCCTGGACGTGGCCGGCCGCCTCGTCGGCACCTACGTCCCCGCGCTCGACATGAGCGGCTTCTCCCTCACCATGACCGCCCTGCGCGACGACTGGGCCGCCCACTGGCACGCCCCCGCCCGCACCGTCGCCTTCCCCGCACAGGAGGCCGTCCGATGACCACCGACCCGAGCCTCGTGCTGCGCACCTACGCCGACGCCGCGCACACCGCCTACGAGACGCTCACCGCGCTGGACCAGCTCTCCGGCGACGGCGACTTCGGCGACAACCTCTGCGAGGGCCTCGACCGGGTCACCGGCGCCCTCGACACCCATCCGGACGAACCGCCCTTCGCCGTGGCGGCGGCCGTGTTCCTCGACGAGGTCGGCGGCACCAGCGGCCCCCTGATCGGCCTGCTCTTCCAGGAGCTGGCACGGGCGCACGCGGCGGCTCCCGGCCAGGACGCCTGGCCCACCGGGATCCACGAGGGCCTGGCGGCGATCCAGCGCGTCGGCGAGGCCGAACCCGGCGACCGCACGATGGTCGACGCCCTCGTCCCCGCCCGGGACGCCCTCCGGTCGGGGGCCGGCGCCCGGGAGACGGCCCAGGCCGCCCTGGAGGGCGCACGGTCCACCGCCGCACTGCGCGCCCGCCGCGGACGCGCCTCCTACGTCGGGGAGCGCGCGGTCGGCCACCCGGACCCCGGCGCCCTCGGCGTCGCCCTGCTGTTCTGGTCCCGCGCCCGGGCCGACGGCCAGGCACCCGGCGAGCTGACGGACCACCTGCCGGACCTGCCGGCGGAGGCACCGCCGAACTGACCGCGCAGAGCCGCCGGGCCGGACCGCGCAGCGGGGCGCCCGGCGACGGAACCGTCTCGGCGGACGTCTCGGCGATCGATCCGTGTCAGCGGCAGCCCGGCGATTGGAGAGCCTCAGCAGGCGACTCGACTCACCGGACGACTCGACTCAGCAGGCGGCCCGCCTCAGCGGGCGGCCCTGCGGGTGAAGCGGCGCAGCCCGCGGCGGGTGGGCTTGAGGGGCTTGTCCTCGGGTGCCGCCGGCCCCGGACCACCCGGCGGAAGGGCCGCTGCGGCCGGGGCAGGGGACGGTTCCGGCTGGTCGCCGTGCGCGAGCCGGTTGCGCACGGCCTGGGCCATGGCCTGGTGGGACGGGTCCTGCAGCAGGCCCGCCTCGGACAGCCGCTCCCACATGTGCAGCAGTTCCTGCCCGCGGGTGGCGACCTGGCTCTCGTCGAACAGCCGCTGCCAGGCCGCGGTGGCGCGGGCCACCTCGGGCGCCGCCCGGTTCAGATCCGTACGGCAGCGGATCCGGGCCACGGTCAGCGCGAGGACGGTGGAGAGCATGTACTCGCCCCGCAGGAAGGCCAGGTACGCCTCGATCGCCCTCGCCTCCAGCGAGAGCTCGTCCTCCGCGCCCCTGCGCAGGGTGAGGTGCTCGCGCAGGGCGCTGGCGAGGACGAACGCGACGTGCAGTTCCTCGCGCTGAGCGTGCTGGATGATGCGCTCGACGCGGGCGAGCGGCGGGAACGACTCCTCCTCCGCGGCGGTGCGCTCACGCCCGGGCGGCAGGTCCTCCTCGTCGGCGATGGTCCGGCTGGAGCCGTCGGGGTGGACCCGCAGCCGTGCCACCTGCTGCACGCTGCGGTCGATGACGGTGGCCGCGACCGGTGCCCGCAGGGTGCGCGCGAACATGGCGACGGCGTCGAGGATGGCCTCGTTGGGCGGCCGTGCGCCGCCCATCTGCAGCAGGTGCCCGTTGACCACCGTCGACCCGTCCTCCGCCACGTAGGCGTCGAGCCGGATCAGCGGCGTGGCGCCGAGCACGGGCAGGTTGCCCTGGTCACGGGGGGTCAGCGAGTGGGTCATGCGCTCAAGCTCCGGGTCGTACGACGCCCAGGACGGGCATGATGGCGACGGGCGCGGTCGTCACGCTGCGGCCGGGCCGCGGGGCGTGGACCATCTGTCCGCCTCCGATGTACATGCCCACGTGGGTGGCGCCGCTGTAGTAGATGATCAGGTCTCCGGGCCGGGCGGATGACAGGCTCACCCGGCTCAGTCCCGCCCATTGTGCCTGGGAGGTACGGGGAATGGGACGGCCGGCCGCCGCCCAGGCCGCGGAGGTGAGTCCGGAGCAGTCGTACGACGAGGGCCCCACGGCGCCCCACACGTACGGCTTGCCGATCTGCGCCATGGCGAAGTCGACGGCCTTCCCGGCCGCTCCGCTGACCGGGGTCCCCCCGCCGTCACCGGGCCCGGGCCCGCTCGAACCTCCGTCACCGCCGCCACCGCCACCCCCGCCGCCGGAGGGGCCGGTCCACTTGTCCTCGGCCTCCTGGGCCCGCTCCTTCTCCAACTGTTCCAGTCTGCGGGTCTGTTCCTTCTCCAGTCCTGCTTCTATCCGCTCGGCCGCGGCGATCTTCTTCTCGATCTTCTCCTTCGAAGCCGCCTTGTCCGCGCGGCTCTTCTCCAGCTTCCGCAGTTCCTTGTCGGCCGCGTCGGTCTGGCCGTCCAGCTCCTTGCGGGCCGCCTCCTGGGTCTCGGCGACGTTGGCCACGCCCCGCATGGCCTGACGGGCCTGGGACGCCTCGTCGAGGGCCTGCTCGGGGTGGTCGCCGAGCAGCAACTGGATGCCGGTGGCGGCGAGATCGCCACCGCGGTACTGGGTACGTGCGGCCGCGCCGGCGAGGTCGCGCAGGCTCTCCACCCGCTTCTCGGCGCGCGTCAGGTCCTTGCGCAGCGACGCCAGCCGCTTCTCCTGCTTGGTGGCCTTCTCGTTGGCACCGTTGTACGCCTCGGTGGCGATCTCCGCCTCGTGGTAGAGACCGTCCAGTTCGTCGCGGATGTCCTCGATCGACCTGCCGTTCTGGGAGCCGGGGTCACCCGGGTCCGCGAAACTGGGGCCGGGGAACAGGGCTATCGCGCAGACAAGGGCCGTGGTGGCGCCCCGGGTTCGTGAGCGTCTGCCGCCGGTCGACACGTTCATGCTCTCCACATTTCAGAGGTCGCGAGCAGGCGGCTCAGACGGACGGCTGCCACCGCGGTCGCCACCACGGGTCGCGTGGAGGGCCGTTCGAGCCTTGAACACACTACCTTCCCCCGAACGGCCCACACCGACGGTCCCGGGCGTGTCGCCTTGCTCACAGGTAACTCTTCCACGGCCAAGGAGTAGTTGCACTCGATGTCATTGAGGGTGATCTTGGCGGAATACACCGTAGCGGCTCGGTTGACACCGTTCTCCCAGGTGCCACGTCGCCCGACTCGTCCTTGCGGATGTACTCATACTCGACCGACGTGCCGGGACTTGCGACGGCCAGGCCGGGCCCGGTCCGCCGGCATACGACTTACGTGGGCACTCACACGAAGCGGACCGAGGCTCCGGGGCGGGCATCGGAGCCCGCCCCGGTCAGCAGCTCTCGCCGAACTTGACGGTCTCGATCGTCACCGGCTGCCCGTCGAGCTTCGTCCCCGCCGCCGGGTCGGTCGAGCAGACCTGCCAGTTCGACTCCATGAGCACCATCCGGCCCTGCCCGGACACGTCGTTCACCGTAATGCTGGTGGAACCGTCGAGTGCCTGGCGGGCGACCTTGACGGACTTCCCCGTGAAGTCCGGCATGCTGGAACCGGCCTCCTCGGGCTCGGCCTGGTCACCACCCGCGGGGCAGGTCTCCTCGAGCTTGGCGGTGCCGAAGTCGACCTTCGTGTCCGTCGGGTGCGTGCCGGGCGTTGGGTTCTGCGAGCACACCTTCCAGTTCCTGTCGAGGATCTGGTTGCGGCCCCGGCCGAGCGCGTCGTGGGACGTGAGGTGGTAGAAGCCGGCAGCCTGCGCCTCGTCCTGGGCGCTCTGCAGACCCTTGCCAACCATTTCGGGGAGCGTCGCTGTGGGCTCGGTGTCGGCCGAGGGTTGCTGAGTCGCCTCGTCGGCGCTGGTGGCCGGTGTCTCGAGGGTCGGCGTCTCGGGCTTGGCGTCCGTGCCGGCACCGGCCGTCGGGCCGCAGGCGGTGAGCGCGGCGAGCAACAGCGCGGCGGCTACCGAGGTACGGGTGATGCGCATGGTGAACCCCAGGGAAGTTGCAGAAAAGAGTGATCCGCCGGGCGGACACCCGTCGACCAGTATGGAGCATCGTGCACTGGGTTCACAGGCCTTTCCTGGAAAGCTGACGTGCACTCCTGTCCTGTCGCATGCGGGGCACTTGAGCTCTGAACCGGCTCGAGACCGAACGCTGGGGTGGGGAGGGGCCGATGGAGAATGACACGCTGGAGTACTCACAGCCGACGGGCAGCGGTGGCAGCACCCCGCCACCCCTGCCCGGCGTCACTCGCCGCAGGCCGTCACTCGCCACCGCTGAGTTCCTGGGCGCGGTCCAGGACACCTTCTGCCAGTCCCCGGAACTCGCGGTAGCACGTCTGCACGTACTTCTGAGTACTGCCGAGCGCGCCGTCGGCGGCCTTCAAGTCGAACATGGGCTTTCTGGCGTCGTGGGCGAGTGGCATGAGACTGCGGTAGTTGCGGAGCGTCGCGATGCGGTGCCGGTCCTCACCGGAGACCGGCGCTCCCTCGCCCAGCACCGCCGCCGAGTAGACCCAGGGGATGCGCTCCAGCCACCGCTCGTAGGCCTTCACCGGCCTGTCGAGCCGCATCTCCGGCTGCATGATCACGTAGCCGAGCGGACGCATCTGCGCACGGGGCGCGGAGAAGCCGCCCGGGACACGCGGCAGGACGAGTTGCTGCCAGTCTCTGCGCCAGTCGCGCAGGGTGGGACCGAGGTTGCTGAGACCCTTGAGGGAGAAGAGGTCGGCCGCGAGCGGCATGAGCACGTTGTCCGCAGCGATCAGCGCCGCCCGGTTGATCGCGCCAAGGTTGGGCCCGACGTCGATCAGGACGAGGTCAGCGCCGGTTTCATCGGCCGCCTGCTCCACGACACGGTGGAAGGCCGTGGTAGTGCGAATTGCCGCGATGTCACCCGCGAACGTCTTGAACCATTCACTGGAGAGCTTGTCCTCGAAGCGGCTGAGGTCGAGGCTTCCGGCCAGCAGCCAGAGATCCGGCTGAAGCTCGGCGGGCTCGATGGGGGCGACGTCCCCCGTGCCCTCCAGGATGGGGCGTACCGCGTCGGCGATCGTCTGCCCGTTGCGTACCCGTCCGGTGCCGGGCAGAGCCGAGGGCGCCGCCCCCTGAGCGATCAGCTCGGACTCGTTGTTCCAGAGTTCCTCGATCTCGGTCTCGTCGAGGCACATCGAGGTGAGGTTCGCCTGGGGGTCGAGGTCGACAGCCAGAACCGTCAGGCCCAGCCTGCGGAACATGTGGGCCAGGTGATAGGTCAGAGTCGTCTTTCCCACCCCGCCCTTGTTGTTGAAGAGCGCAATCGACGTCCGGTTCATGAGGCCCTCCAGAGGACGACGGCCCACGACGAATCGTCGACCTGGAACTCGGCGGGAGGGTTCCCGTTGCGCATGAGCGACGCCTGAACGCGTCCGATCCCCCGCCCGAACCGGTTCACGTAGCCGAGCCCTTTCATGGCTGCCGCGAGAGAAGGGTTGCGGTAGTCGTTCACCCGATGGAAGTTGTCGTCCCTCACCTGCCCGTAGGGCCCTCCCGGATTGGTCACCTCGATCCGGTCGTCGAACCAGGCGATACGCACGGGGGCGTACGAGGTCTCGTAGTTGCGGTGCATCAGGGCGTTCATCATCACTTCCCGCAACGCCTCCAGCGGGTAGTCGGGCTGCGGTGTCTCCCGGAACCCCTCCTCCACCAGGCGCGTACGGAGGTTGCTGCGCAGCAGGGGTTCGAGTCGGGCCGCGACGCCCACGAGGTTCTGGCGCAGCTCCTGGTCGTCGGCGACGGGCGCGTCGAGATCCACACCCTGGTACCGGACGAACTGCGCGTACGCACCCGGGATGTGGCTGCTGGGGTCCAGCCCGACGGTGAGCAGACCGAGCGCGGTCGGCCGGCCGTCTGGAGTGGTGAGGTGCAGGGACGAGAGCTGCTGGGGCACAGGTCGCCCGTTCTCCTCGATGACCTCGGGCCCGACCATGGACGGCAGGTAGGAACTCCGAAAGAGCTCCAGGTCCAGGTCGTCGAGGGTCGCACACGGCACGGGCCGGCTGTCGAAGGGACCGTCTCCAGCCCGGCGGCGTTCCGTGAGGACTCGCTCGTCCTCGCGGGTGGCCCTGCGTGTGGTCGGCCCGGGCCGGACCCACACCACTCCGTCGAAGCGCACGGGCAGAGCAGCCGATGCCTCGACGTGAATGTGCACTACCGGCTTACCCTGGTAGACCGCGGCCCGCACGGTGAAGGACGGCCGGTCCAGGATCCTGCCGTCGTCCCGGAGGTCGGTGAGGGCCAGCAGGGCACGATCGCTGACATCCACGTCATCGACCGGGGTTCCGTCGTCCGCGACGCCGATGAGAATGTTTCCCGCGCCCTTGCCGACGAGATCGTTGGCCATGGCGCAGACGGCGTTGCCGATGGCGTCGCCGCGCTTGCCTTCCCTCTTCGCGGTCCGCTTGAACTCAAGGGTCGGGGTCTCACGGGTTCCAAGTACGTCGGCCAGATCTGCGTCGTGTGCGTTCACACCGAGTATTGTGCCGGTTGCTCCACGCCGCACGGCGCGGTGGCGACCCTCTCAGCGCGGCTGCCATCTGTCCGGTTTGCGCCCGGCGGCTGTCCGAGGCACCCGCCGCAGCACGCCGTGAGCCATCAGGGCACTTCGCGGCGCACGAGCGCGCTGGCGAAGGGCTCGCCGGTGCGGCGGGCGTACGTCATCCGCTCGCGGACCTCCCCCAGAGTGCGGGGCCGGTATCCGGGCCCGCCGCAGCAGCTCTTGTGGAAGCGGACGCCCGCGTGCAGGAGGACGGACAGCGTCCGCCAGGCCGCGGTGTCCCGGCGTGGGGGCGCCGCGAAGGCCGACCCCACGTGGATCAGCGGTTCCGAACACCGAGGGCAGGCCCGGCCCGGCCTGTCCCTGTCGTAGGGCTGCTTGTACGAGGCCCGACAGGGCAGGCATACGTAGGAGGTCTTCGCGTGGCCCATGCGGCAAGGGTAGACGGCACCCGCGCGAGGCTCGACGTATTTTAGCGGCGGAACGTTCCCTGAAGGTCTTCGGTCTGCTCGCGGGCGGTGTCCGTCGCACCATGACCGTGCGAAACGGGGACGACATGCCGCACATTCCGCTGGTGATCGTGTTGCAGCCCGTCCTCGAAGTCACCACTTCCACCGATCTCCCGCTCTGGCCCGTCGCCGGGATCGAGCCGCACGGCTTCCTGCCGCTCAGTTGCGCCCTCGCTTACGCCGAAGTCGGTACGGCGGTCGATGAGCATCGCCGCCCACAACGACGTCCTACCGGCGGCCGACGACCACACGACACGCCTCGCGGACCCTCTCGGACCGGTCCTGCGCGGCCTGCTCACCATGGAGGAACTCGTGGCATCCGGTGACCTGCGCGTCACGGACACCGCCCCCGGCATCACCTTGCTACTGCCGGGCTACTGGCTGTGGAGCCAGGAGGTCAAGAAGCTGGCGGAACACTACGCTGAAAGCTGACGTTCCCCTCCCGCCCCGTCGCCACCAGGTGGTGGCATGGGGCTGCGACGCCGCGCCGGGCGACGAGAGGGTCGCCCGGATCCGGTTCCGGCGGATGGCCCGGCAAGTCTTCGCCCAGCCGGGTAGGGGCGATTCGAACGGGGACAGTATCCGCCCCCGTGTGCTCAGTTGAGAAATGATCGCTGTGACGGTCCCGCCTCCGGGAAGGCAACTTCACCCCAGACGGTCTTCGTGAAGACGTCCCGGCTCACCTAGCCCCAGCTCTCGGCGTATACCCGCACCAGCAAGAGCCCCCGCCCCAAGGCAGCGTCGTACGTGCGCGAGGGTGCCGGGCCAGGTTCGGGGCAGCGATGCGGGGCGGGTATCCAACCAACCATCCCCTTGATGTAGGGGATGTGCTCCAAGTATCACCGCTGGACGAGCAGCACCTCATCCCTGCTCGGGGGAACGGCGAGCAGGTCGGCGGCGACCGTTTTCACGGCCACGGGCCGTTCCAGGCGGATGTCCCGTGCTTGCCACACGTGGCCCATCAGCCCTCGGCCGAGCACCGATGTGAGTTGGTAGCGGTCCGTGCGCACTGCCCCAGGCGTGAATTTCTGCATTTGGCCCGGCCTCCACGCGATCCACACAACACATATAGACATTTTCACTGTGAACAAAGTCAATGAGCGTAGTAGCTTCTCGTGTGCAGTCCCACTGCAGAGACCCGCCTGCCACCGGCCGGCACTCCGGCCCGGACGCACGTACCAAGCACCTCGGAGTTTGTCGATGAGTACAACCGGTTCCGTACCCGTCAGCCTTGCCGAGATCGCCCGGATCGCCGGGGTGGGACGTGCCGCGGTGAGCAACTGGCGGCGGCGTCACAGCTCCTTCCCCACGCGCATCGGGGGCACGGACGTCAGTCCCCAGTTCTCCCTGGCGGAGGTCGAGCAGTGGCTGCGGGACAACGGCAAGCTCGACAGCATCGCGGGGCGTGAGCTTCTGTGGCCCCGGTTCGAAGTGCTCGGCAGCAGGGACGAGTCGGGCCTGGCCATCGCCGAGGCGGCCCACCGCATGCGTTCGCCACGCGCACGCTCGTCGCGGGTGAAACTCTCTGCGGAGGCCGAACGACTGGCGGTCGAGGCGGCGAAGTTGGGGCGGAACGAGGGGGCGCGCGAGACGTTCGAGTTCCTGCTTCAGCGGTGGCTCGAGACCCATGTGCGTCAGTTGAGCACGACGCCCCCGCCGCTCGCCGCCCTGATGGCACGGATCGGGTTCGACGTCCGTGTAGGCCGGCGCGCCGAGGGACTCACCGTCCTCGACCCGGCCTGCGGCACCGGGCACTTGGCGGCAGCTGCCGTGCAGGAGTGCGCAAGTCCGGGTGTGCGGGTACTGGCGTGCGAGCGGGACCCCGCTCTCGCCGCGTTGGCCTCCGCCCGCCTGGCGTTCGTCGGGGACGACCACGACGTCCGTGCGGAGGTCGCCACGGCCGACTCTCTGCGCGAGGACCCGCTCGCCGAGGTACGGGCGGATGTCGTGCTGTGCAATCCGCCGTTCAACGAACGTGACTGGGGCTACGAGGAACTCGCCACCGACCAGCGCTGGACGTACGGTCTCCCGCCACGCACCGAGCCGGAACTGGCCTGGGTGCAGCACCTGCTCGCCCGCCTCGAGCCTGGCGGGGCGGCCGTCGTCGTCCTGCCTCCCGCAGTCGCCTCACGCAAGGCCGGCCGACGCATCAGAGGCTCCCTGCTGCGTACCGGCGCGCTCCGAGCTGTGGTGGCTCTCCCGCCCGGCAGCGCCCAACCGCACAGCGTCTCACTCCAGTTGTGGATCCTCAGGGCCACTCCCGAGGGCCCGGGGGCGGTTTCGCCCAGCCAGGACGCAGTACTGGTCGACGCGACGCGCTTCACGCGAACCGGCGGGCGGGAGTCCGGCCCCCGCTGGGAGCCGCTCCAGGCCTTTGTCCTCTCCGCGCTGCAAGCCCTCGACCGCTCGGACGCGGAGCTGCCGGACGGCGCCGTCCGGGTTCCTCTCATCGATCTTCTGGACGACGAGGTGGACGTCACCCCCGGGCGCTACACCTCGGTGAGTACCGAGCCGTCCGGCCCCGAACTCTCGACGGTCTGGAAAGAAGTGGGATCGACCCTGACCGACCTGGCCCGTTGGGCCGAAAGCCTGTCGGAACTGGAGTTCGACGGCGACAGGCCACAGACCACGGTCGGCGTCGGGGACCTCGTCAAAGCCTGTGCCCTGTCGTTGCGCGCCGGGCAGCAGCCTCTGGACGGTGCGGTGGCATCCGGCGGGAACTCCGTGCCCCTCCTCACCGTTGCCGACCTGCTGGCGGACGGCGCTCCCAGCGGATTCGTCGCCGTCGAATCGGCGCCTGTGATAGTCGAGAAGGGCGATGTCGTGGTCGCTGGTGTCGTGCGGGCGTTCAATGCCTGGGTGCACGAGGGGCCTCCGACGGCCCTGGGGCCTCAGTTGCACGCCCTGCGGGTAGACCCGGCGAAACTGGACGCCCACTTCCTGGCCGGCTGTCTGCGCGCTCCGTCCAACGGACGTCAGGCAGGCACCCACGCCTCCAGTTCGTCACGGGTCGACGTCCGGCGCCTGCAGGTGCTCCAACTGCCTCTGGCGGGACAGGCGGCGTACGCCGAAGTCTTCCGGAGCCTCAGCAATTTCGAGACACGGCTCGTCGGCGCCAACGGTGCGGGCAGGAAACTGGTGAACGACGTGTCCGACCTGCTCGCCGCAGGCGGGCTCGACGTCTGACCTCACCCGAGGTCCTCTAGAAGCAGATCAAGCGCAGCTACGTATCTCGGCGTTCGTCCGACCGTGGGGCACGGCCGCCCGGTCGGTTCACTGTCCTGTGCTCCGTGGCCTTGCGGCGGAACGCCTTGCCGGGAGCCTGGCGCAGCGTCCTCTCGACGTTGGCGTTGGCGAGTGGAGGCTGTAGGACATGCAGGGCGATGTCGTTGCCCGGGGAACCCGATCAGGCAAGTGGATCGTCCTGAGGGGCAAGGACGAGGGGACGGGAAACGATGGTGCAGTGGGCGGGCCGTGGTGCGGCTTCGGCGGTGAACACGACGAGACGGTGGGTGGGACGTCCGGCACGGACTCGGCGGACGGATGAGCCGGGTGTGTCTGCCTGGACGCGGGGGCGAGCACTGGTCGTGGCCGCGGTACTCACGGCCGTGCTACTGGCGTTTCACTGGGCAGTACCCAACCGCCCGGGCGGGCTGGGCAGTCTGCTGGAGTCGTTCCTGCCGTGGCTCGGTGTGCCGGTCGTGGTGCTGCTCGTGCTGGCGCTGGTGCGCCGCTCGCCCCTCGCGCTGGTGGCCCTGCTCCTCCCGGCAGCGGCCTGGACGTATCTCTTCGGCGGGCTGCTCCTGCCCGCGCCGGAGCCCGGCGACGACGACCTGGTCGTGGTGCAGCACAACGTCAGCGACGAGAACCCCGACCCCGAGGGCACGGCCCGCGCCCTCGTCCGCGCCGAGCCCGACCTGATCGCGCTGGAGGAACTGGTGTCGCCGGCGCTGGAGGTCTACGCCGAGACCCTCGCCCCCGACTACCCCTACCGAACGGTCCGGGGGACGGTCGGGCTCTGGTCGAAGCATCCGCTCGACGGGACCGGCCCGCTGGACATCGCGCCGCAGGGGATAAGCGAGGGGTGGGAGCGCGGGCTGCGGGCCGTGGCGCACACGCCGCGCGGTGAGATCGCCGTCCACGTAGCGCACCTGCCGTCGGTGCGGGTGCGGGCGAGCGGCCTCGCGTCGTCCTGGCGGGACGAGAGCGCCGGGCTGCTGGGCGACGCCCTCGATGCGGAGGAGCAGTCCAGGGTGGTGCTGCTCGGCGATCTCAACGGCACGGTCGACGACCGGGCGCTGGCTCCGCTGACCAGCAGGCTCGACGTGGCCGAGCGGGGTCTCGCCCTCAGCTTCCCCGCCGGCTTCCCGGTGGCCCGGATCGACCAGGTGCTGGCCCGCGGAGCGACGGTCGAGAGCGTGCGGACCCTGTCCGCCACCGGCAGCGACCACCTTCCGGTCGCCGCCCGCGTCACCTGGGACTGAACGGGGCGGACTGCCCGGAAGGGAGAGTACTTCGGCGCAGGCCGCACGCGGTGGCGGGCGAGCAAGCCGTTTGCGGTGCTTGCGTTAGCCTTTCGCGTGTGACGCGACGACTTGCTCAGGTGGCGAAGAAGGTTGGGGTCAGCGAGGCCACGGTCAGCCGGGTGCTCAACGGCAAACCGGGGGTTTCCCAGGCGACCCCGAGCGCAACATCCCCGTGGTCCTGATCAACGCGTCGATCGAGAACCTGGACTTCCCGTGCATCGCGTGCGACGACGCCGTGGCCGTCGAGCAGTCCTGGCGGCATCTCGTCTCCCTCGGCCACGAGCGGATCGGGCTGGTGCTGGGCCCGTCCGACCACATCCCCTCCCGCAGGAAGCTGGCCGCCGCCCGGCAAGCGGCCGAGGCCATGGATGCCGTACTGCCCGACACCCACGTGGAACGCGCCATGTTCTCCCTCGAAGGAGGCCAGGCAGCCGCGACCCGCCTCCTCGACCGCGGCGTCACCGGCGTCATCTGCGCCAGCGACCCCCTCGCCCTCGGCGCCGTCCGCGCCGCCCGCCGACGCGGACTCCACGTACCCCACGACGTCTCCGTCGTCGGCTACGACGACTCCGCCTTCATGACCTGCACCGAACCACCCCTCACCACCGTCCGCCAACCCATCGAAGCCATGGGACGCGCCGCCGTCGACCTCCTCTGCGCCCAGATCCAGGGCACCGAAGTACCCCACGGCGAGCTGCTCTTCGAACCGGAACTCGTCGTCCGCGGCTCCACCGCGCGGCCGGCCGCCGACTAGCCGGCCACGCCCCTCCCTCCGCCATACGCCTCGATGCCCCCGCAAGTCGCTTGCGGGAATTGACGGCACCTTGCGGCCATCCGGCGCAGGCCGTGAAAGGTCCTGTTCGGAAGCGCCGCTCGGCCCCTCCCCCGCTCTCGCTCCGGCCACTTCAGCTCGTCTCGCGGCGAGTTCGCGCTGCGCCGCCTGTAGACGACTCGACACTTCTCTGCAACTCTTCGAGCGCTCAACGTAAATGGCAGAGAACATTCAGTGTCTACCTGATATAGCGCATCCGACTGAGCCGTGCCTCGTGACCCAGCGGCGCGAGGCGGAGATCGGGGACAGATGAGAATCCGGAACTGGAGATCACGTGCGCTGTGCACCGTGGTCACGACCAGTCTCCTGGCGTTGGGAGGACCGCTGCTGTCGGCCACGGCAGCCGGCGGGCCCAACATCGCCGTCGGGGACGACGCGCGGGCGAGCAGTGCGCACAGCGAGTACGGCGCCGCCAACATCACCGACGGCAACCAGGGTTCGTACTGGGAGAGCGGCGGTGGCGGCCTGCCGCAGTGGGTCCAGGCGGACCTCGGCGCCACCGAGCGGATCGACGAGGTGGTGCTGAAACTGCCCGCCGGCTGGGAGAGCCGCAGGCAGACGCTCTCCCTCCAGGGCAGCGCGGACGGCACCAGCTTCAGCACCCTGAAGAGTTCCGCCACCTACGCCTTCGACCCGGGCTCCGCCAACACGGTGACCGTGAGCCTCCCCGCCACCCTCACCCGGTACGTGCGCGTCGACGTGACCGCCAACACGGGCCGGCCGGCCGCCCAGCTCTCCGAACTGGAGGTGCACGCGGCCGGGGATGCCTCCGCCGACCTCGCCGCGGGACGCCGGCTCACGGCGAGCAGTTCCACGGGGACGTACATTCCGGCGAACGGCAACGACGGGAACAGGGCCACCTACTGGGAGAGCGACGACAACGCCCTGCCGCAGTGGATCCAGGCCGACCTGGGCTCGTCCCGCCGCGTCGACCGCGTCGTGCTGCGGCTGCCGGACGGCTGGCCGCCCCGCAGCCAGACCCTCAAGATCCAGGGCAGCGAGAACGGCTCGGACTTCACCGACCTGACCGCCGCCGAGGCCCACACCTTCGACGCGGCGGGCGGGCAGTCGGCGACGGTCGCCTTCGACGCGGCGACGACGCGTCACGTGCGCGTCCTGGTGAGCGCCAACACCGGACAGGCGGCGGCCCAGGTCTCCGAGCTGGAGGTCTACGGCCCGGCGACGGGCGACACACAGGCTCCCACCACGCCGGCGAACCTCGCGTTCACCGAGCCGGCCACCGGGCAGATCCGGCTCGCCTGGGACGAGTCCGAGGACGACACGGCCGTCACCGGGTACGACGTCTACGCCAACGGCACGTTGCTGACATCGGTCCCGGGCGGCACCACCACGTACACCGACACCCGGCCCGCCGACGAGACCGTCACCTACCATGTGCGGGCCAGGGACGCCGCGGGCAACCTGTCGGGCGACAGCGCCCCGGTCACCCGCCGGGCCGGCACCGGGGACACGCAGGCGCCCACCGCCCCCGCCAACCTGAGCCTCACCGAGGCCGACGCCGGTGAGATCAGGCTGACCTGGGCCGCGTCGAGCGACGACAAGGGCGTCACCGGGTACGACGTCTACGCCGGCAACAAACTCCGGGGAAGCGTGGCGGGCGACGTCACCACGTACACCGACAAGCAGCCCGCCTCCGCGAACGTGACGTACCACGTGCGGGCCAGGGACGCGGCGGGCAACGAGTCGGCCGCCAGCAACTCCGTGATCCGCAACGGCACCAAGGACGGCTCGAACCTGGCCGTCGGCAAGCCGATCTCCGCCTCGTCCGTGATCCACACCTACGTCGCCGAGAACGCCAACGACAACAGCACGTCGACCTACTGGGAGGGCGCGGCGGGCAGTTACCCGAACACGCTCACCGTGAAGCTCGGCGCCGACGCGGACATCAGTGAGGTCGTGCTCAGGCTGAACCCGGACCCGAGCTGGTCGAAGCGCACCCAGCGCATCGAGGTGCTGGGACGCGCCCAGGACGCGGAGGAGTTCACCGGCCTGGTGGCCGCGAAGGACTACGTCTTCGACCCGGCGAGCGGCGGCAACGGCGTGACGGTGCCCGTCGGCGACCGGGTCGCCGACGTCCGGCTCAGGTTCACCTCCAACACGGGGGCCACGGCAGGGCAGATCGCCGAGTTCCAGGTCGTCGGCGTCCCGGCGCCCAACCCCGACCTGGAGGTGACCGACCTGGCCACCTCGCCCGCCTCCCCCGTCGAGTCGGACGAGATCACCGTGTCCGCCACGGTCCGCAACAGCGGTGCCGCGGACGCCCCGGCCGGCAAGGTCGCCCTCAGGCTGGGCGGCACCAAGGTCGCCGACGCCGACGTCCCCGCTCTGAAGGCGGGTGCCGAGAGCACGGTCAGCGCCTCCGTCGGGGTGCGGGACGCCGGTTCCTACGAGCTGAGCGCGGTCGCCGACGAGGCGGACGAGATCATCGAGGAGAACGAGACCAACAACACCTACACCCGTCCGGAGCCGCTGCTCGTCAAGCCGGTCCAGAGCTCCGACCTGGTCGCCGCGGCCGTCACCACCTCGCCGTCGAGCCCGTCGGCCGGGGACGACGTCACCTTCGGGGTCGCGCTCAGGAACCAGGGCACCCAGGACTCCGCGGGCGGCAGCCACGGGGTGACGCTCGCCCTGGTGGACGCGGAGGGCGACACCGTCAGGACCCTGACCGGGGCGTACTCCGGGGTCATCGCGGCCGGTGGGACCAGTCCCGCGATCGGCCTCGGCACCTGGAAGGCGGCCAACGGCTCGTACTCCCTGAAGGTCACGGTCGCCGACGACGCGAACGAGCTGCCGGTCAAGCGGGAGAACAACACCTCCACGCAGGCGCTGTTCGTCGGACGCGGGGCCGACATGCCGTACGACATGTACGAGGCGGAGGACGGCACGGTCGGCGGCGGCGCGAAGGTGGTCGGGCCGAACCGGACCATCGGCGACATCGCGGGCGAGGCGTCCGGCCGCAGGGCGGTCCAGCTGGACGGGACCGGCGAGTACGTCGAGTTCACCACCCGGGCCGACACCAACACCCTGGTGACCCGCTTCTCCATCCCGGACGCCCCGGGCGGGGGCGGCATCGACGCGACGCTCGACGTCTACGTCGACGGCGTCCTGAAGAAGGCGCTCCCGCTCACGTCGAAGTACGCCTGGCTCTACGGCAACGAGGCCTCGCCCGGCAACTCGCCGGGCGCGGGCGCGCCCCGGCACATCTACGACGAGGCGCACCTGATGCTGGGCGAGACCGTCCCGGCGGGCAGCACCATACGCCTGCAGAAGGACGCCGCGAACAGCACCGACTACGCCATCGACTTCGTCAACCTGGAGCAGGTCGCCGAGGTGCCGAACCCCGACCCGTCGGCGTACACGGTGCCGGACGGGTTCACGCACCAGGACGTGCAGAACGCGCTCGACAAGGTCCGCATGGACACCTCCGGCAAGCTGGTCGGGGTGTACCTGCCGGCCGGCGACTACCAGACGTCGAGCAAGTTCCAGGTGTACGGCAAGGCGGTGAAGGTGGTCGGCGCGGGACCCTGGTTCACGACGTTCCGCGCGCCCACGGCGCAGGACAACACCGACGTCGGATTCCGGGCCGACGCGAGCGCTAAGGGCTCCTCGTTCGCGAACTTCGCCTACTTCGGCAACTACACGAGCCGCATCGACGGTCCGGGCAAGGTGTTCGACTTCTCCAACGTGTCGGACATCGTGATCGACAACATCTGGAACGAGCACATGGTGTGCCTGTACTGGGGCGCGAACACCGACCGGGTCACGATCAGGAACTCCCGGATCCGGAACATGTTCGCCGACGGCGTCAACATGACCAACGGCTCGACCGACAACCTGGTGTCGAACAACGACGCCCGGGCCACCGGCGACGACAGCTTCGCGCTCTTCTCGGCGATCGACGCAGGGGGCGCGGACATGAAGAACAACGTGTACGAGAACCTGTCGACGACGCTGACCTGGCGTGCCGCGGGTCTCGCCGTCTACGGCGGGTACAACAACACCTTCCGCAACATCCACATCGCGGACACCCTGGTCTACTCGGGCATCACCATCAGCTCACTGGACTTCGGCTACCCGATGAACGGGTTCGGCACCGATCCGACGACCTTCGAGAACGTGTCGATCGTGCGGGCCGGCGGGCACTTCTGGGGCGGGCAGACCTTCCCCGGCATCTGGGTGTTCTCGGCGTCCAAGGTCTTCCAGGGCATCAGGGTCAGCAACGTCGACATCGTCGATCCGACCTACAGCGGCATCATGTTCCAGACGAACTACGTGGGCGGGCAGCCGCAGTACCCGATCAAGGACACCGTCTTCACCGACGTGTCCGTGACGGGCGCCCGCAAGAGCGGTGACGAGTTCGACGCCAAGTCCGGTTTCGGCCTCTGGGCCAACGAACTGCCCGAGGCGGGACAGGGTCCGGCGGTGGGCGAGGTCACCTTCAACGGGCTGCGGCTGGAGGACAACGCCGTGGACGTCCGGAACACGACGTCCACCTTCAAGATCGTCCGCAACCCCTAGACCGGTAGACCCGCTGGATCGCGGGGGTCGGCAACCGGTCTTGTCGGCTGGTTCACGGACTGGCGCAAGTCTCTTGCGGAGACTTGCGCTAGTCTTGCGTTCGTGACGCGACGACTTGCTCAGGTGGCGAAGAAGGTTGGGGTCAGCGAGGCCACGGTCAGCCGGGTGCTCAACGGCAAACCGGGGGTTTCCCAGGCGACCCAGCAGCAGGTGTCCGGCGTCGTCTTCGCCGGCGGCGGCCTCTTCGCCCAGGCCGACGCGCCGCACGACCACTACCGCCTGCTCGCCGAGCGCAACATCCCCGTGGTGCTCGTCAACGCCTCCATCCCGGATCTGGGCTTCCCGTGCGTCGCCTGCGACGACGCGGTGGCCGTCGGCCAGTCCTGGCGGCACCTGGCGTCCCTGGGGCACGAGCGCATCGGGCTGGTGCTGGGCCCGTCCGACCACATCCCGTCCCGCAGGAAGCTGGCCGCCGCCCGGCAGACGGCCGAGGCCACGGACGCCGCACTGCCCGACACCCACGTGGAACGCGCCATGTTCTCCCTCGAAGGAGGCCAGGCAGCAGCGACCCGCCTCCTCGACCGCGGCGTCACCGGCGTCATCTGCGCCAGCGACCCCCTCGCCCTCGGCGCCGTCCGCGCCGCCCGCCGCCGCGGACTCCACGTACCCCACGACGTGTCGGTCGTGGGGTACGACGACTCCGCCTTCATGACGTGCACGGAGCCACCCCTCACGACCGTCCGCCAGCCCATCGAAGCCATGGGACGCGCCGCCGTCGACCTCCTCTGCGCCCAGATCCAGGGCACCGAAGTCCCGCACAGGGAACTGCTCTTCGAACCGGAACTCGTCGTCCGCGGCTCCACCGCACAGGCTTCCGGCAGGTAGCGCTCTTTCGACTTCTCCCAAGACCTGTCAAGCATTTACGAAATCAGCGCGAGATATTGCGTTCACTTGTTCGCGGTGGTTGAGTGTGCGGCGCCCCACAACGCATCGGCGGTGGGGCGCCTTCCACGTTCATGCCCGAAGGGGACCACCCATGAGAAGTGCTCGGTTCCGCCGTACCCGCCGTGCCGGCGCCATGACGCTCGTCTCCGCTCTCACCCTGACCGCTCTGGCCGCCTGCGGCACGAGCAGCAGCGACGACGGCGGCGGTTCCGAAGGCGGCAGCGGGTCCTCCGACCCGGCCGCTCCGCTGGACCCGAAGACCAAGGTGACGATCACCATCGACTGCATGCCCCCGGCGGCGAAGGCGGCCGAGCTGAAGGAGTGGAAGGAGGACGTCGAGGCGTTCAACGAGATCTACCCCAACGTCACCGTCGAGGGCCGCTCCACTCCGGGCCAGTGTCTGGAGCCGCCGCGCTTCACGGCGATGCTCAAGGCCAAGTCGCAGCCCGACGTCTTCTACACGTACTTCACCGACCTGCCGCAGGTGCTGGACAACGACGGCGCCGAGGACATCACGGCGTACGTCACCGACAAGACGGTGCCGCTCCTCAAGGACATCGACCCGAACGTCCTCGGCTCGCTCAAGCACGAGAACAAGCTCTACGGCCTGCCCACCAGCAACTACACGATGGGCCTGCTGATCAACCGCAAGCTCTTCGAGAAGGCGGGCCTCGACCCGGACGCCCCGCCGCGCACCTGGGACGAGGTCCGCACCGCCGCCAAGAAGATCGCGGACCTGGGCGACGGCATCGCCGGCTTCGGCGAGTACAGCGCGGGCAACACCGGCGGATGGCACTTCACCGCCCAGATGTACAGCCGCGGTGCCGCGGTCGTCGACGGGAGCGGCAAGAAGGCGACGTTCGACGACGAGACGGGCAAGGCGGTCGCCGAGAACCTCCACGCCATGCGCTGGGAGGACGGCAGCATGGGCAAGACCCAGCTGCTCAAGTGGGGTGACCTCCAGAAGCAGATCGCCACGGACAAGCTCGGCATGTTCCTGGCCGCGCCCGACGACATCACGTACATGGTCCAGCAACTGGGCGCCGACTACGAGAACTTCGGCATGGGCCCGATCCCCGGCGAGAAGAACACCCTCTCCGGCGGCAACAGCTACATGATCAAGAAGGGGATCTCGGCCGACAAGATCAAGGCCGCCGTCGCCTGGCTGAACTTCGAGAACCTCAGCGTCGGCAAGGGGCAGTTCGACTGGGCCCGCAAGAAGACCGACAAGCTGCCGGTGGGTCTGCCGCAGCCCAACTTCTGGCTGAACGAGTCGAAGAAGAAGGACGACGCGGCCCGGCTGGAGCACGCGACCATGCCGGTCGAGAACTTCAGGGCGTTCACGGACAACCCGGTCCCCGGCATGGCCGAGCCGCCGAAGGCCCAGGAGGTCTACAAGGTCCTCGACAACGTGATGTCCGGTCTCCTCACCAACAAGGACGCCGACGTCGACAAGCTGCTCTCCGGCGCGGAGCAGCAGGTCGACCAGGTCCTGGCCACGCAGTGACCGGCTCCCTCGGGGGGCGGGCCGCGCCGTCCCCCGGGGCCCCTGAGACCAGCCCCAAGGAGCGACGATGTCGGCCCCCAGCCTGACCCCGAGCAAGGCGGCGGGAACCCGCCCCCCTCAGCCGCCGGCGGACGGCCCGCCCCGGCGCGGCGGTTCGTTCGGCAGGAGCCTGAAGCGCAACCTCACCGCGCACGGCTTCCTGATCGGAGCGGTCCTCTGCTTCGCGTTCTTCTCCTGGTACCCGATGGTCCGGGAGTTCTTCCTCGCCTTCCAGAAGACGGACCGGGGCGAGGTCTCCTGGGTCGGCCTGGACAACCTGTCCACGGTCTTCAACGACCCGGCCTTCTGGCAGGCCTGGCGCAACACCGCGCTGTACACGCTGCTGGCCCTGGTCCTCGGCTTCGCCGTGCCGTTCGTCGTCGCGATCGTCATCAACGAACTCAGGCACGGGAAGGGTTACTTGCGGCTGCTGGTCTATCTGCCGGTGATGCTGCCGCCGGTCGCCTCCGTGCTGCTCTTCAAGTACCTGTACGACCCCGGTTACGGCATGCTCAACGAGGTGTTCGGGTTCCTCGGGCTGCCCGAGCAGCAGTGGCTGCAGGATCCGGACCTCTCCCTGCTCTCCGTGGTCATCGCCTCCACATGGATGAACATGGGCGGCGCCGCGCTCATCTACCTGGCCGCGCTCCAGGGCATCCCCGGTGAGCTGTACGAGGCGGCGGAGCTGGACGGGGCCGGGCTGCTGCGCAAGGTCTGGCACGTGACGATCCCGCAGACGCGGCTCGTCCTGTCGCTGATGCTGCTGATGCAGATCATCTCCACCATGCAGGTCTTCGTGGAGCCCTTCCTGCTCACCGGCGGCGCCGGGCCCGAGGGCTCGACCACGACGGTCGTCTACCTGATCTACCAGTACGCCTTCAACTTCAACGACTACGGTGCCGCGGCGGCCCTCGGCCTGCTGCTCCTCGTACTCCTGGCCGGGTTCTCGGCGGCGTACGTGAAGCTCAGCCGCGCCGAGGACGAGTAGAGCCGGGGGAAACAACGGATGTCCACACGCACACTCATCTCACCGGCCCAACTGGCCCGGCCGCGCGGCAGGCTGCTGTACTGGGTGGTGTTCGGCCTCGTCGTCGCCCTGTTCACCGTCGTCTTCCTCGGGCCGATGTACTGGATGGTCTCCAGCGGCTTCAAGGACACCCAGGAGGTCGTGCGGACCCCGCCGACCCTGGTTCCCGAGTCGTTCCGGCCGGAGAACTACTCCGAGGCGTGGAACGTCATGGACCTGGCCGGCCTGCTCGGGAACACGCTGTTCTACGCGTTCGGCGCGCTCGCCTTCCAGCTGGTGTTCGACGTGGCGGCGGCCTACTCGCTGTCCAAGCTCCGGCCGGTCCTCGGCAGGGCCATCCTCGGTCTGATGCTGGCCACCCTGATGATCCCGGCGACCGTGCTGGTCGTGCCGCAGTACCTGACGGTGCTCGACGTGCCCGTCTTCGAACGGAACCTGCTGAACACGCCGTGGGCGATCTGGCTGCCCTCGGTGACCAACGCCTTCAACATCTTCCTGCTGAAGCGGTTCTTCGACTCGATCCCCCGGGAGCTGCTCGACGCCGCCTCGATGGACGGCGCCTCACCGATGCGCACGCTCTGGTCCATCGTGCTGCCGATCTCGCGGCCGATCCTCGGCGTGGTGTCCATCTTCGCGATCGTGGGCGTCTGGAAGGACTTCCTCTGGCCCATGCTGACCCTGCCCGACCCGGCCAGGCAGACCCTGAACGTCGGCATCTACTCCCTGTCCAACGGAGTGCCGATGAACACGCTGATCGCCGCGCTCACCATGGCCTCGCTGCCCACCCTGATCATCTTCCTGATCTTCCAGCGCAACATCATGGGCGGACTCACCGCCGGAGGACTCAAGGGCTGAGGCCCGGCCCTCGTCCCCCTCCTCCCGGCCCGTCCCCGTCAGCCTTCGCCGCCGGCCCGTCCGACGCCCCGCTCCGTCCGGGCCGGCGGCGAAGATCCACTCTGCCCGAAAGGACCCTCACGTGGCAGCCCCCACCTCGCACGGCACCGACAACTGGTGGCGCGACGCCGTCATCTACCAGGTGTATCCCCGCAGTTTCGCCGACGGGGACGGCGACGGCACCGGTGACCTCGCGGGTGTCCGGGCGAGTCTGCCCTATCTCGCCGAACTCGGCGTCGACGCCGTCTGGTTCACCCCCTGGTACGTCTCCCCGCTCGTCGACGGCGGCTACGACGTCGCCGACTACCGCACGATCGACCCGACCTTCGGCACCCTCGGCGAGGCCGAGAAACTGATCGCGGAGGCCCGGGAGCTGGGCATCCGCACCATCGTCGACATCGTCCCCAACCACGTCTCCGACCAGCACGCCTGGTTCCGGGCAGCGCTGGAGGCCGGTCCGGGCAGCGCGGAGCGGGAGCGCTTCCACTTCCGCCCCGGCCGCGGCGAACACGGGGAACTGCCGCCCAACAACTGGCCCTCCCAGTTCTCCGGGCCGACTTGGACGCGGGTCCCGGACGGCGAGTGGTACCTGCACCTGTTCACGCCGGAGCAGCCCGACCTCAACTGGGCCCACCCCGAGGTGCGCCGGGAGCACGAGGACGTGCTGCGGTTCTGGTTCGAGCGCGGGGTGGCGGGTGTGCGCATCGACTCCGCGGCTCTGCTCGCGAAGGACCCGGCGCTCGCGGACTTCGAGGAGGGCGTCGACCCGCACCCGTACATCGACCAGGACGAGCTGCACGACGTCTACCGCTCCTGGCGCGCCGTCGCCGACGCCTACGGGGGTGTCTTCGTGGGCGAGGTGTGGCTGCCCGACGCCGAGCGCTTCGCGCGCTACCTGCGGCCCGACGAGCTGCACACCGCGTTCAACTTCAATTTCCTGTCCTGCCCGTGGGAGGCCGGGCGGCTGCGCCGCACCATCGACGACACCCTGGCGGAGCACGCGCCGGTGGGCGCCCCGGCCACGTGGGTGCTGTGCAACCACGACGTGACCCGCACCGTGACCCGGTACGGCCGCGAGGACACCGGCTTCGACTTCGCGAAGAAGGCCTTCGGCACCCCGACGGACCTGGCCCTCGGTACCCGGCGGGCGCGGGCCGCCGCGCTGCTGACGCTGGCCCTGCCGGGGTCGGTCTACCTGTACCAGGGGGAGGAACTGGGCCTGCCCGAGGCCGACGTACCGCGCGAGCGGATCCAGGACCCGATGCACTTCCGCTCCGGCGGCGTGGACCCGGGCCGGGACGGCTGCCGGGTGCCGCTGCCCTGGATCGCGGACGCGCCGTACTGCGGTTTCGGCTCGGAGCGGGAGCCGTGGCTGCCGCAGCCCGAGGGGTGGGCGGCGTACGCGGCGGACCGCCAGGGCGCGGACCCGGCGTCGATGCTCTCGCTCTACCGCGAGGCGCTGCGACTGCGCCGTGCCGCGGACGGTTTCGGCGACGGGCCGCTGGAGTGGCTGCCGGCGCCGGACGGCGTCCTGGCGTTCCGGCGGGGGGCGGGCCCGATCTGCTTGGTCAACCTGTCCCCCGCACCGGTGGCGCTGCCCGCGCACAGCGCGGTGCTGCTGGCCAGCGGGCCTCTCGCCGGGGACGGCCGGCTGCCGCGGGACACGGCGGTGTGGCTGAGCGTGCGCGGCTGAGGCGGCCGGGGCCGCTCGCCTGCGGCGGGCGTCGGCCGCCGGTCCGCCGGGCACCGGTCCGCCAAGCACCGGTCGGTCGGGGCGGCCGGTGCCCGCGAGTCCGCGGCGGCGGCTACGCGGCCTTGTCCATCGTGCGGCGTGCGAAGCGGGTGCGGTGGAGCTGGGCGTAGCGGCCGTCGGCGGCGAGGAGTTCGTCGTGGGTGCCGCGTTCGACGATGCGGCCGGCCTCGACCACCAGGATCTGGTCGGCGGCGCGGATCGTGGACAGCCGGTGGGCGATCACCAGCGCCGTCCTGCCCTCCAGGGCCTCGGTGAGCGCCTCCTGGACGGCCGCCTCGGAGGTGTTGTCGAGGTGGGCGGTGGCCTCGTCGAGGATGACGACGCGCTGGCGGGCCAGGAGCAGCCGGGCGATGGTCATCCGCTGGCGCTCCCCGCCGGAGAGGCGGTAGCCGCGCTCGCCGACCACGGTGTCGAGGCCGTCGGGCAGGGACCGTACGAGATCCGTGAGGCGGGCCCGGTCCAGGGCGGCCCAGAGGTCGTTCTCGGCGGCGTCGGGGCGGGCGAGGAGCAGGTTGGCCCGGACGGTGTCGTGGAAGAGGTGGCCGTCCTGCGTGACCATGCCGACGGTGTCGCGCAGCGAACGGGCGCTCAGGTCGCGGACGTCGACGCCGCCGACGCGCACCGTGCCCCCGTCGGCGTCGTACAGGCGCGGCAGCAGGGCGGCGACGGTGGACTTGCCGGCGCCGGAGGACCCGACGAGCGCGACGGTCTGACCGGGCTCGGCGCGGAAGGAGAGGCCGTGCAGAACCTCCTCGCCGCCGCGGGTGTCGAGGGTGGCGACCTCTTCGAGGGAGGCCAGGGAGACCCGGTCGGCGGACGGGTAGCCGAAGCGGACGTCGTCGAACTCGACGGCGACCGGGCCGTCGGGGACGCGGCGGGCGTCGGGCTTCTCGGCGATGAGCGGGGCGAGGTCGAGGACCTCGAAGACCCGCTCGAAGCTGACGAGGGCGCTCATGACCTCGACGCGGGCCCCGGCGAGCGCGGTCAGCGGGGCGTACATCCGGGTCAGCAGCAGGGCCAGGGCCACGACGGCGCCGGGGTCCAGGCTGCCGCGCAGGGCGAGGAAGCCGCCGAGGCCGTAGACGAGGGCGAGGGCCAGGGCGGAGACCAGGGTGAGCGCGGTGATGAAGGCCGCCTGGGCGGTGGCGGTGCGCACGCCGATGTCGGCGACGCGGCGGGCGCGGTCGGCGAACTCGGCCGACTCCTCCTCCGGGCGGCCGAACAGCTTGACGAGGGTGGCGCCGGGCGCGGAGAAGCGCTCGGTCATGCGGGTGCCCATGGCGGCGTTGAGGGCGGCGGCCTCGCGCTGCATGCGGGCCATCCGGCGGCCCATGCGCCGGGCCGGGAGCACGAACACCGGGAGCAGCGCCAGGGCGAGCAGGGTGATCTGCCAGGAGAGGGTGAGCATGACGGCGAGCGTGAGCAGCAGCGTGACCAGGTTGCTGACCACGCCGGACAGGGTGTTGCTGAAGGCGCGCTGGGCGCCGATGACGTCGTTGTTGAGACGGGAGACCAGCGCACCCGTACGAGTACGTGTGAAGAACGCGACCGGCATGCGCTGCACATGATCGAACACGGCCGTCCGCAGGTCCAGGATGAGTCCCTCCCCGAGCGTCGCGGAGAGCCGGCGGGAGAGGATGCCCAGCACCGCCTCCGCGACGGCGATGAGCGCGATCAGCAGGGCGAGGCGGACGACCGTGCCCTCGTCGTCGCCCGACACGATCACGTCCACGACGCGTCCGGCCAGGACGGGGGTGGCGACGGCGAGCAGTGCGGTCGCCACCCCGAGCAGGACGAAGCGCGCGATGCGGCGGCGGTGGGGGCGGGCGAACGCGCCGATGCGGCGCAGCGTCGCGCGGGTGAGGGGACGGCGTTCCTGCTCGGCGTACATGACGTCGCGCAGCTGGGTCCAGGCTGTGGTCTCCATGCTCATGCGCAGGACGGTAGGACCTCAAGCAATCTTGAGGTCAAGGCGGCACGGCCCACCGTCCGTAAGACGGCACGGCCCACGGTCCGTAAGACCGAGTCCGCGCCTCGGCCACCCGTAGTTGGCCCGGTTCGGGGAGACTCTTGTGCTGTGACGACAGCGGTACGACTCGCCGAGAAGCCACTGCCCCGCCGGTTCCCGGTCCGCCGGGTGCTGTGCGTCCTTCCGCTGCTGCTGGTCGCCGTGGTCGCGGTGCGGCACCGGTCGGTGCTGGCCGAGGGCTTCGGGCACCTGGCCACGGCCCGCTGGCCGTGGCTGCTGGCCGCCGCGGGGGCGACCTGTCTGACCTGGGTCGCCGCCGCCTGCACCCGGCAGGGCGCGGTGGTGGAGCGGCTGCCGCGGCGCCGGCTGCTGGCCACGCAGTTCGCGGCGGGCGCGGCCAACCACCTGCTGCCGACGGGACTGGGCGCGAGCGCGGTCAACCTGCGGTTCATGACGGTGTGCGGGCTGCCGCTCGCGCGTTCCTCGGCCGCCCTCGCGCTGTACCTGCTGGCGGAGAGCGTCGGCCGGGTGGCCCTGCTGGGCGCCCTGCTGATCGCGTTCCCCGGTGCGCTGCGGCTGGGAACGCTGCTGCCCGAGGGGGCGGCGGGGCCGCTGCTGGTCGTCGCGGTCGCGGTGCCGGCGGTGGCGGCGGGGGTGCTCGCGCTGGTGCCCCGGCTGCGCGCGGCGGTGGCCTCCTTCCTGCGGACGGCCCTCGGCGAGGCCCGTTCGGTGCACGGGCGCCCGGCGCGTGCGCTGGCGCTGTGGGGCGGCGCCCTCGCGTTCCCCGCGCTGCAGGCCTCGGCGCTGGTACTGGTGGGGCGGTCGCTCGGGCTGCCGGTGCCGGCCGCGCACATGGCGGTGGCGTACCTGGCGGCGACGGTCGCGGTGGCGCTGGTGCCCACCCCCGGCGGCATCGGATCGGTGGAGGCGGCGCTGGTCGTGGCGCTGGTGGCGACGGGCGGACCGGCGGCCGTCGCCACGGCGGTGGTCCTGGCGTTCCGGCTCCTCACGGTGTGGCTGCCGCTGCTGCCGGGGGCGCTGACGCTGGCGGCGCTGGTGCGGATGCGGGTGATCTGAGGGCGGGAGCGGGCGGCGCCTGCCCGGGTACCTGCTCCGGTGGAGGGGGGCGGGGTCAGGCGATCGTGACGTGTACCGGTCCGCCCGCGGGGTCGACGCGGTGTGTCCAGCGGGCCGTCAGGGTCAGCGGGCGGTGCGGGGCGGCGACGGTGAGCGGGAGCCGGGCCCGGTGCAGCGGGCGGCCGTCCTGGGTGACGTACAGGACCGGGCGGCTCAGCGGGATCGCCGTGCGCAGGAGGTACGGGAGACGGTCGGCCGGGGTGACGCGGTCGGGGGTGATGCGCAGCAGGGGCGGGGCGGTGACCAGCGGGACGCCGGTGGGCCAGTGCGCGGCCCTGCTCCGGTCGGCGGCGAGCCAGTCGCGTACGGCGCCGGCCGCGTGCGCGCCCTCGCGGGCCGCCGTCGCCGCGCTCTCGACGGCGTGCAGCACGCTGCCGGCCGCGAAGACGCCGGGCCGCGAGGTCCGCAGGGCGCCGTCGACGGCGGGGCCGCGGGTGCCCGGGGCCAGGGTGAGCGCGCCGCGCCGGGCGAGTTCGTGCTCGGGGACGAAGTCGCCGGTGAACACGACGGTGTCGCAGGGCAGCGTGGCCGTACGGCCGTCGCGGTGGCGGACCCGCACGCCCGACAGGCGTCCGCGGCCGAGGAGTTCGGTGACCGAGGTGCCGGTGAGGACGGGGGTGCGGTGCCGCAGGCGGGCGTCCAGGGTGCGCGCGGCGGCGGCCGGGGCCCGGGGCAGGTCGGTGACCAGGGCGACGACCTCGGCTCCGGCGGCCCGTACGGTGTCGGCGGCGGCGTGGGAGACCGCCTCGGCGCCGACGATCACCGCGCGGGTGCCGATGTGCTGCCCGTACAGGTGGACCGCCTGCTGGAGTTCGCCGGTGGTGTGGACGCCGGCCGGGCGGGTGCCGGGGACGAGGCGGGCGGCGCGGGGGCGTTCACGGGCGCCGGTGGCGAGGATCACGGCCCGGGCGGCGAGGGTCTCGGCGCCGCCCGGTCCGACGGTGGCGAGGGCGAGGTCGCCCGTCCAGTCGAGCGCGGTGACACCGGTCCGCACGTCGGCGCCCGCGCGGGCGGCGGCCTCCGTGAGCCGCCGTGCGTGGTCGGGGCCGGTCAGCGCGTGCGGCCACGCGCCGAAGCCCCGGTGCGCGCAGTGCCTCGGCACTCCCCCGGGCCACTGCTCGCGCTCCAGAACCTCGACGTGCGCCCCGGCCGCCGCGAGCCGGGAGGCGGCCACGAGTCCGGCGGGTCCCGCCCCGACCACCAGGACGTCGACCTCGCGGCTCATCCGCCTGCCTCCTCGAAGAGCGCCCGTACGGCCGCTCCGCAGTGGAACCCGCCGCAGCGGCCCGACCTGGCCCGGGTGCGGCGGCGCAGTCCCTCCGGGCTCCGGGGCGGGATCGTACTGGCGAGGGCGTCGCGGATCTCGCCGCGGGAGACGCGCTCGCAGTGGCAGACCAGGACGCCGTACTCCGGGTCGGCGGCGACGCGTTCGGGCTGCTGGTGGGGGCGTGGGAAGGCCTCGCCGAGGTTGGGCATCCGGACCGGGTCGGGCGGGCGCTCCGCGCCGAGGTCGAGGCCGGTTTCGGCGAGCAGGGCGGTGACGTGCGCGGCGATGGCGAGGGAGGCGGTGAGGCCGGTGGAGCGGATGCCGCCGACCGTGACACTGCCCAGTTCCGGGTGGGCGCGGATGCGGTAGTCGTCGTGCTCGGTGGCGGCGCGCAGTCCGGCGTAGACGGCGGTGACCTCCTCATCCAGCAGTGCGGGGAGGATGCGGCGGCCCTGTTCGCGCAGGGCGCGCAGCCCCTCGGCGGTGGACTCGGTGGCGTCCTTGTCGTCGAGGTTCTCGGCGGTGGGGCCCAGCAGGACGTTGCCGTAGACGGTCGGTGCGACCAGGACGCCCTTGCCGAGGGCGGTGGGGACCGGCAGCAGGATGTGCCGGACGAGGGCGCGGGCGAACTTGTCGTGGACGACGAGCTGGCCCCGGCGCGGGGTGACGGTGAAGTCGTCGAGGCCGAGACCCCGGTCGAGGGTGTCGGCGTGCAGTCCGGCCGCGTTGACGAGCCGGCGGGCGTGCAGGGGGCCGCGCGGGGTGGTCAGGCGGTGGACGCCGTCGTGGCGGCCGGCGGGTTCGACCGGCGTGTTCAGGTGCAGGTCGACTCCGGCGCGGACCGCCTGGGTGGCGTACGCGAGGGTGGTCGTCCAGGGGCAGATGATGCTCTCGCCGGGCACGTGGAGGGCGCCGAGCGCGCCGGGGCCGAGGTGGGGTTCGCGGGCGTACAGGTCGGCGGGGCCGAGGAGGCGGGTGTCGTGGTACGCGTTGCGGGCGGCCTTCTCCGCGAGGCGGGGCAGGGCGGCGAGCTGCTCCTCGTCCCAGGCGACGAGCAGGGCGCCGACGCGTTCGACGGGGATGCCGGACTCGGTGGCGTAGGTGGCGAGCAGGCGGGCGCCCTCGCGTACGAGCCGCGCTTCGAGGGAGCCGGGCACGGCGTCGAAACCGGTGTGCAGAATGGCGGTGTTGGCCTTGGACGTGCCCTGCCCGACGTCGTCCAGGGCCTCGACGAGGGCGACCCGCAGGGCCGGATGGTGCGCGAGCCGGCGCGCGATCGCACAGCCGACCACGCCCGCGCCGACGACCACCACGTCGTACGGCTCGGCGGGCAGGGGCCCGGAGACGGTGACGGTCACACGCGACTCCGCTCGGCGGGCGGGCCGTCGGGGGCGCGGTGTCCCGCCGGGGCACGGTGGGCTCCCGAGGCACGGTGGGCTCCCGGGGCGCGGGGCACGCCGAGGGTACGGTGAACGCCCCGGGTAGGCGGGCCACTTGACGCGCCGGGCGCCAGTTCGGCGCGGCAGGACGGGCTCCCTGCTCCGCCGCCCGGGGCCGCGGGGCGCACGGAGGCCCGGAACGCGGAGCACCCGCGGTGCGGGAACACGCGGCACCCGAAGCCCTGGAACGCGGGGCGCCCCGAGCCCTGGAACGCGGAGCGCCCCGTGCCCCGCCGGCCCGCGGGCCGTCGCGCCCCCTTCACGCCGGCTCTGCGGCGAGCAGCGCGTCGACCGCCGTGCGGAAGCGGGCGCGGCGGGTGCCCGCCTCGTCGGCGGACACGCGCGGCTCGTACACCGCGGCGGGGCCCGCGTCGGGGAGCGCGTCGGCGAGGGTCAGGGCCGGGTCCGCGCCGAGCCGGGCCAGGGCGCCGACGCCGAGCGCGGTGGCGTCGGGCAGGGCGGACACCTCCACGGGGCGTTGCAGCAGGTCGGCCTGGGTCTGCATGAGGAGGGCCGAGCGGGTGAGGCCGCCGTCGACGCGCAGTACCGTCAGCGGGGCGCCGAGGTCGGCCGCCGCGGCGTCGGCGAGTTCGGCGACCTGGGCGGCGATGCCCTCGCACAGGGCGCGCACCAGGTGCCCGGGGGTGGTGTCGAGGCCGAGTCCGGTGAGCGAGCCGCGCAGGTCGCCGCGCCACCAGGGGGCGGCGAGGCCGGCCAGTGCCGGGACGAAGGTGACGCCGCCCGCGTCCGGCACCGTCGCGCCGGTGGGGTCGAGGTCGGCGGCGCCCCGGAGGACGCCGAGGTCGGTGAGCCAGCGCACGGCGGAGGCGGCCGTGTACACCTGGCCGTCCAGGCAGTAGTCGGTGCGTCCGCCGAGCCGCCGGGCGACGCAGGCGGCCAGGCCCGAGGTGCCGCGCCGCGGGGTGGCGCCGGTGTCGGCGAGGAGGAACGCGCCGGTGCCGTAGGTGCACTTGGCGGTGCCCGGCTCGGTGACGCGCTGGGCGAGCAGTGCGGCCTGCTGGTCGACGGCGAGTCCGGTGAGCGGGAGTTCGGGGCCGAAGACCCCGGTCGTGCCGACGTGGGCGGCGTTGTCCACGATCTCCGGGAGCGCTTCGTCCCTCAGGCCGTACAGCTCCAGGGCGCGGGGCGACCAGTCGGTGCGGTCGAGGTCGAGCAGCTGGGTGCGGGAGGCGGTCGCGGCGTCGGTGACGCGGGCGCCGGTGAGGCGGTGGACCAGCCAGGTGTCGGAGGTGGTGACGTGGCCCTCGCGGGTCAGGTGCCGTCGGATCCAGGCCATTTTCGGGGCGGCGAAGTACGGGTCGAGGGGCAGGCCGGTCGTATGCCGCAACTCTTCGGCATGCGCGGCGAGTCCGGCGCACACGCTCTCCGCGCGGCGGTCCTGCCAGACCAGGGCGTCGGTGAGCGGGCGGCCGGTGCGCGGGTCCCAGGCGAGGACCGTCTCGCCCTGGTTGGCCAGCCCCAGCGCGGTGACGGGCTCGCCCGCCTCGGCGAGGGCCCGGCGGCCGGCTTCGAGCACCGAGCCGTACAGCTCCTCCGGGTCCACCTCGACCAGGCCCCCGGGCAGGGGGCGTGGGCGGACCTCGGCGAAACCGGTGCCGACGACGCCGCGTTCGGGGCAGACGACCAGCGCCTTGGTGCCGGATGTGCCCTGGTCGACGGCGAGTACCGGGCCTGCCATGGCGCTCCTCTCCGGCTGCCGCACCGACCGCTCGGCGATCACTGCGCGCCAGCCTGCCGCCGTGCGCACTCCGCGTCAAGTACCCCTGACCGTACGTCAGTTCTCCCAGGTGGCGCCGGATTCTCCCGACTGTGCCGAAACTGAACAGAGGCGGAACCTCCGCCTCTATAGTGTCCGCCGACCGGCACGACCACCGCACCGCCGCCCCAGGGGAGGGCTGTTTGTCGCTCCAGCCTGCCGTCCCGCCGATTCCACTCCCTGCGGCGTGCGTCTGATGGCCAGAGACGGAGTACAGCCCGCCTACGATCCCGCCGGTCACGACGGCGCGCTGCGCTCCGCCCTGCAGGAGGTGCGCGCCGGACGCTGGATGTCGATGCGCATCCTGCTGGAGCAGACGGACTCCTGGTCGCAGTGGACCCGGCGGACTCAGGTGCTGGCCGCGTCGGCCGCCGGTACGGACGTGGTGCGGGCCTGGCTCGCGGAGGAGCCGCGCAGCGTGACCGCCGCGGTGATGCACGCCCGGGTCGCCGTGGAGCGCGCGCTGCGGGCGCACCGCGAGGAGCATCGCCGCACGCACGAGCTGTGGCTCCAGGCCTGGCACGCCTGCGACGCGGTGACGCGTTCGGCGCCGCACGACCCGGTGCCGTGGGTGTGCCTGCTTGCGCTGGCCCGGCTGGACGAGGGGCAGCGCTGGGACGAGCACCGGGTGCCGCCGCCCGAGCCGATGCTGCCGGTGGGCCCGTGGGGGCTGCTGGCCGAGGCGGACAGGCGGGACCCGGACAACCGGGAGGCCCATCACCGCATGCTCCAGTTCCTCTACCCCCGGGGCGGCTCGGAGCGGCTGGCCCGTGCGGCGGGGTTCGCGCAGTGGGCGGCGGGCTCGGCGCCGCCGGGCTCGGCCCTGCACGTGCTGCCGCTGTACGTGCGGGTGGAGCGCTACCGCCGTTCGGGCGTGCGGGAGGCGGCGCTGGACCTGCACTGGGTGGCCGAGGACGCCACCCGTGAGGCGCGGCAGGCGTTCGACTCCTGGTTCGCGCAGTGTCCGCCGGGCGAACGGTCGCTGCCGGACCTGAACCACCTGGCCCACGCGCTGTGGGGCGCCCTCCGGTTCCGGGAGGCGGACCAGGTGTTCGACGCGCTCGGCCCCTACTGGACGCCGCTGCCCTGGGCCTGCCGGGCCCCGGGCGGCGGCGGTTCCGCCCGGCGGGCCGCGGAGGTCTTCCTCCAGGCCCGCGCACGCAGCCGTTCGGCCGCCCGCGGCCGTGGCCGACGACACCGCTGATCCCACGCCGTCCCGTCCCCGGAGGTTTGTCATGTCACGCCCCTCTGAACCACCCGCCGCCGGCCGGCACTCCGCGTCCGGCGCCGCGACCGACGAGGAACAGCGCCTGCGCGAACTCGGCTACCGGCCGGTGCTGGCCCGCCGGATGGGCGGCTTCGGCAACTTCGCCATCAGCTTCTCGGTGATCTCGATCCTGTCCGGCTGCATGACCCTGTACGGCTTCGGCCTGGGCACCGGCGGCCCCGCGGTGATGCTGTGGGGCTGGGCGGGGGTCGGCCTGTTCGTGCTGTGCGTCGGGATGGCACTGGCCGAGGTCACCAGCGCGTATCCGACGTCGGGTGCGCTGTACTACATGGCCGACCGGCTCGGCGGCCGCCGCTGGGGCTGGTACACGGGCTGGCTGAACCTGCTGGGGCTGCTCGGCGCGATCGCCGGGATCGACTACGGGGCGGCGCTGTTCACCGGCGCGTTCCTGAACCTCCAGTGGGGCTTCGCCCCGACGCCGGAGAAGACGATGCTGATCTTCGTGGCGATCCTGCTGCTGCACGCGGTGCTCAACCTGTTCGGGGTCCGGCTGGTCAGTGTCCTCAACTCGGTGAGCGTGTGGTGGCACCTGGCCGGTGTCGCGCTGATCGTCGGTGCGCTGGTGATCGTCCCGGACCACCACCAGTCGCCGTCGTTCGTCTTCACCGAGTTCGTCAACGACACCGGCTGGGAGAACCCGCTGTACGTCGCCGCGATCGGGCTGCTGCTGGCCCAGTACACCTTCTCCGGCTACGACGCCTCCGCCCACCTGTCCGAGGAGACCTCGAACGCCTCGGTGTCGGCGGCACGGGGCATCGTGCGGGCCATCTGGGTCTCGTGGCTGGCGGGTTTCGTGCTGCTGGCCGGGCTGACCTTCGCGATCCAGGACTACGCGGCGACCCGGGACACCGCGACCGGGGTGCCGCCCGCGCAGATCCTCCTGGACGGCCTGGGCACGGACGGTGCGAGCGCGCTGCTGCTCGTGGTGATCGTGGCGCAGCTCTTCTGCGGCAACGCCGAGGTGGCCGCCGCCAGCCGGATGGTGTTCGCGTTCAGCCGGGACGGCGCCCTGCCCGGCTCGTCCCTGTGGCGCAGGGTCTCGGCCCGCACCCAGACGCCGGTGCCCGCCGTGTGGCTGTCGGTGGCCGTGGCCTGCCTGCTCGCGGTGCCGTCCCTGTACTCGGCGACGGCGTACGGCGCGGTGACCGCCATCAACGTCATCGGCATCACTCCGGCGTACGCCATCCCGGTGCTGCTGCGGCTGCGCGCGGGCGACCGGTTCACTCCGGGGCCGTGGAACCTGGGGCGGTGGAGCAGGCCGGTCGGCTGGGTCGCGGTGGTGTGGGTGGCGTTGGTCACCGTGCTCTTCTGCCTGCCCCAGGCGTCGCCGGTGACGGTCGACACGATGAACTACGCCGTCGTCGCCCTGCTCGTCGTACTGGTACTGGCCACGGTGTGGTGGTTCGTCGCCCGGCGTTCGTACGGCACTCCGACGACCGCGGCCTACGGCGACGACCGTGAGCAGGAGGAACTGGCCGAGGGCATCGTCTGAGACGCTCCGGCCCGCCTCCGTGCGCGGTACGGAACACCGCCCGGGATACGGCAGGATGAGCCTTCGCGCGGGTCGAACTGCCTTGCGGACAGGCTCGGTCGCGCCCCCTTCCCTCAAGCATCATCGAGCAGGTGACGACGTGACGTGTGATCACATCCGGCGTTCGGCGGGGTCCTCCGCCGCGTCCGGGCCCCTTGGAGGCGAGCGGTGACCGAGGAGCTGACCATGGACCACCTGGTGCCGGCCGGCATCGCGCTGGGCTCGGGGCTGCTGGGGGCGTTCCTGCTGCGCCTGCTGCTGCGCTGGCTGGCGGGCCACGCGGGGCGCACCCGCTGGAGCGGCGACGACGTCATCGTGGCCGCGCTGCGCACGATGGCGCCGTGGGCGGCGGTCGCGGGCGGCGTGGCCGGTGCGGCGGCGGCACTGCCGCTGACGCGGGCGGTGCAGCACAGCGTCAACCAGGTGCTGACGGTGCTGCTGATCTTCGTGGCGACGGTGACGGCGGCGCGGGTGGTCGCGGGCCTGGTGCGGACGGTGACGACGTCGCGCTCGGGGGTCGCCGGGTCGGCCACGATCTTCGTGAACATCACCCGGATCCTGGTGCTGGCCATCGGCTTCCTGGTCATCCTGCAGACCCTGGGCGTGTCCATCGCGCCGATGCTCACCGCCCTCGGCGTCGGCGGTCTCGCGGTGGCGCTGGCCCTCCAGGACACGCTGGCCAACCTCTTCGCGGGCATCCACATCCTCGCCTCGAAGACCGTGCAGCCGGGTGACTACATCCAGCTCAGCAGCGGCGAGGAGGGCTATGTCGAGGACATCAACTGGCGGCAGACCACCGTACGGGAGCTGTCCAACAACCTGGTCGTGATCCCGAACGGGCAGCTCGCCAAGTCGAACATGACCAACTTCATGCGGCCGGAGCAGCGGCTCACGATCCTGGTCCAGGTCGGCGTCTCCTACGACAGTGACCTGGAGCACGTGGAACGGGTGACGACGGAGGTGGTCGCCGAGGTGATGACGGAGATCACCGGTGCGGTGCCGGAGCACGAGCCTGCGGTGCGCTTCCACACCTTCGGCGACTCGCGGATCGGCTTCACGGTGATCCTCGGCGTCGGCGAGTTCAGCGACCAGTACCGGATCAAGCACGAGTTCATCAAGCGGCTGCACAGGCGCTACCGCGCGGAGGGCATCCGCATTCCGTCGCCCGCGCGGACGGTCGCGCTCCAGCAGGGTGCGGTGGTGTTCCCGCAGCAGCGGACGGGCGAGGACACCGTCCCGCTCGTCTGACCGGACCCGATGTCGACCGTGTGTTCGACGGGCTCGCGCGGCAGGGTGTCCTGAATCTCCGTGCGACCCCTGTCGAGCCCGGGTCGGTCACGAGATATCTTGATGTCGAGCAATGTTGCAGACGTGGAGCGGAGCACCCGGTGACTGACTCGACCATCATCTACACACACACTGACGAGGCCCCGGCCCTGGCGACGTATTCGTTCCTGCCGGTGGTCCGGGCGTACGCCTCGCAGGCGGGTGTCGCCGTCGAGACCCGCGACATCTCGCTGGCCGGCCGCATCATCGCCCTGTTCCCGGAGTACCTCGCCGAGGACCAGCGCATCCCGGACGCCCTCGCGGAACTCGGCGACCTGGCGAAGACGCCGGCCGCCAACATCATCAAGCTGCCGAACATCTCGGCCTCCATCCCCCAGCTCAAGGCCGCGATCGCGGAGCTGCAGGGCCAGGGCTACGCGCTGCCGGCCTACCCGGACGACCCGAAGACCGACGAGGAGCGCGACGTCCGCGCCCGCTACGACAAGGTCAAGGGCTCCGCGGTCAACCCGGTCCTGCGCGAGGGCAACTCCGACCGCCGCGCCCCGGCCTCGGTGAAGAACTACGCCAAGACCCACCCGCACCGCATGGGCGCCTGGACCGGCGAGTCGAAGACCAACGTCGTGACCATGGGCGAGAACGACTTCCGCTCCACCGAGAAGTCCGCGGTGATCGCCGAGGACGGCGCGCTGCGGATCGAGCTGGTCGGCGACGACGGCACCACCACGGTGCTGCGCGAGTCGGTCCCGGTGAAGAAGGACGAGGTCGTCGACGCCTCCGTGCTGCGCGTCGCCGCGCTGCGCGAGTTCCTCACGGCCCAGATCGCCCGCGCCAAGGCCGAGGGCATCCTGTACTCCGTGCACCTGAAGGCCACGATGATGAAGGTCTCCGACCCGATCATCTTCGGCCACGTGGTCCGCGCCTTCTTCCCGAAGACGTTCGCGAAGTACGCCGAGACGCTGGCCGCGGCCGGCCTCACCCCGAACGACGGCCTGGGCGGCATCTACAAGGGCCTGGAGTCCCTGCCCGAGGGCGCCGAGATCAAGGCCTCCTTCGACGCCGAGCTGGCCGAGGGCCCGGAGCTGGCCATGGTCGACTCCGACAAGGGCATCAGCAACCTGCACGTGCCCTCGGACGTCATCATCGACGCGTCCATGCCGGCCATGATCCGCACCTCCGGCCACATGTGGGGCCCGGACGGCGGCGAGCACGACGCCCTCGCCGTGATCCCCGACTCCTCCTACGCCGGCGTGTACCAGGCCGTCATCGAGGACTGCCGCGCCAACGGCGCCTACGACCCGTCCACCATGGGCTCGGTCCCGAACGTCGGCCTCATGGCGCAGAAGGCCGAGGAGTACGGCAGCCACGACAAGACCTTCGAGATCCCCACCACGGGCACGGTCCGCCTGGTCGACGCCGCCGGCAACGCCGTGCTGGAGCAGACGGTCTCCGCCGGTGACATCTTCCGTGCCTGCCAGACCAAGGACGCGCCGATCCGCGACTGGGTCAAGCTGGCCGTCACCCGCGCCCGCGCCACCGGCGACCCGGCCGTCTTCTGGCTGGACGAGGGCCGCGCCCACGACGCCAACCTGATCGCCAAGGTGCGCACGTACCTGCAGGAGCACGACACCGAGGGCCTGGACATCCGGATCCTCGACCCCGTCGAGGCCACGAAGCTGTCGGTGGAGCGCATCCGCCGCGGCGAGAACACCATCTCGGTCACCGGCAACGTGCTGCGCGACTACCTGACCGACCTGTTCCCGATCCTGGAGCTGGGCACCAGCGCCAAGATGCTGTCGGTCGTCCCGCTGATGGCGGGCGGCGGCCTCTTCGAGACCGGCGCCGGCGGCTCGGCCCCCAAGCACGTGCAGCAGCTGGTGCGGGAGGACTACCTGCGCTGGGACTCCCTCGGCGAGTTCTTCGCCCTGGTGCCGTCCCTGGAGCAGTACGCCGAGACCACCGGCAACACCCGCGCCAAGGTCCTCGCCGACGCCCTCGACCGCGCCACGGCGACCTTCCTCAACGAGGACAAGTCCCCGACCCGCCGCGTCGGCGGCATCGACAACCGCGGCAGCCACTTCTACCTGTCCCTGTACTGGGCGCAGGAGCTGGCGAAGCAGACCGACGACGCGGACCTGGCCAAGGCCTTCGCCCCGCTCGCCGAGACGCTCACCGCCGCCGAGCAGAAGATCGTCGAGGAGCTGAACGCGGTCCAGGGCAAGCCCGCCGAGATCGGCGGCTACTACCAGCCCGACCCGGCGAAGGCCGCCGAGGTCATGCGCCCGTCGGCCACCTGGAACGAGGCGCTGGCGTCCCTCGCCTGATCCCCGGGAGCCCCGCGCGCCCACGGGCACCCCGTTTCCGTCCGGTTCCGTCCGGCGGAGACGGGGTGCCCGTCTGTCGTCACCCGCACCCGTCGTCGCCCGCACCCAGGGAGCACCCCCGTGACCGACGCCCCCGCTTCCTTCGACCTCGTCCCGGGCGCCGCCGCGTCCCCGGTGATCCTGCACGTGCCCCACTCCTCCCGCGCGGTCCCGGCCGGTGTCCGTCCCGGCATCGTGCTGTCCGACGCGGAGCTGGAACGCGAGCTGGACCACATGACCGACGCGCACACGGCCGAGATCGCCGGGGCGGCGGCCGCGCTGGCCGGCCGCACGCCGTGGCGGTTCGTGAACCGGACGTCGCGGCTGGTCGTGGACCCGGAGCGGTTCCCGGACGAGCGGGAGGAGATGGCGGCCGTCGGGATGGGCGCCATCTACACGCGGACGTCGCACCGCGAGGCGCTGCGCGAGGACGGCACGGACCCCGGACCGCTGATCGAGCGGTACTTCCGGCCGTACGCGCGGGCGATGACCGAGGCGGTCGCCGACCGGCTCGCGGCCACCGGACGGGCCGTCGTCCTCGACGTGCACTCCTACCCGAGCGAGCCGCTGCCCTACGAGCTGCACGGCGGCGGCCCGCGCCCGCCGGTGTGCCTCGGCACCGACGGCTTCCACACGCCGCCCGCGCTGCTCGCGGCGGCCCGGGAGGCCTTCGCCCCCTGCGGGGAGACCGGCCTGGACAGCCCGTTCGCCGGGACGTACGTGCCGCTGGACTTCTACGGGAGGCGGGCCGAGGTCGGCGCGCTGATGGTGGAGATCCGCCGGGACACCTACATGACCGAGCCGGGCGGACCGGCCGGTCCCGGCCTGCCCCGGCTCGCGGCGGCCCTGGCGGCACTCGTCGACGCGGTGTCCGGCTGACCGTCGCCGCAGCCCGGCTGACCGTCGCCGTGCCCGGTGAGCGCCGCCGTGGGCGGTGAGCGTCTCCGTGCCCGGTGAGCACCGCCGTGCCCGGTGAAGCGTCGCCGTGTCCGATGACCGTCGCCCGGTCCGGCCGGCCTCCGTGGTCCCCACCGGCTGGAGCACCTCCGCGCGACAGCCGGGCCGGGGCGCGGCCAGGGTGGGGGGATGACCCAGGAGACCAGCACGCTGACCGGCCAGCCCACGCCCCCGGTACGGGACTGGCCCGCCCTCGACCTGGACGGGCCGGAGTTCGACCCGGTCCTCGCCGGCCTGATGCGGGAGGGCCCGCTGACCCGCGTCCGGCTGCCGCACGGCGAGGGCTGGGCCTGGCTCGCCACCCGGTACGACGACGTGCGGGCGATCACGAACGACCCGCGCTTCGGGCGGGCCGAGGTGACGAAGCGTCAGGTCACGCGCCTTGCCCCGCACTTCAAGCCGCGGCCCGGCTCCCTCGCCTTCGCCGACCAGCCCGACCACAACCGGCTGCGGCGCGCGGTCGCCGGCGCGTTCACCGTGGGTGCGACCCGGCGGCTGCGGCCCCGGGCGCAGCGGATCCTGGACGGCCTGGTGGACGGGGTGGTCCGCGAGGGGCCGCCCGCGGACCTGGTCGAACGGGTCCTGGAACCGTTCCCGATCACCGTCGTCAGCGAGGTGATGGGCGTACCGGCCGCGGACCGGGACCGGGTGCACGCGTGGACCCGGCAGATCATCTCCACCTCCGGCGGCGCCGAGGCCGCCGAGCGGGCCAAGCAGGGCCTGTACGGGTGGATCACCGGGACCGTCCGCGACCGCGCCGGCAGCGACGGCGAGGACGTGTACTCGATGCTCGGTGCGGCCGTGGGCCGGGGCGAGGTCGGCGAGACGGAGGCCGTGGGACTCGCGGGGCCGTTGCAGATCGGCGGCGAGGCGGTCACGCACAACGTCGGTCAGATGCTGTTCCTGCTGCTCACCCGCCCCGGACTGATGACCCGCATGCGCGAGCGCCCCGAGGCGCGGGGCACGGCACTGGACGAGCTGCTGCGCTGGATCTCGCACCGCACCTCGGTGGGTCTCGCCCGCATCGCCCTGGCGGACGTCGACGTGCGCGGGACGCGCATCGCCGCCGGTGACCCGGTGTACGTCTCCTACCTGGCCGCCAACCGCGACCCGGACGTCTTCCCCGACCCGGACCGCATCGACCTGGACCGCGAACCCAACCCGCACCTGGCGTACGGCAACGGGCACCACTTCTGCACGGGTGCCGTACTGGCCCGGATGCAGACCGAGCTGCTGGTCGACACGCTCCTGGAGCGGCTGCCGGGGCTGCGGCTCGCGGTCCCGGCCGAGCAGGTGGCCTGGCGCCGCAAGACCATGATCCGGGGCCCCCGCACGCTGCCCTGCGCCTGGTAGGACGCAGGCGGCAGCGGTGCGCCGGGGCGCCTCAGGCCCGCAGCCACTCCGTCACGACCACCTCGCGGCCGGTCCGCAGCCGCAGGGCGAAGGGGCCCGAGGGCGGGGCCTCGCCCGTGAAGCGGCCCAGGTCGTCGGCGGTCAGCCGGGCGTACTCGCGCGGTCCGCTCAGCACCTCGATCCGGGCCGGGCCCGGCGGCAGCAGCTGGCCGATCAGGCCGTCCTCGGTGACCTCGACGTCGACGGTGACCGCGTCGGCCTGGAAGGTCAGCATCCTGGGCGGATCGCTCTCGCCCCTGACCGGGATGCCGTCGACCAGCGAGTCGAAGGTCAGCTCGGCCACGCGGGCGTCGAGGTCGCGCAGCGCGAAGGCGTCGACGGCGATGCCCCGCAGCCCGGCCGGGACCGGGTCGAGGATCGCGGCGGCCTGCCGCAGCTCCTCCTCCAGGAGACCGCAGTCCCAGTCGTCGGCCGGGAACTCGCCGCCGGGCGGCCCGTCGCCCGAGCCGTCGAAGTCGTCGAAGCCGTGCCGGTCGCTCATGTCGCTCATGACGTGGTCCCCCGTGCCTCCAGCCGGGCCCGCAGCCTGCGCAGACAGCGCTGGCGCATCGGCCCGATGCTGCCCACCGCGATCCCCAGCGCGGCGGACACCTCCTGATAACTGGGCGGCGGCGAGGAGATCAGCACCCGCAGCAACTGGCGGCACCGCTCGCCCAGTGACTCGAACTCCTGCCACAGCATCCGCACGCGCTCGGTCTGCGCGGCGGCCTCCTCGGAGTCGAGCACCGACTCCTCCGGCGTACGGTCGTCGCTCGGCCGGTCCAGCAGCTGCGGATCGTCGGTCGGCGTCCACCGCTTCGAGGCCCGCAGCAGCTTCAGGCACTCGTGCCGTGCCGTGCTCGCGAGCCAGGAGCCGGTCTTCTCCGGCTCCCGGATCCGCCCCAGGTGCTGGGCGAACCGGAACCAGGCGGTCTGGTACACCTCGTGCGCGTCGGCGTCGGAGAGCCCGTGCGATCGCGCGACGGACCAGACCAGCGGGCCCAGCCCGTCCACCAGTGACTTCCAGGCCGCCGCGTCCCCGTCGGCGGCCGACTGTACGAGCGCCCCGACCTCTGCACGGTCCACGGTCCCACCCCTCGTGTACGACACGCCATCGTACGCCGTGGAAGGGGTGGTTCCGCCCGCCAGGAGGCCGTTCACGAGCCACCGGCCGAGGGGCCGACGGAGACGGGGCGCCAGGTGGGCGGCAGCAGCGCGGGAACGTGCGCCCCGCGCACTTCCGCGTACTCGGTGTTGGTGGCGAGGAGCTGGACGCGGGCCAGGCGCGGGTCGGTCTCCTTGTGGTCCGTCATGTGGGCGGCGACCAGTCCCGCGACCACCGGGGTGGCGAAGGACGTGCCGCTCCACTGCGCGTGCCCCTCGAACATCACCTGGTCGGGCTTGGCCGGCGCCTCGCCGGGCTCGCTCAGCACCCCGTTGTGCCGGGGGTACTGGCAGGTGCAGGGGTAGGCGAAGCCGAACCGGCAGGCGTCGTAGGTGGAGTGCTGGTAGACGTACGGCACGGGTGTGCCGAAGCCGGTGAGCGCGCTGGTGAGGCGCTCGCCGGGGGCGTAGGCCCGGACCCAGCCGCCGTGGTTGCTGAAGCAGGCGCCGAACTCGCCGTCGGAGCGCAGGGCGCCGACCGACAGCACGGAGGTCTCCCAGCCGGGCAGGTCGGCGTAGGCGGCGGGCCAGAAGGGCGTGGCGCTCGCGTTGTTGCCGGCGGCGGCGACCAGCAGGGTGCGCCGGTCGCGGAGTTCCTCCATGAAGGCGTGGACGCCGAGCAGGCCGTCGGTGCGGCCGTTGGACGTGCCGGCGGAGAGGCTGAGGACCTCGGGCCAGCCGTCGCGGTCGACGGCCTCGAAGAGCTTCTCGCCCAGTTCGGATTCCAGGATGGCGCCCGCGTCGTTGAGCGTGTTGCGCACCGTCACGTCGGTGTTGGGGGCGACGGCGGCGACGAGCCCGGCGATGAAGGTGCCGTGCCCGACGTACTGGCACAGGACGCCGTCGTCGTCGCACTCGCGGATCTGGGCGTCGCCCTCGGTGTGGGCCAGCAGCGGGTAGGACCGGTAGTCGTGCATGAGGCCGGTGTCCACGACGAGGACGCCGACGGCACTCTCGGCGTCGTACGGCGTCGTGGCGGCGGCCGGGTTCGGCGGCTCGCTGAGCGGTACGGGCACGGGTTCGTCGCCGGGGCAGGCGTTGACGGCGATGGAGACGACGTGGTTGCGGCTGATCAGGCGGCGGCCCGCGCGGCCCTCCGCCGTCCGGAGCGAGCGCATCGCGTGGGCGACGGTGGAGTCGGCGCCCAGGTCGCCCTCGTCGGGCTCGCCGACCCGGATGCGGGTGATGCCGGTGCGGTTGCTCTCGGAGCTGGTCCGGCGCACGTGGTCGGAGGTCAGGCCGGCCATCGTGGTGAAGTGGTCGCGCACGGTGTCCTCGACGAGGCGGGCCTCCTCGCCGTCGCGGGCGAGGACGACGCCCTTCTCGTAGAGGAACTCGGCGGAGTCGTCCGGGCCCATGGCCAGCGGGACGTCCGGCATCGAGCGCTGGATCTGGTCGAACTGCTCGCGGAATCGCTGTGGTGCCATGGCATGCCCTCCACTGAGGCGGCGGTCGTGACGACGATCGTGGCAGCACCGGCGGCTGCGGTCCGGATGCGGTCGTCAATCAGAGTCCCGAGGCGGCCGATTGATACAGACCCGAACCTGTGGGGCGTGCTGGTCGAGCACTAACATCCCTGGGGTGACAGCGGGAAACGACTCGGTTCTCCAACTGCTGCCGATGGTGTTCGCCGCCCCGGGCGAGGCCCTGTCGCGGGCGGAGGAGCTGCTCGCGGCCGATCCCCCGCCGCTGCACGCCTCGGTGGCCCACCAGGTGATCGGCATCTGGCAGCGGGACTTCGGCGACACCCGGCGGGCCCTGGACCATCTGCGGCGCGCCCGCGACCTGGCGGCCCGCGCGGACTCGGCCGAGCGGGAGGCGGACGTCCTGGCCACGCTCGGGGTGGCGCTGGTGCACTCGGGGCGTACGCGGGAGGGACTGGCCGCGTTCGAGCGGGGCGTGGCGCGCGGGAGCGGGCACACGCGCGCGCGGGTGCTGTACCGGCGTGCGTACGTGTGGTGGGTCCTCGGCCGGCACGGCGAGGCGCTGGAGGACGTACGGCGGGCGATTCCGGTGCTGCGGCAGGCGGACGACGTGATCTGGACCGCGCGGGCGCTGACGCTGCGGGCGACCGTGCACCTGGCGCTCGGCTCGGTGGAGCGGGCGGACGCCGACTTCACGGCGGCGGAGCGGCTGTGGGACACCACGGGCCAGGAGCACGACAAGGCCGACGCGGTGGAGAGCCGGGGGCTCGCGGCCTTCCGCTCGGGCGACGTGCCGGCGGCGCTGCGGCTCCTCGACGAGGCGGAGGAGCGGTACGCCAAGCTGAGCACGCCGACGTTCATGCTCACCATCCGGCGCTGCGAGGTGCTGATGGCTGCCGGACTCCCGACGGAGGCGCTGGCGGAGGCGGACGGGGCGGTCGCGGCGCTGGACGGCATCGGCGGGCAGTCCACCCGCAAGGCGGAGCTGCTGCTGGTCGCCGCGCGGGCGGCCCGGCTGGCGGACGAGCCGCGGACGGCGCTGGCGCGTGCGGCCCTGGCGGTACGGCTGTTCGCGGGGCAGCGGCGCGGCTGGTACGAGACCCACGCGCGGCTGGTGCTGATCGAGGCGCGGGTCGCGACGGGTCGCGCCTCGGGCCGGCTGGTGGCGGACGCGGCGGCGGTGGCCGAGCGGCTGGCCGCCTTCGGGGCGCCGGCCGCGCCGGAGGCGTCGCTGCTCGCGGGCCGCATCGCGCTGGGTCTCGGCTGGACGGCGGACGCGGAGCGGCACCTGGCGGTCGCTGCGCGCAGCCGGCACAACGGGCCGCCGCTGGCGCGGATGACGGGCTGGGCGGCGCAGGCGCTGCGGGCGCGCGCGGCCGGGTCGACGCGCGGGGTCCTGGAGGCCTGCCGGCGGGGTCTGGACGTCCTGGACGACCACCGGATGACGCTGGGCGCCTCGGAGCTGCGGGCCCGTGCCACGGCGCAGGGCGCGGAGCTGGCCGCGCTGGCGCAGCGGGCGAGCCTGGTCTCGGGGGGACCGAGGCGGCTGCTGATGTGGAGCGAGCGCTGGCGGGCGACGGTGCTGTCGGCGCCGCCGACCCGGCCGCCGGCCGATCCCGCGCTGCTGACCGGCATGACGGCGTTCCGCGAGATCGCCGCCCGCGCGGAGGAGGCCCGCAGCGGCGGCGGCCGGCCCGTTCCCGCGCTGGAGCGCGAGCAGCGGCGCCTGGAGCGGGAGATCCGCTCCCGCACGCTGCACATGCGGGGCGAGGCACCGGGCGACGGCGACCGGTTCGACGTGGGGCGGCTGCTGCGGCGGCTGGGTGACGAGGTACGGCTGGTGGAACTGGCGGTGCTGGACGGGCGCGTGCACGTGCTGCTGTGCGGGCAGGGGCGGGTGCGGCGGTTCGAGGCGGGTCTGCTGGCGGAGGCGGAGCGGGAGGCCGAGCACGTGCAGGCCGGTCTGCGGCGGCTGGCCCACCCGGGGGCGGAGGCCCGGCTGCCGCTGGTGGAGGCGGCGGGCGCCCGCCTGCAGGAGCTGCTGCTCGGCCCCGCCGCGGCGCACCTGGGCTCCGGCCCGGTGGTCGTCGTCCCGCCGGGCCGGCTGCACCGGGTGCCGTGGGCCCTGCTGCCCGTGCTGCGCGAGCGGGTCCTGAGCGTGTCGCCGTCGGCGAGCAGCTGGCTCCGCGCCGGGGACACGTCCCCGCCGCCCGGCGGACGCCAGGTCCTGGTGCGCGGCCCGGGACTGTCGACCGACGGCGCGGAGGTCCCGGTCCTCGCGGAGCGCTACGGCGCGTCGCGGGCGCCGGAGGAGGACCGGGCGCGAGGGCCGCTTGCCGACGCCCGGCGCGGGAGCACACCGGGCGCGACCGAGGAGGCCTCCCCCGGCGCGACGGCCGGAGGCGGTCGGTTCCGGGCGGGTGACGAGGAGGGTCTGCCCCGGGCGGTCGGCGAAGCGGGCCCGGCCCCCGCGGCCGGTGGAGGGGCCCCGGACGGGGCCACCGGGAAAGGCGCCCCGGTCCCGGCGACCGTCCGGAGCGCCCCGCCCCGGACGGCCGACCACCACGGCCTCCCCCGGGCGACCGCCGAACACGGCCCGCCCGGGGCCGCCGGCGAGGGCGCCCCGGCCCCCGTGGCCGACGGAGTCGGTCCGCGCCGGGGAGGTGGCGGCTCGGTGCGGGCCCCGGCGGCCGGGCACGGTGCCGTGCCCGGGGTGACCGGATACGGGACCCTGCCCCCGGACGGGACCGCCGTGCCGACCGTGTTGGAAGGGGACGCGGCGCGGGTGCCGCGGGTGTTGCGGGAGCTGGACGGGGCCGCGTTGGCGCATATCGCCGCGCACGGGACCTTCCGTGCGGACAGTCCCCTGTTCTCGTCCTTGCGGATGGCGGACGGGCCGCTGATCGTGCACGACTTCGAGCGGCTCGACCGCAGCCCGTACCGGATCATCCTGTCCTGCTGCGACACCGCCCGCTTCGCGTCGGTCGGCGCGGACGAACTGCTCGGCCTGGTCACCGCACTGCTGCCGCTGGGCACGGCCGGGGTGGTGGCGTGCAGCGCGCCGGTCAACGACGAGGCGGTGGTGCCGCTGATGCTCGGGCTGCACAAGGGACTGGACGCCGGTCTGTCCCTCGCGGAGGCGCTGCGCGACGCCCGGGCCGCGCTGCCCGGGGACGCCGTGCACCGGGCGACGGGGTGGGCGTTCTCCGCGTTCGGAGCTGCCTGAACCTGCCGCCCCCGCACCCGCGCCCGCAGGGGCCCTTGCGGTCAGGCGGGTTGGGGCTCGGGCAGCTCCATCAGCCAGGGCAGGGCGCCGCGGTCGCCGGCGCCGAGGCGGGTGTAGGCGCCGTAGAGGTGGTTGCCGACGGTGCGCACGGACAGGGTGAGCCGCTCCGCGATCTGCCGGTTGCTCAGGCCCGCGGCGGCGAGGGTGACGATCTGCCGCTGGCGTGCGGTGAGTTCGCCGAGGACCAGTCCCGACAGGGCCGGCGTGCGGGCGCCCTGGCAGCGCCGGGCCAGGGCGACGGCGCGGGTACGGGCCGTGCGCGCGGCGCGCGGTTCGCGGTGGACGCCGGCCGCCTGGGCGTGCGCCTCGGCGGCGAACAGCAGGAACCCGCGCCGTTCCAGTTCCCCGGCGGCCCGGTCGAGTGCCGGTCCGTCGCCGCGCGAGAGGGCGTCGGCGTGCGCGGCGAAGACGCCGGTCAGCAGGCCGGCCGCCCGTTCGGGGACGCCGAGCCGGACGGTGTCGTACGGGTCGCCCTCGGCGGACCTGCGGACCGCCTCGTCGAAGTCGCCGCGCGCGGCGGCCGTCCAGGCCGCGGACGCGCCGCCGTCTCCGGCACCGCGGCCGGCCGGCACCTCGCCCGACTGGGCCGTGGCCAGGGCGAGTTCCTCGCGGCAGGGCGTGTCGTGCGGGCTGGTCCGCAGCCCCTCTCGGGCCCAGGCCGCCGCCTCCGACAGCCGACCGCCCAGCCGGGCGAACCGGGCGCGCAGGGCCGCGTACCGCGGGGGCAGCGGTGCTCCCTCGGCCGCCAGCCACTCCCCCACGGGCGCCACCTGCTCCCGTACGTCGGCCTGCTCGACGCGCCGGGCGAGGGCGGTCAGCTCCGCCTCCAGGGCGGGGGCGCACTGGTCCCAGGTGCGTGCAAGGCGCCGGGCGCGCAGCCGGCCCGCGGCGGCCCGCAGGACCGGGCCGTGCAGGGGGTGGGCGAGCCGGGTGGCGCCCGCTTCGTCGACGGTGACCAGGCCGTCGGCCTCCAGGCCCTCCAGGGTGCGGGTGTCGAAGGCGTCCAGGTCGAGGGGCAGGGGCTCGGCGAAGGCGAGGCGTTCGAGGCTCTCGCGCTCTGCGGGGCGGGTCCGGTCCAGGACGTGGGCGGTGCGTTCCCGGACCGCCGCGGTCATCGGCACATCTCCCCGCCAGGCCTGCCGTCCGGTGCCCTGGACCGGCACGAGCAGGCCCTGGTCGCGCACGGCGGTCAGCAGTTCGCGCAGCAGCCGCAGGTCGCCCCGGCACAGGCGGTGCAGCCGGTCGGCGGTGAGCGGTTCCAGGACGGTGTCCTCGGCCGCCGCGAGCAGTTCGGCGGTCTCCTCGCGCGGCAGCGGCTCCAGCGTCAGGCGCGGCAGCAGTTCCCCGGACCACAGCCGGGACACGGCGCCGGGCACGGGGGCGCCGTCGGTGGCGGCGACCAGGAGCCGGGTGCGGCCGTGCAGGGCGAGCTGGTGGACGAGAGCGGCGGAGGCGTCGTCCAGCAGGTGCGCGTCGTCGACCAGCAGCAGCCGAACACCGGACAGGAGGTGCAGCGCGCGGTGCAGTGTGACGTCGTGGGGGAGCAGATGGGCGAAGGCGGCGAAGGGGAGGTGCCGGGTCTCGGGCGTCCCGGCCGCCCGGGCCCAGTCCGTGCCGCGCACGGCCTCCATCAGCAGCCGGGTCTTGCCGCAGCCCGCCGGCCCCGTCACCACCAGGCCGCCGCGTCCGGCGGCCACCGACCGGCGCACCAGCTCCAGTTCGTCGGTCCGCCCGGTGAACGGCCAGGGCGCCCCGAGGGTCTTCGCGTCGCGCAGAGAAGTCGTCGAAATCGTCACGACAACATGAGTCGGCATACTCATCCCTGATACAGGGTGACTTGAGTACCCCCCGACTCAGGCGCCCGGGCCGGGCCGGACGGCACCATGACGGCCATGACCGCACGCTACTGCTCGCTCGCGCAGCAGCCTGCCCCCGTGTTCGCACCGGGGCTGGCCGCCGAGCGCGTCGCCGCGCTCTCCGGCGGGCAGCGGATGTGGGTCAACGGCACCGTGCTGCACTACTGCTTCCTCGGCGGCGACACCGACACGTCGGTGGTGCCGATGCCGGGCACCGGCCGGCCCCGGCGCGGCTCGTGGGTGGGGACCGACGAGCAGCGTGACGTCGTGCGCGACTCCTTCCAGGAATGGCGGGACCTCGGCATCGGGATCGAGCTCACCGAGGTCCGCGACCGCTCGGAGGCGGAGCTGCGGATCGGCTTCCAGCCGGGCGACGGCTCCTGGTCGGCGGTGGGCAAGGACGCCCTGCGGGTCGGGATGAACGACCGCACGATGAACTTCGGCTGGGACCTGACCGCGCCGGGCGAGCGGGCGACGGCCCTGCACCAGATCGGGCACGCGCTCGGCATGCTGCACGAGCACCAGAGCCCCCACTCGGGGATCCTCTGGGACGACGAGGCCGTCTACGCCGAGCTGGCGGGCCCGCCGAACAACTGGAGCCGGGAGCGGACCTTCCACAACATCCTGCGCAAGCTGGACGGCGACGAGGCCAACGGTCCGGTCTGGGACCCGCAGTCGATCATGGAGTATCCGTTCCCCTCGGGGCTCATACTGGAGCCCGAGCACTACCGCTCGGGCCTGCATCCGCCCGGCACCCTCTCCGCCGCAGACAAGGAGTTCGCCCTGCGCTGGTACCCGCCCACCGGCCGGCCGGGGCCGCTGGTGCCGTTCCGGTCGGTGCCGCTCGGTCTCGGGCCAGGAGAGCAGGCCGACTTCCGGGTGGACCCGCCGGAGACCCGCGAGTACACCGTGGGCACCTTCGGCGACAGCGACGCCGTCGTCGTCATCTTCGAGGAGCGGGACGGCGTGCCCCGCTACCTCACCGGCCAGGACGACGGGGGAACGCCCCGCAACACCACGATCAGGGCCCGTTTCGTCAAGGGTCGCCGCTATGTCGTCCGGGTGCGCCTGTACTCCTCGTGGGGTGCGGGCGAGACGGCGGTCATGTGCTGGTGACCGCGCGGCCTCGAACGCCCGGGCGCCGTGGCCACATACCGGTGCCGGGGGCCGGCCGCGGAACGTCTCCTTCGGGGGAGGGCTGACGTTCCGCGGCACATGCCGTGTCCGCCGCGAGGGGGCGGCGGACACGGCAACTTCCGCGTGTTCAGAGCCCGGCGGGCTGCGGCTCCGCCGCCGGTGACACCGGGCCCCAGGCGAACGGCGGGTCCGGCAGGTCCCGGCGCAGACCGGGGGCGACCTCGGACTGGAACAGCTCGAGCGACCGCCGGTGCTCGGTCGCGTCCAGCCCGCTCGCGTCGGCCTGCAGATGGGTCACCGTGTGTCCGAACCGCTGGTGGTAGCGGTGCACCTTCTCGATCACCTGCTGCGGGCTGCCGATCAGCGCCGAGCTGCGCGCCACGAAGTCCTCCAGGGTCTCGAAGACGACGGGCAGTCCGGTCTCCCGCCGGAAGGCCAGATTGCTCTCGAAGACGGGCCGGTAGCCGTCCAGGGCCTGCTGCGAGGTGCGGGCCACGTACAGGCCCGCGGTGCCCGCGCCGACGGCTAGGGGGTGTCGTTTGGATCTGGTCGGTTCCAGGCAACAGTGCCTTGTTGCCCACCCGAGCGGGGTCTGGTGCGTGCAGCTGCAAGGCGGAGGAGGGCGACAGGGCGGAGCCCTGGCAACCGACGACAACGCCGCAGATGCGCGTGCCAGGCCCCGCGACCCCGACAAGATCCAAACGACACCCCCTAGGTCCGCCGGGTCGTGGCCGTAGTGCGCCCAGCGTTCGCGGTAGTGGTCGATCAGCTCGGCGTACGGTTCGACCGGATGGGTCACGTTGGCGGAGAAGAGCGGGTCTCCGTAGCGGGCGGCCAGGTCGACGGACTCCCTGCTGGTGGCGCTGCCGTGCCAGACGCGGACGGGTTGCTGGTAGGGGCGCGGCCAGACCTCGGCGTCGGTCAGTTCCGGCCGGAAGCGCGTGCGGGCGGTGACCCTGTCCTCGCGCCACAGGCGCCGGAAGACCTCGTAGCTCTCGGCGTTGCGGTCCCACTGGTCCTCGGGCGTGACGTGGAACAGGTCGCGCTGGGCCGCGCCGTTGCCCTTGCCGATGATCAGCTCCAGGCGTCCGCCGGAGAGGTGGTCGAGGGTCGCGTAGTCCTCGTGGGCCCGGACCGGGTCGAGCAGGCTCAGGGTCGTCACGGCCGTGAACAGCCGTATGCGGCGGGTCAGGGCGGCGATGTGGCTGAGGACGACCGGCGGCGAGGAGGAGATGAAGGGGCGCTCGTGCCGCTCCCCCACGCCGAAGCCGTCGAATCCCAGCTCCTCGGCGAGCACGGCGTTGTCGAGGACCTCGCGGAACCGTGCGCGCGTGCTCTTGAGTTCGCCCGTGACCGGATCGGGGCGGTGCGCGATCAGGGTGATGGCGAGGAACCTCACGACGCCTCCCGCCGGTCCGCGCTCCCGGCGTCGGGGTGGGCGAGGCCGAGGTGGTCGCGCAGGGTCGTGCCCTCGTAGTCGGCGCGGAAGACGCCCTGCTCCTGGAGGATCGGGACGACCGTGTCGGCGAACTCGTCCAGGCCGCCGGGGGTGATGTGCGGGACGAGGATGAAGCCGTCGGACGCGTCGGCCTGGACGAAGTCGTTGATGGTGCGGGCGACGGAGGCCGGGGTGCCGACGAAGGTCTGGCGGTTGCCGGTGTGGATGACGAGGTCGCGGATGGACCAGTTGTTGGCGGCCGCCCGTTCGCGCCACTCGCGGGCGGTCGCCAGCGGGTCGCGGTACATCCGCACCTGGGCCCGGCCGCGGGCGATGTGCTCCTCGCTCACGTCCGGGTCGACGCCGGGCAGCGGGCCCTCCGGGTCGTAGGAGGACAGGTCGCGGTTCCAGACGAACTCCAGGTGCTTGAGGGCGGTGGCCCCGCTGACCTGCTGCCGGCGGACCTCGCGGGCGCGCTCCTCGGCGTCGGCGTCGGTGTCCCCGAGGACGAAGGTCGCGGCGGGCAGGATCAGCAGTTCGTCCGGGCCGCGGCCGTACTTGGCGAGGCGGCGTTTGACGTCCCGGTAGAAGTCCCGGCCCTCCTCCAGGGTGGCGTGCCGGCTGAAGATGGCGTCCGCGTCGGCGGCGGCGAACTCGCGGCCCTCCTCGGAGTCCCCGGCCTGGAAGATCACCGGGCGGCCCTGCGGGGAGCGCGGGACGTCGAAGCGGCCGTGGATGTCGAAGTGCTGCCCCTGGTGGACGAAGGCGCCGGCCTTGGCGTCGGCGAGGAAGGTTCCGGTGTCCGGGTCGGCGACGATCTCGTCCCCGCGCCAGGAGTCGAAGAGTTCGTTGGCCGTGCCGAGGAACTCGCGGGCCCGGGAGTAGCGTTCGTGCTGCGGCAGGAAGCCGCCGCGCCGGAAGTTCTCACCGGTGAAGGCATCCCACGAGGTGACGACGTTCCAGGCGGAGCGCCCGCCGGAGAGGTGGTCGAGGCTGGCGAACTGGCGGGCGACCTCGTAGGGCTCGTTGAAGGTGGAGTTGATGGTGCCGGTCAGACCGAGGCGGTCGGTGACGGCGGCGAGTGCGGCGAGCACGGTGAAGGTGTCGGGGCGGCCGACGACGTCGAGGTCGTAGATTTGGCCGCCCTGTTCGCGCAGGCGCAGTCCCTCGGCGAGGAAGAGGAAGTCGAACTTGGCGCGTTCGGCGGTCCGCGCGAAGTGCGCGAAGGAGCTGAACTCGATGTGGCTGCCGGCCTCCGGGTCGCTCCACACGGTGGTGTTGTTGACGCCGGGGAAGTGCGCGGCCAGGTGGATCTGCTTCAGCGGCTTGGTCATGGCGGGGTGCCCTTCCGGCTCAGGCGGCGTAGCGGTTGGCGGGGCGGGACAGACCGAGCAGTCCGCGCAGGGTGTCGGCCTCGTAGGCGCGGCGGAAGACTCCGCGGCGCTGGAGTTCGGGGACCAGCCCGCGGGTGATGGCCGGGAGGTCGTGGCCGTGGACGGCGGGCCGCAGCCGGAAGCCGGTCAGCCCGGCCGACGCGAACTCCTCGATGAGGTCGGCGAGTTGGACGGGACTGCCGGTGAAGATCCGGGCGTCGCTGGTGTACGGCTGTCCGGCCCGCTCGTCGAGGCGGTCCCGGCGGGCGGCGGCCCGCGCGGGGTCGTCGTCGAGGAAGACCACCAGGTCGGCGAAGACGTGCAGGGGTTCGGCGGCGCGTCCCGCACGCTCCTGTTCGGCACGGATCTCGGCGACGATCGCCCGCGCCTGGCCCGTGTCGTGCGGGGTGACGTATCCGACGTCGGTCTGCCAGGCCACGAGCCGGTACGGCACGGTCGCGTGGGCGAGGGCGGTCACCAGCGGCTGGCCCTGCGGCGGACGGGGGGTGATGGAGGGGCCCTTGACGCTGAAGCGCGGGCCCTGGAAGTCGATGTAGTGCAGCTTGTCCCGGTCGACGAACCGGCCCGTGGCCGCGTCCCGGATCTCCGCGTCGTCCTCCCAGCTGTCCCAGAGACGGCGGACGACCTCGACGTGGTCGGCGGCCTCGTCGAACAACTCGGCGACGCGTTCCTGCGATTCCGGGCTCTCGTAGTCGTCGATGGCCGGTGCGGTGCGGCGGCCGAAGTGGGCGGCCTCGTCGGGGCGGGCGGAGATCTTCACGCGCAGTCCGGCGCGGCCGGTGCTGACGTAGTCGAGGGTGGCGACGGCCTTGGAGATGTGGAACGGCTCGGTGTGGGTGGCGATCACGGTCGGCACCAGCCCGATGTGCCGGGTCAGGGGCGCGACGCGGGCGGCGACCAGGACGGCGTCCAGCCGGCCGCGTACCTGGTCGGTGCGGTCGTCGGGGGCGAGGAGGCGGGATGACTGCAGGCCCAGCCCGTCCTCCAGGGTCACGAAGTCGAGCAGGCCGCGCTCGGCCTCGGCGACCAGGTCGGCCCAGTGTCCTGCGGTGAACAGGTCGCGGGCGCGGGCGGAGGGCTCGCGCCAGGAGGCGGGGTGCCAGCCGGTGCCGTCGAGCGCGACGGCCAGGTGCAGTGGAGCGGGCGAGGTGCTGGACACAGGTGTCCCTTCGTGGTGGTCCGACTTGGTGGGCGTCCCGGGCGTCCGGCTCGGGCGTCCGGTTCGGGCGTCCGGTTCGGGCGTCCGGCCGGAGCGTTCGGCTCGGGCGTCGGCGGGCTCGGCCGTACGGCCGAGCTGTCCGCACGGGGACGCCGGCCGGCGCGCGCGACGGCGCACGGCGGTGGAGCGACGGTCAGCGGCGACAGAGCGCGCCGGCCACCCGCGCGAGGTCGATCCAGGGCCGGGAGTGGAGGCGGACGGAGTGCGGGGCACCTGCCACGTCGGTCACCTCCGTCGTCCGCGCGGGCCGCTTCGACGGCCCGCCGCTCAGCTCGCCTGCGGTCACAACGCCCCTGCCGCGGCCGCTGTTCCCGGCGTGCGCACCTGGCGGAAGTCGGTGTGCCGGCGCAGGGTGAAGCCGAGCGACTCGTAGAGCGCGACGGCCCCGGTGTTGCTCGCGGCGGCGTGCAGGAACGCAGTGTCGCCGCGTTCGCGGATGCCCGCGGCGACGGCGCGGACCAGGCGGGTGGCCAGGCCCCGGCCGCGGTGGGCGGGGTCGGTGCACACGGCGCTGATCTCGGTCCAGCCGGGCAGCCGCAGCCGTTCGCCGGCCAGGGCGATCAGCCTGCCCCGGTGCCGGATGCCGAGGTAGGTGCCGAGGAGCACGGTCCGGGGCAGGAAGGGGCCGGGCCGGGTGCGGGCGACCAGGTCCAGGATCTCGGGGACGTCGGCGGGGCCGAGCCGTACCGCCCCGCGGTCCGGCTCGGCGCGCAGCGCGGTGTCCACGAGCTGGACGCCGGGCACGTCGCCCGAGGTCCGCCAGCCCGGCGGGACGGAGCGGACACCGGGCAGCGCGACGGCCGCGTCGGGGCCGAGGAGGCGGTGCAGGTCGGCCCAGGCGGCCGGGTCCGCGGGGTCCTCCACGGCGGCGAAGACGCCGACGTCCGCCGAGTAGCGCGCCGCTTTGCCGACGCGTTCGGCGAGGGCGGCGTGCGGGCCGGTCAGGGCGGCCCACACGGCGTTGTCGAGGGGGTGCGGAGCGGGGTCGGCCGGGGTCGCGCTCCCGCGCAGACGGGTCGGCTGGGTCACGGGGCGGCTTCCTTCTCTGCGACGAGTGCGGCGACTTCTGCACTTCTGCTTCTGCGGCATGCGCCTCGGTCCGGTGCCGACGGCGTGCCAGGAGGCGAAGGACCACTTCGCGTGCCGGCCGCTCCGGTACCGGGGACCGTGCGGCCCGGCACGGCGCGGGGGCAGGGCGGTGGAGACCGCTCTGCGGCGCGGGCGCGTCGGACGCGGACGCACGGGGATCCGGGGGCGGGAGCGGACAACGGCACACCAGGGGCGGTGTTCGTCGTGGCCGGGCGCCTGCCGCGGGACCGGGGGAAGAGATCAGTCCCGGCGGCGGGCGCGGCCGGAGCCGGTACACAGTGCGCTGCTGACGCGGAGCAGGTCGACGGCGCGGTCGGCGACGAGGCGGCTCGGGCACGCACGTACGCGGCCCGCGGCCGGCCTGTCAGCTGTGCGCATGTCCGTCACCCGTCACTGTCCGGCCCGCCGGGGCCTCGCGCTTACCGAAGCGACTCGTACTGCGAGTAGGGCGAGTACTGCGAGTACTGCTCGTACCGCTCGTGCGAAGTGAGTCGTCCGGTCCGGTCGTCACCTGGAGCACCCCACCGCGGAGCGAGGGTTGCCGGTCAGCGAGCCAGGGCTTGTCGCTGACGCTCATGACCTTTCTGCGTTCGCAAGTAACGCAGTTGCCCGTACGGCTGTCAACGTCCGTCCGTCAGGCGGGACGGCCCGGGAGGTGGCGGCCGAAGGCCGGGTGGGCACTCAGGCGGCGCACGTGGGACCAGAGGGCGGGGTGCGCGGCGGCCCGCTGCGGGGTGTCGCGGCGGACGAGGGCCACCCACACCTCCACGTCGGCCGCGGTCAGCCGGTCGCCCAGGACGTGCGAGTGCGCGCGCAGGCGCCGCTCCAGTACGTCGAGGACCTCGGGCAGGGCCTGGGGGTCGGCGCTGCGCGCGCACAGTTCCTCGACGGCCTCCGTCTCGCCCTCGGCGCCGCACGGGTACAGCTGCGGACCGGCGGCGGACGGGAAGCACCGGGCGAGGTCGCGCGTGATGTCGCGGGCGTGCGTGCTGACGATCCGGCCCGACCAGCTGTCGCTGAGCACCGGCGCGACGGCGGGGCCCCGGTAGTGGTGCGCGCTCGCCTCGTAGAGCGGGCGCAGCGCCGAGTGGCCGCCGTCGGGACAGTCGGGGACCGGGTCCAGGAAGGTCACCGGACAGATCTCGTCCAGGCCGAGCAGAGCGTGCACGACGGCGATGCCCAGACAGGCGTCGTGGCCGGGCGACAGGTGGAGGCGGTAGCGGCGCGGCACGGCGTAGTGGCCGCTGCGCGGGTCGCGGCCGATCCGTCCCCGGAAGACGGGGGCGGGGGTGAGCGGTGTGACGGACATGGTTCTCCCCGGGGGCGGGGCGCGTGCGGGCACGCGCGGCAAGGGCGGACGGCGGGCCTGGGCGGGCGCGGGCCCGGACGGCGTCCGTACGGGGACCGCCGCCGGCCGGCGCCGGACGGGCTCAGCTCGGGGAGCTGATCGCGCTGCTGACGCGGAGGAGGTCGATGTGACGGCGGGAGGTGAGCAGGGGGGACCGTCCGGGCGTGCGGTGCTCGTCGCCGGTGACCTGGTGGAGGCGCCCCATGTTTCCCTACCTGTTCACTAGGATTACTGGGGAAGTGTCGAACGGCGCCGGGGGCGCGTCAAGGGGGCGTCCGCCCAGCAAGAAGAGAAGCCCCCGCACCCCCGGGCCCCGGCGCTCGCGCGCACTCTCGGTCGCGCGCCCCCGCGCGCCGCGTCGGCGCGCGGCGCCCGCAGCAGTTCGGTGAACGACGCCCTGGCCGCCGGCTGACCGGAAACCGTACCGGCCCGCCGCCGGGAGGACCGGCCACCGCTACTGGCCGCCGCCCGGAAGACCGGAGCGGTCTTCCGGGCGGCGGCCGGGCAGGGCGGACATCCCGCGCGTCGGCGAACGTGGCGGTCGGCCGCGGCGGACGCACAGGCGCGCTGGGCCTCGGCGCCGCCGGGGCGGCGCGGTCGCGTGCTGAGCCGCGCGCCCTTCACCTGCTCGTCGGACGGCCGGAGTGGTTCGCCGCGCGCTCCGGGCACCTCACTCCCCCGGCGCGTCCCGCGGGCGGGTGAGGGCCCGGACACGGTCCGGTATGCGGCTCAGGCCATCCGCACCGCCTGCTCGAAGGTGGGCCTCGGCAGCCGCTCGCGGAACGCGTCGTCGGCCGGGTGGCCGATGTTCACCAGGAGGACCGAGCGCCACCGGCCGTCGTCGAAGAACTCCTTGTCCACCGCCGCGGCGTTGAAGCCCTTCATCGGACCGGCGACCAGCCCGGCGGCGCGGACCGCGAGAATGAAGTAGCCGGCCTGGAGGGTGGTGTTGAAGTCGCCGTGGCTGTTGCGGAGTTCGTCGTTGGCCTCCAGCATGGTCCGGAAGTTCGGGTTGGACGGGGCGAGCACGGGCACGTACTCCGGGTACTGGGTGTCCACCGCGATCACGGCCGTGACCGGCGCCGAGGCGGTCTGTGCACGGTTGGGCTCGGCTACGCCGCGCAGCAGCCGCTCCTTGCCGTCCGGGGTACGCACGAACAGCACTCGCATCGGGTTGATGTTGGCCGAGGTCGGCGCCCACTTGACGAGCTCGTAGACGGCTCGCAGGCGGTCGTCGGACACCGGCTCGGAGCTGAAGCTGTACGCGGTCCGGGCGTCGGTGAACAACAACTGCCTTCCCCCGGGCGACAACTCGTAGAGGTGCGAGAGGTCTGCGGAAGTCGGGGTGGTCTCGGTCACGGTGGCGTCCTCGTTTCCCTTGTTGCGAGTGATGGGTCGGCGGTGGTGTCAGGCCGACCACGTGTCGAGCTGCCAGGGCAGTTCGTCCCGGCGCTTGACGTTGAGCTTCCGGAAGATCCGGGTGAGGTGCTGTTCGACGGTACTGGGTGTGATGTAAAGTTTCGCGGCGATCTCGTGATTGGTGTCGCCCTCGACGGCGAGCGCGGCGACCCGGATCTCCTGACCGGTCAGCAGGGACAGCTTCTCGTCCTCGTCGCGGGCCAGCCTCGCCGCCTTGGCCTCCTGGTCGTAGAGGGCGGCCTCGTCGCACAGTGGCCGCGCACCGGCGGCCTTGGCGAAATGCAGGGCGCGCCGCGCGGTGCGGCGGGCCTTGAGCTGGTCGCCGCCTTGCCGGAGGGCGACGCTGAGGTCGGTCAACGCGCGGGCCAACTCGTACTTGTCGCCGCAGTTCTTGAGCACGTCGACGGCGTCGGTGAGCAACTGCGGCCGGCGGGTGTCCCGGCTGACGCAGGCCAGCACCCGCATGGCCTGTCCACGGGCGCGTCCGCTGCTCGGCGGCAGCATGGCCAGCTGGTCGCGCAGCAGTCGACGTGCCTGGTCCGGGTTGCCGTGCCGGGACCACGCCTCGGCGGCGCTGGTCCGCCACGGCACCACGCCGACGCCGCCCGCTCCCCACCCCTCGGTCAGGCTGCCGCAGGCGAGGAAGTCCGCCAGCGCGGCCTGCGGCAGCCCGACGGCCAGCCGGTAGTGGCCACGGGCGTGCAGGAAGTGCAGGCCGTAGCGGCTGCGCAGCGCGCTCTTGGGCAGGGGCGAACCGAGCAGGCGCTTCGCGGCGGACAAGTCGCCCATGCGCACGGCCGCGTTGACCGCGCAGCCGACCGGTAGCCCGACAACGATGCCCCAGCCCTGGACCGGTATCTCGGCGAGTGCCGTGACGGCCTCGTCGTACGCCCCCGGCAGGTCGCCCTGCCGGAACAGGGCCTCGGCCCGGACGGCCCTGAACACCGCGTGCCACGTCGGCATCTCGGCGTCGCGGGCCTCGTCCAGCAGCCGGTCGGCGTGCGCGACGGCCTCTTCGAGGCGGTCGCCGTAGACCAGCGTGAGCAGTGCCAGCGCGGCGGTCTCCCCGCTCCACAGGGACTCGTGGTCGAGCGCCAGGGACTGGAGGACCCGTTCCGCGTCGGCCACGCCCTGATCGCTCGGCGCGCCGATCAGGCCCTCGGCCAGGCTCGATGCCGAGTGCAGCCACGGTTCCGCCTGGGCGGAGGAGGGCGGCGCCGTCACCGGCCCGCGGCTGAAGGTGTGTTTGGGGTACGTGAACGCCAACCAGCGCACCAGCTCGTTCACGTCTCCGCCGTCCGGCGTCCGGCCGACCGCGGACAGCAGCGGCTCGACGGCGTCGATGCGTCCGAACCACGCCGTCCGCCACGCCAGGTCGAGGGTGTCGCGCGCGCTCAGCCGCCCGGCCGCGCCGTCCTTCAGCTGCGACTGCACGTGCCGGGCCGCGGCGAGCGGCTTGAGGTGCCACTCCAAGCGGCTGAGCCGGGCGTCGACGACGGCGCGCGCCACCGGATCGCGTTCGGCGCGGCCGGCCAGCTTCACGCACTCCAGGGCGAGCCCCACGCGGTTGAGGGCGAGCGCCTCGCCGGCCGCGTCGAGCAGGAGTTCCGAGGCCCAGGGCAGTTCGTGCTCGTCGGCCTGGATCAACTGGTGAGCCACGTCCAGCGCCGGCGCCCCTTCGTCGTGCAGGAGCAGCGCCGCCCGGCGGTGCAGGCCGGCGCAGACCCCGGCCGGCATGTCGCGGAGCACCGCGCGGGCCGCCGAGGGGTGCCGGAAGGACTGCCCGTCGAGCAGGCCCGCGTTGGTGAGCGGCAGCAGGTCGACGTCCACGCGGTCGACGGCGGCCAGTTCGGCCACCAGCTCGGGTGTCGCCTGTTCACCGAGCGCCGCCAGTGCCCGGACCACCTCGACGGTCTCCGGCGGACAGCGGCGCAGGCACTCCACGAACGCCTGGGCGTATCCTTGCGGGTAGCCGGTACCGGTGGCCTCGTAGGCCCGGGAGAGGTACTCCAGTACGAGCGGGTTCCCCGCGCTGAGTGCGACGAGGTCGGCCGGGAGTGCCTCGGCCGCGGCTTCGCCCAGCCGGCGGGTGGCGGCCAGGCGCGCGCCGTCCTCGCTCAGCCGGTTCAGCACCACCCGCTGGAAGTTGGGCCGCATCAGCAGACCGGTGGGCATCCGCCAGTCGAGTGGCTGCCGGCTCTCGTCCGCGGTCAGGACCACGAGGACGCGGCCGGCGCTGGCGGTGGGAAGCAGGTGCAGCAGGGCGTGCAGGGAGTCGGTGTCGAGGTGATGGATGTCGTCGATGACGAGGAGGACCGGTACGGATTCGGCCAGATCGAGCAAGTCGGCTGCTAGTTCGGTCAGTTGGGACACCAGCGTCGGACCGTCGGCCCCGCAGCCGTCACGCAGCGCGGAGAGCCGACGGGCGACGGCGGTTCTGAAGAGGTGAGGGACCGCCACGTTGCGGAACATCCGGTCCAGGGTGTCGACGCTCAACGAGCGCTCGTCCGGCCGGATGTGGACTCCGAAGCATAAGACCCCCGACGATTCGGCCTGTTCCAGGAATCGCCAGACGAGCGCGGTCTTGCCCGTCCCGATCGCCCCCTCCACCAGAACCATCCGGACCCGGCCCTCGCTCGACCGGCGCAGTGCCGCGTCGAGCGCGGACAACGCCCTTTCCCGCTCGATGAGTTCGTCGACAGTGTCGTCGATGTGGTGGATCGCCGTCACCGCCTGCTGTCCACCACGAGGTCGTCCTACGGTCACGCTCATCACGCTCCTCAAGATCAAGCGGAACACACCCATCCCACTCGGTGCAATGTCCAGAAAGGCAGTCCACTGTGCCCCTGGTGGTAAACCGGCGACGGCTCGGCACCCGGGGTATTTCTGATCGACGAGGTGGTCCTGGAAGAGGGCGCGGGAAGCCGCCGGGGCCGTCGCGCCGCATACTGAAGTCGCTTGCTGCATAACTGAGTTGTCGGCCGGGTGTGACGGGATTCACCCGCCCTTGGAGGCACCCCGGGGACCACGCACGGGCATCCTCGGCGATCCCGCCGGGCCGGCGCCCGGGTGTCCCCCGCAGCGGGGTCTGCCCCGGCCGGTCCGGCCGGCGGCGTGGTGCCCCGCCGCGGGCCGGTTCCCGGTCGGCCCGGCCGTACCGGGGCCGGGCCCCTCAGGGGTAGGTGTGGAAGCCGCGTCCGCTCTTGCGGCCGGTCAGACCGCACTCGACCATGCGCAGCAGCAGGGTGGGCGGCGCGCACGCGGGGTCCCTGGACTCCGCGTACATCGCCTCGCCGACGGCGACGATCACGTCCAGACCGATCAGGTCCAGCAGCGCGAGCGGTCCCATCGGGTGGCCGCAGCCGAGCGTCATGCCCCGGTCCACGTCCTCGGCGTCGGCGACCCCCGCGTCCAGCATCCGCACGGCGCTGAACAGGAAGGGCACCAGCAGGGCGTTGACCATGAAGCCGGGCCGGTCCCCGACCCGGATCACCTGCTTGCCCAGGGTCCGGGTGACGAACTCCTCGGCCCGGTCCGAGGTCGCCGCCGACGTGCTCAGGGAGCCGATGATCTCGACCAGCGGCATGACCGGCACCGGGTTGAAGAAGTGCGCGCCGACCACGCGGCCCGGGTCGCGGGTGACGCTGCCCAGGCTCGCTATCGGGATGGACGAGGTGTTCGACGCCAGTACGGCGGCCGGGTCCTCGACCACCTCGTCCAGCACCCGGAACACGTCCTGCTTGGCCGGCAGCGACTCGGTGATCGACTCCAGCACGAACCGGCGGTCCGCCAGCGACTTCAGCTCGGTGCCGAACGACACCCGGGCCACGGCCGCGTTCCGCTCGGCCTCGGTGATCCGCCCCTTGGCCCACTGCCGGTCCAGCGACTGGGCCAGGCGGCGCTCGGCGCGCTCGGCCCCGGCCCGGCCGGACGCCACGACCCGCACGTCCGCGCCGGCCAGCGCGCACACCTGCACGAGTCCACCGCCCATCGTGCCGGTGCCGACCACGCCCACCCGTTCGATCGCGGTCATGCGGGGTCACCGCCCCAGCGGAGCAGGCCGTTGCCCACCGACATGCCGGCCCCGAACGCCGACAGCAGCACCAGCCCGCCCGGCTCGACCGTGCCCTCGCGGACGGCGTGGTCCAGGCCGATCGGCACGGAGGCGGCACCGGTGTTGCCGTACGTCTCGACCACCTGGACGAGCGGGGTGTCCGCCAACCCGCAGCGCGCCGCCAGTTCCCTGATGAGCACGGCGTTGGCCTGGTGCGGCACGAAGCAGTCGATCTCCTCGGCCCGCACGCCGGCTCCCGCGAGCAGCTTGTCCACGCCGGGCGGGATGTTCTCCAGCACGAACTCGCTGACCGCACGGCCCTGCATGCGCAGGTGGTGGCCGCCCTCGGCGACCGTCCCGGCCGACGCCGGCGATCTGCTGCCGCCCGCGGGGATGCGCAGCAGGTCCTGTGCGTCGCCGCGGGTGCTCAGGTCGATGCCGAGGATGCCGTGCCCGTCCTCGACGGCGCCGACGACCACCGCGCCGGCCCCGTCGCCGAGCAGCACGGCGGAGCGGCGGTCGGTGAAGTCCAGGAAGCGGGAGTACACGTCCGCGCCGATCAGCAGGACGTGCGCGCCGGGGCGCACGGCGATCAGGCCCCGGGCGGCCTCCAGGCCGTAGACGAAACCGGCGCAGACCGCGTTGAGGTCGAAGCAGGCGGCCGAGCCGGCGCCGAGCAGCTGCTGCACGACGCTCGCGGTGGGCGGCAGCGGCTGGTCGCCGGTGGACGTGCAGACGATGATGTGGTCGACCCGGTCGGCGGTGAGGCCCGCGTCCGCGAGGGCGGCCCGTGCGGCGCCGGCGGCGAGGTCCGAGGCGGCCTCGTCCGGGGCGGCGTAACGCCGGCTGCGGATACCGGTCTTGCGCAGGATCCATTCCGCACTGGTGTCCGGGATCAGGGCGGCGAGTTCGTCGTTGCCCACTTCACGCGCCGGGAGGTACGCCCCGGTGCCGAGGATGCCGATGGCAGAGGTCATCGTCGTCTACTCGCCTTCCCCGACGGCCGTCATGCCGCGCAGCGGGTTGAGCCGGTCGTCGCCGCCGACCCGGGCCCGCAGCTCGGGATCGGTGACTCCGAGTCCCGGCCGGTCGGCCTGGCACAGCACCGCGATCTTGCCGATGTGCCGGTTGTTCTGCACGATCCGGACCGCCTCGCCGACCTCGTCCATCGGGAAGACCGCGGACACCGTCGGCACGATCGCGCCCAGCTCGAACAGCCGGTTGCAGTCCCACGCCTCCTGGAGGTTGGCCACGTGGCTGCCGACCACCCGCTTGAGCTTCATCCACAGGTAGCGGTTGTCGAACACGTGCTGGTAGCCGGTGGAGGAGCCGCAGGTGACCACCACACCGCCCCGGCGCACCACGAACACCGAGACACCGAACGTCGCCCGGCCGATGTGCTCGAAGACGATGTCGGGGTCGCGGCCGGTGCGCTCGCGGATGATCGCCCCCAGCCGCTTGCCGATCCGGATGACCTCGTCCGGGTCGTCGGTGGGGTCGTCGGTCAGCCCGATCTCGGCGCGGTCGACGACGATGTCGCAGCCCAGCCGGCGTACGGCCTCGGCCTTCCGCGCGGAGCTGACCACCGCGACCGGCACACCGCCGCCGTTGCGCACCAGTTGCACGCCGTAGCTGCCGAGGCCGCCGGCCGCGCCCCAGACGAGGACCACGTCGCCCTGCTTCATGCGCGCGCCGCGCTCCCCGACCAGCATCCGGTACGCGGTGCTCGCGCACGCGGTGTTGGACGCCGCCTCCTCCCAGGTCAGGTGCGGCGGCTTCGGGATGAGCTGGCTCGCGCGGGCCACGGCGTAGTCGGCCATGCCGCCGAAGTTCGTCTCGTAGCCCCAGGCCAGCTGGTCCTCGCCGATCATGCCGTCCGCGTGCGTGCCGGGATCCTGCTCGTCCACGTACGCGGCGCTGACCACCACGTGGTCGCCGACGCGCCAGCGGCGCACGCCGGAGCCGGTCCGGACCACCACGCCGGCCGCGTCGGAGCCGAGCACCTGGTGGGGCAGGTCGTGCCGGGCGGCCCAGCCGCCCCGGCGGCCGAACTTCTCCAGGAATCGAAAAGGTGACACCGGTGCGAACTGCGCCGACCACACGGTGTTGTAGTTCACGGAACTTGCCATCACGGCTATCAGCACCTCGTCGGGCGCTAATTCCGGCATGGCGACCGGACCGACGCGAAGTGACTTCCGGACGTCTTTGTCCGAAAGATCCGAGAACATTGCCTCGTCCTCGGCGCAGATGTGTACGGCTCTGAATTCCGCCGGCAGATCAGCGCCTACGTTCTCCTCCGCCGACACGGCGTCGGCCGGCGCGTCCGTTAGCGAGCCCACTGCCACCATCCTCATTTCAGGGGTTGACAGGCCAACACTGCGCTTGCGGGCGTCGTCGGAACAACCCCCTAACCGGTCGCCGGAAACCCCCTCACTTCACTGCGGGGCGCCAATTGCCCCGGTATCCCGTTGCTAGCATCGCGCCGTGACCGAAATAGAGAGCGAGCATTTTCCGATCTTCGATCCACAGTCCATTGCGGCGGAACGCAACCGGCACGTTCCGCCGAGGCGTGTGAGCATGAACGGAATGCCGGTGTGGCTGGTGTCGCGGTACGACGAGGTGCGGGAATGCCTGTCGAATCCGGCGCTGAGCCCGCCTGCGGCGTTCGCCGCCGAGCAGGGGCAGGCCACGCCGCTGAGCGGACTGTTCGAGGACACCGTGATCGGCAGCAATCCGCCGACGCACACCCGGCTGCGCCAGCCGCTGACCAAGGTGTTCAACATCCGCCGGGTGGACCAGCTGCGGCCGCGGATCCAGGAGGTCACCGACTCCCTGCTGGACGAGGTCGCCGCCGACGGCGGTGCCGACCTGGTGCCGGCGCTGGCCGTGCCGCTGCCCCTGCTGGTGATCTGCGAGCTGCTGGGCGTCCCGACCACCGACCGGGAGCTGATCCACCGCAACGCGCAGGCGATGCTGGCCTCCGGCTTCGACCCGGAGGCGATCGCCGCCTCGCAGGCCGCCGCCGCGGAGCTGTGGTCGTACATGGCGGACCTGACGGAGCGCAAGCGCCGCTCCCCCGGCAACGACCTGGTCAGCGATCTGGTCGCGGCCAGCGACGAGGAACGCCTCAGCGAGCGTGAGCTGGTGGCCGGCTGCCGGGCCCTGGTGATCGCCGGTTACGAGCTGACCAGCGGCTTCATCGGCAACGCCCTCCACTCCCTGCTCTCCCGGCCCGAGGTGGCCGCGGGGCTGCGGGAGCGGCCGGAGATCGACCTGCGCGGGGTGGACGAACTGCTGCGGCACGACGGCCCCGGCCAGTTCAACGTGCGGTTCGTCAACGTGGACTTCGCGCTCGGCGGGGTGGACATGCACCCCGGTGACCAGGTGCTGCTCGACCTGGAGGCGGCCAACACCGACCCGAGCCGGTACGTGGACGGCAAGGAACTGGACCTCACCCGGGACTCGGCCATGCACGTCCAGTTCGGGTACGGCATCCACTTCTGCGTCGGCGCGCCGCTGGCCCGGGTGGAGGGCGAGATCGCCATCAACACGCTGTTCCGGCGGTTCCCGGACATCGAGCTGGCCAAGCCGGCCGACGAGATGGCCCGCAACGCCAACCCGTTCCAGCGTTCGCTGTCCGAGCTGCCGGTGCGGTTCTCGCCGCGCGGCTGAGCGGTCCGCGGCCGGGCACCCCGCAGCCGAGCGGTCCGCCGCCGGGCTGTGGGGTGCCCGGTGCCGTCAGGCCAGTCCCCTGGCGGCCAGTACGGCACCGTGCAGCGAGGAGAGCCCGCCGAGCGCGGCGGGGCGGACCGGCGGGGTCGGGTGACCGGGCCGGGCCAGCTCCGCCACCCGGTCGGCGACGCCGGTCACGAAGCCGGGCAGGCCCGCCGCGAAACCGCCCCCGACCAACAGGAGTTCGGGCCGGACCAGTTCGGCCGCACCGACCAGCGCCGTCGCCAGGACGGCGGCGGCGTGGTCGAGCGCCGCGCACGCCCACGGTGCGCCGGCGGCCCGCCCGCGCACCAGTTCGTCGTACGTCACCTCGCGTCCCAGCGTCCGGGCGGCGGCCCGCAGCACCGCCGGGCCGGACGCTTCCGCCTGCAGGCAGCCCCGGCGTCCGCAGGCGCACGGCGGTCCCGAGCGGTCCACCACGACGTGCCCGAGTTCGCACGAGCCGCGGTCCGGGCCCGGCAGGGACCGGCCGCCGGAGACGATGCCGCCGCCGATTCCGGTGCCCACGCCGACGTAGACGGCGTCGCGCACGCCGGCGGCCGCCGCTTCGGCGACGGCGGCCAGGTCGCCGTCGTCGCCGAAGCGGGCACCGGTCGCGGGGAACAGGTCGCGGAGCAGTGCGCGCAGGTCGAGTCCGGTCCACCACGGCCGGTTCGGCCAGGCGGACACGATGCCGCCGGCGTCCACGGTGGCCGGCAGCGCGATGCCGACCCCCCGCAGCCGGGACCGGCCTCCGGTCATGTCCTTGATGTGTGCCGTCAGTTCGCACACGTCGTCGGCGCGACGGGAGGCGCCGCTCCACCGGAAGGACGTCTCCCGGACGGCGCCGTCGGACGACTCGGCGCGCAGCGCGACCTTGCTGCCGCCGATGTCGATGCCCAGGTGGATGGCGTCCTCCTCAGTGCTTGCTGCGCGGCAGCACCCGGTAGCCCGGGTCGGCGGTCCGGGCCGGCTCGCGCCGGGCCAGGGCGGCGTCGACGGCCGGCCGCAGGCGCTCCGCCTTGCGCAGTTCCGCCTTGTCGTGCCGGTCCTTGAACTCGGGCATCACCTCGGTGGCGAACAGTTCCAGCGACTCGCACACGTCCTCGTGGCGCATGCCGCCGCCCTGCACCAGGAAGATCGCCTGGTCCAGTCCGGCCTCCTCGTGCCGGCGCAGCAGTTCGCGGATCTGCTCCGGGGTGCCGATGGCGCCGCGGGCCGGATTGCCCAGCGGGCCGCCGAGCCTGCCGAAGGCGGCCCGGTCCATGCCGCGTTCGGCCCGCTCCCGCTGGAAGACCTCCCACACGTCGGTGCGGCCGGGCGAGGGGCTGCCGAAGCCGCCGTAGTAGCCGAGCCCGAAGTTGAAGAACTGGATGCCGTCCACGGCGCGGTCCACGGCGGTGGCCTCGTCGCGGTGGCACATCATCGGGATGGTCGCGGCGATCTGCGCGTTGACCGCGAACCCGGCGGGCACGCACTCCTCGGACGCGATGCCCTCGTAGTAGGTGTCGACCCACTTGCGGGTCTCCGCCGGCCCGAAGAAGGAGAAGTTCAGCGCGCCGAGCCCCCGGTGGGCGGCCAGCCGGATGGCGTCCCGGTTGCCGCAGGCCATCCACATCGGCGGGTGCGGGCGCTGCACCGGCTTGGGCAGCACGTTGCGGACCGGCATCGACACGTACTCGCCGTCGTAGCCGGCGAACGGCTCCTCCACGAACATCCGGGCGGCCGCGTCCACCGCCTCCGCCCACTGGTCCCGCTTCGTGGCCCGCTCGATGCCGAAGCCCAGCAGTTCGGTCGGTGTGGTGGACTCGCCGGTGCCGAACTCGACCCGCCCGCCGGAGAGTATGTCGAGGGTGGCGATCCGCTCGGCCACCCGGGCGGTCGGGTTGAACGCCGGCGGCATCAGCATCACGGCGTGCCCGATGCGGATGGTCCGGGTGCGCTGGCTGACCGCCCCCAGGAACACCTCGGACGCGCTCAGGTGGGAGTACTCCTCCAGGAAGTGGTGCTCGGGGCACCAGACGTTGTCGAAGCCGAGCCGGTCGGCCAGTTCGATCTGGTCGAGGACCTCGTGGAAGAGCCGGCTCTCCGCGTCCGGCCCCCAGGGCCGGGGCAGTTGCATGCCGAACAGCAGACCGAACCTCATTACTTGCGGCCCTCCCAGTAGGTGTCGACGACGTGCTGCTCGTCGGCCGGGTCGCGCAGCAGCCTGGTCTGCTCGACGCCGTCCTCGACGAGGGTGAAGAGGTTCTTGGTGAGGGTGACCTGGCCGCCCGGCACGGCCCGGCGCCGGCGGCGCACCGAGGCGAGCACGCCGGGGCCCTGGCCCTCGCCGACGCCGTCCCAGTCCTTCGCGGTGCGCGGCCGGGTGGTGAAGCGGAAGGTCATCCGCCAGTCCTTGCCCTTGGGGCGGGTCTGCACCACGTGGTAGCCGTCCTGCTCGATCAGCCGGAACGCGCAGCCGTCCTGCTCCTGCACGCCGGGGGCGAAGCGCAGCGGTTCGACGAAGCTCACCCCCGCGTGGCCGACGTCGGCCAGCCACCGGTCGCCGTCGAGGTCGACCAGCGTCAGCATGTGCTCCGGGTCCGGGTAGAACACGTTGCCGGGTATCCAGGTCCCGCCGGCCACCACGGTCGTCCGGAAGCCGAGACCGGCGAGGAGCCGTTCGAACAGGGTGTTGAGCTGGAGGCACATGCCGCCCTGCTCGCCGAGGACGACGTTGTCGAACGTGTCGTCCAGATCCATGTCGGCCATGTTGTCCGGGTTGATCCGCAGCGCGTGCAGGGTGTCGTACTGCACCCGGCTCAGGTGCCTGCGGTGCAGGTCCCGCAGCGTCTGGAGGGTCGGCCCCGGCCGCTTGGCGCAGCCGAGGTGTGTCAGGTACTCGTCCACCGTGAACACGGTCGGTCCCCTCTGTCGGGTCGGTCGGGACGCCCGGTCACCGGGACGCCAGCTCGTGCCGCAGCTGCTCGCCGAGCAGCCGCAGCGTGGGATGGTCGAAGACGAACGTGGCCGGCAGCCGCAGTCCGGTGCGCGCCGCCAGCCGGTCCCGTAGCTCCACGGCGGTGAGCGAGTCGAAGCCGAGGTCGGTGAAGACCAGCTCCGGGTCGAGGGACGCCGGCGAGCCGTGGCCCAGCACCCGGGCCGCCTCGGCGCGTACCAGGTCGAGCAGGATCTCGTCCTGCTCCGGCTCGGGCGCGGCGGCCAGACGCGCCGCGAACGCCTCGGTGTCCACCCCCGCGCCGGCCGTCCGGCGGGGGCGGCGCACCAGGGAGCGGAGTACGGGCGTGAGCCGGCCGTCGGCCGCCCGGTCGGCCAGGGCGGCGAAGTCCAGGCGCATCGGCAGCACCACGGGTTCGTCCAGCCGCAGGGCCGCGTCGAACAGGGCCAGCCCCTCCTCGGGGTCGAGGCCCGCCGCGCCGCCGCGGCCGAGCCGGTCGCGGTCGGTGTCGCCGAGGCGGGCCGTCAGGCCGGCGGTCTGCTTCCACAGGCCCCAGGCCATGGACACCGCCGGAAGCCCCTCCGCCCGCCGGCGCAGCGCGAGCGCGTCGAGGTAGGAGTTGGCGGCGGCGTAGTTGCCCTGGCCCGGGTTGCCGAGCACGCCCGCGCCGGAGGAGAACAGCACGAACGCCGTGAGGTCCAGGTCGCGGGTCAGCTCGTGCAGGTGCACCGCGGCGTCGATCTTCGGCCGGAACACGGCGTCCAGCCGCTCGGGCGTCAGCGCCGTGGTGACGCCGTCGTCGAGCACCGCGGCCGCGTGCACGACCGCGGTGAGGGGTGCGTCGGCCGGGACCGACGCGAGGAGCGCGGCGAGCTGCTCCCGGTCGGCCGCGTCGCAGGCGGCGACGCGGACCTTCGCGCCGAGCGCGGTCAGCTCCGCCTCCAGTTCCTCGGCCCCGTCGGCGTCGGGGCCGCGCCGGCCCGCCAGTACGAGGCTGCGCACGCCGTGCGCGGCGACCAGGTGCCGGGCGACCAGCGAACCGATCGCGCCGGTGCCGCCGGTGACCAGCACCGTGCCGGCGGGGTCGATCGGGTCGGGCCGCGCCGCGGTGGCGGCGGCCCGCCGCACCCGGCGGGCCAGCACCCGGCCCTCGCGGACGGCCACCTGGGGCTCGTCCGCCTCGATCATCGCGGGCAGTACCGCGTCCACCGGCTGCCCGCTGTCGACGAGCAGGATCCGGCCGGGGTTCTCGGCCTGCGCCGAGCCGACCAGCCCCCACACCGCCGCCCGGACCGGGTCGGGCCGCTCCGTGGCGACGGCGCCGTTGGTCCGCACCACCAGACGGGTGCCCTCCAGGGCCGGTTGCGCGAGGAATTCCCGCAGGATCGCGAGCACGTGTCCGGTGGCCTCCCGGACGTCGCCGGCCTCCACGTCGAGCAGCAACGCGGCCCGGCCGTGGCCCGAGTCGGCCCGGCTTCGTACGTCTTCCACGGTGGACACCGGGGCCGGTCCGACGGCGGGGCGGTCGGTCGCCGCCGGGATCTCCGCCCAGCCGTCCAGAAACACGCGGTCGGCCACCGGTGCCGCGGCGAGCCGACCGGGATCCACCGGCCGGGAGACCAGCGACCGCACGGAGGCGACGGGGGCGCCGGTGGCGTCGGCCAACCGGACGCTGATCGCGTCGTCGCCGTCCGGGGCGACGCACACCCGCAGCATCGACGCGCCACCGGCGTGCAGTTCCACGCCGCGGTAGGCGAACGGCAGCAGCGCGGGCACGTCGCCCTCCCTGTCCCGGAACGCCGTCGCGTGCAGGGCGGCGTCGAGCAGCGCCGGGTGCAGTCCGAAGCGCCCCGCGTCGGCCCGCGGGCCGTCCGGCAGCGCCACCTCGGCGTAGACCGTGCCGCCGAGCGTCCACGCCGCCCGCAGGCCCTGGAACGACGGCCCGTAGCGGTAGCCGGCCCCGGCGAGGTCGGTGTACAGGCGGGCTACCCGGTCGGCGTCGACCGGCTCCGCGCCGGCGGGCGGCCACTGGGCCAGGGAGAACGCGGCCGGTGCGCGGGACGGCGTGACGGTGCCGCCGGCGTGCCGGGTCCAGGCGGCACCGGGACCGGCGTCGGCGGCCCGGCCGTGCACCGTCACCGTGCGCCGGCCGTCCGCGTCCGCCTCCCCCACCTGCACCTGGAGGTCCACCTCCCGGTCGGTCAGCGGCAGGGGAGCCTCGAACACCAGCTCGTCGAGGACACCGCAGCCCACCTCGTCGCCGGCCCGGATCGCCAGTTCCACGAACGCGGCGCCCGGCAGCAGGGCCGTGCCGGCGGCGACGTGGTCGGCCAGCCACGGCTGCCCGCGCAGCGACAGCCTCGACGTGAACAGGACGCCGCCCGAGCCGGGCAGCTCCGCCATCGCCCCGAGGAGCGGGTGGCCGGCACCGGCCAGTCCGGCCGAGGCGACGTCCAGCGGCCGGCCGGTGTCGAGGAGCCAGTAGTGCTCGTGCTGGAACGCGTAGGTGGGCAGTTCGACCGGCGGCGCGGTCGGGCCGTCCAGCCACGTCGACCAGTCCACCGGCGCGCCGCGCGTGTGGGCGGTGGCCAGCGCGCCGAGGACCGACCGCCCCTCCTCCGCGCCCGGGCGCAGGCTCGGCACGAACGCGACCCGGCCGCCGTCGTCGAGGCAGGCCCGGCCCATCGCGGACACCGTGCCGTCCGGCCCCAGTTCCAGGACCGTCCGCACGCCGTGGGCGACCAGGGCGTCCACGCAGTCGGCGAACCTGACCGTGGCACGGGCGTGCTCCACCCAGTAGTCGGGCGAGGTCAGCCGGTCGGCGGTCGCGATCCGGCCGGTCACGCCGGACACCACGGGCAGCTGCGGCTCGTGGTACGTCAGGGTGGCCAGTACGGCCCGGAAGTCGGCGAGGGCGGGCTCCATCCGCGCCGAGTGGAAGGCGTGGCCGACTTCCAGCCGCTTGGTGCGGACGCCGTCCGCGGCCAGCGCCTCGCCGACGGCCAGTACCGCGTCCTCGTCGCCGGAGAGCACCAGCGACCGGGGGCCGTTGACGGCCGCGATGTCGACGCCCGGCCCGAGCAGGGGCCGCACCCGGTCCTCGTCCGCCGCCACGGACACCATCGCGCCGCCGTCCGGCAGCGCCTGCATCAGCCGGCCGCGGGCCGCCACCAGCGCCGCCGCGTCCGGCAGCGTCAGCACCCCCGCCGCGTGCGCGGCGACGATCTCGCCCAGCGAGTGCCCGCCCAGGATGTCGGGCCGCACGCCCCACGACTCCCACAGGCGGAACAGGGCGACGCCCAGGGCGAACAGTCCGGCCTGCGCGTACACCGTCCCCCGGAGGTTCCTGGCGGCGGCCGGGGACTCGCCGAGCACGGTGTCCCGCAGCGTGTGCGAGACGTGGCCCTCGAGGTGCCGGTCCAGAGCGGCGCAGGCCTCCTCGAAGGCGTCCTGGAACACCGGGAACCGGCCGAACAGTTCGCGTCCCATGCCCACCCGCTGGCTGCCCTGGCCCGGGAAGACCATGGCCAGGCGGCCGGCTCCGGAGGCGTTGCCGACCACGACGTCGTCGCCGCCCAGGGCGCGCAGCCCGGCCAGGGCGGCGGCCCGGTCGCCGGCCAGCACGACCGCCCGGTCCGGCAGGGCGGTCCGGTTGGCGGCCAGGGCGCGGGCCACGGCCGGCGACGCGGGGTCCGGCCCGTCGTCCAGCCAGGCCGCCAGTCGCTGTGCCTGCGCGGCCAGCGCGGCCTTCCCCCGCGCCGACACCAGGAGCGGGACCGGCAGTTCGGGGTGGCGCAGCGTCGCCTTCCCCGGCAACGGGGTGTCGGCCTGTTCGAGGATCACGTGGGCGTTGGTGCCGCTGACCCCGAACGCCGACACGCCGGCGCGGCGCGGCCGGTCCAGCTCGGGCCAGTCCTGCCGGGCGGTCAGCAGCTCGACCGCGCCCGCCGACCAGTCCACCTGCGGCGTCGGCGCGTCCACGTGCAGGGTCTGCGGCAGGATCCCGTGCCGCAGGGCCATCACCGTCTTGATCACACCGGCGACTCCGGCGGCCGCCTGGGCGTGCCCGATGTTGGACTTCAGCGACCCGAGCCGCAGCGGTTCCTCCCTCCCGCGGCCGTAGGTGGCCAGGATCGCCTGAGCCTCGATGGGGTCGCCGAGCACCGTGCCGGTGCCGTGCGCCTCGACCGCGTCGACGTCCGCCGCGGAGAGCCGCGCGTTGGCCAGCGCCTGCCGGATCACCCGCTGCTGCGACGGACCGCTCGGCGCGGTCAGCCCGTTGGAGGCGCCGTCCTGGTTCACCGCCGTACCCCGTACGACGGCCAGCACCCGGTGCCCCAGCCGCTGGGCGTCGGAGAGCCGCTCCACGAGCAGCACGCCGGCG
>NZ_JOFH01000036.1 GCF_000721235.1 Streptomyces olivaceus
CTGCCGACCGATAGCGGACCCTGTACGGGTGCGGGCACTTCGACCACCGCGACCGCGGATGCTCACACCCCTTGAAAAACGACCCCATCCCACGAACCAGGGCAGCAGAACCCATGTTGCTGACTCCTCCATGACCGATGCTGACGGTTTGCTGGGAGTCAGAGGTGTGGCATGCCGCTGACCTGCGGTTATGAGTGCAGGGCTCGATATGTTCTGGAACTGGATCGGACGCTCCCAGGAGGAGATCGAACAGGCCCGCCGCGACTGGATGGAAGGCTCCCGGTTCGGCGAGGTCAAGGGGTACGACGGCGCCCCACTCCCCGCCCCCGAGCTACCGGCTGTGCCACTGAAGCCTCGCGGGAGAACCCGTTGACCTGCGGCAATGCCTGAGGTCGGTTGCCGGCGAGTGGTACACGCTCGGGAGTCGTTCCACCCGGTTTCCACGCTGGCAGAAGGGCGACTCGGTGCAGTGCAAGGCTGCATCCGTATGAAGGCCGGTGACCCGGAACTCGCCATCCCGAAACTACGGGTCGGAAGCTTTTTCACGGGTCATTCGAAGGTGCAGCGGGCGCTCGCGGGCGGGGAGGTGAGGTTCACGAGGTAGTCGGCGACGGCGTCGTCGACGCAGGTATTGCCGGCGATCAGGGCGGCGCCGTGCTGCTCGCCCTCGACGGTGAGCAGGCTGCCTTCCAGCGCCTCGGCCAGGTGGGTGCCTTCCTTGTACGGGGCCACGGGGTCGCCCGTGACGGCGACGGTCAACGTGTCGGGCAGGCCCTTGATCTCCGTGGCGTAGGGGTAGCCCAGGGTCGGCTCCACGGGCCACGCCTCGCACATGTTCCGGGTGTCGTCCAGCGGTCGGCCGGTGTCGAGGAACGGGGCGATCCTGGTCATCGTGCGCCTGAGCTTCGACTCCTGTTCCGGGGTGTGCCGTTCCTCGTCCAGGCAGTTGATGACCTCGGTGGCTTCGAGGGCATTGCTGTAGGTGCCGTCGGCATACCGCTGGTAATAGGCGTCGTGCAGTCCGATCAGGGCGTCGCCGCGTCCGTTCTGCACCTCGCGGATGCCCTTGATGATCGTGGGCCAGCTCGCCTCCGAGTACAGCCCTGCGACGACCCCGTCGATCGCGTCGGAGAAGCTGAGGACTCGCCCGTCCCCGGCCGGGACCGGCTCGTCGATCAGGGGCTGGACGATCTCCTGGAACCGTTCGGTCACCGCCTCGGGGTCGGAACCGAGCGGGCAGTCCGGCATTTCCGTGCACGAAGCGCCCATCAGCTCGAACGACCGCTGCACGCCGGTGTACTGCTGCTTACGCCGCTCCACGGTACCCGCGTAGGGGTCCATCGGCCCGTCGAGAACGAGCGCGCGGACGTTCTCGGGGAACATCTCGGCGTAGACCGCTCCCAGCCGCGTGCCGTAACTCGCCCCGAAGTAGCTCAGTTTGTCGTCGCCCAGCACCGCCCGCAGCACGTCCATGTCACGCGCGGCGTCGCGAGTGCCTACGTGGGAAAGGAACTCCCTACTCCCGGTGCGCTCGGCGCACTGCTGCATCCACTGCCGAGTCTCCTCCTCTGTCCAGCTCGCGACGTTGGTCGTCTTCTCCGACATCTCGTCGCTCTCGCGTTCGGCGTCGGTGTAGCAGTCCAGCGTGGGGGTGGATGCGCCGACGCCGCGCGGGTCGATGCCGATCAGGTCGAACTGCTCCAGGACCGGGCTGTCGGGTGCCATCGCAGCGATCAGCGGGGCGAAGCTCATGCCCGCGTATCCCGGGCCGCCCGGATTGGTCATCAACGACCCGACCGGCTCCCCGCCCTTCGCCGGCACCCGCAGCAGCGCGATCGACACCGTCTCGCCACCCGGGTCCTCATAGTCCATTGGCGCCTCCATGCGGGCGCACTCGAACTGGTCGTTCGCGAACAGCTCCGCATCGGTCTCGTTGCTCGCATAGGGCTCGCACGGCTCGAAGGCCAGCTCCTGTTCGTAGAAACGCCGCAGCTCCTGCGAGGTCTCCTGCGACGACTTGTCCGCGCTCGACGACGTGCAGGCGCCGAGCATCCCCACTAGCAGCAGTGTCACACCGACCGTTGCTGTTCGATGGACGCGGGCACGGGTACGCATGCTTCTCCTTAAAAGGCGAGTGCGCGAGAACGGCCTCCCGCTCGCCAAGGGGGGGGTGACCTAGAAATCCATGATTCCCAGGAGCCGGGGCCGTGACGAGTGACGTCCGTCAGCGGTGCGAGTGACGGATGTAATGGGGAAGCGATGACAGCGCGCACGACTCGCTGAGCTACACAGAGAGGGAGCAGTTACCGGCAGACGGTGCACCCAAGGGAGCAGAACTGGCGGACTCGGACGCGGAGATCGCCTACCGGCTCGCCGAACTCCAGCAGCGCATCGCAGGTCCCTGGCGCCTGCCCGCCGGGTCGGCCATGAGCATGCCGGTGCCCCGGCTTGGATCCACGCTCGCACCGCGTCGTCGGGCTTTACCCGGCAGTACGGACAGACAGATCTCTGCTTCCGGCACCGGCGTTCAGTCGGTGATGTCGACGCCGTACCCGCGTGCGAGGGCGTCGAGGCCGTGGTCGTAGCCCTGGCCGACGGCGCGTAGGCGCCAGTCCGGGCCTCTGCGGTAGATCTCCGCGAGCAGCATGGTGCGTTCGGTGGTGGCGCCGTCCAAAGTGGCCCGGGCGCGCGCTGCCCCGCTACTGCCGAGGGCGGCACCGATCTGGATTGCACCGACCGCCCCGAAGGTGGCGGCGCCGTCTATGGCCGCTGCGATGACGACCTTGCGCGTCGCGGGCGGCAGGGAAGCCAGGTTGAGGGCGATCTGTATGACGATTGAAGTGGGCGAGTGAATCTCGCACCGATTTCAGACGATTGGGGGCACGCGACCAGCGGTCCTCGAGCTTCGGGATGGCAGGCCCCCTGCAGCCGAGTCTTGGAGCGTACGAAGCCTTCGCGATCTCGCCTGCGCTGAGTGTTTCGATGCTGATTTTGCCGAAGGTGCCGCTGAAACCGCGGGGGAGGGTACGCTGACCTGCGGTAGGGCGCCGGATCTGTTCAGCGAGCAGCCGGCCCGGCGAACTTCACATAGTCGTCCGGCAGTTGGAGTTCCGCCCAGATGGTCTTGCCGTCGGCCGAGTGCCGGGTGCCCCAGCGCTGGGCCAGCTGGGCCACCAGCATCAGCCCGCGTCCGCCCTCGTCGAACAGGGCCGCCCGGCGCAGATGGGGGGCGGTGCTGCTGGTGTCGGAGACCTCGACGATGAGCGTGCGGTCCAGGATCAGCCGCAGCCGGATGGGGCCGGACGAATGCCGGATGGCGTTGGAGATCAGCTCGGTGACCACCAGCTCAGTGGTGAACACCGCTTCCTGGAGCTCCCACCGCGTCAGTTGCCCGTCGACGTCCTTGCGGGCGGTCCCGCAGCTCGCCGGGTCGTCGGGGATGTCCCACGTCACCACGTGCGCCGCGTCAAGGACCCGGGTCCGCGCCATCAGCAGGGCCACGTCATCGCCCGGCGCCCCGCTCGGCAGCAGCGCCTCGACGACCGCCCCGCACCGGGCGTCGAGCGAGACGGCCGGTGCGGCCAGCGCCTCGTGCAGCAGGCGGTAGCCCTCGTCCATGTCCCGGTCGCGGCGCTCGACCAGGCCGTCGGTGAACAGCGCCAGCACCGAGCCCTCGGGCAGTGAGAACTCCGCCGATTCGAACGGCAGCCCGCCCAGGCCCAGGGGCGGCCCGGCGGGCAGCTCCATGGTGACGGCCCCGCCCGTTGCGGGGTCGATCAGGACGGGGGGCGGATGCCCGGCCCTGGCCACCGTGCAGGTGCCGGTGACCGGGTCGTAGACCGCGTACAGACAGGTGGTCCCGACGTCCCCGTCCGTCTCATCGCCCCCGGTCTCCTCGGAGAGGCGAAGCACCAGATCGTCCAGGTGGGTGAGGAGCTCCTCCGGCGGCAGATCGACGTCTGCGAGCGTGCGTACGGCGGTACGCAGCCGCCCCATGGTCGCCGACGCCTGTACCCCGTGCCCCACCACGTCGCCCACGATCAGGCCCACCCGTGCGCCGGACAGCGGGATCACGTCGAACCAGTCGCCGCCCACCCCGGTCCGCCCGGACGCCGCCAGATAGCGGGAGGCGACCTGCACGGCGCTGCGCTGCGGCAGCCTCTGCGGCAGCAGGTTGTGCTGGAGCGCAAGCGCGGTCTCCCGCTCCCGGGTGAACCTTTGCGCGTTGTCCAGGCACACCGCCGCCCGTGCCACGATCTCCCGCGCCACCAGTACGTCGTCCGGTGCGAACGGATCCGGGCGCCGGTACCGCAGGAACTGCGCGACCCCCAGCGTCACTCCGCGCGCCGACAGGGGCACGGACAGGATGGAGTGCACCCCCAGTTCCCTGGCGTACCGTGCCCGCAGCGGTTCCTGCTCCGCCCATGCGTGGAAGGCCGGATCGTCCTTGTACAGCACCACCGACTCACCCGCGAGCACGGCCCGCACCATTGAGGACGCGACGGCGTGGTCCCACTCCTGCCCGGTCTCCACCAATGCCTCGGGGGTGGCCTCCCGGAGGGAGCGGTGCGCGACCCGTTGCAGGGTCAGCACGCCGTTCTGCAGAGACGGCGGGGCGTCGCCGTGCAGGTACGGGGTGGCGAGTAGGTCCACGCTGCCGAAGTCGGCCAGTCGGGGCACGCACACGTCGACCAGCTCCTGGGCGGTGCGGGCGGTCTCCAGCGTACTGCCGATCCGCCGGGAGGCGTCGTTGACCAGCTGGAGCCGGACCTGCGCCCGATCCTCGCCGGTGACGTCGACGGCGGACAGCACGACCGCCACCAGTCCGACCCGTGCGTCCCACACCGGGGCGATCCGTCCCAGCCAGGCGTGCTCTCGCGACTCGCCCCCGGTACGCAGCCGGGTTCGGACGTCCCTGGGCCGGCCGCTCTCCACCACCTGGCGCAGCTGCTCCTCCAGCTCGATGCTCTGCGGCTTGCCGCCGATTTCCGACAGCCGCAGCCCTCGGGCCTCGTCCTCGGAGAGCCCGATGACCTCCTCCATCGCACGGTTGGCGCGCCGCAGCCGGATGTCGGTGTCGTACAGGGCGAGGGCGTTGGGCGCGTAGAGGAAAGCCAGGCGGGGCAGCTGGTCGTCCTTCTCCGTGCGCTCGGTGCCGGCCAGCGGGCTGACGAGCAGCCATCCGTCGGGGTGACCTTCGTGCGGCCCGAGCCGGTGGACCAGCAGCCGTACGGTCAGCCGCCGGCCGTCGCGGTGCCGCAGATCCACGGTGCCCGTCCACCGCTCGTCGCGGGCCGGGGCGGTGGCGGCGACGGGATCGGCGAGCAGCTCGGCGGCCGGGCGGCCCAGCATCTGCGCCGCGGTGTGACCCAGCAGCCGCCGGGCACCGTCGTTCCAGTGCGTGATCCGGCCGGAGCCGTCCAGGAGGACACGGGCAGTGGCCGCCTCGTCCGGAACCAGGCCCCAGGGGTCGCCGCCGCTCCGGGAGGGTTGTCCGTAACCGACAGTGCTCACGTCCCCAGCCTGGGGCATCGGCGAGTGGGCCGACAATCAGAGAACGCCAGACGGGGACTCCCGGCGCCGGAGCCGTTCAGGGTTTCCTGGCCACAGCGCCGTACATGGCGACGTCCCGGCCGTCGACGCCGTCCTGTTCCGGTCCGGGGCGCCAGGCGTGGGCCTGCGTGACTCCCGGTTCCTGCAGCTCCAGGCCGTCGAAGAACGAAGTGGCGGAGGCCAGATCGCGCAGGACGAAGGGCATGCCCTGCCGGCGGTATTCCTGAGCCACCCGGTTGACCTCCTCGGGTGCGAAGTCCGCGGTGCCGATGGTCATGGCCAGACAGCTGCCGGGCGGCAGCGGATCCAGCAGTTGCCCGATCAGCCGATGGTCGTCGGGCGGCAGGATGAAGTGCATGATGCCGATCACCATCAGACCGACGGGCTGCTCCAGGTCGATCAGATCCTGGAACTCCTGGCTGCCGAGGATGGCGTCGGGGTTGTGCATGTCGGCGTCGACGTACGCGGTGGCGCCCTCGGGTGAACTCTGCAGCAGGGCGCGCGCGTGGGCGAGCACAATGGGGTCGTTGTCCACGTACACCACGTGGGACTCGGGTGCCGCCGCCTGCACGACCTCGTGCAGGTTGGGCGAGGTCGGCAGCCCCGTACCGATGTCGAGGAACTGCCGGATGCCGCATTCCTCGGCGAGGAAGCGGCCGGCGCGGTGCATGAACCTGCGGTTCTCCGTCATGTGGACGGGCAGGGCGGGCCAGTGGCGGCACATCGCGTCGCCGGCTTCGGCGTCTGCCGGATAGTGGTCCTTGCCGCCGAGAATGTAGTCGTAGACCCGGGCGGAATGGGCGCGGGAAGTGGTAAGTCGGCTCTGCCGGCCGCGCGGGGTGCTCATGCTGGGCCTCCTTCGGTCGGGTACGGCTTGTTCGACGCCGTGAACGCGATGCGGGGCGGGGACGGGAAAGTCCCGGTGTGCGCTGTCACCCGTCCGGCCGGGCCTGCAGAGCGATGACGGCGATGTCGTCGCGGCGGTTCTGGACGGACGGCAGGAGTCTGCTGATCAGGGCCGGGAGCGGAAGGCCCTGGCGAACCAGTGCGTCAGTCTGTTCGCGCAGGCGACGGAGGCTGTCCCCGATGTCGGTGTCCGGTCTCTCCACGAGCCCGTCGGTGTAGAGCACCAGGGCGTCTCCCTCTCGCAGGACCGTGTGAAGGGTGGTGCGGACGAGGGTGTCGGCGACGCACAGAGGCGGGTCGGGAGCCGTGAGGCCGTGCACGTAGCGGGACGGAGCGTCGCGGGGGATCAGCAGGGGCGGCGGGTGGCCGGCATTGGACAGAGCGACGCGCCAGCCGCCGTCCGTCTGCCGGCGCATGATCGCATGCACCGCCGTGACCATCGAGGGGCTGTCGAGCGCCTGCACGATGCGGTCCAGCCGTCTCAGGGTGACCGCAGGGCTGGCGGCAGGGCCGCTGTCGTAGGCAAGCCCCCTCAGGATGCTGTTGACCCGTCCCATCGCGGTGGCAGCGTCCAGGTCGTGGCCCGCGATGTCGCCGATGGAGACGGCGAGGGATCCGGTCGAGAGGCGCACGGCGTCGTACCAGTCTCCGCCGACCTCAGCCGCCGAGTCCGCCGGCCGGTAGAGCGCGGTGATGGCGAGCCCGTCGGTGGCAGGAGGGGCCGCCAGGAACGACTGCTGCAGCGCGAGGGCCTTGTCGCGGATGTTCTGCAGTTCCATGGTCCGGCGCAACGGCCCGCTCATCTGCTGGAAGACATCCTGCAGCAGGGAGAGGTCGGCCTCGTCCGGGGGCGGGTTGCCCCGGCAGGTCGCGATGGTCGCCAGCGCGACGGCCTGGCCGTCGACCAGTACGGGAATCAGCGCGACGCCGGTCGCGCGGGCCTTCCTCAACCACTGGAGGGAGGCGTCCGACAGCCCCTCCGGCGGCGCTCCCTGTCGAGAGAGGACCAGGAGCCGCGCCTGTTGGCTGTCGACGGCCTCCCGGGCGACCGGCCCCAGCAGAAGGTCGTCGTCGAGGGGCGGCAGGGGAGGCAGCCCGGGGGCGAGTTCCACCCGCTCGGGCGATGCCGCGGTCGCAAGGCCGCCGGAGGAGGCTACGTCGGCCTCGACGCTGTTCCGTACACGGAAGATGGCCACGGCATCGGCGAGTTCCGGCACGACGGCTGCCGCCGTCGTCAGGAAGGCTTCGGACAGATCGTGTGCCGCGGGTACCGCCGCCATGCGGGCCAGCAGTCTCTCCCGCATACGGGTCCGCCAGTGGTCCTCGGCGTCGGTGGTGGTTCCGACCCACTCCACTTCCCCGTTCCGGTCCTGAACGGGCGCGGCAATGATCTTGACGTACCGGAATCGGTCAGGAGATCCGTCGAGCCGTACCCGCACTGTCGCGTCGAGGGCGGAGCGTCGGCGGGTCGCCCGGAGCCAGGCCCTCTCGAACCACTCCCTGTCCTTCGGGTGCACGGCGTCCATCCATGAGGCACCGCCGTCGGGACGCCACAGTCCCCCGGCGATGCCGCCGCCGTCCAACAGGGTGACGACGCCGGCGGGCGACATCACCCACACCGACTGCGGGACAGCCCCCAACAGTGCCTGATACCGCCTGAGGAGGCTGTCGTCCTCGTTCACCGAAGCCTCCTCTCCCGCATCGCCTCCGCCCTGTGGGACCGACCTCGAACACGATGTGCAAGCCATCACGCACATGATGTGCCCTATGCGTGGAAATGGCATCTGGTGTCATGATGTACGGTTCCACGTCGCCCGTGAAGGTGGGGCCGCCGCCGTCCGTGATCATCGTGCCCAGGGTCAGGACGCCGCTGTTCGCAGGTACGCGCGCCAGTCGCCGAGGTGGGTGATGTCGGTGCCGCCGGCCGCGCTGTGCGGGTCGCACTGGAAGCCCAGGACCCAGGTGCCGTCGGCGAGTTCGACGCGGCCGAGGGACATGGGGGCGGGCAGGGCGGCGAGGAGGCGGCCGAGGGCGGCGGGGGACAGGGTCCAGCGCTCTCCGGTGATCCGCGCTCCCGCCGACGGCCCGACCCGGGTCAGTCCGGGTTTGGCGGGGACGGTGTCCAGCGCGGTGAGGCGGTAGGCGGTGGAGGTGGCGACCTCGCCCGCGTACCGTGCGCCGGACTCGGTGAGCTGGTGGTTGAGCGGCTGGCCGCGCAGGTGGGCGCCGAAGACCGCGAGGTCGACTCCCGTGCGAGGCAGGGGCACCGGCTCCTGTTCGCCGGTGAGCAGGGCGGCGATGTCGAGGGCCGGCTGGTCCTCGAAGGCCCGCGTGACCACGCTGACGCCGAACGGGCTGCCGTCCGCCTCGCCCGCGGGAACGGCGACCGCGGCCATGTCCAGCAGGTTCACGAAGTTGGTGTAGGTGCCCAGGCGTGAGTTGACGGCCACCGGGTCGGCCCGCACGGTGGCGATGTCGGGGTGCCCGGTGGTGGTGGGCAGGACGAGCGCGTCGTAGCCGGACAGGGCGCGGTGGGCGAGGGCCTTGTACCGGTCGAGGAGTTCCTGGTCGGCGACGAGGGCGTGGGCGGGGAGTTCGGCGGCCGCCAGGATGATGCCGGCCACCGTGGGGTCCGCGGCCGACGGATCCCGGGCGACGAACTCGCCGACGGCGGCGTAGCGTTCGGCCACCAGGGCGCCGTCGTAGAGCAGCCGGGCCGCCCGGAGCAAGGGGGAGACGTCGAGGACGGTGCTGGTGGCGCCCGCCGCCTCCAGCCGCTTGACGGCGGCGGCGAACGCGGCCCGTGCGTCGGGGGAGAGCGGCGCGAGGTCCTCGTCGCGGGGGAGGGCGATCCGGGGCCGGGGCGGGGCCGACAGGCGTACGTCCTCGGGCCAGGTGCGCCCGCGGGGGTCGCCGTCGTCCGGGCCGGTCATGACGGCCAGGGCCCGCTGGGCGCAGGCGAGGGTGCGGGCGAAGACGGTGACCGCGTCGTAGGAGCGGGCGGCCGGGACGACGCCGGTGGTGGGGACCAGGCCCAGGGTGGGTTTCACGCCGACGATGCCGTTGAGGGCGGCCGGGACGCGGCCCGAGCCGGCGGTGTCGGTCCCGAGCGCGATGTCGGCGATGCCGAGGGCGACCGCGACCGCGGAGCCGGAACTGGAGCCTCCGGAGATCTTCTCCGGGCGCAGCGCGCCCCGGACCGCGCCGTAGGGGCTGCGGGTGCCGACCAGGCCGGTGGCGAACTGGTCCATGTTCGTCTTGCCGAGCACGATCGCGCCCGCGTCGGTCAACCGCCGCACGGCAGGGGCGGAGACCGCCGGTGTGTACGCGTACGCGGGGCAGCCCGCCGTGGTGGGCAGGCCGGCGACGTCGATGTTGTCCTTGACGGCGACCACGAGACCCGCCAGCGGCAGCTCCTCGCCGGCCGCCGCCCTGGCGTCCACCGTCTCGGCGTCCGCGCGGGTCTCCGCCTCGGATCTGAGGGTGATCCACACCTCCGGCCGGTCGCACTCGCTGATACGGCGGTGGGCGGCGGCGACGCGGGCCGCGCAGCTCTGGGTCACGCTGCTTCCTCTCGTACGACGACGGCCAGCGGGGTGCCTGCGTCGACCTGCTGCCCGGGGGTGACGAGCACGTCGGCGACGACGCCGCGGGCGGGGGCCTTGACCACGACCTCCATCTTCATGGCTTCCAGGACCAGCAGGGGGTGGTCCGGCTCGATCCGCGTGCCGGGCTCCACCTCGACCTTCCACACGGTGGAGCTGAGCGGGGCCTCGACCACCCGGGCGCCCGGCGGCAGCGCGAGGGGCGGCGCGGCGCCCGCGGCGGGCTCCGGCTCCGCCCGGTCGGCGAACTCGCCGGCGGCCTCCCACGCCCGGCGCTCCGCTTCGAAGGCGGCGGCCTGGCGGGTGCGGAAGGCGGAGATGTCCTCGGCGTTCGCGCGCAGGAAGGCCTCGTGCTCGGCGAGCGAGAAGGTGCCCGGACGGATGTCCAGCTCCGTCCGCCCGGAGGCCAGGTCGGCCCGTACGTCCAGGAGTTCGGCCGCGGACACCGGGTGCCAGACGATGCGGTCGAAGAACCGCAGCAGCCATGGGGTCCCGTCGGCGAACGAGCGGGGCGGGCGCAGGCCGCCCCAGACGGGGACGGTGCGGCCGACGAGCTGGTAGCCGCCGGGGCTCTCCATGCCGTAGACGCAGAGATAGGAGCCGCCGATGCCGACACCGGCCTCGGCGGTCCAGGTGCGGGCTGGGTTGTACTTGGTGGTGACCAGCCGGTGACGCGGGTCGACGGGTGTGGCGGCGGGGGCGCCGAGGTAGACGTCGCCCAGGCCGAGGACCAGGTACTGGGCGTCGAAGACGGTGCGGCGCACGGCCTCCGTGCTGTCGAGGCCGTTGACGCGGCGGATGAACTCGATGTTGGAGGGGTTCCACGGTGCGTCGTCGCGGACGGAAGCGCTGTACCGGGCGATGGCCTCGTCGACGGTGGGGTCGTCCCAGGAGAGCGGCAGGTGCACCTCACGGCTGTGGACGGTCAGGTCACCGGTCGCGGGCAGCTGCTCCTCCGCCTCCTGGAGCAGGCCGAGGAGGACCCGTACGGGCAGGACGTCGGGGTCGGTGTGCAGGTGCAGGGAGCGCACGCCCGGCGTGGCGTCGACGAGGCCGCGCGGGGCGAGGGCACGCAGGTGCTCGGCCAGGGCGTGGACCCGCATGCGCAGGGCGAGGTCGAGGGTCATCGGACCGTACTCGACGAGGAGGTTGTCCTCGGCACCGCGCCGGTAGGTGACCTCCGGTGCGGTCGCGGTGGGCGGGCGGCGGGCGAGGACACCGTCGTCGCCGTCGGGGACGCCCGGCGCGGGGAGGAGGACCGGGGCCGGAGTGCGGCGCAGGGCGTCGGCCGTCTCCTCGGTGACCGGTACGAAGCGCACGGTGTCCCCGGGCCGCAGCTGCCCGGTCTTCCACCGCTCGCCCCGCACGACGGTGACCGGGCAGGCGAATCCGCCCAGGCTCGGGCCGTCCGGGCCGAGGATGGCCGGGGTGTCGCCGGTGAGGTTGACGGCGCCCACGGAGTACGCGGTGTCGTGGACGTTGGAGGGGTGCAGGCCGGCCTCGCCGCCGTCCGGACGGGCCCACTCCGGGCGGGGGCCGACGAGCCGCACGCCCGTGCGGGCGGACTGGGCGGAGACCTTCCACCGCGCCGTGCAGAGGGTGCGCATGCCGTCGCGGGTGAGGAAGTCCGGCGCCGGGTGGGGGCCTTCACTGACCGCCACGCGCCAGTGCGCGGTGAACCGGGGACGCCTGTCGTCCGGCACCCCGGCGGGAGGGGGCGCGTCGGCCGCGGGGGCGGCGGGGCGCAGTACGTCACCGGTGCGCAGGGCCCGACCGGCGTGTCCGCCGAAGCCGCCGAGGGTGAAGGTGGCGGTGCTGCCCAGGTAGCGGGGGACGTCGAGACCGCCGCGGGCCAGGACGTAGGTGCGCATGCCGGGGCCGTGCGCCGTGCCGACCTCCAGCACCTGCCCGGCCGCCAGCTCCAGCGGCTCCCACTGGGCGACGGGGCGGCCGTCGACGGTGACCTCGCAGGGGGCGCCGGTGACGCAGACGACGGCGGGCCGCGAGAAGCGAAGGGCCGTGCCGTCCAGGGTGCACTCCAGACCGGGGGCGCCCTCGGGGTTGCCGACCGCGGTGTTGCCGAGCCGGAAGGACAGGTCGTCCATGGGGCCGCCGGGCGGGACGCCGACCTCCCAGTAGCCGGTGCGGCCGGGCCAGTCCTGCACCGTCGTCTGCGCGCCGCCGCGCAGCACGTCGATGCGGGGGCGCGGGTCGGCGAGGTGGGCGAGGGTGGCGGTGGTGTGACCGGCGTCGCGCACGACCGGTGCGTCGCAGGCCGCCCGCAGCAGCCCGAGGTTCGTCTCCACCCCGTCCACCCGGCTCTCCTCCAGGGCCCGGGCCAGCCGTGCGAAAGCCTCCGCGCGGTCCCGGCCGGTGGCGACGACCTTGGCGAGCAGCGGGTCGTACGCGGTGGAGACGTGCTGTCCGGTCTCTGCCCAGCCGTCCACCCGCACCGAGTCCGGGAAGGAGACCCGGGTCAGCAGGCCGGAACTGGGCCGGTGGTCAAGAGCCGGGTCCTCGGCGTAGACACGCGCCTCGACGCAGTGGCCACGCGCGGGCGGTTCGTGCAGGAAGCCGCGCTCGCCGCGCGCCAGTCGCAGCATCCAGGCGACCAGGTCCACGCCGTGGACCTCTTCGGTCACCGGGTGCTCCACCTGGAGACGGGTGTTGACCTCCAGGAAGTACGCCTCCTCCCGCACCGGGTCGTACACGAACTCGACCGTGCCCGCCGAGCGGTAGTCCACCGAGGCACACAGCCGTCGCGCGGACGTGTGCAGCATGGTGCGTATGTGCGCGGGGAGGTCGGGCGCCGGTGCCTCCTCCAGGACCTTCTGGTTGCGGCGCTGGAGGGAGCAGTCACGGTCGCCGAGGACGGCGATCCCGCCGTGGCCGTCGCCGAAGACCTGCACCTCGACGTGGCGGGCTCGTTCGACGTACCGCTCCAAAAAGACCCCGCCGTCGCCGAAGCTCCCCGAGGCCAGCCGGGTCACCCGCGCGAACGCCTCCCGCAGCTCGTCGGGTCCGGCACAGGCCTGCATGCCGATGCCGCCTCCGCCGCCGGTCGCCTTGAGCATCACCGGGTAACCGGTCTCCGCCGCCGCGCGCAGCGCCTCCTCCTCGTCGGCCAGCAGTCCGCTGCCGGGCAGCAGGGGCACGTCCGCGGCGAGCGCCGCAGCCCGCGCGGTGTGCTTGGCACCGAAGACGTCCAGCTGGGCTGGGGTGGGCCCGACGAAGGCCAGGCCGGCCTCCTCCACGGCGGCGGCGAAGGCGGCGTTCTCGGAGAGGAAGCCGTAGCCGGGATGGACGGCTCCGGCCCCGGTGGCCCGCGCCGCCTCCAGGAGCAGGTCGGCGCGCAGGTAGCTGTCGGCTGCGGGCGCCGGGCCGATCCGTACGGCGGCGTCGGCCAGCCGGACGTGCGGGGCGGTCCGGTCGGCGTCGGAGTACACCGCGACCGTACGCAGGCCGAGGGCGTGGGCGCTGCGGACGACGCGGCAGGCGATCTCTCCGCGATTGGCGACGAGCAGGGTGTCGAACACGGCGACGACTCCTCGGGGGATCGGTTGGTTCAGGTGTCCGTCGGCCGGGCGGGCAGGACGTGGTCGCCGGCCCTGTCGGTGCTCAGGCAGAGGGAGCAGACGACCGCGTCGTGGGTCTGGCAGGCCGCGAGGTCGGGGCGTTCGTAGTGCTCGTGGCAGACGTGGCAGACGAGCACGGACGCGCTGGGGTTCCCGTCGCGGTCCAGGAGCGGTTCGCCGATGCCGTCGTCGGGCCGGCGCAGGTAGTACCTGCCCCTGGTGACGATCGCCATGAGCGGGGTGAGGACGAAGGCGATGACCGCGGCGGCGACGGGGGAGTAGGGCTGAAGGGTGTCGCCCAGGGCGTGGAAGTACAGGGCGATGGAGATCCCCGAGGCCGCGACGAAGGCCACGACGCCCACCGGGTTGACGGCGTGGAGCATCCCGCGGCGGAACTCGGGCCGGAGCGGCGAGAGCTTCAGGACGTACTTGTTGACGCCGATGTCGGTGGCGACGGTGACGACCCAGGCGATGGCGCAGTTCGAGTAGAAGCCGAGGATGCCGTTGAGGAAGCTGAACATGTCGGCCTCCATCAGCGCGAGCGCGAAGCCCAGGTTGACCAGGACGAAGACCAGGCGGCCGGGGTAGTGCCGGGTGACCCGGGTGAAGGAGTTCGTCCACGCCAGCGAACCGGAGTACGCGTTCGTCACGTTGATCTTGATCTGGCTGATGACGACCAGGACGACGGCCAGGGGGACGACCACCCAGGAGGGCAGCATCGCGTCGAAGGCGCTGCGGAACTGCTGAATCGGCTCGGGAGCGGCGTCCGGCCCCACCTCGGCGAGGATGTACACGGCGAGGAAGACGCCGATGGCCTGCTTCAGCGCGCCGAGCACCACCCAGCCCGGCCCGGCCATCACCACGGCCGTCCACCAACCGCGCCTGTTCTCCGGGGTCTTGGGCGGCATGAAGCGCAGGTAGTCGACCTGCTCCCCGATCTGCGCGATCAGCGAGAGGCACACGCCCGCTCCCAGCAGCACGGAGGCCGTGTTGACGCCGCCGTCGCCGTCGGTGCCGGCGTAGGAGAGGAAACGGTCGACCGTGCCGGGGTCGCGGGCGACGAGGTGGGCCAGGGGAGCGATCATGAGGACCAGCCAGATCGGGGTGGTCCACACCTGGAGCTTGCTGAGCGCCTTCATGCCGTAGATCACCAGGGGGATGACCATGAGGGTGGAGACCAGGTAGCCCAGCCAGAGCGGCAGCCCGAGGCCGAGTTCGAGGCCCTGGGCCATGATCGAGCCTTCGAGGGCGAAGAAGATGAAGGTGAAGCTGGCGAAGATGACGCTGGTGAGGACCGAGCCGTAGTAGCCGAAGCCGGAGCCGCGGGTGATCAGGTCGAGGTCGATGTTGTACCGGGCGCCGTAGTACGCGAGCGGGAAGCCGGTGACGAAGATGACGACGGCGGCGACGGCGATCGCGATGAGCGCGTTCCCGGTGCCGTGGGCCAGGCCGATGCCCGCGCCGATGGAGAAGTCGGCCAGGTACGCGATGCCGCCGAGGGCGGTGGTGGCCACGACCGCGGGGCTCCAGCGGCGGTAACCGCGGGGAGCGAAGCGGAGGGTGTAGTCCTCAAGGGTCTCTTTGGCCGCGCGGTCCGTCGCGGGGGCCGATGCGGTCAGAGGTGATTCGGTGGTGCTCATGATCATCCCTCCAGGGGCCGGACGCTGGGTGAGGGGAGAGCGGGAGATCGGCGGAGCAGAGCTGGGGGTGCGGGGGCGGCGGGGGGGGGCGACGTGCTCAGAGGCGGTCGGAGTGCAGGGCCATCTGCGTCATGGCGCGTTCGGCGCGCTCCAGGACCACGGCCATCGAGTCACCGACGTGGGCGTGCAGGGCGCGGTAGCCCTCGTCGAGCCGCCCGTCGCGGACCAGCTCCATGATCTCGATGTGTTCGGTGACGGTCGTCCGCACGCGGTCCTCGGTGAGGAAGTCGTACATCCGCACGCGGCGGATGCGTTCGCTCACCGACACGAGGGCGTCGGTGAGGGCGGAGTTGCCCGATGCGCGTGAGAGCTCGGCGTGGAACCGCTCGTCCTGGACGACGAACCGCGGGTCCGCGGCCGGGGGCCGCTCGCGCATCGCGTACCAGCGGTCCAGCTCCGTCGTGATGACGGCGGGGTCGTGGCGACAGGACGGGTCCTCGATCGCGCGGGAGATCCCGCGCAGTTCGAGAGTGATCCGGAGCTCGTAGAAGTCCTTGAGCTCGGCGAGCTTGGGCACCGTCACGTAGTAGCCGCCGAAGCCCCGCTCGATCAGGGCGTCCGAGGCCAGCCGGGCCAGCGCTTCGCGCACGGGTGTCCGTGACACCCCGAACCGGTCGGCCAGGCGAATCTCGGCCAGGCGTTCACGGACGCCGAACTCCCCGTCGAGTACGGCCGCGCGCAGGTCCCGGTAGACCGCCTCGCGCAAGGAGCGCACCGGCTGTACGCTCCCGCCCGTAGCGGTGTCCGCGTGCGTATACGGCATCGAATCCATGAACGGACACGCTAGGAACGGCCTGTTTCCCGGCATGGCCGGGTGCGGTGAACAAGTTGTTTCCGGGCGCTCACTCACTACGAGATTCCGGACGGCACCCTGCTGCCCGCCGACCGCACCGCATCGCCGCGGACCGGCCGGAGTACTCCGGCGAACATGAAGGACGCCGGATGAATGTGCAGACCCTCGCCGGCCCCTTCGGCGGACTGCTGCACCACCCTTCAGGCCGGCGGGGGCTCCGCCTCGGACCGGTCGGCCTGGAGACCCACGAGCAGTTCCGCCTGCCCGGCGAGCACGCCGGAGAGGATCTCGCGGGCGACTCCGAGCAGCTCGGAGATGTGCGGGCTGGTCAAGGAGTAGTGCACCGTCGATCCTTCTTTGCGGGACGCGACAAGATTCGCCCGGCGCAGCACGGCGAGTTGCTGGGACAGATGCGCCGGTTCGACCCCCACTTTGGGCAGCATCTCCGCCACCGCGTGCTCCCGCTCGCTGAGCAGTTCCAGTACGCGGATGCGGGCCGGGTGGCCGAGTGTCTTGAAGAACTCGGCCTTCAACTGGTACAGCGGCGTGCTCATCGGTTCATCGCCCTTCTCGCACCGGGATGACGCGGTCCTGATGACCGCTCCGGGACGTGTGATGTTCCCACCGTCCCGTCACCCATCCTGGTCCGGGGGACTTGCCCGGCCCAACCCCTGGCGCCGCTCACAGGGGCAGGGTGATCCAGATGCTCTTGCCCTGCTCGTCGCAGTCGCCGCGGACGACCGCGGTGCCGCCCAGGTCAGTGGTGAGTTCCATGACGGTCGCCAGCCCTCCGGTCGGGTTCTCCGCCGTCGCGGTGCGCAGGACCGGACGGTACGGATGGCGGTCGTGCACCGCGAAGGCAAGACAGTCCGGGCCCACCGAATAGACGACGGTCACGTGTGCGGAAGGCGGCGCGGCATGGCGGATGCTGTTGGTGACCAACTCGCTGAGGATGAGCAGGGCGGGCCCCACGGTGGGATGCTGCGGCCGCACTCCCCACTCGGCGAACGCCTGCTCGGCGGTTTCCCGGGCGAGCCGGATCGCCGAGGGGGCTGCCGGCAGAGTGAGCACATGCCGACGCGGGAGCGGGCTGAGCAGGGCGTTCATCATGTCTCCAGAGGGACGTCGGCGGGCTGCCCACACACCGGCCGGCCCGGTGCGCTGCCCTGGGCGGCCACAGAGTCTCCGGGCATCTCAGCCATGAGCTTCCTCGGGCAGGATCCGCTTGGCGAGGGCGGGTTCTTCTGCTTCCTCGTGGGCTGTCCGGGAAGCCCGGGCGAGTACGCCGGCCCGCTCCAGGTGGGCCCGCGCAGCCCGGACGGCCTCCGGTGTCGTGGCGTACTCGCCCTCCCCGAGCCGCAGCAGTGCCAGTACCCCGATCGCGGCCAGGGGCCGGCGGTGAGCGGGGCGGATGCCGGAGGCGGTCACGACGATGCCGCGCCGGTTCAGCTTCTCCACCGCGTCCTTCAACGCCAGTGCACCGGTGGCGTCGACGGTCGTCACCCTCGACATGCGCAGGATGACGACCCGGACGTCGGCGGCGGCTGCGAGTTCCGGCAGGAGCTGGTGGGCGGCCGCGAAGAACAGCGGCCCGTCGAGGCGGTAGGCCACGATGTGTTCGGCCAGCAGCGTGTGTTCCTCGGCACTGTGCTCACCCCGGTCCAGAGGCACCTCGTCCAGGCGGGCCTGCCGGGCCACTGCCCGAAGGGCCAGCACACCCGCTACCGCGAGGCCGATGACCACCGCGTAGACGAGGTCCAGCGCCAGGGTGGTCACGGCGGTGAGGACCAGCACCAGCGCATCGGAGCGAGTGGCCCCGGCCATGGCACGGAGCGATCCGACCTCGACCATGCGGACGGCCGTGGCCAGGAGGACGCCCGCGAGCGCGGCCAGCGGAATCCTGGACACGAGGGGGGCGAGGGTGAAGACGATGCCGGCCAGCACGGCGGCGTGGACGAGGGAGGCCAGCCGGGAGCTTGCGCCCGTCCGCACGTTGACGGCGGTACGGGCGATCGCCCCGGTCGCGGGCACACCACCGAACACGGGAGCGGCGATGTTCGCCAGTCCCTGTCCGAACAGCTCCCGATCGGGATCGTGTCTTTGACCGGCCGTCATTCCGTCGGCGACCGAGGCCGACAGCAGGGACTCCAGGGCGGCCAGCGCCGCCACGGCAACAGCCGGAGCGAGCAATGAGCCGAGCACGGCAGGGTCGAGGAAGGCCAGTGAGGGCGCGGGCAGCCCGGCCGGAAGGTCGCCGATCGGCGGAACCGCGTCCAGACCGGCGAGTTGCACAAGCACGGTGGCCCCGGCCACGGCGAGGATCGAGAAGGGCACCATGGGCCACCGGCGGGCTCCGAGCAGCATGACGGCGGCGACCGCCAGGGCGAGCCCGGCCGCGGTCCAGTTCGGGTGCTGCGCGAAATCCGACAGGGCGCGCCAAGCGACCACCAGCACTCGTTCGCCCTCGGGCTTGTCCACGCCCAGCGCGTTGGGAATCTGCTGCAGGGCGATCACACAGGCGATACCGAGTGTGAAGCCCTCGACCACGGGCGCGGGTACGTACCGCATGTACTTTCCGGCCCGCAGGACAGCGAGGACCACGAGCATCAAGCCCGCCATCAGCCCGACCATGAGCACGCCTGACGGGCCGTGCTCGGCGACGATCGGCACCAGTACCACCGTCATCGCACCCGTCGGACCGGAGACCTGGAGGTCGGATCCCCCGAACACCGCGGCCAGCGCTCCCGCGACCACGGCGGTCGCCAGCCCCGCTTCGGCGCCGAGACCGGACGAGACGCCGAATCCCAGCGCGAGCGGCAGCGCGACGACAGCCACCGTCAGCCCGGCCAGCAGATCCCGGCGCGGATTGCGGCGCATGTGCGCCACATCCCTCCGCCCCGGCAGCAGCCCGGTGAGGCGGTCACCCAGCGAACCGATCGCCGTTCGCATCACGCTGCACCCCCTCCCTGTCCCGAAACCGCCCGGCAGCCCGGAGGTGTTGGCCCCTGCCTCAGCGGCACAGGCCCCCGCACTCGCCTGCCGAGAGCAGGTACGTAAGCATCTAATGAATTGCAAAGTTTCGCAATCCTGCACCTGAGAGGTGTTCGGGGCCGGCGGGTCCGACTCCCGGGACGTCAGGGTGTGGGATGTCCCGGTGCCGGGGTGTGCGGCCGCCTCGATTGACTTGAAGAGTTCTTCAATCAGATAATTGCCTCGACTCGCAAGGTGTCTCGTTGTGGAGGAGGCCGACGTGGACGACGCGGTACGCGTGGCCCGGGGACATGGGTCCGCCACCCCGGCCGTGGAAGTGGACGAGAGGTGAACCGGGTGCCTGTCCCCCTGTACGAGGCGAAGGCCGACTTCTTCAAGATGCTCGGGCACCCGGTGCGCATCCGGGTCCTGGAACTGCTGCAGGACGGGCCGCGGCCGGTGCGCGAACTGCTCGCGGACATCGGGGTCGAGCCGTCGAACCTGTCGCAGCAGCTCGCGGTGTTGCGCCGCTCCGGCCTCGTCCGTGCGACCCGTACCGGCTCCACCGTCGTGTACGAACTGGCCGGCGGAGACGTGGCCGACCTGCTTGCGGCCGCCAGGCGGATCCTGTCCGTCCTGATCACGGGACAGCAGCAGCTGCTCGAAGAGCTGCAGACCACCGCGCCGGGGCCATGAGCGCCCGCACGACGGCGCCGGTGGAGGCCGGCATACAGGAGGACGCCCCGATGAGCCACGAGACCAGCGCCGCACAGCCCGGCAGGCCGGCGGAGAAGAAGAACAGGAAGGCCAGGAAGGACAGGAAGGACGAGGAGGGATGGTTCGAACGGGGCGTCGCCCTCCGGGCCGGTTTCTACATCTTCGGTACGCACCTGTTCGCCGGTTTCATCTGGCTGCTCTTCTACCTGGGCGAGCACGCGCACAAGTGAGGATGCCCGGGTCGCCCGGGTGATCGCGGAGCGGTCCCGCCGCGGCGGTGAGGCGTTACGCCGACCGGCGGCCCACGAACGGCACACTTCCGCCCGCCGAGTGAGAGTGTGGCGAGAGGCCGGTTCGGCCGGCGGGTCCGGCCCTCTGCGGGTACGCGGTCCGGGACGGCACAGGCAGACGCGACGGACCCGGTCCGGGTATCGCGCGGCACCTGGGCGGACAGCGGAAGTGAGGCGGGCGCGATGGCGGTGGACCGGCAGAGCCCACCCGACGACGACTCGACCGGACACGGGCCCGACGAGCCCTACACCTCGCTGCTCGACCTGCCTCTCAGCTCGGACCTGAACCGGATCGGCGAGCAACTGCACGCTCTGGCCCGTGCCCAGAGCACGCTGCAGGAGCTGCTCCAAGCGGTGATGAGCATCACCGGCGAACTGGAGCTGCCCACAGTGCTGCGCCGCATCGTCCGTACGGCGATGGACCTGGTGGGAGCCCGCTACGGCGCCATGGGAGTACTCGACCAGGAAGGCCGGCTCCTGGAGGAATTCATTCCCCTTGGACTCACCTCCAAGGAACTCGCCGGACTGGAGGGGGTGGAGCTGCCCAGAGGCAGAGGTCTGCTGGGACATCTGATCCACCATCCCGAACCGCTGCGGGTCAAGGACATCTCGCGCCACCAGGAGTCGGCGGGCTTCCCGCCCGGGCACCCGCCCATGCGCACCCTGCTCGGCGTCGCCATCAGCGTACGGGGACGGGTCTACGGCAACCTCTATCTCTCCGAACGCAAGGACGGGCAGCCCTTCGACCGCCACGACGAAGGCGTGATCCGCGCCCTCGCCGGTACCGCCGGCGTGGCGATCGAGAACGCCCGCCTCTACCAGCAGGTCCGCAACAGCAGCGAGCAGTTCCAACGGCTGCTCCTGCCCCGCCTGCCCGACCTGCGGCCTTTCACCGCCGGCGCGGCCTACCGACCGGCAAGCGCCCCGGCCGCCGTGGGCGGTGACTGGTACGACGCCATGGTGCTGCCCGGCGGTGCGTGCGCAGCGGTGATCGGCGACGTCGTGGGGCACGACCTGCGGGCCGCCGCCGACATGTCGCAGATCCGCAACATGCTGCGGGCCCTCTACTTCGACCGACACGCTCCGCCCGGCGTCTCCCTCGCCCGGCTCGACCGCATCATGAACGCCGCCCTGGACGAGGCGCCCATCGCCACCGCCCTGCTTGCCCGACTGGAGCCCGTCGATCAAGCCTGGCGGTTGCGCTGGTCCAGCGCCGGGCACCCGCCCCCGCTCGTGCTCCTGCCCGACGGACGGGTCCGCTACCTGGACCACGAACCCGGAATCCCGCTCGGAGTGGCCCCCGACCTCCACCGGCCCGACCACTGCGACGTGCTTCCCACGGACAGCACCGTCGTCCTGTTCACCGACGGCCTGGTGGAGATCCCCGGCCAGCCACTGGACCGGGGGCTGGACTCCCTGGCCGTCACCGTTTCGCGGTTCGCCGGGCTGTCACCCGACGAACTCTGCCGGGCCCTGATCACACACCGCCCGGGCGACGGCCACGACGACAAGGCCGTCATCGCCCTGCGCACTCCGCGCCTGACCGACTAGCCACACCTGACCCGGCCCCATGCACCACGCCGCCACTCCGGTCGGCGTTGTCGCGTACGGCTGACGCGTGGCCGCCGGGGCGGTCGGTGACCGACGGGCCGAGGCCCTCGGCCGGGCCGCCAGGTCCGCCCGCAGGTCCGCCTCCAGGTCCGAGCCGTTCGCGGCCGGGTGGTGGAGACGACGGGACACGCCGCTGCCCCGGCCGCCGAGGGTGAACACGGCCGGCACGCACCCGGCGAGCAGGGCCACGCTCGGCTCCCCGACGACGTCGCAGGCGTGCCGGACGCCGCTGTCCTCGGGCAGGACCACCTCGGCGACCGCGCGGACCGGCATCAGGACGACCGGCAGCGGCGTCAGCGGACGGAGAAACGGACGACCCCCGCCCCCTCCGGCGGCGTCCCGTGCACCGCCAGGGCGACATAGCGCGGGGAACCCGAGTGGGTGAGGCGGCGGACGCGGCCCTTGCCGGTCAGGGCGCCCGCGCGCTGGTACCGGATGCCGTCCCGGCTGAACTCCACGTGCGCGGCGGGGGCGTCCGGGTGCGTCCACTCGGCCTCCACCTCCTCGACGGTGCGCCGGGCGCCGAGGTCCACCACCATGCGGCCGTCGCGGCCGGGCTGCCACGCGGTGTCCCGGCTGCCGTCCACGGCGTTCTCCGGGCTGGTCATCCCGGACGGCAGCGGAGAGGTGGGGAAGGTGACGCGGTCCAGGGCGAGATCGTCGTGCGGGTAGGCGGCCGCGCCGTCCAGCGTGACGTGGGTCTCCCGGCCCGCGCGCACCGTCGCCTCGGTGCGGTGGCCCTGCGCCTCGATCCGTACTCGGCAGGCCGGGCCCGTCAGGTGCAGGTGTGCCCCGTCGGTCACCCGGATCCGCAGACCCGGCGGGAGCGTCGCGGGGGAGAGCGGCGTGAGGGTGAACCGCGGGGGGAGGACGCGGGCCGAGGCGGCGTCCAGGTGTGCCGTGTAGGCCGAGGCGTCCGCCGTGGTCGTCTGCTCGCCTTCGTAGACCGGCAGGTGTGCCGCTGCGCGCGGCACGGTCACCTTGGTGGTGACCCTGGCCGCCGAAAGGTTGAACAGGCTCAGGTAGCCGTCCGTGAGCGCCGCGCCGATCCGGTCGTCCTCGGCCGCGGGAGCCGGACGGGACGCCAGCGCGCGCAACTCGGCGGGGGAGACGCCGCAGTGGCCCTCGACGACCAGCGGTTCCTCCGCTCCGTCCGCCGCCAGGACGATCGTGTCGCCGTACACCGCGAGCGGGCGGGTGCCGCCGCGCACGACCAGTCCGGCGCGGCCGTCGACGTCCAGCCAGCCGCCCGTGCTGCTCACTGCCGGAGCGGGGCCGGTCACCAGGTCGTCCCAGCTCTCGCCGTCCGCCGAACCCTGTACGCGGTAGCGGCGTCCGGCCGCCTCCTCCCAGCGCAGCGTCACCCGGTCGACCGGCTTCGCCGCGCCCAGATCCACCGCCCACCAGCTGTCCGCCCGCCCGCGCTCCTCCTTTGACACGGCCCAGCGGGTCGTCCCGTCGCCGTCCACCGCGAGGCCGGGCTCCCTGCCCGGCGTGTGCGAGGACGCCGTCGCCGAGCCGCCGCGCGCCGCGTCGGCTCCGCCGGCTCCGTCTCGCGCCTCGACGGCGAAGAGCGAGTAGCCGTACTCCGCGTCCGGCCACACTCCCAGCATGCGCAGGTGACGCACGGTCACCCGCGGGAAGGTCAGCTCGTCCGTGCGGCCGGTGGACGGCGACTCGGCGGCGTCCCGGGCGCGGACCGTCGCCGTGCCCTCCGCGAACCGGTACGTGCGGCTGCCGGTCAGGCCCGCCACCCCGGGCATGGTGAGGTTGTGCACCTCAAGGCGCGGACCGTCGCCGGCGACCCGGGAGTCGGCGGCGTGGACCACCGCACCCGAGGGGAGCGTCACGAAGCCGGCGAACCCCGTGGAGCCGTCGCCACCGTCGAGCCGCAGCAGAGTCGCGCTGCCGTCGAAGCCGTCCCGCAGCGACGTGTGCACACGTACCGTCCGGCCGGTGAGCTTCGCGGCGGTCGACGGCAGGAACATCGGCGTGCCGCCGCCGAGCTTGAACAGCCAGTCGTCGTGGCCCGGTTGCCAGGCGAACTTCACGTAGCCCGGCTTGGACACCGCCCCCGCCCAGCCCGCGGGCGACTGGTGGGAGACGAGCCCGGGACCGGCACCGAAGTCGGTGACCCCGGAGGCGTGAGCGAACAGCTCCGCGCCGGTCAGCGGTGTCACCGGGGTGCCGGCGCCCGGCCACACGTGCAGCAGGTAGCTGATGGCCAGTTCGGCGCGCGCCTCCGGCTCGTACTTGGGTTCGCCCGAGAACTTCGCGAGCCGGTACTCCGGCGGATACTTCTGATACGCCTCGAGGCGGGCGGCCAGTTCCAGCTCGGCGCGGGCCGCGGCCCGGTCACCGGCCACCCGGGAGAGGAAGGCCAGCGGGATCACGTCCCTGCCGTAGAGGTGCTCCCGGTCGTCGACCATCGGCATCAGCGGCTCGCCCGCGTCGGACATCACCCCCAGCAGCGTCCGCCACAGCGGTCCCGCGTTCGGCTGCGCCGTCAGCACCTCGGGCAGCGGTCGCCCCGCCGCCAGGAAGTGTGCCGCGTTGCGGCCCGAGGTGCGCCACAGCTCCTCCTGGTAGTGCGGGCCGAACGAGCCGTGGTTCTCCACGATGAAGGTGTCGTACGTGTTGTGCGCGGTGTTGCGGGACACCGGAACCCCGTCCACCCGCGCCGGGTTGGCCAGGTCGGCGGGCGGCAGCCCCGCCTCGTTGCGCGACCAGGTTCCGTACCCGGCGGCCCAGTCGGCGTGCCGCCGGTCGTCCGGCGCCCAGGCCAGCGCGGGGGCCAGGGTCTGCGCGTACAGGCCCATCTCCTCCAGCTTGGTGTCGCCGACGTACCCGCCCTTGAGGCCGTTGGGCGTCCAGTCGCCCGAGTCGGGATCGTCGCCCGTGCCCAGGGAGTGGGTGTAGGCCGCCTGTTCGCGGGTGATGGTGTCGACCGCGGTACGCGTGGCGTCGTCCAACTCGTCCCAGAGGAGGCGCGCGGCGAGGATGAAGTACGACTGGAAGGTGGTGTCGAAGAACAGCTTGCGGCCCCACTGGGAACCGCCGGTCAGCCGGTTGGACGCGGCGTAGTGGCGCAGGGTCGCCAGGGTCCGGGAGCGGAGCGTGGCGCGGTCGATGCCCGCCTCGTCCGCGTCGAAGTCGCCGTGGGTCAGCAGGACGGCGTGGCCGAGGACGACGGCGAAGCCGAAGTCCTTGTCGGTGTAGATGCCCTTGGCCTCGTCCCACTGGCTCTCCGACCAGCGGGTGTGTCGCAGGAGCACGCGGTGGTACGTCGCCGCAACCCCGTCCGCGGCCCGGGGAGCGGCAGGGACGGCTGCCGTGGCCGTGGTGAGCCCGGCCGCCGACGGGAGGACGGCCGCGGTGCCGGTCGCGCCGATGAGCTGCAACAGCCGGCGGCGGCCCAGCCGGAGGGCGGCCGGTGACGGGAGGAACGGGAGGGACGGGGACCCCACGGTGGTCCTCCTTCGGATGAGACAACGTTGTCAGCGCGCGGTCATTCTTGGATCCTCCGGCGAACCCTGTCAATGAGGGTGCACGAGGCACTACCGGGTGCGGTCGCGCCGTCACCCGTGGCACGGCTCGTGACGGACGGTTGGTCGGCGCCCTCCCGGAACTCGTTGACATTCGCTCTCGCCTGCCTTCATGATTCCACTAATCAAGTAGTGGAATGGTGGTGATGATCGTGGAGTTCCGTATCGACAGGCGGAGCGGAGTACCTGCCTTCCAGCAGATCGTGCAGCAGACCAAGCAGGCTCTGCGGCTGGGCGTCCTGGTGCCCGGCGACCGGCTGCCGACCGCCAAGAGCGTCGCCGAGGTCAGCGCGGTCAACCCGAACACCACTCTCAAGGCGTACCGCGAGCTGGAGCGTGAGGGCCTGGTCGAACCGCGGCCGGGCCAGGGCACGTTCGTACGCCGCACGCTGGCCCGCCCCTCGGCGGGCACCGACTCACCGCTGTACGGGGAGTTGGCGGCGTGGGTGTCCCGGGCGGCCGAGGCGGGCCTGGAGAGGGAGGACGTGGCCGCGCTGGTCGCGTCGGCCATGGACAAGCAGTACGCCGCCGGCCCGAAGACGGCGGCCACGACGACTGGGAGCGCTGGTGAGTGACGGTATGCACGCAGGGGAGTCGGCGATCGAGGCGCACGCACTGGGGATGCGCTACCGGCGGGGGTGGGCACTGAAGGACTGTTCCTTCCGGCTCCCGGCGGGACGGATCTGCGGGCTGGTCGGTCCCAACGGGGCGGGCAAGACCACGCTGCTGAGCATCGCGGCCCGCGTCCTGGAGCCGACGCAGGGCACGCTCAGCGTGTTCGGTGCGGCACCGGGTTCGGCGGACTCGGGGCGCACCGCCTTCCTCGCCCAGGACAAGCCGCTGTTCCGCCGGTTCACCGTGGCGGAGACCCTGAGGCTGGGGAGGGAACTGAACCCCGGTTGGGACCAGCGCACCGCCGAGGACGTCGTCCGCGCGGGCGACGTGCCCCTCGACGCGAGGATCGGCAGCCTCTCCGGCGGCCTGCGCAGCCGCGTCGCCCTTGCCCTCGCCCTCGGCAAGCGCCCCGACCTGCTGCTGCTCGACGAACCGATGGCGGACCTCGACCCGGTCGCGCGCCAGGAGGTGATGGGCACCCTCCTCGCCGACACCGCCGAGCGCGGCACCACCCTCCTGATGTCCACCCACGTCCTGGCCGAACTGGAGAACGTCTGCGACTACCTCGTCGTCCTCTCCGGCGGCGAAGTACGCCTCGCCGGTGACGTGGAGGAGCTGCTGTCCGTGCACACCGTCGTCACCGGCGCCAAGGAGGGCGAGGACCTGCCGGCCTCCCTCGCGCAGCATTCCCTCGTCGAATCCCGTGTCAGCGGACGGCAGTTCACCGCCCTGATCCGCTCGGAAGGCCCGGCCGCCGGCCGCTGGGAGACGGACAGCCCGAACCTGGAAGAACTCCTGATCGCCTATCTTCGCTCACCCGGCGCGGCACCCCTGATCACCCCCACCGCTCAGGCCCGCGCGTACGACACCCGGACGGTGGCAGCATGAGCTCTCTCACCAGCACCTCGACGACGACCGGGGCCCGGGCCGCAGGCACCGGCCGACTTCCCCAGCTGTTCAAGGGCATGGCCTGGCTCGTCTGGCGGCAGCACCGGGCGGCCTTCTGGACCGTTCTCGGCGCCTCCGCGCTCGCCGTGGCGTACATCGTCTTCCAGCGGTCCCAGGTGTACATCGGCGGCTACAGCACCACGTCCACAGGACTGCGGCTGGTCCCCATCCTGCTCGGTGTCTTCCTCGGTGCCCCGCTGTTCGCCGGCGACCTGGAGAACGGCACCGCCAGGCTGGTCGCCGCCCAGTCCGTGAGCCGGACCCGCTGGCTGACCACGAAGCTGGCGCTGACCTCAGTGGTGGTCGTGGTGAGCACGGTCGCGCTGTCGGCCGCGTTCGGCTGGTGGTTCGACCTCTACCAGTCCGAGGTCACGGCCGCCGAGTGGATCTTCGAGTACAACTTCAACACCACGGGACCCGTGCCCGTGGCCCTCGCCCTCCTCTCCGTCCTCGGCGGGGCGGCGATCGGCCTGGTGCTGCGCCGCACACTGGCGGCCATGGCGGTCACCCTCGCGTTCACCGTCGCCGTCCAACTCGTCTGGTCCCACTTGCTGCTGTCGCTCGGCAACGTCCTCACGCTCACCACGAGCAAGGGCGTCACGGCCGAGTACCCGGCCCAGGTCCTGCCCACGGGCGCGTACCGGACGGGCGGGGCGTCGTACATCACCGGCGACGGGAAACTCCTCGGCATCGGCACCTGTGCCGACGCGCAGACGGAGCGGGCGACCGAGCTGTGCCTGAGGAAGGCCGATGTCGTGGGCTGGTCGATCGACTACCTGCCGATGTCGCAGATGACCGGCATGCAGTGGTTCGGCGCGTCGATCCTGCTGGCCCTGACGGCAGCCGTCACGGCGTTCCTCTTCCTCTGGGGCGGCAAGCGCCCTGTCTGAGACCCGCCTCCCGCTTCGCGCGTCACTCGGGCAGGTCGAGCATCTGCCCGAGGATGCGTTGCAGGTCGACACGGTCCTGCTCGGTGATCCTGGCCAGCCGGCGGTCGTACTCGGCGGCGAGCGTCGCGAGAGCCCGGTCCCGCGCCGTCACACCGGCATCGCTCAGGACGAGCCGGTGACGACGCAGGTCGGCCTCGTCGATCTCCCGTTCGACCAGGCCCTTGGCGACGAGGTTGCGCACGTAGACCGTCACGCTCGCCCGCGGCAGCAGGAGCGCCGACGCGATCTGCGCCGGGTACGGAGAGTTCTCCACTTCGGCCAGGACGAAGAACTCCTTCGTCTCCAGGCCGAGTGCGGTCAGCTCGGCGGTGCACGCGTCCATCACGACGCCGAGCAGCCGCTGGTTCAGCTTCCACAGCCGTGCTCCGTCGACCGACATGCCGCGCCTCTCCTCACCTGATGGTACCGTTTCGTATTAGTTCCAAACCGTACCAGTTGCTTTTCGTACTGACTGTACGCGGCGACGATCCCACGAAGGGAACCCCGTGCTCCAGCACCTCACGATCCCGCGCGGCCCGATCGAGCTTGCAGCCCATCTCCACCTCCCTGACGCCAGTGACGCTTCCACCGCGCTGCGAGCGGTGGTGCTCTCCACCCCCGGCAGCAGCGTCAAGGAGCAGATCGGGGCCGAGTACGGCTCCCGCCTCGCCGCACGCGGCATCGCCGCTCTCGTCTTCGACCCCGCCCACCAGGGCCGCAGCGGCGGTGAGCCGCGGGATCTGGAGGACCCCTACCGGCGCGGCGAGGACATCTCCTACGCCATCGACGCGCTCACCACGCTCCCCGGCATCGACCCGCACCGCATCGGCGTCCTCGGCATCTGTGCCGGCGGGGGCTACGCCGTCCACACCGCGCGCACCGATCACCGCATCAAGGCCGTGGGCACCGTCGTCCCGGGCAACATGGGCATCTCGTTCCGCGGCTTCCAGTCCGGCAGCCCTGCCGCCGCGCTCGACGCTCTCGCCGATGCGCGGATCGAGGAGGCCCGCACCGGCGAGACGGGCCGGGTGAACTGGCTGCCCGACACGCTGGAGGACGCCGCCGCGGCGGGTCTCACCGACATCGACACCACCGAGGCCGTCACCTACTACCGCACCCCGCGCGGAGGCAGTGAACACTCCACCAACCGCCGCCTGTCCCGCAGCGACTCCCTCCTGCTGGGCTACGACGCCTTCCACCTCGTCGACCAGCTCATGACGCAGCCGCTCCAGGTCGTCCTCGCCGGCCGAATCGGCAACACCGGCTCCTACGACATGGGCATGCGCCTGTGGAAGATGGCACCCAACCCCGCCGACCTGATGGTGATCGACGGAGCCGGCCACTACGAGATGTACGACGTACCGGAGTACGTGGACGCCGCCGTCGCCCGACTGGTTGACTTCTACGCCGACAACCTGTGAAGGTCCCGGCCGGGCACCGGTTCCCGGCCGGCGGCGCCGGAGGGCTGCCGCCACCGCGCCTCCGGTACCCGCGCCTCCACAGCCCGGGAGCCAGCTCGACGGTGTGTCAGCCGAGTGCCCGGATCCCGGTCGCCGGCCTCTCCCGGCCGACCGCCCACGACGCCAGGAGGGCCAGACCGTCCGCGGTCGCCGTGCCGGCGGGCGCGGTGTAGACGTTCAGGAGCAGGCCGGGTTCGGCGGGCATCTCCATGGACTCGACGTCCAGGTCGAGCCGGCCCGCCACCGGATGGTCGACACGCTTGCGTCCGGACCGGTGGAGTCGAACGTCCCGAGACGCCCACCGCTGCCGGAACAGGTGACTGCGTGTGGACAATTCACCGACCAGGGCGATCAGTTCCTCGTCGTGCGGATTGCGGCCGGCTTCCATGCGCAGCTTCGCGGCCACGTCACGGGCGATCCGGTCGTAGTCGACGAAGAATTCCGCTGCCGCATCGGGCTCCAGATACACGAACCGCGCGGTGTTCGCCGGCCGTCGCGTGTCGGCCAGCACCGGCGAAAAGAGTGCGCGGGCGAGTCGGTTCACGGCCAGGACGTCGTAACGGCCGTTGCAGATCCAGGCCGGCGCATCGGTGAGGGCGTCGAGCACCCGCTGCAGCGCCGGACGCACCGTCACGGCGGGTCGCCGGCGGCGTGGACCGCCGGGCCCCCCGGTCCGCCGCGCGAGGTGGAAGAGGTGATCGCGTTCGGCCTCGTCGAGCTGCAGGGCGGAGGCCAACGCGTCGAGCACCCCGTCGGAGGCGCCGCCGAGGCTGCCGCGCTCCATACGCACGTAGTAGTCGACCGACACACCTGCCAGTAGGGCCACCTCTTCGCGGCGCAGACCCTTCACCCGGCGGTTGCCGCCGTACGAGGGCAGTCCGGCCCGGTCGGGCGCGATCCGCGCGCGACGCGAGCTCAGGAACTCCTTGATCTCGGTACGCAGATCCATCATCACCACCCCTTCACCCTAGGCCCTGCCCGCATGCGGAGGGAGGGCCCGTCGGCCGCCGCCACGGCTCGTGCCGACACCCCCTAGGTGCCCGACGCGGTCGTGGCGATGCCGCCGTCGACCGGGATCACGGTGCCCGTGAGGTAGGCCCCGGCCCGGCCGGCGAGGAACACGGCGACACCTGCCATGTCATCGTCGCGGCCGAGCCGGCGCAAGGGGGCCTTCGCCGCGATCGTGTCACCGATGGCGTCGAGCGTGGACGCCATCATCTGCGAAGGGAACGGTCCTGGTGCTACCGCGTTCACCGTCACGTGCTGGGGGCCCCGCTCCCTGGCGAGCACTCTGGTGAGCTGGTGGAGTCCCGCCTTGCTGCTGGCGTACGAGTAGTTGGGCGAGTCGGCGACGTGGAGGGCGGCGATACTGCCGATGTTGATGACCCGCGCGGGATCATCGGCGGTGCCCGCCCTGCGCAGTGCGGGGAGCAGCGCCTGCACCAGCCAGAACGGCGACTTGAGGTTGAGGTCGAGCACTGAGCCCCAGGCCTCGTCCGGGAACGTCTCCAGCGGCTCGCGCCACATCGCTCCCGCGTTGTTGACGAGGATGTCCAGGCGTTCCGAGTCGGCCTTGACGAGATCGGCGAGGCGCCGGCACTCGTCGTACTTGGACAGGTCGGCGGGGAATGCCTGAACGTCGCCGAATTCGGACAGTTGACGCTGTGCCTCCGCGCACGCGTCTGCCTTGCGTGAGCTGATGACGACGCGGGCGCCCGCCTGCAGAAGGCCGCGCGCGATCATCATCCCGATGCCCCTGGTGCCGCCGGTGACAAGCGCGTTCTTCCCCCTCAGGTCGAAAAGGTCCGCGTGAGTGGTGAATTGGCTGTCCGCCATTGGTTCTCGTTTCTTCTGCCGTGAACGCACGGGTCCGTGGAGTGTTGTCGTCGCTTGCGTCCAGGGCGCTCTACTTCCCCTGCGTCTCCGCGAGCCGACCCGCACAGGCTGGCAGCCGTCCCGAAGGCCTGGGAGACCCTGGCTCTACAGGTACTCCGAGACCCCCCTTGCCTGGCCCACGGGCGCTGTGCACCGGCGCTGCACACCCGCTCGGTGCACTGTCGGCGCGCGACGATGCTGCCGGACCGCAAATTAAGGAACGATCGTTCTTGACTGATCGTTCCTCAACTGTCTACTCTGGTGGCCATGGGCAGGCCAAGAGCATTCGAAGAGGACGAAGCGGTGCGTGCCGCTGTGGAGCTGTTCGGTGGACGCGCCTATGACGGTGTGTCCGTCGACGACCTCGTCAGTCACCTCGGCGTGCACCGCAACAGCTTGTACAAGACGTTCGGCAGCAAGCGCGGCCTCTACCTGATCGCTCTGCGCCGTCACCTCGCCGACGACGTCCGCCCCTTGCTCGACGCCCTCGGCGGCGCACCGGATGCCGAGGCCGCGCTGCGACTCGTCACCGCGGCCGACCTCCGCCTGCTCCTGCTCGCGACGGTCGAACGCGCACCGGTCGACGAGGAGGTCGCCTCCGAGGTGACGGCCGCTTTGGCCGCCGTCGACCGGGCGATCGCCGACGCGCTCGGCGTCCCCGCCGACCTGGCCGCGGCCCTCACCGCCACCGCGCTGGGCATTCTGCTGCGCGGCAACACCGACAACGTCGCCACCGCGCTGACCCGGCACCTCGACCCACTTCCCTGAAAAGGAAACCGACATGGCACTGATACGCATCGACGGCGACGACCTCGTCGTCGTGATGGAGGGTTTCGACAAGCTCTGGGCATTCAAGGGCAGCCTGACCATCCCGCTGGCCAACGTCCGCGGCGTGACCGCCGACCCCGGTATCGCCACCGACCCCAAGGGGATCCGCGCGCCGGGCTCCCACGTCCCCGGCGTGATCACCGCCGGCACGTTCCACCAGGATGGCGAAAAGGTCTTCTGGGATGTCAGGGACGCGTCGAAGGCGGTCGTGATCGAACTCGCCGACGAGCGGTACGCACGCCTGGTGCTCCAGGTCGACGACCCCCGCGCGGCTGTGGCCCTGGTCGAAAAGGCCCTCGCATGAAGAGAGGCAAGCCGATGTTCCGACACCTGGCAGCAGCTGTGGTGGCCCTGGCCGCCGTCACCGCCGCCCCGGCCGAGGCGGCACCCGGCCTCGTGCCCGCCGCCGACCGCGAGGTCGTCTTCACGGCCGACGGCACGACCGTGTACGGCACCTTGCACGTCCCCGAACACCGTGCCGGGCAACGGCTGCGGGCGGCACTACTGCTGCCGGGCAGCGGCCCCACCGACCGCGACGGCAACCAACCGCCCGCGTCCTCGCCGGACACCCTGGCGCAGTTGGCCGACGCGCTCGACGGGGAGGCAGTCGCCACGCTGCGGTTCGACAAGTACGGCACCGGCCGCACCGGACTCGGCGCCTACCGGGACCGCCCGGAAGAACTCGACTACCCGGCATTCGTCCGCCAGGCGCGGGCCGCCTACGCGTCGTTGCGCGATCAACCCGAGACCGACCCGCACCGACTGCTGCTCGTCGGGCACAGCGAGGGCGCGATGACGGGCCTGGTGCTCGGCGGCACCGTCCGCCCGCGCCCCGTCGGACTGGCGCTGCTGCAGCCCCAGGCGATCCGCATGCTGGACCTGGTCACGCTCCAACTCAAGGCCCAGGTGGCCGAAGCGACCCGGCAGGGCCGGCTCACCCCGGAGCAGCAACGCACCGTCAACGCGGCCATCGATGCCGCCGTCACCTCCCTGCGTGAACGCCGGCCGGTCGACACCACCGACCTGCCCACCGCGATCGCCCAGCTCTTCGAGGCGTTCCAAGGAACCAACGCCCGGTTCGTGGAAAGCGACGACGCCGTCTACCCACCGGACACCGCCGCCGCACTCCGACCCGGAACCAAGGTGCTTCTGACCTGCGGCACGAACGACGCCCAGGTCCCTTGTGCCACGACGAACGCCCTGACGAACGCCCTGCGGCGCGCGCAGGCAGGCCGGCCGGGCCGGGTGACGCTGCCGGCAGTGGACCATCTGATGCACGACCCCGACCACCCGGACACGCTCGCTCCGTCCGTACTCGACGCCTTGCGCCGGTTGACCCGGCACTGACGCCGGCCGAGGACTCCGCGGCCGCCGGACCGCTGGACGGGCCGGCCGTCTCAGTCGCCCCGAGCGATGAAGTCGACCAGGGCGGCAGCGAGGGCGCCGGGCTGTTCGTCCGGGACGAAGTGTCCCGCGTCCGGCACGACGACCCCTGCGGCGTTGCCGGCCCACGGCCTGAGGGACGACGCCATGTCGGGGATGGAGCCGTGGCTGCTGGAGATGCCGAGGACCGGCAGTGTCAGGTGCTGTCGGTCCAGGGCCGCGTGGTTCCCGCGTGCCGATGCGGCGGCGTCCCGGTAGTAGGCCAAGGATGCGCGAAGTCCGCCGTCGGCGGCGAGGGCGGCGGCGTACTGCTCGATCTCGGCGTCGTCGAAGGCGGCGGGGGAGAGGGCCTTGGCCTTCAGGAACCAGCCGACGTACTCGTGTTCGCGGCCGGTGAGCAGTGTCTCGGGCAGGCCGGGCACGAGGTGGAACGCGAAGTGCCAGGTCTTCCACGCCCGTTCGGGATCGAGTGGGACGGCGTCGGGGAGTGTGATGCCCGGGATGCCCGCGTCGACCAGTGCGACGCCGTGCAGTTGACTCTCGTACTCCAGGGCGAGGGAGAAGGCGACCCAGGCACCGATGTCGTGGGCGGCCAGCCAGTACGACGGGACTCCGAGTGCCCTCACCGCGGCGTGGACGTACGCGGCGACCGTGTGCGTGTCGTAACTGCCGTCCGGGCGTTCCGAGTGGCCCTGGCCCGGCAGGTCGATCGCGACGACGTGGTACCGGTCGGCCAGGGTGGGCATGACCTTCCGCCACGCCCACCAGGTCTGTGGGAACCCGGCGAGCAGAACGACCGCAGGCCCGCCGTTCGACCGGCCGCCCTCCACGGCATGCAGCCGCGTGCCGCCCGCGTCGACCCAGCGGTGGGCGAAGCCGGCCAGGTCGTGCAGGGGCAGGTCCGGGACCGGGTTGCCGGAGAGGCGGGCGGTGATCGCGGGGTCAGGCATGGTCTTCCTCCGTGGACTACGAGAACGGTGAGCAGGACGGGCACCCGAGTGCGGCCATGCGTGGAGCCTAGGCATCTTGAACCATTCAGTTCAAGATAAGGTGACCGCAGACACGCGCCGGAGCGGTACGGAGGTTCGCCATGGCGGGCAGGAAGCAGTTCGACACCGATACGGCACTCGATGCCGCGATGATCCAGTTCTGGCGGGCCGGCTACGCCGACACGTCGGTGGACGACCTCTCCCGGGTGACCGGGCTCAACCGCAGTTCGATCTACTCCTCCTTCGGCGACAAGGACGCGCTCTTCACCCGCTGTCTGGAGCGCTACGCGACGCGTTACGGAGCCGAGTACGAGGCCGCGCTCTCCTGTGCCGGCGAACGCCCCCTCGCAGCGGTGCGGGCCTTCTTCGCGGTCACCCTGGAGCGCGTCGCGGACCCCGGTCTGCCCGACGGATGCCTGGTGGCCCAGTCCGCCATGGCGGCACCGGTGCTCAGTCCGAGCGTCGCCACGCGCGCGCGAGAGGCGGTCGGCTTCCAGCGGGCCCGACTGCACGCCGCGCTGAAGGCCGGCGGGCTGCACGAGGAGACGGCCGGGACCTACGCCGTCCACGTCGCGGCCGTGAACCAGTCCCTCGCCGTCATGAGCAGGGCCGGGGCGGACGCGGAGCAACTGCACGCCGTCGTGGACGTCACCCTCGACGCGCTTGCGCGGGCTCTCGAGATGGGCAACGGGGCCGCACGCGGCCCTCGATGACCCCGAGAGGGCGCCTTCGGCGGGGCCTGAGCGCTCCAGCGTCCGGGTCGGACGCGGTCCCCATGGCTTTCCGTGTACGGGTGCGCCGGCCTGGTGACCGGCAGCGGTCGGGTGTGTACTATGCATTGCATGGTAGCTGGCAAAGCAAGTAACGAGCAGGAAGCCCGCAGCGTGAGCCAGCTGCGCAAGGGAGTACTGGAGTACTGCGTTCTGGCCCTGCTGCGGGACGGGCCCCGCTACGGAGTGGAGCTGCTGGACGTCCTCGCCGGTTCGCCGGTCATGGCGACCAGCCAGGGGACGCTGTACCCGCTGCTGTCCCGCCTGCGCAGGTCCGGTCTGGCGGACACGTTCCTGATGGAGTCCGCCAGCGGTCCGTCTCGCCGGTACTACCAGTTGACCGACCAGGGGCGGCAGGCCCTTGAGGAGTTCGCCGGGCACTGGCCCGGCTTTCGCGATGCCGTCGACCGATTCCTTGTTCCTGGAGCTGAATCATGAGCAACGCCCTCACCCACCCGCTGGTGCGCGCCTACCTGTCCTCGGTCGAGGCGGAGGCGGCGGTGCTGTCCGACGACCGGCGTCGTGATCTGCTGGCGGACCTGCGCGAGCACATCGAGTCCGTGCTGCCGCCGGGCTCCGGCGACGCCGCGGTCCAGGAGGAGCTGGACCGGCTCGGCACGCCCCGGGAGATCGCCGCCGCCGCGATCGCGGACGAGCCCGGCGTGCGCCCGCTGCAGCCGGAGAGCCGGGTGCGCACCGCGGTGACCCTGGCCATGATGGTGCTGTCCGCACCGTTCTGGGTCGTCGGCGTCGGCGTCGTCGTGGCCGTCCTCGCCGCCGTGCGGATCTGGCGCTCCACGGCATGGGCCGGGCAGGACAAGCGGCTGGGCATCATCTGCACGCTCTCGCCCCTGGTGGTGACGCCCGCGGTCGCCGCGCTGCTCGGCGCCGGCGGCCGTCTCGGGGCCTACGAAATCTACGGCGCCTTCCTGATCGCAGCGGTGGCCCCGCTGGCCGGAGCCGTCCGACTGGGACGCGGCGCCGCCCGCCTGCGGCCTCAAGCAGCCTGAGAGGACGGGGCGTTCACCTCGGTCCGTCTCTCCCGCGGCTCGAAAGTCGTCCCCCGACTACGCGATCTACGACTACGACAGTCCCGGGGAGTTGGACGCCGAGTTGCGCGGAATCGGCGACCTCCGGCTCGTGCCCGGTGTGTCCCTGCCGTCCACACCGCCCGACGACGAGATGCTCGACCGGCACCCCCACGCGGAGACACTGCGGGACGTCTGGTCCGACCAGACCGACGGCGGCGGAGACTGGCAACTCGGCGGGCACGACGCGAACTTCGACGACTACGGCGACCCGGTGGCCGGCTCCGCCCACCCGGAGGACGACGACCACGACCGCGACTCGCACCCCGACGGCTGGGCGCTGCTCGCGCAGTGGTGCGGGTTTCCCGGGGGGATCGTGTTCTGGACCATCAGGCGCCAGGATCTCGCGGAACGCCGCTTCGACCGGGTCGAAGTCCAGATGCACGCCAACCCCTGAACCCGGCGGGCGTCCGCCGGCTTCAGGGGCAGTGGCCGGGCGTGCGGCGCGGACACCCGGCCTCGGCTCGGGGACCCGGCACGTCGTCCGGGCCCCCGGGGCGGGTCAGGTCACTGCGGTGATCGAGCGGCCCGCCCAGTCCGGAGCCGGTTCGGTCAGCTCCGTGAAGCGGTCCCGGACCGCGTCGGGGAACCCGGTCGCCCGGCCCACCCGCTGGTCGACATGGACCGCGAGCAGTTCCGTCGTCGCGACCGGCGCCGCCTCGGGCGCCGGCTCCGACTCCGGGTCGGGCACCACGTACATCTCGTGCGCGAAGCGCGCCTTGCGCGCCGCCGCTCCCCACACGCGCGTGCGGATGACCAGGTGGGCGCCCTCGGGCACGTCCTGGAGGTAGCGGAGGTGGGACTCGACCGTGTAGAGGGAGCAGCCCGTGGACTCGCGGTAGCCGGAGTCCAGGCCCGTCTCGATCATCAGCGCGTCCGTGGCGTGGCCGAAGACGAGGACGTAGAAGGCCTCGCTCATGTGGCCGTTGTAGTCGATCCACTCAGGGCGGACCGTGCCGCGGAACAGCGGGAGCCGCTTCATCGGGAGTCCCCCTCGCGGTCCAGGCGGCCGGTGGCGCGCAGCACCTCCACGACGCCCCGGTCGCGTTCGGCCACCAGGTCGGCGATGGAGCGGCCGTCCGCCGCCTCGTCGCAGCCCGCCACCACCGCGTCGTACAACTGCTTGTCCAGCTCCGGCGCTTCGAGGCGCGTCCACGGCGACTTCAGGGACGGGCCGAAGTGGTCCAGCATGTGCGCCATGCCGCCCTCGCCGCCCGCGAGCGCGAACGTCAGCATCGGCCCCATCACCGCCCAGCGCAGCCCGGGACCCTCGGTGATGGACAGGTCGATGTCCCGGACCGTCGCCTCGCCGTTCGCGACCATGTGCAGCGCCTCGCGCCACAGGGCCTCCTGGAGGCGGTTCGCGATGAAGCCCGGAACCTCGTTGTCCATCGCGATGACGGACTTGCCCGCGATCTCGTAGAAGCGGGAGGCCCAGGCGACCGCCGACGCGTCGGTGTGCTCGCCGCCGACGACCTCGACCAGCGGGACGAGGTAGGGCGGGTTGAACGGATGGCCGACGACCAGGCGCGACGGGTCGGCGGCCGCCGTCTGCATGTCGGTCATGGGATAGCCGGAAGTCGAGGAGGCGATGACGACGCCGGCGGGTGTCGCGGCGTCCAGGCGGGCCAGCAGCTCACGCTTCAGATCGAGCTTCTCGGGCGCGCTCTCCTGAACGAAATCCGCCTCGGACACCGCCTGTTCCAGGGTGTCGGTCACGGTGAGCCGGTCGGGCGACGCGCCGTCGGCCAGGCCGAGCGAGATGAGCGTCGGCCACGCGGCGTCGACCAGGCGGCGCACTTTCCGCCCGGCGTCGGGCGCCGGGTCCCAGGCCGTCACGTCATAGCCGCGCGCCAGGAAGTGGGCGACCCAGCCGCCGCCGATGACTCCGGCGCCGACGCAGGCGACGCGGCGGACGTTCTCGGGTGAGGTCATGAGAGGGATCCTTCGTCGTCGAGGGGGCTACTGGCGGGGCTTGAGACCGAGGGTGGCGCGGGCCTCGTCCGGGGTCGCGACGCGGGCGCCGATCGACTCGGTGATGGCCACGGCCCGCTCGACGAGCTGGGCGTTGGTCGCCTTGTTGCCCTTGCCGAGATACAGGTTGTCCTCCAGGCCCACGCGGACGTGGCCGCCGAGCAGGATCGACTGCGCGACCCACGGCATCTGCATCCGGCCGAGCGCGAAGCTCGCCCAACGGGCGCCGTCCGGCAGCATGTTGACCATCGACTGGAGCACTCCGGGGTCGGCGGGCGCGCCCCACGGGATGCCCATGCACAGCTGGAACACGGTCGGGTCGTCGAGCAGGCCCTCCGCGAGCAACTGCTTGGCGAACCAGAGCTGGCCCGTGTCGAAGATCTCCAACTCGGGCCGCACGCCCAGCTCCTGGATGCGCCGGGCGCCCGTGCGCAGCATGTCGGGCGTCGAGACGTAGAGGTTCGAGCCGTCGCCGAAGTTGAGCGAGCCGCAGTCCAGCGTGCAGATGTCGGGCAGCAGGTCCTCGACGTGCGGAAGGCGCTCCAGACCGCTGACGAGGTCCGTGCCGGGCAGGTGGGTGAGCGGGTCGTCCGGGTCGATGACCAGGTCGCCGCCCATGCCGGCGGTGAGGTTGATGACGACGTCGGTGCCGGTCTCCTTGACGCGCTCGACGACCTCCCGGTACAGCTTCGGGTCGCGGGACGGGGCTCCGGTCTCCGGGTCGCGTACGTGGATGTGGACGACGGCCGCTCCGGCGCCGGCCGCCTCCACGGCGCTCTTCGCGATCTGCTCCGGGGTGACGGGGACGTGGGGGCTCTTGCGGACGGTGTCGCCGGCGCCGGTGAGCGCGCAGGTGATGATGACGTTCTCGGTCAGGGGCATGCGGGGGCCTCCCGGAGTCTGGCCGCTCCCACCGTGGTGGGGGTGCGGGTGCGGTGCGGGCGGGTGCGGTACTTCTGTGGCGGTCGGGCCGAGTGCTGTGGCGGTCGGGCGCCGACGGGTACGGCGGTCGGGCGCCGGCTCGTGCGGCAGCCGGGGGTGTTCGGGGTCAGGGGGCCAGGATGGTGTGGGTGACGTGGGTGGTCAGCGCCGCGTGCATCGCGTCCGCGGCAGTGGCGGACTCCGGCCCGCTCACCGAGAGGACGTGCGTCGCCAGGCCGTCGATCAGCGCGGTCAGCGTCAGTGCCGCCGCCCGCGGATCCGACCCGGCGCGGAACACGCCCTGTTCGACACCCCTGCGTACGACGTCGGCGACGGTCTCCCGCCACTGCCGGTAGTACTCGGAGTGCAGCCGGCCCACCGCAGTGGAGCGCGCGGCCTCGGCCCACAGGTCGAGCCACACCGCCCACTGGCGGCGCTGCTGCGCGGTGCGCGGCGTCTGCAGTGCGATGAGCTGGTGCAGCTCCGCCGCCGCGTCGTCCGCCTCGGCGAGACGGGCGGCGCGGCGCGCGGTGTCCTCGTCCATGCACCAGCGCACGGCCGCCTCCAGGAGTTCGGCGCGACCCGGGAAGTGGTAGTGGATCGCGGCGCTGCTGGTGGCGCAGGCGCGGGCGATGTCGGCGACCCGCACCGCGTGGAAGCCGTGCTCCGCGATCAGCCGGACCGTCTCCCGGACGATCTGCAGCGGCCGACCGCCCTCCAGGCCGGCGGTCGGCGCCGCGGCCTGCTCACGGGTCCGGCCGCCGAGCAGCCGGCCCACGTCGACCCGGCCCTCGTCGGCGATCCGCGCCAACTCGGCGGCCGTGAAACGGCGGGTGCCGCTCAGGGAACGCGAGAGCTTGGACGGATCCATGACGACCCGGCGCGCGAACTCGCGCTGACTGACGCCCGCGGCCGCGATCACCTCGCGGACGCGGGCGGCGGTGTCGGCGGTCGGTGCGCCGTCGAGGGCGTCGTCGGTTTCCACGGGCCACGACCCTAGGCGCGTGTTGCGAAAAACTCAACACTGACGAAGCGATTGAGGAAGAAGATGCAGGTAGAACGGGTGATTGAGCTGCTGACTGTCACGCCAGTCAGCAGCTCAACCACCCTCGTCACTCTGGAGTAGCCCTTCCCCTGTCGCCTTCCGAGGTCGCACCGTGCTCCGGAAGCAAGGTGTCCGGTTATCGCCGGTCCGCGTTAAATGCCTGGACCGAACGCGTCGCCCTTCGGGAAACTTCCTGCTTCCGAACCACCGGGAGTGTGATGGGGACCACAGATACGCGAGGACCGGCGCCGGGCAGGGGCGCGGTCGTCCTGGCGCTGCGCCACTACGGCCGGGAACTGCTGCGACTACGACGACTGGCCGTGCCCGCGATGCTGCTGCCGGCCGTGGGCAACATCGGCATCCGCTACATCGGCCCGCTGCTGATCGCCAAACTGGCCGGCCAGGCTGCCGACGACGGCGGTCTCACCCTGGGCTCGGCCCTGCCGTACGTGCTGGGTTTCGGGGTGACGCTGCTGCTGGCCGAGGCCCTGTGGCGGGTCGGGCAGCACTGCCTGAACCGCGTGGACGCCCTGGGCATGGAACACCTGTACGTACGCGGCATGGACGAACTCCTCGCCAAGGACGCGGCGTTCTTCCACGACAACTTCGCCGGCTCCCTGACCAAACGGGTGCTCAGCTACGGCAAGCGCTTCGAGGACTTCGTCGACACGATGACGTTCCGGATCGTGGGCAGTCTCGTCCCCCTGGTCTTCGGCGCCGTGGTGCTGTGGAGCTACGAACCGATGCTCGTCGTCGGTCTGCTGGCGATGATGGCGCTGACCGTGGTGGCCGCCACGCCGCTGATCCGCCGTCGGCAGCGGCTCGTCAAACACCGGGAGGAGGCGATCGCCAGGGTCGCCGGCCACGTCGCCGACAGCCTCACGAACATGGAGACCGTCCGGGCGTTCGCGGCCGAGCGGCGGGAGGCCGGGGAGCACCGCAGCCGGGTCGCGGAGTCCCGGCGGCTGACGCTCGATTCGTGGGACTACGGCAACCTGCGCGTCGACGTCCTGATCGCCCCGATGTCCGTGCTGACCAACGTGCTCGGCCTGGTGGTCGCCCTCGCCCTCGGCGGCCCGGGACAGGGAGTGGAGGAGATCGTCGTCGCCTTCACCTACTACGCCAACGCCACCCAGATCATGTTCGAGTTCAACCAGATCTACCGGCGGCTGGAGAGCTCGATGACCGAGGCCGCACAGTTCACCGAGCTGCTCCTCGACCCGCCCACCGTGCTCGACCCGGTGGATCCCGTGCCGCTCGCCCCACGGGACACCGGCGTCACGTTCGAGGGGGTGACCTTCGCCCACGGGGGAGCCCGGCCGATCTTCCGGAAACTCGACCTGGACGTGCCCGCCGGCGCCCGCATCGGTCTGGTCGGCAGGTCCGGGGGCGGCAAGACCACGCTCACCCGGCTCCTGCTGCGGATGTCGGACATCGACCGGGGACGCATCCTGATCGGGGGTCAGGACATCAGCCGGCTGCGCCAGAACGACCTGCGCTCCCTGATCGCCTACGTTCCGCAGGAGCCCGCGATGTTCCACCGCAGCCTGCGGGACAACATCGCCTTCGCCCGCCCCGGCGCCACCGACGAGGAGGTCCACGCGGCGGCCGAGGCCGCGCACGTCACGGAGTTCGCCGGGCAGCTCCCCGACGGTTTCGCCACCCTGGTGGGGGAGCGCGGGGTGAAACTCTCGGGTGGTCAGCGCCAGCGGGTCGCCCTCGCCCGCGCCATCCTGCGCGACGCCCCGATCCTGCTGCTCGACGAGGCGACCAGCGCGCTGGACTCGGAGAGCGAACTCCTCGTCCAGGACGCCCTGTGGCGGCTGATGGACGGACGCACGGCCCTGGTGGTCGCCCACCGCCTGAGCACCGTCGCCGGCATGGACCGCCTCGTCGTCCTCGACCGCGGAACCGTCGTCGAGCACGGCAGCCACGAAGAGCTGCTCGGAGCGGGCGGCGCCTACGCCAAGCTGTGGCGGCACCAGTCGGGCGGCTTCCTCGGCGAGAGCGCCGAGCCGTCCCCCGCGGGGTCCCTGGCCCCGGAATCCGTCCCGGGCGACCTGCCCGGCCCGTCCGGTCCCGGACCGGACGGACACCACGGCACGCCCGCGCCCGCCCGCACGAGCGCCGGTTCCGAGACCGCCTAGCCCAAGTCCTTCTCCAACTCGGCACGGAGGCCCCCGAGGGCGACGACGTCGTCGGGGGCGTGCAGCGCGACGGCCCCCGGCGTACGCCGCCTCCGGCGACACCGCTTCGTGTCGGTGGCCCAGCTCGTCTGCGGTGACGAACTGCCGGGTACGGTCCCCGAGATGGCACATCACTGGACCTAATCGGCGTCGCTCCGGGTGGCTCGGATCAGCTGCTGCACGTTCAAGACCCCCTCGGTGGGGCTGCGCAGGAGGTCGATGGACCCGATCCGAAAGCCGTGTGCGGTGAGCAGGTCCTCCCACACGTGCGGCGCCAGGACCCACATCCTGGTCGGCAGGGGCGGGTCGTCCCGCAACCGGACCATCTGCTCGCGCGGCTCCACCGTCGAGGTCGGGCCACGGCCGTGCAGGTCGGTGTGGAGGAGAGACAGGATCAGCGGAGCTCCGGGGCGCAGACCGTCGCTGAGCGCGGGCAGAACGCGGTAGGGGTCGATGAAGGCCAGGGTCCCGACGGCGTACGCGGCGTCGAACGGCTCGGCTCTCTGCAGGAAGCCGACTACGTCTCCGTGGACGAACTTCACGCCCGTGACGTCGGCATGGGCCGAAACGGCGCGCTCGTACTGGGTCGGCGACAGCTCGACGCCGGTCACCAGAGCGCCGTGGTCCTGAGCGAGGTGGACGGCGTGGTGCCCAGGCCCGGAACCGATGTCCAGGATCCTTCGGCCGGCGAGGTCGCCCAGGATCTCCGTACCCGGGCCGACGTCGTTCCACGGGGACCAGTTCATACGCTGAGGGATGGGCGGCAGGTATCCGTGGGTCAGCTGGCGCTGCCCGTAGACGGTCCAGGCTTGGGCGTTGAGGTCTTCGACGGACACGGGCGCTCCTGGGCTGCTCGGGGGTGGTCCTCAGACGGAGTCGGTGACGAGGTAGTGGGGGCCCTGGTCGGTGCGGGCCCGTTCGACGGCTGCCAGGCGGGCGTAGGGGGCCTCGCCCATGAGGCGGCGCCACTCGTCGAGGCCGTGGACGGCCCACAGGTCGTGCTCCTGCGGATCGAGGCGGATGCGGCGCAGTTGTCCGGGCGTGAGGTTGCCGCCGTCGAAGACGAAGCCGATCTTCCCCATGGGCCACCGCGGACCGGGGTGGAGATAGTGCGTGAGCAGCAGGCGGGGCTGACCGGGGCCGAGTGCGAGTCCGGTCTCCTCCACCGCCTCGCGGCGCGCGGTCCCCAGGGGGTCCTCGCCCGCGTCGCTGATCCCGCCCGGGAACTGCCAGAGCCGCTTGCCGTAGACCGAGCGCAGCTGAACGGGCCGGTCGTCGGCGTCCCGGACGTACAGGCAGCTGTACATCGTGTAGTGGGGAATCGTCGTCAGGTAGTCGGCGGGTGCCATGGGCAGCGGCTGCCCCGGACGGGCCGGCCGGTGGTCGAACTCGAAGGCGAGGACGCCCAGTTCCTCCTCGGCCGGCGGATGCGTGCCGCGCAGCGCGCCGAGGAGCTCCGCGTGCCGTGCGTCCGGGTCCACGCGTCGGAAATCGTGCGCGGCGAGCAGTGCGTCGAAGGACGCGTGCGTGGTGGACCGCCGGACGAGGACGTCCAGTTGCCGGTCGGTGGCCCGGTCGTGGAAGACGATCGTGTCGCCCTCCGCGACCGTCCGCAGCGCCGGGGTCGCCACGCGTACCTCGATCGTCTTGCGCCCCGACTCCACCTGGGCGTAGGAGCGGGGCCGCAGGTGCATGTGGTGCTCGCGGGGGCTGCCCGGGACGCCGTCCCCGGCGGTGTCCCCGGAGTGGGGGCCGCGCAGGACGACGACGGAGAGGCCGTCGGTGTCGTGCCGGTCGGCCGAGGGCCAGCCGGCCCGCAGACGGGCCAGTTCCTCCTCGTCGAGCGCGATGCCGCGCCGCGGTGACGGGGTGTCGGCGGCCTTCGGGACGATGACCACGAGCGCGCCGCCCGGGCGCAGACGGCGGCCGAGGGCGCGCAGCGTGCCGTCGCGGTGCCTCAGGAAGGGGTACACGAGCCGCAGGGTGATGAGGTCGTAGCCGTCGGCGTCCAGCGCGGCCCAGTCGTCCGCCTCGATGTCCAGGTGCAGCCACCGGGCGGCCGCCGCGTGGCCGGCTGCCGCTGCGGCGAGGGCGTGTTCGGACCAGTCGACGGCGTCGACGCGATAGCCGAGCGAGGACAGGTGCGCGGCCAGCTCACCGACGCCGCATCCGACGTCGAGGGCGCGCCCGCCGGCCGGGGCGGGTACGTGCTCCGAGAGCAGCGAGCGTTCCGGGGCGCTGAGCCGCCGGTAGCGGCGGCCGTCGACGTAACCGGCGTTCCATTCCTGCCGTGTGGTGGACACGGGCGACCTTCCTTCCGTGGGCGCGTGAGGCGGGTGCGGGCGGCGACCGGGGCCGCACCCGCCTCGGGCATCAGCAGCGGCGTCACCCGGCACAACGACGCCGACCAGGAATCGAACGCGCTCGATTCGGACGAGCCGCACCCCTTGCCGCGTACGGGGCCGGGCGGAGCGGCCCGCTGCCCGGGCCGGTCCACCGGCACGCGGGACTGGCCGAATTGCCGACACTCGATACGCCTGGGGCGCGTGGGAATTCAGTGGCCGTGGCGCTCCGGCAGCGCCTCGGCCGGCGCGTCGCCCGGCCGGACGGCCCGCACCCCCGTCCGCGCGCTGCGGGCGGCCGGGGTGGCGAAGGCCGCGGCCACCACGAGGGCGAGGACCAAGAACAGGGCGTTGCGGAGCCCGAAGTGCTCGCCGAGCTGGCCGAGCGAGGGCGGACCCACGAGGAAGGCGACGTAGCCGACGGTCGCGGCGAGGGAGACCCGCGCGGCGGAGTCGTCGCCGGAGTCGCCGGCCGCCGAGAGGGCGACGGGGAAACCCAGCGACGCGCCGATGCCCCACAGGACGGCGGCCGCCGCCGCGACGCCCTGGTGGTCGACGAGGATCACGAGGGCGATGCCGAGGGCGCCGACCACCGCGCTGGCGCAGAGGGCGGCGGCGCGGCCGTACCGGTCGACGAACGGGCCGCCGGCGAACCGGCCGACGGTCATGGCGGCGGCGAAGACGGCGTAGACGGCCGAACCGAGCGCGGCGTCGAAGCCGTGGCCGTCGACCATGACCAGGGGCAGCCAGTCGTTCGCCGTCCCCTCCGCCATGGCGAGGGCGAGGATGATGCCCCCGATGAGCAGCAGCTTCGGCTCCCGCCACACCGCGGGCCGTGCCGCGTCCCGCTCCTTCGGCCCGGTGCCCGTCCTGCGTCCGACGCCCGCGGGCACGTACCGGATCACCGGCACCAGCACCGCCAGGACGACGGCGGTGACGACGACGAGGTGCCACAGAACGGGAAAGGAGACGGCGGTCAGCAGCATGCCGGCGACCGCTCCGACCACCGTGCCCAGGCTGTAGAAGCCGTGCATCGCGGGCAGGGTGGACCGGCCGAGCAGCCGCTCGACCTCGGCACCCTCGATGTTGAGGGCCACCTCGCCACCGCCCATGCCCAAACCGATCAGCGCGAGTCCGAGGGCGACGGCGGCGTCCGAACCCGCACCCGCTCCCAGACCGATCACGCCCGAGCCCGCGGCGGTGGCCAGGGTTCCGGCGGCGATGACGGGCCGGGCGCCCCAGCGGGCCACAAGGGGGCCCGAACACAGGATGCCCACCATCGATCCGACCGACAGGCCGAAGAGCACCAGACCCATCCGGCCGGTCGAGGCACCGAGCAGGTCGCGCACGTCTGGCGTGCGGGTCACCCAGGACGCCATGGCGAGGCCGGGCAGGAAGAACAGGGCGAACACGGCGAACCGGCGCCGAACGGGGCTGACGGTCACGGGTACATGCCTCCAGTAGGACGTTCACCACAGAATCTGTACGAGCGTACACACTTCGCGGGAGCGCCCCTGTGGCACATTGGGGCCGTGAGCGGCACACGGCGTGAGGTCCCCAACGATCCCGGGCGCAGGGACCGCATCCTGGACGCCGCACTCGACGTCGTCGCCGGCAGCGGCGTCTTCGGGACGACCCATCGCAAGATCGCCGCACGGGCCGGTGTCCCGCTCGGTTCGCTCACGTACTACTTCGACGGCATGGACGACCTGCTGGCGCAGGCCTTCGCCCGCCTCGCCGACACGATGTCCCGGTTCTACCGCCGCAGCGTCCGCGACGCCGCCTCGACGGCGGAGGCCGAGGCGGCCGTCGTCGAGCTGATCTGCGGGCCGGACTACGCCAACGACCGCGACATGACGCTCATCTTCGAGATGTACGCCTACGCCAACCACAGCCCCGCGGTACGCGACATCACCCGCACCTGGGTCGCGCGCAGCCGGGACAGCCTCTCGCTCCACTTCACCCCCGCGGTGGCCCGCGCCCTCGACGCCCTGGTCGAGGGCTGGCCCATGCACCGCCGCTTCGACGCGGCCCCGCTCGACCGCCGGCTGGTCGCGGGCGTCGTGCACGCCGTCGTCGGCGCCGCTCCCCGCCTCCCCGACGCCCCGCCCTGACACCTCCCGGTCGCCGGTAAACTGCGCCAATGCGCGCATACTTCGCGGGTCCCGGAGCCGTGTCCCGAAGCCGGCCCCCGCGCAGGCTCCCCGGCCCCGGCCCCCGCGCCGCCCGTGACGGCCGCGCCGCCCGTGACGGCCTCGGAGGCGCCCTGCCGCGCGGAGCGGTCCGCCGGTGACCGGGGGACCGGCGCCCGCGCTGCTGCCCCCTTCGCTGCGCGGGTGGCTCGCCCCGGTCGCGGCGCTCGCCGCGCTGGTGCTCCTCGTGCTCGGAATCCGATACGCCGACGACGGCGACCCCGGCACGGTGGACGCGCGGATCTCGGCGGCGGTGTACGGACCGGGAGCACCCTGGCGGCACGTGGCGACGGCCACGGACTTCCTGGGCGAGCCCGCGGGCGCGGTGCTGCTGGTCGGGGCGGCGCTGACGGGCTGCCTGCTGCTGCGGAGCCCGCGCGCGGCGGTGCTCGTCCTGGCCGGGACCGGCGCGAGCGTGGCGACGACGACGCTGCTCAAGCGCGTCGTGGGACGCACCATCAACGGCGGGCACCTGTCCTACCCGAGCGGCCACACCGCCTTCCTCACCGCCTTCGCCCTCGTGCTGGCGCTGCTCGCCGCCGGCCGCCTCGGCCTCGGCAGGACGACGGGCGTCCTCGTCGTGCTCGGAGCGGCCCCGGCGGCCGGTGCCGCGATGGGCTGGGCGCAGGTCGCCCTCGGCGCGCACTACGCGACCGACGCCCTGGGCGGCTGGTGCACCGCCCTGGCCGTCGTTCCGGCGGCCGCCTGGCTGGTCGACCGGGCCGCAGGCCGGACAGCCGCCCCGATGGCCGACGCCGGTCACCCGTACCGTCCCTGACGGGGCGTCACCTCACGCGTCGCACCTCACGCGGCGGCCCGTCCGGTCACACCAGGCGGCGGAAGACCGGCTGCACCGGCCGCCCGCCCAGCCACGGGGTGGGGTCGCCGGCGTCCAGCGCCTTGCGGTACACCGCGCACGCCTCGGCCACCACCTCGACGGTGTGCTCGATGTCGGCGTCGTCGAGCGCGCCGCTCACCACGAACGACGGCGCCAGCACCCCACCCGCGAGCAGCCGGCGCAGGAACAGGGTGCGGTACGCCTGCGAAGGCCGCCCGTCGCCGTCGAGGGTGGCGAACACCAGATTGCTGGCCCGACCCCGGACGACGACGTGGTCGCCGACACCCATGCCGGCCGCGGCCTCGCGGACACCGGAGGCCAGCCGCTCGCCCAGCGCGTGCAGCCGTGCGGTGACGCCCTCCTCGACGTAGACGGTCTGCACCGCCATGGCCGCGGCCAGCGCGTGCGTCTCCGCCCCGTGCGTGGTGGACAGCAGGAACACCCGGTCGCCGGGGTGCCGCAGCCCGCCCCGCTCCATCAGGGCGCGGCGCCCGGCCAGCGCGGCGACGGCGAAGCCGTTGCCCAGCGCCTTGCCGAAGGTGGACAGGTCGGGGACGACGCCGTACAGGCCCTGCGCGCCCGCCTCCGACCAGCGGAACCCGGTGATCATCTCGTCGAAGACCAGGACGCAGCCGTGCCGGTCGGCCAGTTCGCGCAGGCCCTGGAGGTACCCGGGCGGCGGCTCCGTGTGTGCGGCCGGTTCGAGGATCAGGCACGCGACCTCGTCCTCGTACCGGGTGAGCAGCTCCTCCGCCGCCGCCAGGTCGCCGTACGGGAAGGAGAGGGTCAGTTCGGTGGTCGCCGCCGGAACACCGGCGGACATCGGTGTGGTGCCGATGAACCAGTCGTCGACGGAGAAGAACGGGTGGTCGGCGCAGACGGCCACCCGGGGGCGTCCGGTGGCGGCGCGGGCGAGGCGTACCGCGGCCGTGGTGGCGTCGGAGCCGTTCTTCGCGAACTTGACCATTTCCGCGGTCGGCACCGTGGCCAGGAAGCGTTCCGCCGCCTCCAGTTCGACGACGGAGGGCCGCACGAAGTTGCTGCCGCGGTCGAGTTCGCGCCGCACCGCCTCGATCACGCGGGGGTGGGCGTGGCCGAGGCTGACCGACCGCAGTCCCGAGCCGTACTCGACATAGCGGTTGCCGTCGACGTCCCACACGTGGGCGCCGCGGCCGTGGCTGATGACGGGCGCCAGGCCCTCGGGGTACTGGTCGTCCCCCTTGGCGTAGGTGTGCGCGCCGCCGGGGACCAGGGCGTGCAGCCGCTCGTTCGCCGCCCGGGAGCGGGGCAGGGTGAAGTCCTCGCCGGTCACGACCGTTTCAACCCCTCTCGTGCCGGAGGATCTCGGCCAGGCCCGGTGCCTCCCGGTCCCGCCGGGACACCGAAGTGACCGGCAGCGGCCAGGGGATGGCGAGGTCCGGGTCGTCGTAGGCGATCGTCACGTCCTCGGCCGGGTCGTGCGGGCGGTCGATGCGGTACGAGGTGTCGGCGGTCTCGGTCAGCGCCTGGAAGCCGTGCGCGCAGCCCGCCGGGATGTACAGGGTCGTCTGGGTCTCGCCGGACAGCTCGAAGAAGCCGCGGCCCAGGTACGTCGGCGAGTGCGGACGCAGGTCCACGACCACGTCGAAGACCTTCCCGTACGAGCAGCGCACCAGCTTGGCCTCGCCCGCGCCGGAGCGCAGGTGCAGGCCGCGCAGGACGCCCCGGACCGAGTGGGAGAGGCTGTCCTGGACGAAGGCGGCCGGGTCGAGGCCCACCGAGCGGATCACGTCGGCGTCGAAGGTGCGGCAGAAGAAGCCGCGTTCGTCGGCGTGGGGCGTCGGCTCGAAGAGGTACGCGCCGGCGACCTCCGGGACTTCGGTCACTTTCACGGTGCCTCCTGCCGGGCGCGGGCGCGCGGGTCGGTGGGGTCCGGTCCCGGCGCCAGGACCGCGGTCAGGGCGGCGAACTGGTGCTCGACGCGCCGGGCGACGGCCCGGTTCCGCTCGGCGAGCGTCCGCCGCAGCTCGGCCGACCGCCGCTCCAGCGCCCGGAACCGCTCCAGCAGCCGTTCGGCGTCGATCTCGCGCGCCGAGTGGCAGTATTCGCCCAGTCCCATCTCGGCCATGAGCGAGTCGCTCTTCGCCGAGTAGCTGAGGGCGAGCGTCGGAGTGCCGACCTTCAGCGCGCAGACCAGGTTGTGGTACCGGGTCGCCACGACGGCGTCGGCACCCGCCGTTTCCTTCATCAGGTCGGCCAGCGAGGCCGCCTCGGCGACGGTGACCAGCGGCGAGCCCACCGCGTCGACGATCGCGTCGGCCACCGGCCGGTCCAGCTCGTCGCCGGTGAGCAGCCGGACCGGCCTGCCCTCCGCCGCCAGCGCGCGCACGAACCGGGTCGTCCCGTCCAGGTAGCGCCGGTGGATCTCCTCGGCGCGGTCGCGTTCGTCGTTGCTCCCGTGGAAGTCCATGACGCCGACGCAGACCGGTCCGGGCGTGTCCGCGGGCTCGTTCGCCGACGGTGCGGGCAGCGCGAACACGAGGTCCGCGTAGACCTCGTCCCGCGCGGTGTCCACGCCCATCGCCCGCATCGCGTCGCGCGACTGGGTGTCCCGGTACGACCGGTACGAGGCCAGCCGTGTCGACCACCGCGTCAGGGCCCGTGTCGGCCGGTTGCCGATCGGGCCCGCGCCGACGCTGACGAGCGCGACCCGGGTGCGCAGCAGCCGGCCGCTCGCACAGAGCAGGAAGAGCGAGTACGGGAACCCCCACGGCCGCAGCGGCAGCGTGGTCTCCAGGACGCCCGTGCCCGGCACGATCACCGCGTCGTGCCGGCGCACCCAGGCGGCGGTGCGGACCGCGTCGACGATCTTGCCCAGGCCCTTGCCCGCGACGGCGCCCGCCCGGGACGCCGTCCGGTACTCGCCGCGGTACCAGTTCAGCCGTGTCGTGGGGATCCCGTACCGGGTCGCGACGATCTCCGGTCCGCCGCACATCGCGTCCACGACCGCCTCGGGGTGCGCGGCGCGGAGGTGGTCGAGCACGGCTTCCAGTGACCCGTCGTTGCCGGTGTTCCCGGCGCCGAACAGGCCGAACACCCCCACACGTAAAGGGGACGTGTGCTCCGGCGTCATGCGTTCTTCCCTTCGCGGCCGGCGACGAGGTCGTCGACGGAGACGGTGAGCCGGTCGGGATCGACCGGGGTGCGGTCCTCGACCCGCTCGCCGGCGCCCGGACGGGCCCGGCTGGTCAGCCACGCGGCCAGGTGGCCGTAGCACGCGCGCCGGTCGGCCGCGGACAGCGGCGCCCGCCGGACCGCCGAGACGAAGCCCCATACGTACTCGGCGAGCAGCCGGGGCGTCGGGTGCAGCGGGCCCGCCCGGCGCGGGTCGAGGTTGACGCACCGGGAGCGTTTGGAGGGGTTGGCCCGCTCGGCGCGGGTCGGGTGGTCCCGGCGGAAGTACAGCAGCTCCGGCACCTGGTGGAAGGGCCCGTGCAGGGTGATCTCGGCGACGAACGTGCGGTCGGCGTGGTGGTAGCTGTCGTGCGGCTTCACCCGGCGCAGCATGTCGGCCCGCATCACCCCGTAGAAGTCGTCGCCCCCCGGTTCGAACAGCAGGCTGCGGAAGCGCTCCGGCGCGTGCGGCGAGTCGGTGGCGAGCCCGTACTCGTAGGGGACCTTGACCTTGCCGTCGCCGTCGACGACGGCCTGGCCGGAGTGGGCGAGGACCGCCTCGGGACGCTCGTCCAGCGCCTCGACGCAGCGCCGCAGCAGGTCGCGGGCGTACAGGTCGTCGTGCGAGGCCCACTTGAACAGCTCGCCGCGGCACTCGGTGAAGACGTGGTTGTGGTTGGGCGCGGCGCCGATGTTCCGGGACAGCCTGATGTACCTCACGCGCGAGTCCCGCGCGGCGTAGCGGCGGCAGATGTCGCGGGTCGCGTCCGTCGAGGCGTTGTCGGAGACGACCAGTTCGAAGTCCTCGTAGGTCTGGCCGAGCAGGGCGTCGAACGCCTCGGCCAGGTACTCCTCGCCGTTGTACACGGGCAGGCCGATACTCAGCCGGGGGCGTGCGGTCATGGGTTCCTCGTCTCGGGGACTTCGGGGACTTCGGGGACTTCGGGGACGGGATCGGGGTGGCGCTCGCGCAGGGCGGCCCGCAGGTGCAGCCACCACGCGGCCGAGCCGCACAGGGACGCGGCCGCGGCGCCCCAGGCGGAGCCGACCGTGCCGCCCGCGACGGCGCCGCCGAGCCCGCCGCCGACGTAGCAGGCGGAGGCGAAGAGCTGGCAGCGCAGGCTGCGCCGGGCCGCGGCGAGGGCGCGCAGCCCGGCCGCCGCGCCGGTGCCGATGCCGGCGCCCGCGACGCTCAGCGTGACCGGCACGATCAGCTCCGACGCACCGCTCCAGACGTCGCCGATCACCAGTTCGCCCAGCCGGTCCGGCAGGAGCAGCAGCGTTCCGCCCCACAGCAGGGCGGCGACGGCCTGGCCGCCGCCGAGCAGGAGGCAGAACCGGCCGAGCCGGTGCGGGGCCTGGCGCAGCACCCGCGCCGATTCCGCGACGGTGACCAGGGAGAGGCCCATCAGCACGGCGAGGAACGGGCCCATCAGCAGCTCGGCGCCCCGCACCACACCGACCGCGCCGACGCCGACTATGGCGCCGAGCCCGTAGGCGCGCAGCTGGCTCGCGCCGCTGACGCCGACGTTCTCGACCAGGTACCGGTAGCCCAGGTCGCGCTGCTCGCGCAGCCACGCGCGTGCCCGCGCCGGCCTCGGCCGGATGCCGGACTGGAAGCAGCCGTAGACCGCGGCCGCCGCCGCCGATCCGCCCCAGGCGAGCACGAAGGCGGACACGCTGCCCACCTGGGCCGCCACCACCATCGCCGGGACGAGCGCGACGCCCCACACGACGTCGTTGACGAACGCCTTGCGGCCGGCCCCGGCGGCGAAGAACGCGTACCGCCAGGCGTCCTGCAGCAGCAGCCCCGGCAGTACGACGCCCAGGCAGGCGAACGCGGGCCCCACCCGGCCGCCGATCAGTAGGCCGAGCACGAGGCACGGCACGCCGATGGCAGCGGCGACGCCGAGGGCGGTGCCCGAGGAGCGGGCCACCGCCTCGCGCCAGGCCGTCTCCGGCACGCCGCTGAAACGCACCACGAGCGGGTCGGTGGCCAGCCCGCGGGAGACGTTGAGCACCACGCCGTAGGTCACCCAGGCCAGGCTGAACACGCCGAACGCGGTCAGCCCGAGCTCGCGGGCCACGTAGACGCCGACCACGAAGTTGGACAGGCTGGACGCCGCCTGGTCGGCCAGTCCCCACGAGAGCCGGCCGACCATGCCCCGGGTGCCGGTCCGCCGGACGGGCCCGGCCCGCTCCGCCGCGGGCGTCCGCTTCTCCTCCCCGGTGGTCATGGGCGTCATGCCTTGATCAGCCCGGCGCCGTGCAGGGCGTCCGCCGCGCCGGCGACGGTGTCGAACGGCAGGCCCGACCGGTCGGCGACGTCCAGCAGCGCGTGCTCGCCGTCGGAGAGGCTGAGCACCCAGAGCATGGCCAGCTGCGCCTGCTTCGCGTCGCTGCGGCCGCCGAGCGAGTCGTACAACCCGCGCCGGCCCAGCTGCGGTTCGCCGTAGGGGCTGAGGTTGACGTAGCGCCGGTTGCGGTCCAGGACGGCGAACGCCTCGCGGCACACGGCGAGCGTGTCCGCCATCGCCGCCGGGGAGACGAAGTCCAGGTCGTCCGCCGAGGTGTGGTACTCGGGGTAGCCGGCGTACGGGGTGCGGGTGAGAGATCCCACGCCCAGGTCGAACCCGGGCGAGCAGTACTGCCGCTCGTCGTAGCCGTACGGCGTGAACCCGGCGATGCGGTGCGGGCGTTGGGAGGCGGTCAGCACGTGCCGCAGCACCCGGTCGATCTCCGCGTCGCCCCGCCTGCTCTGCTTGTACGTCAGTTGCCCCGGGTCGCCCGCGCAGGCCAGCACCAGACCGTGCTTGACCCGCTCCACCCGCTCCCGGTTGCGGGCCAGCCAGGTGATCGCCCCGATGGTGCCGGGCGCGAAGACGAACCGGTAGGTGTAGTACGGCGTCCGCTCCGCCAGCGCGCGGGCCAGGAACGTCGCCACGGCGATGCCGGCCAGGTTGTCGTTGGCCAGCGACGGGTGGCAGACGTGGCAGGAGACGAGCACCTCGTCGGACACCTGCCCGGGCACCACGTGCTCGGCGTAGGTGAGGTGGCCGTCCGCCAGGGTGGAGTCGACCCGGACCTCGTACTCGCCGTCCGGCAGCGCGTCCAGGGTCTCCTGGGCCAGGCAGAATCCCCACGCCGGCTCGTAGTAGCTGGTGCGGTACGGCACCCAGCCCGGGTGGTCCGGCAGGGTGTGCAGGTGCGGGCGCAGGTCGGCCAGCGGCATTGTCGCCGACACCGGCACGCTGTAGCCGAGCACGTGCAGGCTGGACTCGGCGAAGTCGACGACCCGGCGGCCGGCCGCGTCGGCGACGTACGCGTCCCGGATGTTCCACTCCTGCGGCACCGTCCAGTCCAGCACCCGCGTCCCGGTCGGCACCTCGTGCACGCGCAGGGGGAGGTACTCGTCGACGATCCGCAGGGTGGCGCGCACGCCGTCGCCCGTGATGCTCCGGCACAGCGGGTAGAGCCGCTCCACCAGCCCGTACATCTCCTCCCCGTACCCGGTCATCGGCGCCACCGCAGGGTGTCGTCGACGGCACCCGTCTCCGACGCCGCCCGCAGCACCGCCAGCCGGGTGAACCGGCCCTCGAAGTCCTCCCGGGTGAGGCCGAAGTCGCGGTAGGCGTCGGCGAGTTCGACCGCCCCCTGCTTCACCGTCCACGCGCAGTCGAAGCCGGGGACCGCGGCGCGGAAGCGGGAGAAGTCCACCCGGTACGAGCGCGGGTCGGCCCCGGTCTCCCCGGTGATCACGACCTTCGAGCCGGCCACCGCCGCCGCGACCTGCTCGGCGATCTCGGCCACCGTGACGTTGTTGGCCTCGCTGCCGATGTTGAACGCCCGGTCGTGCACCGCCTCCCGCGGCGCGTCCAGCGCGGCCGTGAAGGCCCGGGCGATGTCCGCTGCGTGCACCAGCGGACGCCAGGGGGTGCCGTCGGAGAGCACCAGGACCTCGCCGGACAGCAGAGCGTGGCCCACGAGGTTGTTCAGCACGATGTCCGCGCGCAGCCGGGGCGAGTGGCCGAAGGCGGTGGCGTTGCGCATGTACACCGGACTGAAGTCGCCGTCGCACAGCGCGTGCAGGTCGTCCTCCACCCGCACCTTGGACTCCGCGTACGGCGTCACCGGGCGCAGCGGGGCGTCCTCGGCCACCAGGCCGTCACCGCCCGCGGCGCCGTAGACCGAGCAGGTCGAGGCGTACAGGAAGCGCTGCACCCCGGCGTCGCGGGCCAGCCGGGCCAGGCGCACCGAGGCGTGGTGGTTGATGTCGTAGGTGAGTTCCGGCGCCAGTGAGCCCAGGGGGTCGTTGGAGAGCGCGGCCAGATGGATCACGGCGTCCACCCCGGCCACGTGCTCGGCCGTGACGTCGCGCAGGTCCACCCGCCGGCCCGGCGGGTCGGCGGGCGCCGGGCCGAGGACGCAGTCCGCGAACAGGCCCGCGTCGAGCCCCACGACCTCGTGCCCGGCCGCGGTGAGCACCGGGGCCATCACGGTGCCCAGATAGCCCTGGTGCCCGGTCAGCAGTACGCGCAAGGTTCAATCCCCCAGGTCGAGAGTGAGTTTGGTGACGGCGAACGCCTCGGCGTAGCGCGCGTGGCATTCGATGCCGCGGATCCGGGCCAGACCGAGGAAGGCCTCCCGGTCGTACCAGGGCCGGTGCCGCTGCGAGGGGTAGTGCTCCTGAAGCAGCCCTGCCTTCAGTTCGGCCGTCTCCGGCGACAGCGGCTGGTAGGCCGCCGGACGGCCCAGGTCGCCGTCCCACTTGACGATCTCGTAGCCGAGGACGAGATGGTCGCGGAACGCGGTGGTCGTCAGCTTCGCCAGGGCGCGGTGGTCCTGGTGCGCGTCGTCGGTGCGCGGCGCCAGGACCAGCTCCGGCTCGCTGCGCCCGCGCAGTTCCTCGACCGCGGCCTTGGCCTCCTCCCAGTGCGCCGGCATGCGGCCGTCCGGCAGCTTGAGGACGGTCAGCCGCAGGTCGGCGCCCGGGCAGAAGGCGGCGAGCGCGGCCCTCTCCTCCTGCTCCCGCTCGCCGCCACCGCCCGTAAGGACCAGCGCGTCGACCCGGACCCCCGGCCGCGCCCGGCAGAGCGTCAGCAGTGTGCCGCCCGCGCCGATGGCGATGTCGTCGCAGTGCGCGCCCATCGCGACGACCCGGCCCAGGCGCCCGGCACCGAGCCGGATCACGCGGACCCCGCACCGGCGTGCGCGGCCGCGCCGTCCCGCTCCCACACGGCCCACGGGCGCTCGCCCCGGGTGTAGGCGGCGTCCAGCGCGGCCCGCTCCTTCACGGTGTCGGTCGGCTTCCAGAAGCCGCGGTGCCGGTGCGCCACCAGCCGTCCTCGCTTGGCCAGTCCCGCGCAACCGTCGGCGACCAGGTCCCCGTCCCGGGGGATGTGGTCGAAGACCTCCTGGCGGAGCACGAAGTAGCCGCCGTTCTCCCACAGCGGCAGCTCACTCACCGGCGTGATCCCGCCCACCAGTCCGTCCTCGCCCAGGTCCACGCAGTGGAACGAGGACTGCGGCGGCACGACCATCATCGAGGCGCCGGCGTCCCGCCGGGCGAACCGGTCGATCATCTCCGGCAGCGGGGCGTCGGTGAGCACGTCGGCGTAGTTGGCGAGGAACATCTCGTCGCCGTCCAGGTGGTGCCGCACCCGGCGCAGCCGCTCGCCGATCGGCGACTCGATGCCGGTCTGCGCGAACGTGATCGTCCAGTCGGACATGTCGGTGGACAGCAGCTCGGTCCGCCCGCCGCGCAGCACGAAGTCGTTGGACGCCGTCTCCTCGTAGGTGAGGAAGAACTCCTTGATGTGATGGGCCCCGTAGCCCAGGCACAGGACGAACTCCGTGTGCCCGTAGTGCGCGTAGTAGCGCATGACGTGCCAGATGAGCGGCCGCGGCCCGACCATCGCCATCGGCTTGGGCACGTCGTCGGACGTCCCCTCGCGCATCCGCATCCCGTAACCGCCGCAGAACAGTACGACCTTCATCGCTCGACCTCGACAATGCTCAGTTCCGGGATGGGGAAGACCAGCCGGCCGCCCCACTCGTGCACGAAGGACAGCTGCTCGACCAGCTCGTCCCGCAGGTTCCAGGGCAGGACCAGCACCCAGTCCGGCCGGTCCGCCTCGATCTGCTCGGGCGGCAGGACCGGGATGCGGGCGCCCGGCGTGAACCGGCCGTGCTTGTACGGGTTGCGGTCGACCGTGTAGGCGAGCAGGTCCGGGCGGACACCGCAGTGGTTGAGCAGCGTGTTGCCCTTGCCCGGGGCGCCGTAGCCGACCACCGTCTCGCCGCGCTCGGCCGCCTCGATCAGGAACCGCAGCAGGTCCCGGCGGACCTTGGCCACCCGGGCGGAGAACTCGGCGTACCCGGTCAACTCCCGCAGCCCGGCCGCCTTCTCCCTCTCCAGCACGTCGGACACCCGCGCGCTCGGTTCCCCGGCCACTTCGGCCGGCCGGGCCCACAGCCGGACGGAACCGCCGTGCGTGGGCAGCAGCTCGACGTCCACCAGCGTGAGTCCGCCGCTCGCCAGCGCCCGGATCGCGGAGGCGACCGTGTAGTACTGGAAGTGCTCGTGGTAGATCGTGTCGTACTGGTTCTCCTCGATCAGGGTCAGCAGGTGCTGCACCTCGATCGAGACCCAGCCGTCGTCGGCGACCAGGGCGCGCAGGCCCTCGGTGAAGCCGACCACGTCGGGGATGTGCGCGTACACGTTGTTGGCCACGACCAGATCCGCCGGCCCGTGCTCCTCGCGGACGGCGGTGCCGGTGGCCGGGTCCAGGAACTCGGTGAGCGTGGGCACCCCCGCCTCGCGCGCCGCGGCGCCGACGTTCACCGACGGCTCGATGCCGAGGCAGCGGATGCCCCGGTCCACCAAGTGCCGCAGCAGGTACCCGTCGTTGCTCGCCACCTCGACCACGAAGGCGTCAGGACCGAGCGGCAGCCGCCCGACGGCGTCCGCGACGAACGCGCGGGCGTGCTCCACCCAGGAGGTCGAGTACGAGGAGAAGTACGCGTACTGCGTGAACGTCTCCTCCGGCGTGATCAGCGGCGGCAACTGCGCCAGCCAGCAGTCGGTGCACACCCGCAGGTGCAGCGGGTACGCCGGTTCCGGCCGGTCCAGCTGGTCCGCCGAGAGAAAGCTCTCGCACGGCGGCGTCGCCCCGAGGTCGACGACGCTCGCCATCGCCTCCGAGCCGCAGAGTCGGCATCGTGTCATCTGCTGTTCCCATCCCCCCTGCCCGCGCGGGTCCCCCCGCCGCGAGCCAGTGCTGACCGACCCGCGATCGCGGTGCGGTACTCCCGAACCAGGCGCTCCAGCCCGACGGCCGGGCTGAAGCCCCGCTCGTAGCGGCGCCGGGCCGCGCGCCCCATCTCCCGGTTCCGCTCCGGCCCGTCCGTGATCCGGCGCAGACCTGCCGCGAGCGAGGCCGGCTCGCCCGGCCGGTGCAGCAGTCCGGTCACCCCGTCCTCGACCAGTTCGACGAAGGCGCCGTGACCGGCGGCGACGGTCGGCACCCCCGCCGCCATCGCCTCCACGACCACCAGGCCGAACGCCTCCAGCCACGTCGACGGGGCCACCACGGCCACCGACCGCGCCACGGCCCGGCGGACCTGCGGCGGGTCGTACAGGCCGACACAGCGCACGTCCCGGCGGCCCGCGGCCCACGCGGTCACCTCGCCCTCCAGCGGCCCGGTGCCGGCGATCACGAGCGGCACGCCCACACCGCCGTCCGCGGCCAGCTCGTCCCACGCGGCCATGAGCAGCCGCACCCCCTTGGCCTCCGCGAGCCGCCCGAGGAAGAGCAGATGCTCGCCGGGGCCGGTGCGGCGGACGTCCGGGTCGGGCACGAAGTTGTGCTTCACCACCAGGCGTTCGGCCGGCAGACCGGCTGCCACCAGGACGTCGCGCTGCGCCGCGGAGATGCACAGGAACCGCTCCACGCCCGACCGCCACCGCCGCCGGTTGACCGACAGGCCGACCGCGAGCGGCACCGTGGCCAGCCGGGAGCCGCGGTAGCAGCCGTGCCGCACGGCGGGCAGCGGCGCCGACCCGACGCACTCCGTGCACGGCCGGCCGTCGCGCTGCAGCGTGCCGGGCGGGCAGACCTGCGTGTAGTTGTGCAGCGTGGCGACGACCGGTACACCGGCGTCCGCGCAGGCGGCCAGCACCGCCGGGGACAGCAGCGGGAAGACGTTGTGGACGTGCACCACGTCCGGCCGCTCCGCGCGCAGCCGGGCGGTCAGCTCGGTCCGCACCGCCGGGTTCCACGGCACCGTCAGCGGGATCGCGGCCTTGCCGATCAGCGACCGGGAGCCGATCTCGTCGCTGCGCCGCTCGAACACCCCGACCCGGTGACCGGCTTCGCGCAGCAGCGCCACCTCCTGGTCGACGACCTTGTTCTCCCCGCTCGGCTGCGCCGAGGCGTAGCGGTTGTGCACCACGAGGAC
>NZ_JOFH01000037.1 GCF_000721235.1 Streptomyces olivaceus
CTACGGATGATTGCTGCACGCGCCCGGTTCCCCACCACACGGATCATGATCAACGATCAAGGTCTCGACGCGCTACCGCCAACCATGCACGAGCTCGTAAAGGTTGTCCCGTAAGCCCACGAGGCTGAGGGTCATGCTGCGTCAGGGTCGGTGCCGATGGCGCCGGCCGAGCGAAGGGAACGCCCGAGGTCTCCGGTGAGGATGCGCGGGTGTCGCCGCCACCACCACAGGTCGGGGCCGGGCAGCCTGTGGAACTGGTCGAGTGCTTGGCCGTCGTCGTCGACGGTCGCGGCCCTGTACCGGTCGTCCAGAGCTTTGATCCGCGGGGTCCAGAACTGGACGATGTGTTCGTCCAGCAGGATCCATGCCTCGTGCAGCCAGTTCCGGCAGTAGAGGTCGTTGGTGTACTCGTAGATGTCGTCGTCGTAGCCGCGCTCGATGGCGCTGACCAGGGAGGCCCACGCGTTCACCCTTTCAGTGACCGTGAACGCCGTTCGCCAGCCGCGCTGGTGCAACAGCTCCCCCACCTCGGTCTCCGTAGCCACGGGCGGAGGATCTCACGCGGAAGCCATCCGGGCGATCGAGATACTGTCCCGCCAGAGGCTGCGGGCCCTGAAGCATGATCAAGGTGAGACGATCTCGCCGTGGCTGGTGTGATCACGGCGTCGGAACCCTCCTGGATAGCCCCGTTCACCGGGCTGAGCCCACGACAGTTCACGAAACTTGTGACCGCGTTACGGCGGGAGGGCGCCGACCCGGTGAGCAGAGGCCGGCCCTGGGGCTTGCCGCTGGAAGACAGATTTCTGCTGGTGGCCGCGTACTGGCGGACGAACCTCACCCTGCGGCAGCTGGCCCCGTTGTTCGGGGTCTCCAAGTCCGCCGCGGACCGGATCATCGCCCACCTCGGGCCATTGCTCGCCCTGCGGCCTCGCACGAGGTTCCGGAAAGACACGGTGCTGATCGTTGACGGCACCCTAATCCCCACCCGAGACCACACGATCGCCGAGCAGTCGAAGAACTACAGGTACTCCACCAACCATCAAGTCGTCATCGATGCCGACACCCGTCTGGTCGTCGCAGTCGGCCGGCCGGTCCCGGGGAACCGCAACGACTGCAAGGCATGGGAGCTATCCGGAGCGAAGGACGCCATCGGCCGGACCACTGTGATCGCTGACGGCGGCTACCGGGGCACTGGCCTGATCATCCCTCACCGCCGTGGCCCCGGTCGGGCCGAACTACCAAGTTGGAAAGAGGAACACAACGCCTCTCACCGCAAGGTCAGGGCCCGCGTCGAGCACGCCTTCGCCCGGATGAAGAGCTGGAAGATCCTCCGTGACTGCCGCTTGAAGGGCAACGGCGTTCACCACGCCATGCTCGGCATCGCCCGCCTCCACAACGTCACCATCACCGGCTGAACCGAGCAGGCAGGTCAGCAAGCACGACCGTGATCAATTACGGGACAACGCTTAGTCACCCCAGAGGGGCGCCACTGCTTCGAATTGCACATGGATCCACCCGCATGCGACCCACAGATGACTCATTCTGGTCGTTTCACCGATCGCGAGTGAATGAAATTGACAGAATTTTTCAGCACTCGCGCCAGGCGTGCGAAGATACGTAACCCGAGGAGTTTTCCGCACTTTCGGCGACAGAATTCCACCCACCTGGAGCAACGCAACAGATCGCCCCCATATGGGGCTTTTGATCCATTCGCCTATCACCGTCCGCGTCTGTAGCTTCACCCTCAGGTTGGCGTGCGGGCCTTCGTACAACGTCTCCAAACCTCGTCCGAAGGCCCGCGCGCTCAAGACAGTCCCGAAAGGAATGCCCATGGGCTTCTCTTCCCCTCGTCACCGCCGGGTGAAACTGCCTGCCGGCCGCATCGCCCGCCGCAAGCGTACGACCCGTAACGAAAAGATTTGTAACGCGAACCGGTTTGGCAAGCCGGTCGTCGCAGCGTTCCTCGGAATCGTGTTTATCGGGTACGTGCTCGTCTTCGCCCCGTCGATTCACGTAACCGTTTCTTCCGAGACCGCCGCCGCCCTCGGTGCCGCGCTCTCCGGCGCTGCCCTGCGCCTCGTGCAGACCCGCCGCCACCGGCACTACTGAGGTTGAACTCGTGGTGTCGTAGGGGCTGACGGCTGGCCGTCCGCTGGGGTATCACCAGGGCATGCGGTATCCACAAGGGGGCGGGCTGACCGCCGAACGGCAGCAGTTCCGCGAGGAGTTACGGCTGAAGGCTGCCGAGAGGTTCACCCAGGGCGAGGCGAGCTCGGTGATCGCCAAGGACCTGCGGGTCAGCGTCCGCTCGGTGCAGCGATGGCGGCAGACGTGGGACGAGGGCGGTCCGCGAGCCCTGCGGTCACAAGGGCCGGCGTCACTGCCCAGGCTGAGCGAGAAGCAGTTCACGCAGCTGGAGGCGGAGCTGGCCAAGGGCCCGGCCGCGCACGGCTGGGAAGACCAGCGCTGGACCCTGAGCCGTGTGAAGACGGTGATCGGCCGGCGCTTCCACCTGACCTACACGATCCAGGGCGTGCGCAAACTGCTGGTGCGCAACGGCTGGTCCTGCCAGGTGCCCGCCCGACGCGCCATCGAGCGGGACGACGAGGCGGTGGCCGGGTGGGTCAAGGAGGTGTGGCCCTGCGCGGAAGACTCGCGGCGGTGAGTGGAGCGTGGCTCGTCTTCGAGGACGAAGCCGGATTCTCCATGACGCCGCCGCATGCCAGGACCTGGTCACAGCGCGGCCGGACCCCAGTGGTGCGGGTCCGCGGCCGATCCCGCAGACGCATCTCCATCGCAGCGCTGACCTGCTACAAACCCGGCAACCGGTCCCGGCTGATCTACCGGCCACGCCGGGACGACGGCCGCCGCGACGGACGCAAGAGCTTCTCCTGGCGCGACTACCGGGACCTGCTGATCGCCGCCCACCAGCAGCTCGGCGGCCCGATCGTGCTCATCTGGGACAACCTCAACGTCCACAAAGCCGCCGGCCTGCGGGAGTTCGCCGCTTCCCGGGACTGGCTGACCATCTACTACCTGCCGCCCTACGCACCCGACCTCAACCCCGTCGAGGGCATCTGGTCACTGCTGCGGCGCGGCTGGCTCTCCAACGTCGCCTTCGCCACCCCCGAACACCTCGTCCAGCGCATCAGACGCGGCCTCCGCCACATCCAGTACCGCAGCGACCTCATAGACGGCTGCCTCGCCGAAACCCGCCTGACCATCAGAGCCACCTGAACAACCCGCCGACATCACGAGTTCAACCTCAGTAACAGTCTCCACGCAGGAGGGGGCCGAGCCCACCTGGGCCCCCTCCTTCCTTCCCACGGGCCACGGTCCGCCTTCCCGGACCCTCCTGCGCCCCCTCGGGAGCGGTGTGCGACGAAACCAGGGACTCTCGGGTACATCCACGCCGCGCACCCCTCTGTGAACCCCTTTCGTTACGGACGGACAACCATGAGTCACCCCTGCGAGTTCTGCGGTTCTCCCCTGGGATCAGGCCCCGGGAAGGGCCGACCCCGCAAGTACTGCGGCGACCCGTGCCGCCAGGCAGCCCACCGGCGCCGCAACGGCGGAAGCACGCCCGGCCTCCCGCACAGCACGGCGGAGCAGCCGGCCCTCCTCCGGGCCGCTCAGGCCACGCGGACCGAAACGCACAGTCCGTGTGCAGGCGACGAGCTGATGATCGAGCTCGCACGAGACATCCAGGAGCAGGCCCGCACCCTCGCACGACTGCTGCCGACGATGGAGGGCGAGACACCTCTGCGACACGTCGCCCAGCTTCAGGAGCAGCTCGATGTCCTGACCGCCGCGGCAGTCGGCCGGGCACGTCACCAGCGCGTCGTCTGGGCCACGGTCAGCACGATCCTCCGCATCAGCGAGGACACGGCACGGCACCGCTACACCGAGCGCTACATTCTGCGCCGGCTCTCCCGCTTCAACCGCTCCGGTACCGCTCTCACCTCTGCCTCACGCCTCTTCTCCCCGCAGCCGCCCGGCGCCAGGAAGGCCAGCGGCCCCGACAGCGACGGAACCACCCCGGAGCAGCAGCAGTCCGCGCCGGCGGGGTCCGTGCGGGCCGCCTACAACCGGCTCTCCCCGATCCTGTCGATGCTGGTGCGTACCGCGCAGCTCACCAACAAGGAGCTCAGCAGCCAGATCGGCTGCTCCTCTTCCTATACCTCCCGCATCCTGTCGGGAGAGCGTGTCCCCACCTGGGAGCTGACCCGCAAGTTCGCCCAGGCGTGTGGTGCTGATCCAGAGGTGCTCCGGACAGTGTGGGAAACCGAGAAACTCCGTCCCGCCACCGCCGTCCCCGCTGCCGCTCCCGCCGCACCGAGCGCCGTCGAGGAGCTTCGTACCGCCATCCGCACACTCCACCTCCGCGCAGGCCGTCCCGCCCCCGGCGACATCGCCGTTGCCAGCCGCTGGGTCCTCAGTGCCGGCGCCGTCGCCTCTCTCATCGACTCCGCCGTCCTTCCGCCCCTCGACGTGCTCCGCACCTTCGTGAAGCTCCTCGGGGGCGACCCCGACTACTTCGGCCGACTTCTGAACAACGCCTGCCGCGAGACCTCCGGCCCTGCCCGCAGCCAACCGCCGAACAGTCCCTCCCCCACCGGCAGCGCAAGGCAGCACACCACGGTCCCGCCCACGTCCCAGACGAGGCAGGACACCTTCGCGGGACCCGACGCCGTCATGAAGGCCTTCAGCAAGGTCCTCACCGAGGACCACCCCGCCGAGGACGGCCGCGCGCGGCTCCTCACCAAACTCGCCACCACACCCCCCACGCCCCGCCGCCCCCTGTCCACCGCCACCGACGCACTGCGGCAACGCCTCTTCCCCTCCCCCATCACTCCTCTCGGACGAACATGACCACCGCGCCGCTGCCCACCAGCGGCCGACGGACGCATGCGGGTCACAGCAGGCACACGGCCGGAATCCGGGCTGGCCTGGTTCAGACCGTATGCCCCGAGGCAGGAACCTCCAGCGCCCCCGCCGACGAAGAAGTCGGCACCTCACCGGAGACAGCACGGCACGGATGCAAGGCAGGACCGACCTCCTGGCGCAGATCCAGGTAGCAGCGCAGTCGCACTCCTGGCTCGCCCGGGGTCTGGGTGGTGCGGTCGGCCACCGCAGTCGCCCAGCGGCCGGCGAGGGCCGTCTGGACTGCGAGGGCGGTGGCCTCGTCCGCAGACGCAACGTCGACCACGGCCAGCCCCTTCTCCGCCACGTGTACTTCCCTGATCGTCTCCACGTCCTCGACAACGCACCGACCCCCCGGCCCGGTACGCCGCTTCCCACGGTTTCACCCGAAGGCGGCGTACCGGAGCCGGCGCGTGCGGGCGTGGTGGCCGGACGGCTACACGGCTGGTTCGAACGTCACCGTCTGGGCGGGGCAGTCGGCGGCGGCTTCACGCAGGGCCGCTACCTCGGCCTCGTCCGCGGACAGCGCCCAGCGGAGCTTGGTGGCGGTCCACTCGGCGACGTACCGGCAGTGCATCTCGGCGGCCGGCGGCAGCCACTGGGCGGGACCCCGGTCGGACTTCGAGCGATTCGAGCGGTGCCTCACGTCCGCGACCGCACGTTCCGCGAGAAGCCGAGTACCCGGCAGACCCACACGGGCACGTCGCTGATCCATTCCGTGATCGCGGTGAGCGAGCGGGCGCCGGCCAGGACACTCGCCGCTGCCGCGGCGACCAGAGCGGACAGCCGGTAGCGGCGGCCGCGGTACGCCTCGCGGGTCGGGCACCAGATTCAGGAAACCGGACAGTGCGACCGCGTCCGCCAGCGGAACCGGCGCGGCAGCCCGGCTCAGTTGGTCCAGCGCGGTGGGTATAAGGGAAGATGCAGATGCAGGCACGGACTCGCCAGGTGTTCATGGGACTTCGACACTCACATGATCACCGAGCCCGTGCCTGCACCCGCGTCTACCCCCGGCCCGAACCGGGCGTCCGCTCCGGGATCGGACCAGCACGACGTTCTGGACGGATCCCGGTCATGCATCGGCCCCTGGCCCGATCGTCCCCAGGCGTCTGCCCAAACTGGTTGCGGTTCCGGCTGTGGTGGTTTCCCCGGGACGGTTGGGCTCAGCCCTCGTAAGGCCTTCTCGATCTGGATCCTGGACGGTCACGGACAGCAAAGGACCGTGGAGGAGCGCTGTTGTCAGGTAGTGCCCCGTATATTCTGCTAGCACTTCAAGACATGCCGTGACACCGTCCGAAGAGTCGGTGAGTCGCTTGACCCTGCCTGCGAAGTCGTGGCCGCTTGGTACGGAGGAAGTGTCGCTTCCAGGCTCGAACGACTCAACGAGTTCTTCATCGGCCAGGTACTGCAGCGTGGTAAGCGCATGCCCAGTCCGACTCAAGATGAATGTTTCTGTCTCCTTCGATAGCTCACGTCGGATTCCGGGTGTGAAGCCGATGCAGTTATCGAACTCGATACAAAACGACCAGCCACCGAGACTTCCCGCGCGCAGTGCGGTACTGGTTGCGGTCGGCTCATAGATTCCGAACCACTCCTCGGACGTGAGCCATCGGGCTTTGGAGGTGTCGGCGCCATATACTTCGAGTATGTCTTCAACGCTGCGCCCCGCCGACAACGCGAGGCAGAATTGTCCCGATTGAGCCAATGTCCAGGGCTCTGCCGTCATCGCAACCTCCGTCACCAAGGAGTGAAACTGCCAATATTGCTGTCGCCTGGCCGTGCGCCCGCGGCATCAACTGCGGGCGCACAACTCCAGCCCGATTTACTACAGTTCTACGACCAGATAGAAGGGGTCTTTTTCGATGATTCGCTGATTCTGAATCAGGTTACTGTAGGCCGTGCCGGCCAGCTGGTTGACTTCCCGGGGGACGTGCCCGCGGACGCACGGTTCAGTGTACGTGACAGGTCTGGCGGGATCCGCCTCGTAAATGTTCCACACGCCATTCTCAAGGAGTGGGACGATCTCCGCGCAGAGGCCCCCGTCGTTTCCTCCCTGCTCAGTTGAGGCGAATGGGAACTCGTCACAGGAGTCATCCGGGACGATATCGTCGGGCTTCCTCACGAAGGGAAGCGAGCTCTGGGTACCGCAGGTCTTCATCCGCCTCGCCTCTCCGTCCAAGGCTCGGGTCATAGGCTGCCCTGAATACCGGCCCCACTTGCCAGGAAGGTTGTATTGCGCCCAGTCATAGGTGGCGGCAGCTGCGCCGTAGGTAGCTATCGGCAGGTCCAGCTGAGGAGTCACACTGGGAAGTGCACAGCCTGTGCTTGTGTTGCCCGACGCAGTCAGTGCGGAGTCGCATCGGATGGGACGAGGATTGTCCCAGTTCACTGCAGGCAGGGGAGTAGGTGCAGTACCAGTCCTGAACATGGTCAGGCGATAGTTGACCGTGGCCGCGTCAGCCACACCGACCGCTGGAACGTTGGAGTAGGACACCCTCCCCGTGGCCACGCCCAACTCCGTCAACACCTTGTTCCCCGCCCACGGATTCTTGCTCGTCGCCGTGCATTGCGACGTGCACGACGCTTCGATGGCGACACTCATGCTCGTCACCTGGCCGGTGAGGTCAACGGCCTCGACTACGAGATCGTCGTCCCATGTACCTGAGCGCGGGTTGAGCGTAGCGCTGGAACTCACGTAGAGGATCGCCGTGCCGAGGACCTCCTGCTGTGAACCTCGCAGTGTGTACGTCACCTTCATCTCGCGAAGGCAGGCGCTCAGGCGCTCAAAATGCCAGTAGCCACGATCTGCGATCCCGCAAACTTGATCGGCAGCGGCCGAATCCGCACGGCTTACAGCGGCTGTGCGGGAAGATGGTGCAGGGGCTGGTGCTAGCGAAGTGCACACGCGCGTAGCGCCGGAGTGCCGCTCTGCGGATCCTGGAGCGGTTGGCGAGCAGGTCTCCTTGATAGAGGAAGCCTGCACCGTGTCCGACGATGCGGCGGCACGCTGAGCGGACCGATTTTGCACCGTCCCAAGCAGTCGGCCATGCGTGCGCTCAGGCTCCGAAGTCTGCGTACTTGCCAGCGCCTGATTGGGGAGCAAGATGAAGGCGAGGGCTATTGCCGCCAGCGCAGCGCCCAGTCTTCGCCAACTCACTATAAGGTCCTTCCCTTTTACGGTTTGTAGGTATGACTAGCACCAAGCCGAACTCATGGAGGCGTCATGATCAACAACCTGGTAGCTGAACGGTACATGGCAAGTGCACGTTTCGGGTTCGTTTGCAGGGGTCGTTGCATGACCGGGATCCGTCCGGATGACCGGCACGGTCATCACCGCCGACGCCCTGCACACCCAGCAGGCCCACGGCACCTACCTCCGCGAGCGCGGCGCCCACTACATCGCCCAGGTCAAGGCCAACCATCCCGGCCTCTTCGACCGGGTCCGCCGCCTGCCCTGGCGCAACATCACGCTCGATCACCATGACCGCACCCGGGCCCACCACCGTCTGGAGATCCGGTGGCTGAAGACCGCCGCCTTCGCCCACCGCGACTATCCCGACGCCCGGCAAGCCCTGCAGTTCGTGCGCTGGAGGAGGGACTTCACCAGCAGCAAGCTCACCATCGAGCGTGTCCCCCTGATCACCAGCCTGCCGCCCGGTGATCACCAGCCTGCCGCCCGGTGCGGTCACCGGCGCCCAGCTCGCGGACTGGATCAGAGGCCACTGGAAGATCGAGAATCTTCTGCACCACGTCCGCGACCGCACGTTCCGCGAGGACGACTCCAAGATCCGTACCGGCCATCTACCACGCATCATGGCCAGCCTGCGCAACCTCGCCATCGGGATCCATCGTCAGGACGGCCACACCAACATCGCCGCCGCCCTACGTCACACCGCCCGTGACTGGCGAAGGCCCCTGGCCGCCCTCGGCCTCACCGGATGAATGCGGACAGACCTCGATCATGCAAGGGACCCTGCGACGGCCCGACGTGATCCCCCCTTTGAGGGCCCTGACATGAGAGCCGTCGATCGCGCAGTCGTCCATCTCCAGCAAGCCGGTCTTGCGCAGTTCGACGAGGAGTTCCGTGTGCAGCCGGGGGCCAGACCCGGGCTTCGGTCCAGTCCCGCAGGCGGCGCCAGGCGGTCACGACCGAGCAGCCAACCACACTGGCGGGCACATCCCGCCAGGCCACACCTTTGTGCAGCACGTAGGCAATGCCCGCCAGTGCAACGCGGTCAGGCACCCGAAGCCGGCCTGGGTGTCGGTGCCTTCGCGCGGGCTGTGGTGGCAGCAGTGGGGCTATGCTCTCTCACAGGTCATCAGGGACAAGATCATCGGACACCCCGCAGACACTGCCCACGAATATTACCGGCCGTCAGCCGATACGCCGATCTCATTCTGAAACGATCAGTTAGAACAATGATTGGGTATCCAGCCGTGCTGCAAGGCCAGGATCACACCGTGCACACTTGCCGTGTCCCGCATGCGTGGTACCCCAGCCCGCGGTAACCGCCCCTGCGGCAAAGGCCCCCTTCCGATGAGCGCTCCTTCAAGGCGCAGAACCTGCCCGTACCTCAGCCGCCAGCGCCCCACCGCCACCGACTGCGCGGGCCGATCGTCGTGGACGCGCTGACTCCCTCAGCGAGGCTCGGCCGATGCGGCGTACGGAGAGGCCGTGTTGACGCGTCTGGTTGCGCATTCGGGCTGGCTGCGGTTTTGGTGACCGCGTCGGCACGTACACGGTGCAGCGGGGTCATCGAGGTGTGAGCCCTCACGCGGGTGCAGGCGTTGGTGGCAGCTGTTGGGCGGCGATGCCGTCGGGGTGGTCATTGATCCAGGACAGGCCTTTGAGGTCGAGGCGTTGGCGTGCTCGTGTGACGGCCACGTAGGCCAGGCGGGCTTCCGCGTCGTCGATGGGGCCGGGAGTCGGTGGTGTGTCGGTGCCGCTGGCGGGCGGGCCGCTGTGCGGAGGGGTGAAGTCGTCGGCGATGAGTACGCGCGCCCATTCCCGCCCCTTGGCCTTGTGGGCGGTGGAGACGGTTGCCTGTGCCTGGGGCTCGGGAGCGAGTCGGGCCACGGCGGTGAGGATGGCGTCGGTGCCATGAGTGTCGACGAGGTGGACCAGGGGCTGCAGGTCCCGTCCGGCGGGGTCGTGGGACGCGTAGTCCTGAAGGTCGCCCCAGTGGGCGAAGAGGGTCAGCTCCGGGTGGTGGGTGCGGCGGCCTTCTTTCAGGTCGCGGGCGGCCAGGGCCAGCGTCTGCAGGCTCTCTCCTCCCCCGGCCAGAGCTACCTTGAAGCCGGCGGCCATGAGTGCCATCACCTGGGCCATGGCGCCGCCGTTGGTACGGCACAGCACGGCGTCGGGTCGGGTGACGGGCCCGAGTTCGGTGGGGATGTCGGGCGTTCCGGTGAGGCGGATCTGCGCGTCGGCGAGGTGAAGCCAGCGGTTGGCCTCTGCGGCGAGGCGGGGACCGAAGCGGAAGGACTGTGACAGGGTCAGGCGAGTGCCGTTGAAGCCGGTCATGATGTCTTTGGCTCCGCGCCAGTGGTAGATGGCCTGCGCCGAGTCGCCGACCATGACCAGCTGGGCGTGGTCTCGCTGGGCAAGGAAGATCTGCTCGACGACGGGATTGGTGTCCTGGGCCTCGTCCAGGAGCAGGAAGTCGGCCGCGAGGACCGGCTGGGTCAGGGCCCAGATCTTGAGGTAGTGGTCGTGGTCGAAGCGGACGGCGCCGTCGTGGGGGTGTTGCAGGTCGGCCCAGGCCTTTCGGGCGTAGGGGACGATGTGTGAGGCGAGCTGGGCGTGGAGTCCGGCGTCTTCCAGGCCGCGGAGTGGGAGTACGTGGTCAGGGGTGATGGCGGGGTCCGCGGAGTGGCAGAAGCGGGAGACGGTGCGCAGGACCGCGTTGGAGAGTGCCTTCTGGGTCACTTCCCGTTGGTCGATGCGGATGGCTTTGGTCAGGCCGAGGTCCTGTCCGCTCCTCCATGCGGGGCGGCGTGGGGCGTTCAGGCGGCGGCTGTATCGGTGGCCGACGGCGGCGTAGGCGAGGGCGTGGGCGGTTTTGCACTGGACGTTGCCGGGGAATCGGGTGGCGGCGTTTTGGGCGATGGCTCGGTTGTAGGCGAGGTAGCGGCCTTGGCGTTGGGTGGTGCGGGCCAGGAGGTCCAGGGTGGTGGTCTTGCCGGTGCCGGCCCCGGCTTGCAGGGACAGGTGGTCGCCGTTGCGGAAGGCGTCGGCTGCGGCAATCTGTTCGTGGGTGGCGGTCATCATGGTGCTGCTCCGGGTGTGCGGGCCAGGACGTGGCCGAGGGCTGTCAGAAGGTGGGCGGGAGTGGTGCCGGTGAGGAGGTGTGTGACCGCGCGGCAAAGGCGTTCGGTTTCGTCTATGTCGTACTGGTCCAGCGCCCGGCGCAGTGTCTGCTCCACCATCTGTTCGAGGCTCTGGCCGGCCTCCTCTGCGGTGCGGCGGAGGGCGGCTTGAGTGGTGGGCGGCCAGGCGATGTTGAGCAGGACCTGTCCGTGTTGGTCGGGGTAGTGCGCGGTGATGACGTCGACGGGCAGGCTGCCGAGGTGCCGGCGCAGGCGGTGTGCGGCTCGGCGGGCTGTCTTGCCGGGGCACAGTGCCATCAGGCGTGTGCCGTCGCAGTTGGCGGCGAGCGGGACGGAACGGGTTGCTGCGCGGAGTTCGGCCGGGCGGGCGGGACGGGTGAGTACAACTTCCAGAGCGTGGTGGGGCATGGTCACGCCCTTTGAGTGGGGCAGGGTGACGAACGCGTGGGGCGGGTGTGGTGGTGGCCGGCGTGGCGAAGGGGGTCGCTGGCCTGCCGTCCGGTCGGGCTGTGGCCGGTGGCGTCATCTGCAGGGCTTGGGCAGCGGTGGGTGCGCTGGCGCAGTCGTTCACCGCGGTCGAGCCGGTTGAGAGCGTGGACCGCGGCCGGCGGCGGGGGTTGGCCCGGGCCTCGCTGTGGGCCGGGCTGTAGGAGTCTCCAGGCGCTGGCAGGGACGCGAACGGCCAGGAGGCACTGGACACGGGGGTGGCGCCGGGAGGGCTGTGCCACGCGGCTGGTGTCTTGGGCCGGCGTGGGGGCCGGGTAGGGGTGGAGCAGGATGCACCTGAGCGGGCAGGGCTGTGGGGCGGCCAGCTGTTGTGAGCGGTGTGGCTCGGGGGCAGGCAGGCCGTTGTCGAGGGGGCGGCGGGTGTTGAGTACGAGCCGCAGGCGATGGGCGTCTGGGCGTGGCGCTGCCTGCGGGACGCGGACGTGGCCGGGGCTGATGAGCCGGTGCGGGGTTCGGCGCCACGTGTTGCTGGCGTCGTCGGGGCGGGCGGTGCCGGGAGTGAGGTGCCGGCGGTAGTCCGTGGGGGCCTCGTCGGTGATCAGTTCTGCGGGATGCGGGGCGGCGGGCCGACGGTCGGCGTCTGTGTGGAGCTCGATCCGGTGGCCGCAGGTACGGCGGGTCCGGAGATGTTCGTGTAGGAGGCGGCTCGGGCTGGTGGCGGGTACGTGCGGGCGCCGTGGGCGGGCCGCGTGGGTGCGGGTGGGGTGGGGACGCATGCGGCGGACCGTGCCAGTCGGCACGGCGCAGAAGGTGTTGCGGCTGCCGCAGGTCCCGCGAACGGCCCAGTACGCGCGAATGCGTGAGCGGATGTCCGTACGTGCGTGCGGTGGCTTCTCGCCTCTTCGGGTGATTCGGCGCGGCGTGGATCGCGGGGTGCGGGGGGCCTGTCAGGCGTCGCTGCGGCCCGGTGGGGTGTGGTTGGTGCACAGTGCCGCGAGGAGCTGCTCGATGGGTACGTCGAAGACGTGGGCGAGGAGGTGCCAGGTGGTGAGGTTGCCGGGGGTGCGGCCGTGTTCCAGGTCGATGAGGGTGCGGCGGGCCAGGCCACTGCGGCTGGCGAGTTCGTCGAAGGTCCAGCCGCGTTCGCCCCGCAGGCGTGCGAATTCCACGCGTAGTGCGCTGAAGTCGGGGTCGGGGGGCAAGATCGTCACTCCCCCATCCGACGGTGCAGAAGACTGCCCTGTCAGTGCGAGTTTCTGCACTATCTGTGCTGGTGAGGGTGACGTTTACGGTGCAGGAATCTGCACTACCGTTCTGGCGTTCTGGCGCCTGCCGCCAAGACCCCTGCTACCAGTCGCGTTCACGGGAGGACGACGAGCCGATGAGGCTGGCCGCTACACAGGCCGCGGTGCGGCGCGTCTGGACGGTCGAACTGCGACCGCAGGCGGAAGGACCGGGGCTGTTCTGCCTCCAGTGCCAGGCCCATGCTCCCGTGGCGGATGCGTCCTCGGCCCGTTCGGCGGCTCTGGCCCATCTGGCCAGCCATGCCCGCACGGAGGTGCTGCCCGGGCATCTGCGCACGTGCCAGTGCCGGGCCCTGGGCTGTTCCTGGCACCCCCGCAGCCGGGGATGCGGTGGGCGGGTACTCCTCGCGCTCACCCGCCACGCCGGTGGGCGCTCCTGGCGCCTGGCCGACACCTGCGCCTCCTGCGCCTCAGTAACCGGCGGTACCGCCCTCGTACCGGACACCCTGTTCGGCGCGCCACGGCTCGAGTCGGCAGGACGCGTGCCGCGGCGTCCCCGCCACAGCGCCTCTTCCGGGCCTGGCGAGCGAGCCCGTGTGCGGGAGATGCTCACCTACCTGGCCGCCGCGCTCCCGCAGTTCACCTCACCCGCTGCCCGGCTGCTCGCCCTGCAGTGTGCCCTGCGTGCGGACACGCGAGGGTATGTCGTCCTTGCGGACGGGCTGCTGCGCAGCATGCGGTTGCGCGGGCGCCAGGAGCTGTGGCTGGAGCTGGCCCAGGCCGGCTGGATGGAGGCAACCGGCACGCAGTGCGGGTCAATGACCGTACGGCTGCTGGATGCCGCAGTGCTGGGCCAGGCTCCAGGCCGAAGTGAACGGCGTCGCGCCGCTCACTGGGCACTGCACCCGGCGCCCCTGATGCTGGCGCCGGCAACGTCTGCCGCACTGCGGTTGACGGCGCTCGTACTCGCCTCGCATTCCATCACTTCCGCAGTCAGCACCAGCGACCTGGACACAGTGTGTCGCCTGTGCGGGCACTCCCCGCAGCAGACCAAGGAACTGCTCGACCGACTGGCCGCGGCACACGTCTTGCTGGCCTGGCGCCACCATCACGACACCGATGAAGTGTCCTGGCAGTTCACGCGCCAGCAGCCGGGCGGCTCGGCAGACCGGGACAGGTAGTGCTGCAACTCCCCGCCCCCGTACGGCGATGGGCACGGGCTTAACTCAGAGGAACGATCCCCGTCCTTCGTCCGTACTATCTCTGCACCGGGGTATACACAGTGGTTGCTACGGTTTGCCAGGAACAACCAGGGCGTTTACCGTCCGGCAGCCACCTCACCCTCTCCGCCCTCTGATATCAGGGAGAAATAGCCCATGCCGGAGACCTCGACCCCCACCGAAGTGGCCTCACAATACGCCGCCCAGGTGGCTGGCGACCTCGAGCACAACGCCAAGGAGCGGGAGCGCATCGGCGCGGACATCGCCGCGCTTCAGGAGAAGCTCACCGCCCTGCAACATGACCACAGTGTGCTGGTCAACATCCAGCAGGCACTGGCCGGCGCTGGGCCCGGGGCTGCCGGTGCGGACACTGAAGTGCCCTCACCCCGCAAGAAGGTGGCCGCTGAGCCTACCGGTGACAGGGGCTCACGAGCCGAAAAGACCACGGCAGCCTCCCGGGGTCGCACAGCGACCAAGAGGCCCGCCACCAAGAAGGCACGTGCCATCAAGACTTCGGCCGAGGCAACCTCGGCGAAGAGCAACGCGCCCACGCTCGTCGAACTCGTCCGCCGGTATCTTGCCGCGCAGAGCGAACCGCGATCCGCCGCAGAAGTCCATGCCGCGCTGAACCAAGCTCACCCCGAACGCGCTGTCCAGACCACCGTGGTGCGCAACACGCTCGAAGGCCTTGTTGCCAAGCAGCAGGCACAGCGCACCAAGCAGGGCTCCTCGGTCTACTACACCGCGAGCGGTGAGCCTGCACCCGTGGCAGCGTTCGAAGCCACCGCAGCCGGGAAGGGTAAGTAGAGACCCAGGCTTTGCGTTCCCCCCGGCCGGGTCTCTGTCTTTCGCGTATCGCCGCCTGCAACAGACTGGCACGATGAGACCTGGCCGGGCGAGCGACGGCCTTCGATGACGTCCGCTCTTCGCTCCCTGCGGATTGCTCGCTACCGCGACAGGAGCCACTGGCCCGCTGAGGCAAGCGGGTCCGCCAGGGCTGCATCACTCGAGGCACCGGCATCGTAACGGGCTTTGTGCTTCCGTATCGCAGCGGCTGGAGCGGCACCAGTCCCCGACCGCCTGGGGTTCCGTCCGAGTTCGTGTCGGCTATGTCGCTCGCGGACGCCGGCTTCTTCCCCGAGGCGGTGACGGTCGCCATCGCCTTTGCGGCCGCTCCTCTGGGATACCTCGGTCGCCCCTCGGGGGCAAGGCCCATAGACGGCCGCACAGGCCGCCCGCGAACACACGTGCGGCGATGCCTATCGGCAGACGTTCGCAACCGGACGTTCGCGGTTTAGGAGATGGTCGCCCGAGTGGTTCCGTAGTTCAGTGTGAGGGCTGTTTCGAGGCAACTACGAAGCCCTGCCAGCGCTATCGTCGGTTGAGGCCGGGCAGGACGACCCCGTAGGAATCCAGCATCTTCACGGTGCGGGCCTGGGCCCGGTCCTTCATGTGCGGCCAAGCGGCTTCCACGAGGCATCCTTCATGCAGCAGTTGTTCGAGAACCTCAAAGTACACGGCACCTCTGACGTGCTGTGAGGGATGGTCCACGATACGTTCCACGAAGTCCCAGCACCGTCCGAGCAGTTCCGGGTCCGGGATGGGTCTCTCCAACTGCGGCATGAGGACGGGTGCCGTGAAGCACTCGGCCAGTACCTCGTACAGATCCAGGAAAGCGTCGCGGGCCACGGCGGCTGAGTCTGCGGGCATCTGGTACTTCTCCGCGAAGAACGCCGCGGATTCGGGGACACTGTGCAGCAGCAGGGGGAGAACCTCCTCGGCGGGGAGGTCACTCATGGCTTTCCTGTCTTCCTGAGCGGCGACCATGGTCGCTGAAGCAGGGGCGCGTCAAAGACACCGTATCCGCTTCCTCCGGCAGCTGTCATCCCTCCCATGCTGGGCCGGTCCCTCACGGCGCTACGGCGACGAGCTCGACCTCGAAGCCGTCGCGGTTCTCGATGTAGGCGGCGTACTGCTGGGTACCGCCGGCGTGAGGGTGGCGTTCGGGGAACAGCAGGCTCCAGCCAGCGTCGGCGATCGCCTTGTCGGTGAGGGTGTCTACGTCGGCGCGGGTGGCGACGTGGAAAGCGAGATGGTTCAGCCCGGGTGCGCAGCGGTCATGGCGGTGGTGGACGAGGTCGGGTGACTGTTCGAAGACGAGGTAGGTGGTGTGGTGACGCCAGCTTCTGCCGTTGTCCCAGGTCTGGTAGAGGGTGTAGTCGAGGGACTCGAGGAGCCAGGCCCAGTCTTCGATGGCTCGTTGGAGGTCGGGGACCCAGATTTCGACATGGTGCAGGCCCCCGTGGAGGACCTGGTTGGTGTCGGAGGAGGTGGGCATGGGCGGAGGAGTCCTTGCTTTGAATGGCGGCGTGCGGGACGTGTACCGGGTGGGTGCATGGGGTGCGGGCGTGAGTGTCTGGGCAGGGTGAGGTGGCTGGTGGTGCAAGGGGGACGCCGACTCTCGGCAAGGTATATCGAGTACGCCGCCTGTTGCGCCGTTTTCGCTCATTGTGGGGTGGCGTGGGGCTCTGAGGCACGTGAGGCGTACGAGGCGGACCGGTGGGTGGCGGGCTGGACATGCGGGCGAACACGGGAGCGATTTGGTTGCCGTGTGTGACGCCCAGGAGCGAGAAGAACGGTTTTTTCAGAGTGCGCCCTTTGTGCGCCTCCCCGTGCTGCGGAAGGTGCCCCTTGCACACAGTCGCCGTCGGACCGGAGACTGATTTCACTGCCCGAGTGATTTTTTCGGCACATTCCGGGATGGTTCATGCTGGGCTCTTCAGATACTTCTGCGCCTGATTCCTCAGGCACGTCCGCAGGGACGCATCTGCTTCAGGCTTTCCCTACTCCTGTGGCGCGTCTTTCTTATCCGAAAGCCGGTGAGCTCAATGCACGGCTGGAGGAGTTGGTCCTGTCCCGGGTGGGGGGCGGGAGGAAGGACTTCGGGTACAAGACGGAGTCGGCGGGTGATCTGGCGTCGTGGGGTGATCCGGGGCTGGAGGAGCTGACCCGGTGGGTGGGGCGGATGGCCGGCCAGCTGGTCGAGAAGCTGGTTGGGGTGTCGCTCGCCGAGGCGTATCTGCGGTCACGGGAACGCGAGGGCGAGGGCGGGCGGGCGCCAGTGGTGGGTGTAGTGGCTCGCCGCAGCTGGGCGAGCGTGTATCGCAGCGGTGACCGGCATGAGCCGCACTTCCATCCCAATACGGCGTGGTCGGCGATCTACTATGTGGCCGCTCCGGGGCCCTGTGAGCTTGATCTGCTGGATCCGCGGCATTTTGTGGACTACTTCGATGCGGGTATTTCCCTGGCCGGGGAGGAGCAGCGGGTCCGTCTGGTGTGTGCGCCGGGCGATCTGGTGCTGATTCCGGGGTGGCTGCGGCACGCGGTACCCACATTCCAGGATGAGGGAGTGCGTATTTCTCTTTCCTGGAACCTGAACTACATGGCACGTTCCGGCTGACCATTCTCTAAAGCTGGAAGCAAGAGGACAGCGAGTACGGAAAAAGTCGAAGAAAAGGGAGCCAGTGATGGCGCGTAACGTGCAGTTCTTCACGACCGACACCGACGACGGGACGATCTCGGTGGTGGCGAAGACAGGGCCGGGCGAGCACCGGCGGATCGAGCAGATCCGTGTCGGCAACGCCCCGCGGGGTGGCGTCAAGTTCACCGCGGACGGGCGGGGGTTCGTGTGCAACACCTCGCAGAACACGGTGTCGGAGATCGACGCGGTGGCGTTGGAGGAGGTGCGGCGGATCGAGGTCGGGCACGGGCCGCGCGGTCAGGGTCTGCTGCCCGGGGATCGCTACCTGCTGGTGTCGAACTCGGGCAGCGACACCGTGAGCATCGTGGACCTGGAGCTGAACGTCGAGCTGCGGCAGGTGCCGGTGGGCCGGGACCCGCGGCACATGGGGATCACCACGGACGGCCGCACCGCGTACGTGTGCGTGTGGGGCGCCGGGCACGTCAGCAAGCTCGACCTGTCCGCGCTGGTCGACGACGGGGACGCGGCAGGGGTGGCGGAGGTCGCGCAGATCCCGGTGGACCGGTACGCGCACCCCTACAGCCTGGCCATCGACCCGTCGGGCCAGCGCGTGTTCGTCGCCAACACGCAGGCACCGTACGTGACGGTGATCGACACCGCCACCGACGCGGTCACCAACGTCGACATCGGGTTCATCGGCGGGAGGGCTATCCAGTTCAGCCCGGACGGGCGGCATGCACTGCTGACGGTGGAGACCGTCAGCCGGGTCTACGTCATCGACGTGGAGACGCTTCAGGTCACGCGGCACATTCCGGTGGGTGCCGGCCCGCGCGGTCTGGTCGTCGACGCCCGTGACGAGACCGCCTACGTCACCAACTTTTCGAGGGCCACGGTGCTGGGGCTGGCGCCGGAGCTGGACTACGAGCCCAACACCCTCACGGTGATCGATCTGTCCTCCGCGCCGCTGGACCGCGACGAGGACGTCTTCGCCTGCGAGCCCGTCGTCGTCGGCTACGGGCCGTGCTCAGTGACGATGTTCGACCTCGACACGCTGCCGGCAGAGGCCCGCGCGCAGCGTGCGGACCGTCTCCGCGCCTGACCCCTCCACGCCCCTGGGACCGCTCGTTCCCGCGCACGGTTGCCGCGCGGGACGAGCGGTTGTCACCGTCTCTGTTCGCCGCACAGGAAGTCTGCTGCTGTTTTGGCTGATATCGAGTTCACCGCGCTGTATCCGTGGTCGCTGCTGCCCGACAAGCCGTGCGTCGACCGGGCGGCGGCCCGGGCCGAACGCGACTTGTATGCGGCCCAGTTTCGGCATGTGCGCGTGACCCGTCTGCCGCAGGACTGTCCGCCGTGGGTCATGGGGCACACGCTGGGCTGGACGGTGCGCTCGCCGGTGTCCTGCACGATGACTCCGATCAAGGACACCGATGTCGGGATCCCGGACGGGGAGGAGGCCCGGGCCGTGAGCCTGCGGGCCGGGGGCGGTCAGATGTGGCGCCGCGGAACCGACTGGATCTCGGTGGCCGGCGGACAGTGGATGCGGCTGTACGACTTCCGCAACGGAGCGGGTGAGTGGGAGGGGATGTTCCTGCCCAACGGGCAGGGCAGCGCTGAGTGGCGCCTCGGCGTGGCCGTGACGGTCGCCGAACCGTACTTCGTGCTGGTGCTGCCGCTGGACCCTCCCCTTCACGGGCTGGAGGTTCCGGTCGGTGTCCTGCGGGCGAAAACCGTCAACGCCATGACCGGCGGCGGAGGCATCAGCATCGCCGTGCGCCCCACCCGGCCCCTCACGGTGCGCCGGGGGCAGCCGGTCGCCCGGCTCCTGCTGCTGCACCCCGACACCGTGCGCGCCACCGCCTCCGACATCCCCTGCCCGGCGTCATGAGCGCCGCCCGCCGCCGACCTTCCGACGGCTCGCTCACGCTTGTCCTGCGGCCGCCCGCCGGGCCGTTGCTGGGGCTGGCGTTCACAGCCCGCACCGTCGCCGCCACCCTGCCGATCACGCTGCTGCTCGCGCTCGCCGACCGCTACGGCTACGCCCGTGCCGCACTCGTCGGCGGCGGCCACACCCTCGTGCTGGCCTTCCTGGTCCCGCTGCGGGGCCGGCTCCTGGACCGCTACGGGCACCGGCACGCCCTGCCCGTCATGGCCGCCGTGGCCATGACGCTGACGGCACTGGCGGCCGTCAGCGTCACCGCCCGGTGGCCGTGGTGGACCACCCTGTTCCTGGTCATCACCGCCAGCATCAGCGGGCCTCCCCTCAACGCGGCCCTGCGCTCGGCCTGGCGCCGGCTCGTCGACCCGCAGCACCTCAAAACGGTGCACACCGCCGACAGCCTCCTGGAGGAAGCCGGCTTCGTCGCCGCTCCCCTGGCCGCGGGCACCGCCGTGACCCTCCTGGGCGCCATCGCCGCCTACCAGACCGCCGCCGCCTGCTACCTGCTCACCATGGCCCTGTACCTCGCTGCGGCCCGGCACTGGGGCCTGAGCCCCGCCCTCCCCCCTGCGGCCCCCGCGCGCGGGCGGGCGGCGGGGCGTGCGCACCGGTGGCTCGGGCCCCTGGCCCAGCCCCGCATCCTGATGATCATGGGGCCGCTGCTCGTCATGGGCTGCCTGTTCGGCGGAACCGGCATCTACGTGCCCGCCTACAGCCAGGCCCAGCACGCCACCGCGCAGATCGGGCCCCTGCTCGCCGCGATCTCGGCCGGCGGCGTCATCGGAGGCCTCCTCTACGCCGTACTGCCCACCCGCCGCATTCCGCCGTGGACTCTGTACCGGCTGCTGACCGCGGGCTTCGCCCTGCCCGGCTGCTTCCTGCTCCTGGCCCACCAGCCCCTCGTCCTGGCCGTCCTGCTCCTGCTGTCCGGACTGTTCGTCACCCCCCTGTTCATCACCGCGTTCCTCCTCCTGGACGCCACCGCCACCGACGACGTACGCGTGGAGGCCAACACCTGGGTCGGGGCCAGCACCGACATCTCCAACGGCATCACCGCCATCGCCATCGGCGCCCTCACCGCCGGCCAGCACTTCCACACCGCTCTCGCCGTCCTCTCCGCCTGCGCGGCCGGCGGCCTGCTGACCGCCCTCCTCCTCACCCCTCCCCCACAGCCCGCGGCAGCCCCCGAGCCCGCCGCACAGCCCGGCCCCGGCAGCGAGGTACCCGCCGGCCCATGACCCCACCGCTCCGCCTCACCCCGCACGAGGCACGGCGTATCGCCGTCGCCGCCACACTCCTCGACCCCACCGCCCTCAGCCTGGACGACGTCCTGCAACGGCTGCGGATCGTCCAGCTGGACTCCATCACCGCCCTGGCCCGGGCCCACCAGCTCACCCTCACCGCCCGCCTCCCCCACCTCACCACCAGCCAGGCCGACACCCTCCTGCACCACCAGCAGCGTCCCCTCACCTTCGAATACCCGGCCCACGCCCACGCCCTGGTCCCCCTCGACGACTGGCCCCTGTGGGCGTTCCGCCGGCGCGCCGCCCGCCGCCGTCCCGAATACCCGCCGCCCGCCGAACGCTGCCGCATCCTCGCCCTGCTCCGCGAACACGGCCCCCTGACGCACGCCGGCCTGCGCCCGCCCGGTGCTCAGGCGTCGGCCGGCTGGTCCTGGGGGCCCGCCAAACGGGCCGTGGAGTTCATGCTGTGGGCCGGCGACCTCATCTGCGTGCACCGCACTGCCAGCTGGCAGCGCCTGTTCGACCTGCCCGAACGCCACCTCCCCGACCACCTCCACACCGACACCCTCACCGACGACGCCTGCCTGACCACACTCCTCACCCACGCCGGACGCGCCCTGGGCACCGCCACCACCAGCGACCTCGCCGACTACCTCCGCATCCCCACCCGCCACGCCACCCGACTCCTGCCCCACACCCCGCTCCTGCCCACCACCATCCCCCACTGGCCGCCCAACACCTGGACCCACCCCGACGCCCTCAACCCACCCCCCACCTCCCCCGAACAGGCCCAGCTCCTCGGCCCCTTCGACAACCTGGTCTGGAACCGGCCCCGCACACGGCGCCTCTTCGGCTTCACCCACGTCTTCGAGGCCTACAAACCCGCCGAACACCGCACGTACGGCTACTACGTCTGTCCCCTGCTCACCGACGACCAGCTCACCGCCCGCGCCGACCTCACCCGCAACGGCCACCACCTGACCGTTCTCCGCACCCATGCCGAGCCCGACGCCCCAGCCGATACCCCCGCACGCCTTGCCCGAGCCTGCCGCCGGCTCCAGCACACGCTCGCGGGAATCGCGTTCGGCGCTGGCCCGGCATGACCACGAGGTGGTTCGGTCGAGTCGTTCCCATGGCCACGCATGGCCGGGGCCGGGCTGTCAGCGTTTGACGCGGTTGCGGACGGCGGCTTCTTTGCAGGCGGCCGGGTCACGGTAGTGCCCGAGGTTCGCGGCGAGAGGGGTGGGCGAGCCAGCCGTCGACGTCGGCCTGGACGTACCCGCCGGCTCGCCGGGTGAGTTCGTCCCGGACGGCTTCGTCCCCGGTATGAGGCTCGGTCTGCTCCAGCGTGCCGAGCTCGCGCAGCGCCTCGTCGGCCATGTTTTCGTGCCGGGACGCCTGCCGTGCGTCGCACCGGGTGTCATCGAGGGCCGCGACGACGCCAGGGCGTCGGCGGCGTCGTCTGGTGCGCCACGAGGCTCCGGTGGCCCGCATACCGGAATCGGGTCGGCGTCCTTGTTGCCGGGTGCTATGACTGCGGTTTTTGTGGTGTCCGAGACCACGATCATCGTCAGGGCGCTCCGGCACCGAGGCCTGTCCGGCGCGGATTGCCGCGGTCGATGGTGAACACGACGCTACTGCCTGTCTGTAGCGGGGTGGTGAAGATCGCATGGGCGGCCGCCTGGCCGAACGCCGGGTGAGTGCGGCCGTGTTGGGTCAGCCCGCCCGTACCGAGGCGGCTCAGTCCGGAGACCTGCGTGTTGAGAATCTGAGCTCCGATTGATTCTCCAACGGTCAGCCGATATTCGGCGTCCAGGACGGGTCTGAAGAGGTGAGCCTGGACCCTGATCTCTCGGTCCGTTCCCAAGTACTTGCGAGCGACAACGCAAAACTCCACAGAGTGGAATCCGCTGTGCCGGTGCAGCTCTGACAGGGGGAACCTGAATTCGACGGCCGAGGATCCTCTCAGCGTGGACTGGTGCGGTGACGCTGGTTCCAGTTGCTGGCCGTCGACCCGTACGTGATCGACGCGGAAGCTTTCGCGGTCCATCATCTCAAGCCCGTCGTCTATCTGCCAGCGAAACACATACCTGTTGTCGTTGGCCAGGACACTGAACGGCTCGTCGGTCAGAGAGGACACACAGATGAATCTTAGTTCCCTGGGAATTTCCGGTACTTGGTAGGAGACCCTCATTGCTTGCACGGCATACCCGTCGGCTCCGAGGCCGTCCAGGTGGCAGTCCCATCGGTAGCGGGTCAGTGCGCCGGTGAAGAGGTTTTCACGGATCGGTTCGAGGACTTCGCGTAGAGCGTGGTCAATGGCCTGGTTCACCTGCAGCGTTGTGTCGCGGATGGTGATCTGGCCAAAGATGAAGCTAACCATCGCGGCCGAGACCAGCGTCGTGCCAACGATCTCGAATGATTTGACGATAACGTCGTCGTGAGCGCGGTTCACCGAGAGGACCAGGGCCACCGCTCCGACCAGTAGCACCAGGAGGTTGTAGATGCGCACCGTGCGCCGAACTTCTGCGATGAGGTAGCGCTGGTCGGCCATGGGTGAGTCCGACTACACAGGTTCCCCGAGGACCCGCCACACGTCTGCGATGCAGTCGCCGATCTCAATTCCGACTGTCGCAGTGTCCGGCTGATCCTCGCTGAGGAAGACAGCGATGAGGTCGTGGTCGCGGCCGTAGAGAATGCCTGCGTCGTGGGCGAGGCCGCGCAGGCTGCCCGTCTTGTGTGCGACATGGAGGTCGTCCGGGAGGCGCAGTGGCAGGCGAAAATTGCGCATGCTGTTCCGTAGGGCTTTGATCACGGGCTGCAGCTTCGGATCTGCGGCGGCATACTGCAAGATCAGTGCCATGTCGTTCGCTGTCGTGATGCTGTTTCTTGCCGTCGGGCCCAGGTCGTTGTCGGTGAATCCCACGCGCATGTGTGTGTGATGCGCGCCGGCCCGCGCAGCAGTGGCGGTCACGGCTTCCATGCCGACGAGGTCGGTCAGGTAAACGGCGACGGGGTTGTCACTGGTGGCGAGCATCAAACCGCCGAGCTCCGCCAGGGTGAACTCGTGCCGTTCATCGAATACCTCAAACAGGGACGGGTATGCAGTACGGCTGAGGTCTGACCGCGTAACGACCTGGGTGGCGTCATGCTGCTCCAGCAATGCGATGAACAAGGGCACCTTCATCAGGCTGGCGGCAGGGAAGGTGCGATCGGCGTTGCGCTGAGCGCACAGGTCCCTTCCGCGCATGGAGCGCAGCACAACAGCTCTGGACGGGCCGTTCTGGACGAAGGAGTCGATGCGGCCATCGATATCCATGCAGATCCCCCACACCCTCGCCAGGCTTGGTCAAATCAGGTTAGGCCCAGCCAGTTCGGACGTCCATACCGCTCATCGCACGGGTAGTTCGCTTGGCAGTCCGGCTCCTGCGCAGGTCCTCCCGGCAACGTCGCAAGGGCGTGCGGCCAGTCGTGTGGGCGCGGGCCGGTGTCGGGTCCCGAGCGGCTTTCGCTTGCGGCAAGGGACACGGCGCGCGTGACGTGGGGCAAACATGCCGTCAGGTGGCTACGACCGCGCGAAAAGCAGGGCCAAGGAAGCCTGCAGGCTCGCCGTGTGGTAGCCAGAGTGGCCTGTCCGTCACAGAAGAGAGCCCTCTACGACGATCAGGCCCAGGCTCTTCGCCCCCCCCCACCCCGGGCCTTGACCCCTGATGCTGGACACACGAGACACTGGATCTAGTGCTGTGACCGCATAGACACCTCACGACCCCAAGCAGTCAAGTCGCAGCCGTCAAAGCAGTTGGGAATGCGGTGTTCTCATCGAACAGTTTGCATCGCTGGGGCGAGGCCCGGAGGGCGGAGAAGGCCGGGGACCATGCCTATGACGAACTCGTCCGCGGCCACCCCGACCTCTACCAGCACATCCGCACGCACCTGGCCCGGCACGAGTCGCGCTATGGTCGGCTGGAGCCGACGGTGCCGCGAGGGCAGCTGCGTGCCCGGGTCTACGACGAGCTCGACCGTATGCGCCCAGCGCACCCGGTTTCGCCCGCTCACGGCTGACGCCTGGCGGGGCAGACACCGGAACAAGTCCGAGTACCGTTCTGCGCGTCAGCGCCATCCTTATCGTGAACCGACCGTTCCTTGCCCGTTGCCAGCTACTCGACGGCGGTCATAGCGTCCCAATGTTCGGGGCGGTGGCGACTTCCGTCGAGGGCAAGGTGCTGCCCTGTCTACGGTCCGGCACCTTCGGCCTCTGCCGCTCTGCTGCCGACCCAAGGCCAGACGGTAGAAGCCCTGAAAATGATCAAGTTCTTGAGACGGCTATCCACCACATACCTCAGATGGCGAGCCTGGCGCCGCGGCAGGACCGCCAGGTAAGCCTGGCCAGCAGATCACTGAGGATCGGCGTGCGCAGCCACGCCGCGGGCGGACGCCGTCACGAGGTCCAGGCTCCTCCGCCGACCGGCGAGAGACTTTCGCTTCTGGCCGAGCACGGACCCCTTCTCGTCCTCTTGACGCTATCCTCCCCTCTTCTTTAGAGTCATATTGACTCTAAAGAAGAGGGGAGGCTCTCATGGCCGACATCACCAGGCGTTTCGGCTGGCGTCATCTGCGGGCGGCGCCCACGGCCCACGTGCGGCACCACCGTTCGGGGCAACTCGCACACGACGGTGCCGGGCTGAGCTTCTGGTTCCGGCCACTGGCCGCCGCGCTGTCCGAAGTGCCGGTCGACGACCGGGAGCTGGCGATGACGTTCCACGCCCGGACCGTCGACTTCCAGGACGTGGCCGTGCAGGCGACGGTCACCTACCGCATCGCCGACCCCGCCGTCGCGGCCGAGCGGCTCGACTTCTCCGTCGATCCCGACACGGGGGTGTGGCGCGGCGCCCCGCTGGAGCAGCTGGCCACGCTGTTGACCGAGAGCGCTCAGCAGCACGCTCTCGAAGTACTGGCCCGCACACCTCTTGCTGCGGCTCTCGCCGAGGGCGTGCCCGCGGTGCGCGAGCGGGTGCTCCAGGGACTGCGCGAGGAGCCGCGGCTGCCCGCCACGGGGATCGAGGTCGTCGCCGTCCGCGTGATGGCGGTGCGGCCCGAGCCGGAAGTGGAGCGCGCCCTGCGCACACCCGCCCGGGAGTTGATCCAACAGGAGGCGGACCGGGCCACGTACGAGCGGCGCGCGGTCGCCGTGGAGCGTGAACGCGCCATCGCTGAGAACGAGTTGGCCAGTCAGATCGAGCTCGCGCGGCGTGAGGAGCAGTTGGTCGAGCAGCGCGGCGCCAACAGCCTGCGGGAGGCGCAGGAGAAGGCGGCGGCCGACGCGGTCCGGGTCGGCGCCGAGGCCGAGCAGGCGGTGCGCCTCGCGCAGGCGGAGGCCGAGGGCGCCCGTGCGGTCGGCGAGGCGCGCGCCCAGGCTCAGGCGGCCTGGCTGCGGGTGCACGGCGACGTGGACGTGGCGGTCCTGCGCGCCCTGACCGGCACCCGCCTCGCCGAGAACCTGCCGCGCATCGACAGCGTCACCGTCTCCCCCGACGTGCTGACCGGGCTGCTCGCACGGCTCGGAGCGGGCCAGGAGCCGGCGGCGTGAGCCTGGCGCCCCGGGCCGTCCTCGTCCATCGCGCAACGGAGTACGGGGAGTTGGTCGCCCGGCACGGCACACACGGGCAGGCGGCGTTCTTCCTGTCCTCGCGGGGCCGGTCCATCGAGGAGGTCGTCGAGCGGCATCACCGGGTGGAGCGGGCACTCGCGCTCGTGTCGGCCGCGGTGCCGCTGAGCTGGCGGCGCGCGCAGGTGGAGCGGGCGGACCTGGACCGTTTCCTGTTCGGTCCCGAGGACGTCGTGGTGGCGGTCGGGCAGGACGGGCTCGTGGCCAACGTCGCCCAGTACGTCGGTGACCGGCCGGTGGTCGGCGTCGACGCGGACCCCGGCCGCAATCCGGGTGTTCTCGTGCGGCACCGGCCAGCGGACGTCGCCCGGCTGCTGCCCGCCGCCTTCTCTGCCTGCGCGGGCGGCGACGAGCTGACCATGGTCGAGGCCGTCACCGACGACAGCCAACGCCTGGTGGCGCTCAACGAGGTCTACGTCGGAGCGGCCGGTCACCGCACCGCCCGGTACCGCCTGGGTCTCGACGGCGACAGGGGTGCCGTCGAGGCCCAGGCCTCGTCGGGGGTACTGATCGGCACGGGAACGGGGGCGAGCGGCTGGCTCCGGTCCGTGTGGCAGGACCGGTCCACCGAGTGGCGGCTGCCGCACCCCACGGAGGCGCGGCTCGCCTGGTTCGTCCGGGAGGCATGGCCGTCCCCCGCCACGGGAACGCGCCTGAACGCGGGTGAACTGGCGGCGGGCGCGCGGCTCACGGTGACCGTGGAGTCCGAGCGCCTCGTCGCCTTCGGAGACGGCATGGAAAACGACGCCCTCGAACTCACCTGGGGCCAGACGGTCCGCCTCGGCCTGTGTCCCACGAAGCTGCGGCTGATCGGCTGACCGGCTGGCGGTCAGGACGCGGCGTTCATGAGGTCCAGGGCGCTCTGCTGGCGGGCCGCGTCGGTGCGGTCGACGGGGCCGTACCAGCGCAGCCCGTACTGGTCGAGCAGTGTCCGGTCCGCCTGATACGCACGGTCGGCCTGTGTGCGCAGGTAGGAGCAGTACGGGTGGTCGGGAAGGGCCGCGTCGAGGGTGGCGAGGCCACGGACGTGGGCGCCCTTGAAGGACGGGCCGTCCGCGCCGCAGTCGCCGCTCTCGCACGGGTCACGCAGGATGCCGTCGGAGGTGTGGAGCGCGGAGGACGTGGTCGCGGCGTCGGCGATCCAGCGGGCGGCCGCCAGCGTCGCACCCGTCGGCCTTGCGCCGAGGAGCAGTCCCGCCCGTGTGCTGCACGTCGACCGGCCGGGCGAGGTCGGTGAGTCCTCGCCCGAGCAGCCAAGGGTCCAGGTGCAGGAGGTGGGCGCCCGGGCGGATCCGGCCTGTTTCCACCAGCCAGTCGTGTACGGCCGCCGTGACGTCGCCGCCGACGATGTCCACCTGGCGAGCGAAGTAGGCGGCCTCGAATTCACCGGTCTGGGCGGAGCCGTAGGAGCAATCTTCGGTGTGGTCGGCATGCTGGGTGACGTCGTGGCGGATGTCTGCATGCCTCGCACGAGCGCTCCGGGCGGCTGGGTGTGCCCCTCGACGCGGTGTGCCTCGCGGAGCGTGCCTGGCCGCCGCGCCTTCGGGCAGCGGTGGCATGGCATGGGGTTGGCACAGTCCGGTGCCGTCAGGTCACGTCTGCCTGAGGCTTGCACGACACTCGGGCGGCGGGTGCGGAAGCTGCGGCGGTTCGTACTCGGGCCGACGGTACCGTCGGGGGAAAGGCGGCTGCGGCGCTTACCAGTTGACGCAGCCGGGGCCGTCCCGCTCAGCTGAGGGCCGGCCACACCGGTCGGGTAGGCCGCCTCGTCTGCGTTTGTGTTACGAGTCAGCTTCCTGCATGACTGTGTCGTGCTGTCCAGTCACAGCCAGTCCTGCGAGGTGGGCGGGGCATCGTGTGTGGGAGTGCAGCGGCGTTGGCCACTGTGGGGTTACGCGTGGAGCGGCGGTGCTGCACGGTTCATGCCCTCCTGTGCGGGCGTCGGCCAGGGGTGATGTGCGGGCGCCCGGTTCCCTCCTTGGTGTTACGTGTCGCAACCCGTCCGCCGAGCCCGCGTTCCGGGCGGTAGAGCTGACGGTGTTGGAAGAGAAGGGGTGGTGACATGGCTCGTGAGGAGCGCTCAGTCCGAGCACGTGAAGGTGTGTCCGTGCAGCGGTGTGAGTGTGCCTGGTGCGGTCTGGCGTGGAACCGGCTGCCGAAACCGGGCCCGGTTCCTCGCTTCTGTTCGGATGCCTGCAAGCAGGCCAACTGGCGTGATGGGAAACGCTGGAGAGACGTGCGAGGACAGAGAGTTCGGGTCAGGTCCGTGGCGTACTTCCATGCTGAGCTGGAGCGGATCACAGCGGCCACGCCGCTGCCCTGGGAGCGGGCAGTTCCCCTGCTGCGCGAACTGGCGGGCGCGGTGGAGGCCGACGAGACGCCCATCGCCCGGCTCTACAAGAGCGCGGCCACGACGTGGCATCCGGACCGGCCGGACGGTGACCATCGCGTGTTCCAGCTTCTGCAGGAGGTATTCCGGCTGGCCCGGAAGAACGCGCCGTAACGGCGTCGGGCCTGCTCGCTCGGTGAGGTGACGGCTGACGGACCTGCCCTGAAGCGGCGGGTGAGGCCATGACCACAAGGGCTGGCATGTCTGGGCTCCTTCAGGCGCACTTCAGGCGTGCCTCACCCGAAGGTGTGGGTTTTCTGGGCTCTGTCATCCCTGCCGAGTCCGTGATTCATGCAGGTGACGGGCTTGAGCTGAGTCTGAGTATGGGCTGTGCCCGGCCGCTTGGCCCGCTGCCGGGGTGGCGGTCAGGCCCCTACACTCGCCCCGTATCGCAGTCGCTTCATCTCGGGAGGGGGATCCGGCCGTGCAACTGCCCGCTCTGCGCCGCATGCTGTTGCAGGCCAGCGCACTGGCGACCAGCAAGACTGCCTCGTTCGATGTGGCTCGCCGCCGTCGGCATGCGCTGGAGAGCGAGTTGGCCGCAGCACAGGCCGAGGAAGACGTGCGCGCCGGCTCGGCGCGCAGCGCCGAGGAGTTGGTCGCCGCGTTGCGGGAGCAGATCGAGCGCCAGCAGACAGATGCTGCCCCGGCTGGGTCGTCCGGAGCGGGAGGCCCGGTCAGTGCGCGGGCCGCCGTGGGACAAGCCGTCCGTGAGGTGCTGCGGACGCAGGAAGAAGCGGCGACGAAGGAGATCGTCGAGCACGTCCGGCAGGAGATGCCCGATGTGAACGTCAAAAACGTCAGTCCGGAATTGACGCGTCTGGTGCAGCAAGGGCTGCTTGTGCGCCCGCGCGTCGGCGTGTACCGGCTCAGCGGCGACTGGACCATACCCGGGCGCGGCTGAAGCCTGTCGGCCACATGAGCGCAAAAAACCAAACACCGCCGGTATGTGAGAGTCCCGGCGGTGCACGGTGCGCTTGTGAAGGCCTCACGGCGCCCCGCCACTATACCCAGCGCGTGCAGGGCGGTGCGCTGCGTGTCATCCGCACGTGGAAATAGTTCTGAAAGGCCTCACGGACATGGAAAATCTGTTCTCCGCCGCCGAGGGTGCGCTCCCTCCTGATGCCGGCACCGCAGAGCCTGCGGGTGCGGTGGCCGTGCCTGCGGGCTCCTCGGGCACGCGAACGACTCCAACGGATCGCGCCAGTCAACGCCGCCAATGGGGCCTGGCCCTGGCGGCGTGCTACTGCAGCGGCGCGTCGCGGCACACCGTCGCGAGCGCGGAGTTGGCGCGCTCGGAGAAGGTGACGGCCGAGACCGCGACCCAGACCCTGCGATTCTGCTGTGAGGTCGGCCTGTTCAACGGGGGACGCGGCAAGTTCACGGTCACCGAGGCGGGCTGGGCCATCGCGCAGCGCTGGCAGGAGGATCCGATCCACGCGCGGTTGCTGCTGCAGGAGCAGTTCTTGCGTCCGCACTGGTCGGTTCCGGTAGCGCGTGCCGCGTTGCTGGCTGGTTGTCTGCCGGCCGAGGAACTCGGCAAGCGCCTTCTGGGGGACCTGCCCGGCAAGCTACGGCGTGGCCGGTACCTGGTGGAGTGGCTGGAATGGGCCCTGCTCGTCCACCGTGATCAGCAGGGTGTTGTGTGGCCTGCCCCCGCGCTGAATGCGCAGGCAGGGCCGATGGCCACGGCGCTGGTTGTTCCGGCCGGTGCGGCGCAGGAGTCGTCCGGGCAGGAGCCGGACGATCTGATGGGCATGACCAACCGCAAGCTGGACGAGCTGGACCGTCTGCAGCCCCAGCGCTTTCGTGCTTTCATCGACAATCTGACCCAACTGGTGAAGTCGCTGCCAGCCTGACCTGAGTGTGTTTCCGGCACCGTAGGTGATCGCGCCGGGCCCTCGGCTCGCCTGCGCCGTGCGGCGGCGCCGTGCGGCGGCGCCGTGCGGAAGGGTGGTACGGGGTCCGCAGGCGCCACGCTGTGCCGCCTACCGCGCCGCGCACTGTCTTTGCTGTGCGCCGACTGGTCCGCCCGGTCCGGGTGCCCTGCCCTTCTCCGAAGCTGCCCGACGGGGTGTCCGTCCCGCGCGGCCCGCCCCGGCGGGTGGCGGCCTTTCCGGTGCGCCCGGTCGGCATGGGTGGCATGCCGTGTTCGGCCTTCGGTCCGCTCTTTTTGTTCCTCCGTAGGGAGTTGTCGTGATCCGTTCTGTTGCCATGCCCCCGCCGTCCGCTGCCGGGGCCGAGCCACCCGTCGCACGCCGTCTTGCCGATCCGGCTCACGTTGCGGCCCGGTTTGTGGACCGGGCCGGTGTCGAGCAGGAAGGTGCCTGGCTCGAGACCGCCGGGCAGTGCCGTCTGGAGGACTGCCTGCCCGTCAGGCTGTTCCCGGCCCTCAAAGGGCGCCGGGTGGCGCCGGGATGGTTCTGGTCTGCCACCAACGGCCACCTGGTGCACTACGGGTCCAGGGCCATGCGGACCCAGCTCATGCTGCTGGATCACGACCCGCGTGTGGTGGCGCTGGCCTGCCGGCCGGTGGAGTTGCTGTGGCGGGGCCGGCGCGGCCGTCTTGTGGCTCATGCGCCGCATCTGATGGCGCGGCTGGCCGACGGCAGCGGCCTGCTGCTGGACTGCGTGGGCCGCACGGGGGCCGGTCTCCGGCTGGTGCGCCGGGCCATGCATGTCGAGGCGGCCGCGGCCGCGGCCGGATGGCATTACCGGCTGGTCGGCCCGCCGCCGCAGGTAGTGGAGGCCAATGTGCGCTGGCTGGCCGGCTACCGGCATCCACGGTGTGCGGGGTCCTGGCTGCCGGCCGTCGCGGAGTGTTTCTCCCTGCCACGCCCTCTCATTGAAGGGGTCAGGCTGCTGGGCGGAGCCCTGACTGTCTGGCCCGCCGTGCTGCACGCTCTGTGGACCGGGCTGCTGTCCGCCTCCCTCCACGAGGCGCTGAGCGAGCGGGCCGTCGCCGTGACGGCACAAACGGGAGCTGGACGATGAGCCGGCTCGGCCTCGAAATCGGCACGGTCGTGCGGCACAAGGACCGTATGTGGCGGGTGGCCGGCTTGGAGAGCGCCGCCTGCCACGGTCCGCGGATCTGGCTGGCGGAGGCGGACGACTCCGGCGACCTGGCGGTGTTCGATCTCACCGCGCTGCTTTCTGATCCCTCCTTCGGCCTGCCGGACGGGGGGCCGCGTCTGCGGGTGCCTCAGCTGGGTCTGCTGTCGACCGTGAGTGAGGAACAGAGGTGGCGGGCGTTCAGCATCGAGCGCCACGTCCGCGAGGTCGAAACCGGCTGTGCGGCGCCCGGTGACAGCACTCCTCACGATCCCCGCTATGACCCTGCGTCCACGACGCTGGCCGAGCGTGAGCAGGCCAAGGCCGATGAACTCACCTCTGCGGGCTGGACGCACGTCAGCCGGGCCACGGTGCGCCGGTGGCGGGCCCGCTACCGTGCCGGCGGGGTGTGGGGGCTGGTGCCCAAACGCCGGGGTGCGACGCTGCTGGGCCGGGCCGACCCGCGGGTGGTCGAGGCGCTGCGTGCGCTGCTGCGCGAGGAGGCGCTGCGCTCCCGGTCCCGGGGGTGGAAGAAGCGGATGCGCAGGCAGACGCAGTGGTGGCTTCAGGAGCGGCACGGTGCCGGGGCAGTGGAAGTTCCCGCCCAGTCCTCGTTCAACAAGCTGCTGGGCTCGGTGGAGGAGTCCCTCGGGCTTGAGGGGACGGTCACACAGCGGCGGGCCCGCGCAGCGCGGCCAGCTCCGCCGTTCACGCCGACGGTGGCCTTGCGGCCCGGTGAACTGGTGATGCTGGACAGCACGCCGCTGGACGTGCTGGTGATGCTGGACGACGGTGTGGTGGGACGGCTGGAGCTGACCGTGGCTCTCGACATCGCCACCCGCAGCCTGTGGGGGGTGCTGCGTCCTGCGGGCACCAAACTGACCGATGTCGCGGTGCTGCTGGCGCAGATGATGACACCGATGGTGATGCGTCCGGGCTGGCCCGCGTGCCTGTCGATGGCAGCCTCGGTGGTGCCGCACGACCGGCTGGTCGCGGTGGATGAGCGGCTCAAGGACGCGGCAGCCCGCCCGGTGATCGTGCCGGAGACGCTGGTGGTCGATCAGGGCAAGATCTTCATCTCGCCCGCCACCCGGGCGGCCTGCGAGAGCCTCGGAATCTCCCTGCAGCCCGTCCCGCCCGCCAACGGGCCGGCCAAGGCGCCAGTGGAGCGCAGCTTCGGCTCGATCGTCTCCTTGTTCTGCCAGTGGCTGCCGGGACATACCGGCTCCCACGTCAGCGAGCGCGGTTCCAAGGTCGAACAGGAGCCCCTGCACACCGTCGCCGAGATTCAGGCGCTGTTCGAGGAGTTCTTGGTGCACTGGCATCACCGGTCACACGAGGGGCTGCGGCACCCTCTGATGCCGAAGAAGGCGCTCACACCGAATCAGATGTGGTCGGCGCTGCTGCCGGTGGCCGGCTATGTGCCGGTGCCGCTGACCTCTGACGACTTCGTGGAGCTGCTGCCAGTGCGCTGGCAGGCGATCACTGACGCTGGTATCCGGTTCGATTACCGCACCTACGACGACACCTGCCTGAACGACCATCGCGGCCAGGACTCCGGTGTCACGGCGCAAGGCGGCCTGTGGGAAGTGCACTACAACCCCTACGACCCGGTCCGCATCTGGGTCCGACTGCCCTCCGGTTTCCGCGAGGTGCCGTGGATCCATGCCACCTCGGTCGGGCTTCCCTTCACCCACCACGTGTGGGAGCACCTGTGCACGGTCGTGACCCGCACCGGATCCCGCGAGGAGCACGAGGCGGAACTGGCGCTGGCGCTGGATGACTTCCTCAAACGCGCCGCGCGCAAGGACAAGTTGACCGCCCCAGAGCGGCGGGTTGCGGCGAAGTCGCAGGCGGCGAAAGCGGTGCCGGCTCCCCCGGGCGGTCTCGACGTACTCGGTGTCTGCGCCCCGTCTTTCGGGCTGGCCGGCCTCTTCACCGAGTCGGACACCGAGGACGAGACCGTGATCGGCGAAGACGACAACTTTTTCCTGGAGCAAGCGACGCCAGCAGCGCCCAGCGGTACGGACAGCATTCTCATCGACACCAATGTGGAGCAGGACCAGTGGCTGCTGTGACCGCCGTCGGCCCGGACGACTTCTTCGACGACGCCTGTGCGCCGGACGCCGTCACCGACTGGCTGCTGTGGCAGGCCGATGTCGGCCGCCCGCGCGTGACCGCGCCACCGGTCACGGATTCGTCCTGGACCCCCAGAACACTGCTGGGGTACCACTCCGAGTTCGTCACCCTGCGCACGCCCTCCCTGGATCGGGCGCAGGCCCAGCTGAAGTGGACGCTGCTGGTGAACAACCGGCAGCGGGGCACAGCGCGCCGCGGTCTGCTCATCTCCGGGCCGCCGGGCGCGGGAAAGTCGACCATGCTCACGGAACTGGGCCGGTCCTTCGAGCTGAGCGAGCGACGCCGTCATGCCCGCCGCGACGGATACATGCCCGTCGCGTTCGCGGCGATCCCCCCGTCCAGCACGCCCAAGGGCCTGGTCAAGGAACTCGCCCGGTTCGCGTGCATCCCCGTGCACGACCGGATGACCGAGACCGCCATCACCGACGCTGTGTGCCACGTGCTGTGCGAGCGCCGTACCCGGCTGGTGTTCATCGACGACGTGCACCTGCTCAACACGCGCACCCGCCCGGGAGCGGACACCTCCGACCAGGTCAAGACGCTGGCCGAGCGGGTACCGGCCACGTTCGTCCTCGCCGGGGTGGATGTGGACAAGTCACCGCTTCTGACCGGGCCCCGCGGCGCCCAGCTCTCGGCGCGTTTCAAGATGCTGCGCACTCCCCCGCTGCTCAACGGCACGGCCGAGCAGAAAGCCTTGTGGCGCGCGCTGCTGGAGGCCATGGAGACGGCCCTGCGCCTGACCCGCCACCGCCCCGGCACGCTGGTGCGGCACGCCGACTACATCCACCTGCTCACCGGAGGGGTGATGGCAAGCCTCTCCCTGCTGATCCGCGAGGCCGCGATCCGCTCCGTGTGGGACGAGAGCTTCGCGATCACGAAGAAGCAGCTGGCGCAGGTGGTGCTCGACGTGCAGGCCACGAACGCGGCACGCGCCACCCGACGCCGGCAGCCTGGCGGCTGACGGGCCAACCGAATCCTCCTGCCTGGCTCTTTGGGGGCGAGGCGCTCGCAGCATGGCTGCGTCTCGCCTTTATTTCCGCTCCTTTTCCCCTCCTCCTCAGGAGAGACCCCTATGCAAGACACCGTCACGCCCGTGCGCCCTGTGCCCGTGGCGGGCGAGCTGACCGGCTCCTGGCTGCGAAGACTCGCCGCCCCGTACGGCTTGGGCCCGCAGGATCTGCTGCGAGGTCTGCTGCGCGGCCCGCACCACGTACAGGTGACGGGCAGTCCGGCAGCCGGTCTGGAGGTGTTCCTCAACGGGCCCGCACAGGGCGCCCTGGCCCGGGCCGTCGGCCTTCCCCCGGCCCGGCTCGCCGCATTGCTGCCCTCCCTCGCCGACATTCCCGCACGGCTCGCGGACGCCACGCTCGTGCGGGCCGGCTGGCACGCGCCGCGCGACAGGTGGGTGGGCGCCTGCCACGCCTGTACGGGCCGGCTGCGGCGGCCGGGGCAACCGGTCCTGGTGTACCCGGGTCCGGCCGGGCAGATCTGTCGGCGCCACCGGCGCTGGCTGCTGGCGCACTCCGGCGCACCGGCCGGTATCGGCCTGGAGACGCTGCCCGACATCCTCGCCGCTCACCGACAGCATCTCGCCCTGATGCGGCGGCATCCGGACGCCGAGCAGGCGGTGGCTTTCGCCGCGGCGGTGGTGTGGTCGTGGCAGTTGCAGGGGTGGCAGGCCGAGACGATCTGGAAGGACCGTGCTCGCCGGGCGGCCGCAGCCGTGGGGTGCGCCCCGGCCGTCGTCGAGCCGCATGCCCTGCTGGCCTACCCGGAAACGGTCACGGTCGCGCGGGTGCTGGCCGGCCCGCACTGGCAGCAGCGCCTGCGCGCCCGCAGCTCTCTGCCGGGCGCCACCGCAGACGCACTGGCTCAAGAGATCGGCCACCGGATCGGTCGGCCCTGGCTCGCGGACTGGCTGCGCGCCCGGGCCCAGATCCGGCCCCCGACGGCGGCGCACACCGATCCGCTGCGGCAGTGGATCGGCGCCGCGGCCCAGGGGGCGGCCGCCGACCGGCTGTGGTCGCTGTCCCCGGCCCTCTCCCGGCCTCCCGACTACAGCGGCCGCGCCGGGAGGCTAGCCGGGCGCCGGCGCGCCGGCGTCCTTGCCCAAGCCCAGGACCTGTCGATGACTGGCGGCTGGGAACCGGTGGCCGGTCAAACTCCGTGCGCACCGGTGCTGTGCGCGTGACGCCTTTCGCCCGGCCCAGCCCCCGCTCCCTGCCCCGTCCGGCCACGCCCCCGCCGAACCGGCCCGTGCCAGCCGGCGACGTCAGTTTCCGCCACTCACACCCAAGGAACGTGCCCCTCATGTCATCGTTGCCCCGCCCTCGGCCCTGCCCTTCCCTGTCCTGGCGGCCCGTCCCCTCCCGGACCATGTCGTGATCAGCATCGACTACGCACGCCGGCTGCTGCTGGAGTGCACCGCACAGTGCCCCGTCCCCATCGCGCCCGACTGGCTGTCCCGGTACACGTTCCAGGCCGGCGACTACGTGATCGTCGGGGACACCACGGTCCGCGGCTACAAGTACAACAACCGCTGGCGCCTGGATGAACGAGAAGTCCGCGCGGCCGCCGCCCACCTCGTCTCCCTTCCCGTCGGCCTCGACGACACGGTCGACGCCGAGCTGCCCATGGGCGGCGACCACTCCTCGTGGCGCTCCCGCATCCGCAGCTGGCTCGATGACGCCGCCTACCGGCACCAGAGCCGACACGGCTGCACCTGCACGGGGCGACAGCCCTGCGACCGCGCCCGGCCCAACGGCGACGGCCTGGGGTGTGCAACGAGCCGGGCCGAAGCCGAACAGTTCCTCGGCCGGCGGGCCCTCGCCGCCACCCTGCCCTGGCCGTTGCTGGCCTGGTCCGGCACCGCCTGGACGCTTCCCCGCGGCTACGCCGCCCTGCTGGACCGGGCGGATGCCCTCGCCGCCCGGTGCGTCACCACGTCGGGTGCCTGCAGCCGCTGCCGGACGGTCGGGCAGGCCGGGCAGTTGCGGACTGCCAGCACGGCCGGCTACGTCACGCTGTGCCCGGCGTGCGCGACCGATGTCGCACGGCCCTACCGGGACCACCTGCGGGGCCGGCGGTACACGTCGCTGCCGGTGTATGCGCGGGCGGAGGGCTTCTTGTGCCGGCTGTGCCCCGTTCCCCGGCCGGCCCTGTACTGGGACCACTGCCACGAGCACGGACTGGTCCGCGGACCGGTGTGCGCCAACTGCAACGCCTACGAAGGCGGCGGCGCCCGCTTCCTGGACCGGCCCGGCGCAATGCGGCATCTCCTGCAGTGCGAGGGCTGTCTCCAGGACCGGACCGTCCCGCCCCGCCATCAGCCAGACATCGTGCTGCGCACTTTCGTCTTCGCACCGCACGGTGCCTGCCCGCGCCCACCCGACCGCGCCTTCGGCACCATGGAGGCGGACGGCTCGGTCCGTTTCCGGCTTTCCTGCTGGCAGCACCCCGCGCAGCAGGCCTGGGACCAGATCGTGCCGGCATCTCAAGTCAGAGAGCTGGTGCAGGCGTTCGTCGATGCCGCAGTGACCGGCCTCGACGGCGACGGCGACCGGCCGACCGGCTGAGCCCGCCACCGGCATGGCCGCCGGGCCCGTCCGCAGGCCGCGGGCGGCGCACTCGGCGCCGTCCGTCATCTCGTCTCTTCTGCTTCCCTCACCGAGAAGGACATCCCCATGACACCCCCCTCCCCTGCCCCCAACGGCCGTGCGGCGCAAGGGGACAGCGTCTCTGCGATGGGATCGCCGACCTGTCAGGGAGTGTCGTCGGCGGTGGTGCGGGCGTGCGGGATCACCGGGTGGTGACTGTCGTGTTCGGTGATCACGGCGTCGGCGGCCGGCGGGAGGTCGTGGGCGGTGGCGAGCAGAAGCTGGGAGTCGGCTCCGGCAGTAGCGGTGATGACGGCGAGCGTCCTGCTGGCCAGGAGAGCTCCTTCGTCGCCGGCACCAAGGCCGTCGAGGGAGCCATCGAGCCACTGGCTGCTGGGCAGCCTCAGGCCGGGCAGAGTCCGGGATGCCTCCAGCAGAGCCAGATGCAGCCCGTTGTTGGCGATATTGATCATGCCTGCTGAGCGGGCGAGCTGCCGGACGGTGCGGCCGTTCAGCTTCGGCATGAAGGTCTTGGGGTCGATGGTGGCCTGCCGGATCTTGTCGGGCGCCATGGGGATGACCTTCTCCGCGTAGATCACCGACAGTTCCTTCGCCGTCTGCTGGCGGACGTGCTGGGCGTCGCCTTCGGCGCTCGCCCAGGCCGTACGGGCTCGTTCGGCCTCCTCGGCGGCATGGTTGGCCAGGCGTTCGAGTTCACTCAGGCGGATCAGCTCCTTGCGGCGGTCGCGTACCGCGGCAAGGGCGGCCTTGTGCTCGGCTGCGGCGGAAGCGGCCTTGGACCTGGCCTGCTCCCGGGGCGTGATCTCCGCTGTGCGGTAGGCATCGGTGCGGGATGCGGCCTTGTGCACGGCTTCGCTGCGCTTGCGGCGCGTGTCGACGGCCTGCTGCGCGTGGGTCTGGGCGGTCTGGAGCTGATCCTCGACGGCGGCCAGTGCGGCCCGGGCCGCATCGGCTGTGCGGGCCTTGGCGGCCAGCCGTTCGGGCAGGGCGGAGTCGGGCTGGCCGCACAGCGGGCAGGCCGGCCCGGGGCTGGTGTCGTTCTTCAGCAGTTGGCTGCACTCGGGGCAGCGAATGCGGGGCCGGGCGTCCTCCTCGGCTCGCTCCAGCGCTGCGCGGGCCTGTCCGCGGGCCTCGTACAGCGGTGTCAGGGCCTGCTGAGCACGGTCGGCATCCAGCCCTGTATCGGTGGCGCGCTGCGCGGCCTGGGCCTGCTCACTGCTGCGGGTGGCGAGGATGGCCTGGTGGGTGTCGAGTTCGGTGTTCAGACGCAGGATTTCGCTGTTGGCCGCGTCGAGGGCCTTGGCCAGGCGGGCTTCGTCGGTGTCGAACTCGATGGCGGTGGGCAGTCCGTCGGCGACGCGCTGCTCGAGGGCCTTCTTCAGCTGTGTGGCCCTCGCCGAGGCCCGGCGGGCGGCGGCGGTGGAGTGGGCCTTGAGCCGGGTTGCCTCCTCGTCCAGCAGGTTGAAGCAGACCTCGATGGTGACGGCCAGGTCGTTGGCGTTCGCTCCGCCGTAGACAGCGTGGCCGGCGTGGGCCTGCTGGAGGTAGAGCAGGGTCATGACGGCGTCGAGGGTCACGCTGCCGCGGGCGGTTTCGACCACGGGGATGCCCATGAGAGTGACGCTGTAGGAGCCGGCGCTGCGCTCGCCTCCTTCGGGGACGACGGGCAGGGTTTCGACTTCGCCGGTGGCCGTGTCGAGGAAGGAGACCTCACGTTCGAGGAGGTCGTGGGTGATGATCCGGACGCCGGAGTCGAACTCGACGGTGGCGCGCAGCGCCTGGACCTGTTCGGCCGCGTCGCGCAGCAGTTTGACGGAGACCGCTCCCAGGGTGATCCAGAAGGCGTCGGCCAGGCTGCTGCAACATGCGCCGATCCCTGCTTTCAGCTGCCGCAGCGTCCCCTCGAGAGGGAGGCCGTCCCACTCACCGTCGATGAGGGCTTCCTGCTTGAGCCGCTTGAACGTGCCGGGCATGCGCTGCTCCATCATGGTGCCGCACGCCGCCGGGGTACGGCGTGTCAGTGGCCCACAACGAGCCTGGCCCCCTCACTGGCATCGGCTTGCCCGTCTGAAGCATCCCATCGGGCGACACGGTGATCACTGCTTGACCACGGCTCATCCCGCAACCCCTGTGGCCGGTCAGAGGAAGGGCCAGAAGATGCCCTGGCCGCGCCCTCGGATCGCGCGCCACTCCCCGATAGGAATGCGGCCTTCCGCTGCCCGGATGCAGCCCTCGTGGAAGGCATCGTGCATCACGTCGTCGAGTACATGCCACTCGGCCTGGTGCCCGCAGCGGCCGCAGGTGTTGGGATTGAAGCCGCGGCCCTGCTGCCAGGCGGGGCGAGGGCGCAGTTGCGCGGCCATGTCTGCGGTGTCGCCCGAGGGATCGGCGAGGATACGGCGTGCCATCTCGACGGCTTCGGGAAAGTCTGTCGTCGTGAACTCGTCCCCGCGCGGCCGGTGTGAGGGCAGCAGCGCGAACACCCACCACAACGGCAGGGCGCACTGCCGGCAGGGCATGTCATAGGCCAGCACGTCCACCCGCAGCGTGTTCACTCGGTGCCACCTCCTGCTGCAGCCCGGCACACTTCACGGCCCGGCCGGGGCGAGGGGGCGTTCGCAGGTACGGGGTGTCACCAGTGAGGGAGAGCGGAGCGGCCCCGGACGGTGGTGTGAAGAGCGTGCAGGGGCTGGGTGCGTGTCGGGCGGACGACTTCGAACCAGCCGGTGCTGATGAGGCGGCCCATCGCGCCTCGGCAAGGTCCGTCGGAGCGCCTGGTGATGGCACGCAGGGCCGTCCCGCCCGCCTTGGTCAGTCGGAAGGGCCGAGCTGGCCGAGCCAGACGCGGGCCGCGCCGACTGCACGACGGATGACCTGTTCGTCTGCGCCGACTCTGGTGGTCACCCCGACTCTGCGGTTGAGGCGTGCGTTCACCTGCCGGTGCGTGGTGCCGGTTGCCTTGACCAGGTCATTGACCATGGCCGTCAGCCGGGTGTGAGGGTCCGGTCCGCTGTCGGCCTCTTCTTCATGCTGCCGGTCGCACTCGGTGTCGTCCCACAGATTGTTCTTCGAGCAGTCGGTGCAGAACTCGAAGGCTCCGTCGACCTTCGCCTGCCCGCAACTCACGCACACCCACCCGCCGCAATAGGCGCATGTCACCGAGGCTCCGTCCGAGTCGTGGCCCCAGGCACGTTCTCGTGAAGTGCATGCGCCAGTGCAGGGCCGCGGCGCAGGACTGGGATTCGCTGCAGGTCTCGGCACATCCTCGGGATACTCGCGCGCAACGTGCTCTGCCTTCCAGCGGGTGTTGCGTTCCTCCCCGGCCCGAGCACGGGCCTGTTGGCAGGCTGCCCACTCCTCGGGGGTGAGGTGACTGAAGCAAGCAGCTACAGGAGGAGGCAAGCTGTCGTAGCGGGGCCATTCGGCAGCCAGGCGTCGGCATTGACGGCCAGTGGTCTTGCCGTACCGGGTGCACCCAGGCGTCCGATCTGCAACCGGGCCCTCTTGCCCAGTAGCCAAGGCGGCTTCGTCGGTTCGGGGCTGGAACGGCTGGTTGGGGGCCGCTTCCGTGGCCAGCCGTGTTTGCAGGACCTGCCTCCAGTCGTCATCGATCTGGGGAAGCGCAGGCGCGGCGGAGACTCCGTTGACTCTCAGTCCGTGTCGTCCCGCCACGTGCTCGAGCACCGGCTGAATCGCTGCGAGGACGTCATCGGTGAAACGGGGGACGAGGTAGGCCGGCACAATGAGGACAGCGTCTTGGGGGTGCCCCGACAGGTTTTGTGGGCCCAGTTCCACGTTTCCCACATCCGCGAGCAGGGCCGCGGCCTGATTGTTGCCCTGCTCGTGCATGAGAAACGCCGTCTGGCCCAGAACACGGTGCAGGGTGAGAGTCGCTTGCTTAGGCGGCTGGGGTGACGGGGCAGGGGCCGTGACGGCGACGGATACGTGCAGTTGCGTCGCCGAACCATCGGGCGCGGAATTTCCGAGGGCAGGTAGTGCGTTCTCGACGACCGATTCGATGGTGACCTGGTGGTGGACCTCCTCGATCGCTCCCGCAAGCACGCTGCGGGATCCTGAGTTGACGAAGTTGTCCAATGCGCCTTGATTCACCCAGGTCAGTGTCAGCGTGAGACCGTCGTAGGAGAGAACTTTTACGTTCTGGCTCAGCAGAATCCAGGTGAACCGCCGCCGCCTTTTGGTTACTTCCAGCACCTGCGACCACAGTTCCTGCATGAACGCCGTCCTGTCTGCCATCCCGCCTCCCGCAACATGCCCCTCTCTACACGCAGAGGCAGACACTGACACCCAACTAAGGTGACAACGAGGGCCGTTAGCACTAGTTACCGGCTCTGGGAGTTCCTGAGCCAGGTCAGTGCTGCAGCAGCGGGATGCGGTGCTGGTAGCGCGTCGTCTGCCCCTCAACCTGCTCGGCGAACGCCCGCCGACCACAGCCCGGGCAGTCACCGCGGCAACCGCCGCACGGGCAGCTCGATCACCATCGGTCGGCCACCCCCAGCTACATCGGCCAGTATGCGGCCGTAGCGGCTGTGCACCCACGCCGAACCGCGAGCACAGTCCGTACACGCCACCGTCAACTCGCGTGTGCGGGCTGCGATGCGGACGACACTAACCACCACCCACACTCGATTCACCTGCACCGCATCAAGGTGCGGAGACACGATTTGCACGAGGTCATCACACTCGTTGACCATGCTGCTACCCGTGACGAGGCGTCACCGGCGCACGCCAGCACACCCCATTAGCACAGAGTCCTTGCCAGAGTCACATAGGCGATTACGCCGACACTCGGCAGCTCTCCGAGCGCGAAGGGCACGTCGGAAAGTACGTCGAACGGATCTTCGTCGAGGAGGACCAGGAGGGCGGGAGCTTCGGCTGGGGGCGCGGATCGGGAACCAGCGCCGCTGTCCCGGAACGAGTGGAGCAACTGTCCGCGATCGGGACGCGATGGGTGTAGCTGGATCGGTCGTCTATTCTACTGAGCTGGGCCCGGCGTGGTCATGTCATACGGAGAGGTTCTGTTTCCGGGGACGCGGACGACGACAGCCCACCGGTCTCGTTGTCCTGGAACTGGTGAGGAGATGTGGTCTGCCCACATGTCGTCACGAATATTGGGGATCCAGCTTGATTTGGGTGTCAGGTCGAGAACGACGAGCATGCCCAAGGTGATGCCGCCGGCCTGGTAGGCGACTGTTTGGCCGAGGTAGCGCCGTAGACCCTTGCGTGTGGTTCTACCTTTTGTGCGCTTGCATTCGATGACGCTGGTGAAGCCGGGGAAGCGGACTTCGATGTCGGCGCGGCCTCCACTACGGTCGGTGACTTCGATGTCGGCTTCCTCCAGGTTGCCGTCCAGATAGTCGTGGAGGTCTTCCTGGACTGTTTCCTCCAGGGGAAGCCTCTCGCCGGTCGCGGGGGCGAAGAGGTAGGCGGAGCGCGGAGTGTGGTGTGCGCGGGCACGATTGGTCCTGCTGTGCAGGAAGCGGATGGCCTGGACGATCAAGTGGGTGAAATGCTCCCGGACGGTGGGGTGGTGGAAGTCGTGGCAGCCCCGTAGGACCGCAAGAATGTCGTTGTAAATGTACTGCTGGGCGATCGGCAGCCTGCGGACCAGAGTGGCTTCCCAGTCTGCGTAGGTGGCCTGGAGGCTGGTGAGCATGTGCGTGGGCAGGCTGGCGAGGAGCTGGCTACCGAGTTCGGCGGCCAGCTCCGGGTAGGAGGCCGCCGCTGCGGCTTTTCCCGGGTCTCCTGCTTGCGCCTGGGAGGCGTCGGCTTGCAGTCGGTTGTCGATGGCTTGGAGAAGTTGGTGGGCGGCGTGAGCGTCCCAGTCGTCGGGGGCGTCGGTGACCAGACCCCGTAGGTGCAGCAGGAGGCCTTGGCGGCTAGCGAAGGCATTCTCGATGCGCGGGGCAACCAGGACTTGCAGGCCCTGGTCGGCTTCGGCTGGCTGAAGACGGACGCTGCGGTGCGCGGTATAGACGGTGAGAACGTGCTGGATGGTCTGGTTCGGCCAGGCGGTCAGGGGCTGGTCCAGGTGGGCGTCGACGTGTTCGAGGCTGCAGCTGAGGGTGTACCAGGCGGCTTCGGTGTCGTAGCGGCCAGCGCGCCAGTGTGTGCGGGTGCCGGTCAGCCACAGGGCGTGCTCAGCGAGGGAGCGGCGCAGCTGGCCGGTGGCAGTGGCCAGGGTGGTGGTGTTGCCCGTGTCGAATGCGAGAACGGCGTCGAGAGCGGCGCGGAAGGCGGTGGCGTCGGGTCGGTCCTCGTCGGCGTCGATGGCTTGCTGTAGAAGGTCGCGGGCGGTGGCGAATGCCTGCAGCAGCGTGGAGCGGTCAGGGGCGTTGGCGGCGTCGGCGAGATGACACATGGCGAGCTCGTAGGCAGCGTCGCCGTGGGCGGCGGAGTGGGAGAACCGCTGCAATGCGGTGAGCAGGTCGATGTCCCGCCAGTACTCGTAGGCGGTGCCCAGGGCGCGGACGACGCGGCGGGCATACGCGGCGGAGGCCGTGGTGGCGTCGGAGTCGACGAGGCGGTCGAACAGTGCGTAGCGCTTGGTAGTTCCGGGCAGAGCGAGGCGCAGGGCAGCTTCGAGGAAGATGCCTGCGAGTTCGGCTTCCAGGGGGGTGCTGTGGTGGCGGCTGCGTTCGAGGGCGAGGGTGTTGAGCTGGGAGCTTGCACGCTGAAGGTAGCCGGGATGTTCGACGAGCTGGTCTAGGAGGTCGTCGGCGGCCGCAGGGCTGGTGGTAGTGGTCAGGGCCTGCGTGACGAAGGTGGCCGCTTGGTCGGGATGGTGAAGGGTGTCCCATTCGGCCAGAAGGATCTCGACGGCGCGGAACCACAGTGGGGAGGCGGCTAGGGTGTCGGCCTGTTGCCAGAGGGCGTTCTCACCACCGATATCGGTGAGAGTGGGCAGATCGCCGTTCTGGGCGAGGAGCATCTCGAGTGGGGTCACGGACGGTGGCCTTTTTCGATGGACGGTCGCTTACCTTAACGAGCTGGTCACCACACGGGGGCACCCGGTCCTGCGACGCGCAGGCGGTCGGCTGGAATAGCCGCGGTGGCCAGGTCGCGTTTGGCCGTAGCCGTGATCACTTGCAAACCGGCAGTTTCCTCGCAGATGTCTTTGAGCTGGCTGAGGACTTCCGCCACGTCGACGTCGATGGTCTCTTGCGCGCCGGCGGAGTCGAGCAGGAGCAGGCCGGGATGGCGGCCCACGCCGGTCTTCTTGCCGACGCGCAGCAGCGCAAGCAGGGTGGCGATGCGCAGGCGCACCTGCTCACCAGGGGTGACGGCCGTGAAGGTGGTCTTGCTGCCGCCCTTGGTGACCTCGAGTTTGCCGTTGCCCAGCAGTTTGATGGCTTGAAGTTCCTTCATGCCGAGCCGGATCCCGAGACGGCAGATCTCCTCACTTACGGCACCCAACAGTGCGGTCGAGGTGCCCTTGGCACGCTTGTCGGCTTCCTTCGCGGCGGCCTCCAGCACCTGCTCTTCTGCCGACATCCCGTCCGGCCGGCGGGCACGCTGGTCCGCCGCCTGCCGCTCAGAGAGTTTGCCTTCGAGACGGGCGACTTCCAGGTGCGCGCGCAGTGCGGACTCGCGGGGCATGGCTGCTTGTGCTGCGCTCAGGTCAGCGCGGGCGTGCGCCAGTGCTGCCTCGATGGCGGTCGCAGCCTTGGCAGCCCGCTGGGCTGCGGTCTTGGCCTGGGAGTGGGCCTCTTTGAGGGTTTCGACGGTGGCAGCCAGTTCATCGGCCGCGGACAGGTCGGCAGGTGCTTCCGCCGGAGCGGATCCGCAGATGCGGCAGTGTGTCTCGTCCAGATCGGCGTGGGGCAGTTGGTCCAGGGTGGTGGAGCAGCGCGGGCAGCAGGTTGGTTTCAGCGCGCCGAAGAAGCGCTGGGCAACCGCAGTCTCCCGTAGATCTCGCAGACGGGCCTGGTCCAGGACGAGGGTTTCGTGGATCTCTTCCTCGGCCTGGCGGGTCTGGTGCATCTGTTGTACTGCGTCGGTGTGCTGGGCGGTCAGTTCGGCCAGGCGCGCGCCAGCATGCTCAACGGCTTCGGCGGCGTCCTCCAGCCTGAGAGAGGAAGCGGCTTGAGTAGCTTTCTGGCGGGCCTGGGCAAGCTGACCTTCCAGGTCTTCCAGGGACGAGCCACGGGCGCTGAGGTCCTGCTGGGCACGCCGGCGCTGGCCGCGCAGAGCCTGCTGCACGAGGTCGAGGGCTGCTTTGGCATCGCGGCGGGTCGTCGTCCATGGCAGGCCGACGAACATCTGCAGCAGGCTCACCATCGTGCCGCCGCCGGCCGTCTCTCCCAGCAGCGCGTCGCTCTCGCGGTTGCGGCACAGCAGCGCGTGGCTGAAGGCCGGCCAGGACGTCGTCACGACCTGGCCGTCTCGGCTGTCGATGTCAGCGCGGGAGCTGGCGGAGGTGTCCTTGCGCCAGCCGCGCAGGAACTCCAACCCAAGCCGGTCCATCATGAAGGAGCCCATTACTGAGGCGAATTCCGTCTCACTGGTGAAGGGCGTGACGTGTTGCTGGACGCCTACGGCCAGGGTTCCGGTGAACTGGTCACCGGTGTTGTCGACGCGCACCATGAACGCCTCGCCATCGACTTGGGCGTCCAGGCAGACATTGTGGATCCAGTTCCTCACATCGGCCTGGAGAGCATCGGTGCCGCGCAGGCACCACCAGATGATTTCCAGGATGCTGCTCTTGCCACGCAGGTTGTCCGCCGTCACACCCCACAAGCCCGGCCCCAGGTCCCAGGAGAAGTTGACTGTGCCGGTGGACTTGCCGCTCTTCTCTCCGGTGAACCCCAGGTGTTTGATCAGTAGCTGATGCGGGCGGGGCAGAACACCACTCTCCCGCACTCCGTGCCGTGCCAGGATCTCTCCTGCCTGCTCGCTGTCGACGCCAGCCCGGCGGGCTACCGTCTCGACGAAGTCGCTCATCCGCCGGCTCCCACCCTGTGATTCATGATTTGCGCGAGTCTCTGACGCACGCGGTCGGTGATACCGCTGATGCTCGCCTTCCACACCGTGCGCTCATACTCGGCCTGCGCGTACTGCAAAGCCTTCAGTTGGCTGCCGCTGCTTTGCCCCGCCACCGCCAGCACCACCGAAGCCCGTTCGTCGTACCAGGCCAGATCTGCGGCAGCGGTCCGCAACTCGGCCGCCGTCTCCCGGCCAGCGGGCAGCAGGTAGTAGTCCCACCGCTCCACCCTCGCTGGCGGCTCACCCACCGGCATGATGTCGATCAAGCCGTGCGCGTACAAAAGGCCCAAGGCGTCGTCCAGCGCCTCCCACGCGCCGAACCGCCAGCGCACCATCGGATAGCGAGAGATCTCGGGCTCGTCACCCTGGAGAAGGGCGTCAGCTCGCTCCAGCGACCACGCGGTGTCGTCAACCTTCCCTGCTTCGACCTGGTTGAGCAGCTCATCGGCCAGGTAGTCGGGATTACGCAGCCAGAAATCCAACGCCTGCAGCCGCTTCTGCCCCCGGACCACCGCAACCGCCTCCTGCGGCTCCTCACCCACCTGCTCGCCGCCGCACGGTGCACCGCAGCGATCCAACAGGAACAGCAACCTCACCGCGTCCTGCGCGCGCGACGCCCGACGCACACCGGTATCCGCCACCCAATCCCCCCTCCCCCAGCCCCCGCTGGATGCAAGATCCCACAAGTAGCACACAACGGCAGCTCTGTGTAACCACTCCAACACCGGCGCTGTCCTCCTTTCGAGCCCCGCCACCGAGAGGTGAGTGGCGGCTCGTACGTGATCCGGGCTGGGTCACCAACCGTTGCTGGGGAGAGGGGGCCCGCGCTACGCGGTGCACTCGCGTCGCCGCCGCGAGCTGCCGACACTGTTCCAGCCGGTCGTCGATCGCATGCGGTCGGGCCGTCACCTCACCCGCCCCGCTCGGCGAGTGCCGCTGGAGGCCCTGCACGACGAGGGCGGCAGCCCTGCCGACATGATGCTCGTTGGGTGCCAGCGGTAGTTCAGTTCTGCGGGACAGTTGTCGCCGCGCCGAACATGAGGTTCGCCTGCGACGTCGTGAGCGAGGGCACCTGCAGCGGCGTCGCGTCGGCCCGCTCTGAGCGGATCCCGTCGAGGAAGACCGCAGAACTCAGTGAAGTCGGGGCTGGAGACATCCGGCTCGAGCACGAGCAAGCCTTCCAGCATTGTGCTCTGAAGCCCGCCCGGCCACGGGGTCTTCAGGACGCAGTGCGCGCAAGCACATCGACGACGTTGACCGCCTGAGGGCGTCCTGCGCGGCTCTACCTCGGCGGTGGCCTTGATGAGGTGGGGATTGGCAGCAACCCGACCGCGACGTTCTGAGCAGCAGCGTCGACCTGCAGCTGGCGGCATGTTGGCGGGTGGCCGAGCGATCAAGCCCGTTGGCAGGGAGGGTCGTCCAGGACACGAGTCGGCACCAGCCGGCCACTGAAGAATCAGCCCCGCCGCGTCGGCCGCCCGCCCCAACAAGAAACGACCCAGGAGCCGCCGGTCATTGCCGGCGGCCGGGCGATTACAGCTTACGGAGCCCGTCAAGCACTTGCTCGATGAGGCGCGCGTCAGGTACGCCTCCCCTGGCGTCGTTTCCTCCCGGTTGATGGATGGCGACCAATCCTGCTTCCGCCAGATCAGCCACCACAATGCGTGCGACGCCCAAGGTCATGTGAAGCAGGGCGGCGACTTCCGCCACCGATTTGAAGTCACGGCACAGGTGGCAGATCCGCTGATGCTCCGGCAGCAGCCCCCCTACTTGCCGAGCATCAGCCGTAGTCAATACGAGTGCTTCAATGGCCAGTTGGTATCCAGAGCTGACGCGTCTGCCGGTCTTGACGTAAGGACGGGCCACGGCACGGATGACAGCTGCACCGTCCTCTCCCGCCGTCGTCACACGGGGAAGGGTGTGTGGGCCGGCGCTCGCTGCCTCCCCAACTCGCCGGCTCCCGTTGGAGGAGACCTGACGGCTCGAACGGTGAGCCAGTTGGGCCGCGACCGCGGCAGCAGCATCGTGTTCGACAACGCTGACCATCGAACGGCCTCGGGCAGCTTCTTCCTGCGCTGCCGCCCGCCGGCGAGCTTCGGCCATCACCTTTTCCAGCGCAGCCACCAGTGCGTCTGGTGACGAATGGCGTGCGACAAGGCGTTCGTAAGCGGCGTCCTGACCAGTCGACGCAGACGCGTCGCGGTGTGCCGGATTCATCATCACGCCTCCTTGTCCATCCGGATCGCGTTCCTCAGTGCCCGGCGCGCGTGGGCGAGATTCGCTCTGGCCTGCGCCGGCGTGCAACCGAGGATGTCAGCGATCTCCGAAGGCTTCATGTCAACCAGAGTCAGCGTCATGACCTCCTGCTGCCGTCGCGGCAACGCCGCGATCACGGTGCCTGCAACCAGAGCGAGTTCGGCTGCTACAAGGTCGTGAGCGGCCCTGTGGTCAACGAGCTGGCTCGCGAGCATTCCTGTCTGTTGATGCCCAGCGAGCTGACAGGCCACTCGGAATGCAACAGTCCGTACCCAGGCTTGGGGCGCTTCCACCTTGCCCCAGTGCTCGACGAGTCTCGTCATGGCTTCAGCCGTTGCGTCTTGCGCGATTACCTCGGTGAAGCCACGGTGAGCGACCAGCATGGCGATCACCCGGGGGTAGTGGTCCGCAAAGAAGGCACCGAAGCCACCGAGCTCACCATCCACTCCGATCGCCCCTCCGGCCCGGGCGGAATGCCCGCCCGCCCCTACGCTTGACGAAAACGACCAGCAGGACCACAAGTACAGCTGAAGTGATCGTGATCACAGTCGACTTGGTGGTCAGATACAGACTCCCCAAACCCCCCAGCACAGCGTTGATGACAACCACCAGACCGGCTGTCTCGCCGGATTCCCGACCCACGACCGGCCCGGCAGCATCGAAGCGCCTTTCCGGTGCCGAGTCTGACACCAGCCCCGGCTCACCGGAATCCCGCGAGTGACTCTCTGTCATGCCTATCTAGAGCACCCGAGACCCATGAACGTGAAATGTAACCTCCGTCACACCAGATATCATTCGCGCACTCCGCCAACCGGAACAGCACTACGACGCACGCGAGTCGGGTACAGACCGCCCGGCAACGCCACATCCGCGCGATCACGCAGCGCCTCACTTCCGGTCCACCGGCAGTAGCCCATCAACCCCCGCGCACAGTCGAAGCATGAGAGCGGTCGAACCAGACGAGCACCATGCACAATCAGGCTGCCACCACCGGCGACCCCTCGCACCTGAGCAGCCAACGCTCCAACTGAGAAGCCCCCTGAAGACATCACAACACCGCAGGTCAAGCGAACTAACAGAGACTCACGTCCGAACCAGACGTTCCTACCACTCAGTAACTTTCACGGAGTTCCACCCTCCGAAACTGAGCAAAGCCCCAGGTCCACGGATTAGGGCTACTCACCCCCAAAGCGCCGCAACAGCCGGGCAGATGCCGCGCACCGCCGCCGAGCTGTATACCGCTGAGGCCTCCGCGGCGGCGCTGGCCGGTGCGGAGGAGCTGCCCGCATCGTCTATCGACGCTGAGCTGTACGAGCTGGAGGAGGGCCGTCATGTGCCTGCGGACCGGGTGTGGGCGGACTGGCTGTGCGGAGACCATCCCATCGCGCACCGGCGTGCGGTGATCCACCGGTTCGCCAACGGCATCGACGCCCAAAACCGGCGGGTGCACCGGGCGTTCCTCTCCTCAGTACGCGCCCTCGGGGTCGGGGTCGACATCACCGGACTGCGCGGGGTCGAGGCCGTGTGCATCGTCGGCTCGCGCAGCTCCCAGGTCGACGTCGTCCAGAACATTGGACGGGCCCTGCGCCCCAACCCCGACGGCCGGGCCAAGACCGCACGGATCATCATCCCCGTCTTCCTCCAGCCCGGGGAGGACCCGAAAGACATGATCGCCTCGGCCAGCTACCAGCCCCTGGTCGACATCCTCCAAGCCCTGCGCTCGCACTCGGAACGCATGGTCGACCAGCTCGCCTCCCGCGCCCTGACCCGCGGCACCGAACGGCGGCGCATCCACGTCCGCCCCTCCCCCGCCCCCGCGGCTGGCCCGGAGAACGGGGACATGCCCGCGGAGACCAGCCAGACGCAGCAGGAGGTCGACCGGGTCACCTCCATCGTGGTCAACTTCGCCTCCCCCCGCGACGCCGCCGATATCGCCGCCCTCACCCGCTGCCGCGTCATCCGGCCCGAATCCCTCGTCTGGCTCGAGGGCTACCAGGCCCTGATCCGCTGGCGCACCGAGAACAAGATCACCGGCCTTCACGCAGTGCCGTACGACACCGAAACCGCGGTCGGCGTGACGAAGGACTATCCCCTGGGCCGGTGGATCCACCAGCAGCGCAAGGCGCTGCGAGCCGGTGAACTCGACCCCCACCGCAAGACGCTGCTCGACGAGGCCGGAATGGTGTGGGAACCAGGCGACGAAGCATGGGAGAACAAACTCGCCGCGCTCCGCTCCTACCACCGCGCCACCGGACACCTCGCACCCCGCCAAGACGCAGTCTGGGGCGAGGGCCAGGCGATGCTGCCCATCGGGCAGCACCTGGCCAACCTCCGACGGAAGGGACAGAAGAACGGCCTGGGCAAGGACCCGGAACGGGCCACCGTGCGCGCGGAGCAGCTGGCGGCGATCGACCCGGACTGGGACTGCCCCTGGCCGCTGGACTGGCAACGCCACTACAAGGTGCTCGCGGACCTGGTCGACGCCGACGGCAGCCTGCCCGACATCCAGCCCGGCGTGCTTTTCGACGGCGACGACATCGGACGATGGCTGACGCGGCAACGCGAACCTCACACCTGGGCGCAGCTCTCCGCCGAGCAGCAAGGACGGCTGACCAGGCTGGGCGTACAGCCCACTGAGGCCCCGGCTCCCGCCCCAGCGGCCACGCGTGTGACGAAGGGGTTGGGTAAGGCGCAGCAAGCGTTCCAGCGCGGCCTCGCGGCCCTCGCGCTATGGGTCGAGCGGGAAGGCCAACGGCCTGTACCGAGGGGGCACGCCGAGAAGATCTCGGTCGACGGCGAGACGGAGCCCGTGGCCGTCAAGCTCGGCGTGTGGATCTCGAACACCCGCGCGAGGCGCGACAAGCTCACCCCGGAGCAGCTGGACGCGCTGCGCAGGCTGGGGGTGCAGTGGGCGTGACACCGGTTGCCGTCGGTCGTTGAGCTGGGCGGTCAAGCGAAGAGTGCAGAGAGGCCCTGGGTGTGATCGCCCAGGGCCTCTTGGTGTCGATCGGGGGAGTCGCGAGTTCGCTGTTCAGATCTGTCCATTAGCCCCACAGGCGTTGGGAGGGTTTCACCATGAACATCGTTGAGAACGTCGCGTCTGGGCTCCTCGTCGCACTGGCTGTCTGGGGTGCCCGGCGGGTCCGGCTCGAATGGCGCCGTCGTCGCACCGCTCGCACTCGACGTAACCCCGCAGCCCGCTGACACAGCGAATCCGCACGAGAGAAGGGCAAGGGCGATATGGGACGCCTCGGAGTTATCGAACGGCCGGATCTGCCATCCGGTGCTCGCCGAGATCTCAACCAGGAACTTCACCTGTTGCATCGCCGGGCCGGGCTGCCCAGTGTCCGGGAGTTGGCCGAGGCGATCGGCAAGAGTCCCAGTGGGGTCCACAATGCGTTCCGGCTGGCGAAGGTGCCCGAACAGCGTCTGACGATGGCGATCGTCGACTGGCTGACGTTGCAGGTCCGCGACTGGGGGGCGGGCATCAGCCAGGCGACTGGTATCGAGAAGGCCCTCCGTCGGTTCGAACGGCTGTGGTATCAGGCCAAGCGCGAGGAGGAGGCGCTTGCCGTCCAGAGGGAGCCGCCTCGCATGTCCGACGCCACTCGGAGGCTGCTGTTCGCGCTCAGCCCGGAGTGCTCTATGTCCCACCCGACCCGGCAGCTCCCTCAGCCCCACGACATCGTCGTCCTGGAGGACCCCGCCGCGGGGAGGACCCCGGCGTTCCTCCGTAAGACCGGCCTGAGGCCGGAGGCCCCCAACCCCTGGCATCTGATCCACCTGTGCCGCAGCTGCCGGCGCCGCCGCGAAGCCGGTGAACTCACCGAAGCAGAACTCCGTGCGGCCCGCTTCGCTCTGGACCGGCGCCCGGGCGCGGCCCGGCACTACGCCGCCTACCACGACCAAGTGCTCCTCGGCGCCGAGGAGGCCATCGACATGAACGTCTTGGGGCGGGTCCAAGTGATCATCATGGCCGATCCGGAGGTGGCAGCACCCCCGTACACCCTCAATCATGGAGAGCTTGTGGTCGACCGCTTCCGCGGTTCCTTGGACTGGGGAGACCACCCGTGTGAAGACGAGCACTAGCACCAGCGGTCTCCCGGACGCTCGTCCCGGAAGCCGCCGGTCTGCGCCAGCACCGCACGGGTGTCAGAAGGATGTGCTGAGCGCGGCAAAGAGCGTCTCGAACCGGTTCAGGGGCACATACCCGACCTGCCCGTCCAGCACTATCGGAGCCGTGCCAGGACTCGCTGCAGGTCGTTTCGGTCGAACGCGTGGCCGGAGGCGAGCAGCGTCCGGGTGTAGGAGTCCAGAGCAGAGATGAGCTCTTCCGAGAACCCCACTGCTGCGGGTAGATCCCAGGCATGGGTGAGCAGCTTGTCGAGACTGCTGGGGTCCACCGGCGGCCGGTGGGTGTAGATCTCCCAGGACGGGACGTCTTTGAGCCCGCCTCGCTCGGAGCGTGGGACCTTATGGTTTCCCGCTCGTTCCAGAGCTCGCAGCACCGCCAGTTCCGATGCGGTTGTCATGTCCAGTGCTGTCGCCATCGCAGTCGGTCCATTCACTCAGATGCAGTGTCAGCAGCGCCCCTCAGGCGCTGCTGTCCTGGTTGCTACCGGCACGACGCTAGGCAATGGGTTGGCAAGGACGGGCGGGTTGCACCGAACTCTGACTCGATCGAGTGGACGGGCCTTCGCCCTGCGCCGTACTCGCCCCCGCCCCGGCAGCCGCCCGTACGGCAAAGGGGCCAAGCAAAGCCCAAGCGGCGTTCCCGCGGGGCCTGGCAGCCCTCACACAATGGAAGGAGCGGGAAGCGACCGGCCGGTGCCAAGAGGCGCGGTCGTCGAGATAACGGCGGCCCACGACAAAGCCGAGTCGGCGCCGGTGAAACTCGGCGTGTGGATCTCGAACACCAAATCGAGAAGGGCCAATTGGACACCGACCAACAGTGGGCGGCCGGTGCTCACTGCCCGTCTCGGGGTGGGAAGAACCCTTGGCGCTCCGAGCCGTCCACGCTGAATGCGTGGACGGTGGCACGCCCCCTGATGCTCTCTGGCGGTGTGGGGTTCTCGATCACGATGACCTGGCCCGGGGGATTCTCCAGGAGGTCGCGGTAGAAGTTCTCGGCGACGTCGGCGGTCATCAGCTCGGGACGGTCTTCATGCGGGTCTTCAGGCCGGCGGTAGGTGAGAACCGGCGTGTCGAGCACGACGAAGCCTGGGTGGATCAGGTCGCGGCCTGTGTTCAGACGCGCGAGTGATACTGCGAAGGCGGCATGGAGGATGGACCGCATGCCCCTGCCGCGGCTCTTTCGCGGCTGCCTGTCAACGGAGAGCTCTGCAGTCGTCGGGTCGTAGAGGACGTGGTTGTTTCCCGGAACGTGCCAGGCTTCCAAGGTCTCATGGATCACGCGCTCGAAGTCGGCGACGTCGGCGGCGGGAATGCCGTCAGGACGGGCAGCCGGCAGAACAGGAGCCACGGTGGACAGCGATGCCTTGAGGTCTTCGAGCTGCTCGATCTGAGCATGCAGGGCAAGCTCGCTTTCGACCCGTGAACGGGCGTTCAGCAGCTCGGTGGCGTCCGTGTCGACCGGCTGCATCCGTTGATCCAGTGCGCGGAGCTCCACAGCGTTGCGCGTGAGCTGTTCGTCGCGGGCGGCGCGGGCCGACTCTAGGTCTGCTGCCTGCTCTTCCAGGTCTTCGATCACGAGGAGCAGATCGCTGAGCAGGTCCGTTGTCTTGCGCGTCTCCGCAGATACAGACGCTGCCAGCTGGGTGCTCTCGGCGACGTGGTGCTCCGGGTGCTGGTGCTGAGGCTCGGCGCCGCAGAAGACGCAGGTCCCGGTCTGGAAATAGCCCAGGAGGGTTCCGGCTTCACCGACCATCTGGAGCCGGACCAGGTCCGACTCGTACTGCTCCTTCAGCAGAGCGAATCGCGCCAGCAGCTGCTGGACCTCGGCGGCCCGCTGCTGGGCCGCGAGGTCGATCTCTTCCAGGCCCCGGCGGTCGCGCAGAAGGCTGGTGCGAACCTCAGCAAGCTCGACGGCGGCGGCGGTCACCTCGCCGAGGGCCGCTTGCAGGCGGCCAAGCCGCTCCCGCAGTTGCGACTGGTTCACCTCCATCGTGAGCTTCCCGCGGTTCTCGTCGATCAGGTGGTCGATGACCGCGATTTTGCCCTTGCCGAACTGCTTCTCCAGATTGCTGGGCGCGGCAGGGCGCTCCGGCTCCTCCTGTCCGCTGAGGAGGAGTTTGAAGACCGACTTCTCCCTGGTCTCGTTCTGGGGCATACGGGTGCCGAGCACGGGGGGCCTCTGGTCGGCCATGCGCGTGTCGTTAACGACGGCCAGGCGGGCCAAATCCCGGAAGTTGAGCGGCAACGTCTTGCCGCTCGAGTTCTGGAGAACCCTTCGGCCGTCGATCCCCAGCACGGTCAACAGGTAGCGGGAGATGTTCTTCTTCGACTTGGCGTTGTGCTGGTACCCCAGGGTCTCGTCGGCCGGCTCGGATGGCACGTCCCGGAGGTCGCGGTTGAACACCTCGATGGTGTCGCCGCCCACGGCGCGGGACAGGGTCAGGCTGTGGCCGTCGCTCACGCGCAGGCCTAGGAGGATGCGGGTGTAGCCATCGTCCTCCGGAATTGACTTGAGTTCGCTGGCGCCCAACATGTAGTCCACGGCCTCTTCGACGTAGGACTTACCTGTGTCGGAGGCTCCGTAGATAACCGTTAGTCCGGGGCTGAAGTCCACCGCCGCCGGGGGCTTGTCCATGCCGAGGAAGGTCAGGTGTACGAGCGTCAGCCTGTTCACAGGACGTCCTCTCCTCCCAGGTCGGCGGTGCTCACGTGGATGCGGCCAGACCAGCGCTGGGTGATCTGCTTCATGCCCTCGCGGACGTCCGTTCCTTCATGCATGTAGGTGCTGGTGAGCCAGTCGGCCCGTTCGATGAGCTGGCCGACGTAGGGGGACTCCAGGGCGCTGAGAAAGCTCGCGGCCTCATCTGTGGCCCCGTACATGAAGCCGTCTTCGATGGCGGTCATGTCGGCGAGGCCGGCGCGCAGCAGGACCATGAGTCCCTGCTCGATGAGATGGCGGCGCAGGCCGAGCTCGCCGGGGCCGGCTGGGAGGTCGGGGTGGAGGCTGGCCGGGCCGTGGTCAAGGTCGCCGCTGTGGAGCATTGCGTGGTCCAGGTAGACGAGCTGGGCGACGTCCAGGCGGTGGGGGAAGGTCTCTGACAGGAGGACCAGAGCGCGCATCCCGGCCTCCACGGGGCTGTTGAGGGGGGTCACGGAGTCTCCTCTTTGCACCAGGTCAGCCGGTCGTCGTTGGCCAGACGATGACACATGCCCTTGAGGTCGATGACCTTCACCACGGGGGCGAGGATGTTCGCCGGGTTCGGTGTGTGGGCGACGGCCGCGTCCAGCACGGCTTCCAGCCGTGCGTAGCCACTGGCATGGTCGCGGTCTTCGATTTCGATCACGGCGTCGTACAGGTCAGTCTCGATCGCGGTGTAGGTCGCTTCCGGGACGCTCTCCTGCGCGAAACGCCACAGCGACTCGGCGTGGAAGAAGGCGGCACGCTGGCGGAAAAGGTGGCCGCTGACCTTCGCGTGGTCGCGGGCCTGTTGAAGCGTCTCCAAGACGATGCCGTGCTTCGCGTTGTAGGCGTCCAGTAGCTTGCGGACGTAGACGGCTTCGTGGGGTGCCTGGTCAGGTGGGGCCGGGTCGGCGGCGGGGCGCTGCTTGAGCGGTTGCGGGAAGCGCCTTACGTGGTGGGGGGTCGCAGCGTGCAGTTCGAGAATCTCTTCGAGGTTCCTGGCTTCGAACATCGAGAAGTCCGTCGCCTGCGCCAGCGCGCCTACAGCTGTGCGTATCTCCGGGCTGAGCTTGGGCTTGGTCCCGAGCTTGGAGTCCTTGTCGTTCCACGCCGCGAAGAACTCATCCTTCAGCTGGGGCGGGTTGAGCAAGAGTCGTTCGAGTCCCGTGCCGATCTTTGGTGCGACAAAGATGTAGCGCGTGGGCAACTCGTACGTGCCGAGGATCTTCGCGACGAAGATCTTGACCATCTCCGGGAAGGCGTCTGATTGCCCGAGCGGCTTGAGGTAGTGCTTGCACTGGTAGCAGTGCCACTCGCCCGCGGTGCCTTGCTCGGAGAGACAGGCTGCGACGTCCGCTCCGCGGTCGCCGGCCCCGCCCATCCGCTGCACCCGGACATAGGGACGACCAGACCATGCACCGAACTGGTGGACCCACTCGACGGTGAAGTCCTCCCAGTCGTCAGCGTCGTAGATGTACTGCAGGTACACCTGAGGCGTGGGCAAGGGAGCGCTCTGGGTCGGCGGGGCGAGCACGACGACCTCTGGCGATTTGGGCTCGGGAAAGCCCTCGAATACCGGCCGGGCTCCGTCCCTACCCGGCTCAAGCGCCCCCGCCACACTCCACCCCCATCCCTACTGCCACGCAAGATCACGCACCGTAGTGATATCACTCCAGATGGCCTGCCAGGAAGCCCACAGCAGATCTCGTGAAGATGTCAGCGCGGCGCCCGCCCGTCGCCTGGCAGGCCGGGCTGTTCAGCGGTAGAGGCTTCAGCAGCCGTAGCGGGTTAGCCGCTTGCGCATCTTGGCGGCACCAAACCCACCCGGCCGACACCGGGGGCAGGCCACGGCCGCGGGACAGCGGACGGAAGGACGCGGGCGGCGGCCACCGGCCTCCCCGCGCCCCGGGATTCCGGCGCACCCGCGCAGACCGGCTGCCTGCCGGAGCGCGGCGAAAGGATGGGAGGGGGCGGGAGCCGAGGGCGAACGCGCCGAAGGCCGGCACCGCAGGGGTGCCGACCGGGCGCTGGGCGGGCGCGGGCCAACGCGCTCGCCGGAATTCCTGCGGTTCGGGCTTGCGACCAGTCGCCGTCAGGAGGACACCGCCTCATCGAGCCGATGTCGTCGCTGCGCACTCTGCACTGACGGGGGGACGGGCCGCAACCGGGCGGGGACGAATACTGGGCCCCGCCGGCCATCCCCGGGCCTGCGGGCGGGGGCAACAACCTGTGGCCAGCTGCCCGACGAGGGCGCGCCCACCGCCAGGGCGCGGACCCTCCGCGGTCGGCGGGCTCGCCCGGTGCCCGGTGTCGGCGGGAAACTCGCCAGCCGGCAGGGGAACATCTGTTGGGCCGTCAACCGACATACCGGATGTAAGGGTTGGGCGGGTCGGGCGCGGGGCGGGCCGTTCTGGAAGGGTGTGCATCGCGCAGCCCGCCGCGTGGCAGGGCCAACTGCCGCAGGGCTGCGCCTGCTTGCGACCACGTCCACCCACCCGTGTGTCCCCGGCCATCCGTGCCGGGGACCCGGGCCCGCCCGAGGGAGACCCGACCCCCCGTGAACCAGCTGCCGCACCCCCGCACGCCCGCCGACGCCCCCGCCACCGCGGCGTCCGGGCGCTGGAGCCCCACGCATGCCCTGATCCTGCTCATCGCGTTCCTCGCGACCGGCACCCTGCTCTTCCGCGAGGGCACGGCGATCGGCGAGATCCTCGCCCTGCTCGGCGGATGCGGGGCCATCGGCGCCGCGACCCTCGCGCTCGCCGGCGGCGGCCGGCGCCTGGTCGCCGTCCTCTTCGAGGCCGCCGTGCGCTCCGGCGCTGGGATGTAGGCCGGCGTGCCCGCTCCCACCGGCGGCGCCCGGCCGCCCTACACCGACCTCGCGGCCCACCTGAAGGCCCTGCGGACCGCGGCGCGGCTCACCCAGCGCGACCTCGCACACGCCGCGGCCGTCTCCCGCGGCACCGTCCAGAACGCCGAGACCGGCGCCGCGGCCCCCTCCCCCGGGGTCCTCGACGCCCTCCTCGACGCCTGCCGGGCCGACGAAGGAGCCCGCCGCCAGGCACACCGGCTGCGCACGTACGGCCGCGCTGCCACCCGTCGGCGGGACCGGGGCCGCCCGCCCGCGCCGGCGCCCGTCAACGTCCGCTCCCGCAGCGACCTCGCCGACGTCCTCGCCGAGATCTACGACAAAGCCGGCGCGCCCTCACACGCCGCCTTCACCCGGCCCGGCCCCGGCCTGGCCCCCATCCCCCGCACCACCCTCTACAACATCACCGCCCGCCGCCGGCTCCCCGCGACCGAGGAACAGCTCGACACCTACCTCACCATCTGCCGCGTCCGGCGCACCGACCACGCCCACCTCCACGCCGCCTGGCAGCGCCACCACGACCCCCACCACCCGCCGCCCCCCACCC
>NZ_JOFH01000038.1 GCF_000721235.1 Streptomyces olivaceus
ACGCTACGAACGCAAGGCCGACCACTTCCTCGCGTTCACCAGCATCGCCTGCACCCTCATCTGCTACCGCAGACTCACCAAATGAGATGACTTCTTAGGAGTTGTGTCATGCGTCTCTCTCTGGCCCCTCGCCGGGCGTTCTGCCAACGCAGTGGTCAGGACCGGAGAGTCCTCGGTGAGAGGGGCGCCGAGCGTGACCAAGCGGTGTCCGCGACGGAGACGGTGACGCTCGTGCTGGGCGAGGACTCCCCGGTGCCCGAGACCGCCGCCGATGTGGAGAACCTCGTCCTGCGCCTGCGAGGGCACGTCAACCAGCTCGGAACCATGATGCCTTCGCAAGAGCCGGCCTTGCTCCGTGCGCAGCGACTCTGCTCGGCCGGGCTCCCGGAGGACTATCTGCACAGCCGGGTGCACCTCGTCAGACTCGCCAAGGCAACGCAGGAACTCATCGCGAAGATCCGGCTGGACGACGTCGGAGCGAGTCGACCGGCACGGACGTTGGCTCGATGGACGCCGCAGATCAACGTGCTGCGCGGTGCGGTCTTCGCAGTCGCCCTCACCTGTCTGGTGTGGGCCGCTTCGGTGCCCCGGACATGACCCTCACCGGGGCGCTCCTCATCGGACTGATCCTCGTCGCGATGGCATGGCCGGTGTGCCGAGGCACTCGTGCGACTCGCCTCGATCCCGCAGACAGGACCTCTACACCACCCCCGCGCGAGCCTGCGTCCCCGCGGTGACCGCTGACTCCTTGATTCCCGGCCTGTCCCCGGCTGCTTCGGCGGCCCCGATAACACCCCCAGACCAACGGGGCTTAACGGAGATCCACACACGATGAAACGCCTTCCGCGTATCGAGCAGTACGGCCTGATCGGCGACACACAGACCAGTGCCCACGTCTGCGATGACGGTTCGATCGATTGGCTGTGCCTGCCCCGTTTCGACTCGCCGGCCGTCTTCGCCGGTCTGCTCGGCACGCAGAAGCACGGCTCCTGGCAGATCTCTCCGGCCCCGTCCGCAGGCCGGAGGGGTTCAGAGAAGGTCGCTGAGCGCCAGTACCGCGGTGACTCGCTCATCCTCGAATCGGTGTGGCGCACCCCAACGGGTTCGGTCCGCGTCCTGGACTTCATGCCTCCGCGCGACGGCACCCCGCAGGTGATCCGGATCGCCGAGGGCCTGAGCGGCGAGGTGGACATGGTCTCGGCCATGCGTCCTCGGCCGGGATACGGCAGCGTCGGCCCGTGGATCCACGAGGTCGGTGGGCGCATGGTCGCGGAGGCCGGCGCGGACGCTGTGTGGCTCGACACCTGCGTCCCGCAGATGGAGAAGGACGGTGTGGTCGTCAGCGCCTTCGCCATCAGCGCCGGGCAGAGCGTGGCGTTCGTGCTCAGCTGGTGCCCGTCCCACGCCCCCGCACCGGACGTCCCTGACCCGGAGGCCGCGCTCGCCGAGACGCTCGTCTTCTGGCAGGACTGGACGCAGGAGTGCACCTACGACGGGCCCTATCGCGAGGCCATGGTCCGGTCCTCGATCACGCTGAAGGCCATGACCTACGGGCCGAGCGGCGGGATCGTCGCGGCGCCGACCACGTCGCTTCCCGAGGAGATCGGCGGCGACCGGAACTGGGACTACCGCTTCACCTGGCTGCGCGACGCCGCCACGACGCTTGCCGCGCTGCTGGGGACCGGATACCGGCAGGAGGCACAGGCATGGCGTCGATGGCTCCTGCGCGCTGTGGCCGGGGACCCGGAGAACCTGCAGATCATGTACGGGATCACCGGGGAACGTGACCTGCGGGAGCGGGAGCTTCCCTGGCTTCCCGGGTACGAGGGCTCGGCCCCCGTACGGGTCGGGAACGGGGCTGCGGACCAGCTGCAGCTCGACGTGTACGGCGAGGTCATCGACACCCTGTACCTCGCGCACCGGAGCGGAGTCGCCCACTGCGCCGACACCGCGGTCCTGCACCAGCGGCTCATCGAGCACCTGGTCCAGCGCTGGCGGGAGCCCGACGAGGGCATCTGGGAGATCCGCGGGGCCCGCCGGCACTTCGTCCATTCCAAGGTGATGGCCTGGGTGGCGGTCGACCGCACCATCCGCCTGGCCGAGGCTGGCGCCCTCAACATCGACGTGGCCCCGCTGGTCGAGCTGCGAGCGGCGATCCACCGGGAGGTCTGTGACAAGGGCTTCGACCCGGTGCGCAACACCTTCACCCAGTCCTACGGCTCGCAGGAACTGGACGCCGCCACACTACTCATCCCCCGCACCGGCTTCCTGCCGCCCGATGACCCGCGCGTCATCGGCACCGTGGATGCGGTCCGTCGTGAACTCTCAACGGAGGACGGGCTCGTGTACCGGTACCCGACCTGTGGTGAGGAGGTCGGGGTGGACGGCTTGACCGGCGACGAGGGCGCCTTCTTCCTGTGCAACTTCTGGCTCGTCGACGGCCTCGCCCTGACCGGCCGCCCCGACGAGGCATGCGCCTTGTTCGAACGCCTCCTGGCTCTGCGCAACGACCTCGGGCTCCTGGCGGAGGAGTACGACCCCGTCCAGCAGCGCCAGCTCGGCAACTTCCCGCAGGCGTTCAGTCACATGGGCCTGATCCAAAGCGCCCTGCTCCTTCAACAGATGGCGACGCAGTCCTCCCCCCGCCACGGCGCGCTCGCGGTTCCAGCGCCCCGCTCAGCCTCCCGCAGCACGCGCCAGTCCACCGCAGACCTGACGCCGCAGCACGCATAGCCACCCCACCCCTGACGAGGATTCCCATGCCTGACAGCGCCTTCCCGGCACGGCCGGCCGCTACCGGCCACCGCAGACGGCGGCCCCCGGTCGACGCGACCACGCTGTACCTCGCCCGTCGCGCCGTGGCACTGCCCCTGGCACTCCTTGCCGCGCTGCTGCTCACCGCCTTCGCTCTCCGGTCGGGGTCCGTCGTAGGCCCCGGCTGGGTCCTGGCTGGCATGGTCTGCGGACTGGCGGCGGTCGTCGCGATGGCGGCACACGGAACACGCACCGTGGCCAGTGCCGTGCAGTCGGCAGTGGAGGAGTCCCAGTCAGCAGCGCTGACAGCGGTCACAGGGGCAGCGGCAGCCGTTGAGAAGTCGGTGCAGTGGTCGGCGGACGAGCTGTGCCGCGGAAAACGTCCAGCGTTGCCGGACCCGCACACCGCCCAGTCGCCCACTGCGAACGCCGGGATCGACAACGCGCTGAGTGCCCTCCAGGCGCAGGCCATCATGTCGCTGATCCGCGTGCACGACGAGTCCCAGTCCGTGGTCCTCCTGGAAGTGCTTCGCCGCCTGGCCATGCGCGAGCACGCCCTGGTCAGCAAGGCACTCCAGGCACTGAGCCAGCTGGAGATGCTGACCGACGACCCGGAGCTGCTGGCCAAGATCTTCGAGATCGATCACCTCGTGACGCGGATGCGCCGCCAGGTCGAGAGCACGGCGGTCCTAGGCGGACAGTCCCTGCGCAGCGTGCGCCGGCCCGTTCCCGTCACGACGGCCCTGCGTGGCGCTGTCTCCGAGGTCGTGCAGTATCCGCGGGTGGCCGTCGCGGCCGGATCCGTGGGCGCCGAGCTGGGGTTGCCCGGCCATGTGGGGCCGGACCTGACGCACCTGCTGGCCGAGCTGATCGAGAACGCCTGCGAGTGCTCGGATCCAGAGACGCGGGTGATGGTGCGCGCGCAGCGGGTGCCACACGGGCTGGCCATCGAGGTCGAGGACCGCGCCATCCCCATGCACCCACAGACACGGGCACAGATGAACCACCTGCTCAAAGCCCCGGACGAGGTCGACGTCAGCGGCCAAGTCCGGGCCGGGCAGCTCGGCTTGCTGGTCGCCGCGAAGATCGCCCAGTCACACGGGATGACCGTCCTCCTGCAGGAGAATACGACGGGAGGCACCACCGCCCTGGTCGTCATACCGGCACGGCTCCTGGTAGCAATTCCATCGGTCGAAGATGCGGGCGCGCCGCCGTCCGAGGAAGCTCGCGGCTCCGGGCGGCAGCCGCAGCAGGTGGCCGTGACTCCCGCCGTGCCGGAGGCAGCACAGGCCGCACGCCGTGGCGTCGGCGAGGCACCGACCGCGGAGGCAGGTCAGTCGACTGACGCGCCCGCTCTGCCGACACGCACACGCCGGACGGGATCTTTCCGTCCACCACAGGAGCGTGAGCAAGCCCCCGTGTCCGCGGCGACGCCCGGGCTCGCAGCCGCCTTCCGCAACGGCCTCCAGGCCGGCGGCAGCGCCAGTCCCTCTCCCGCCTGGACAGAACAGCCCACCCCCTGACCCGTCCTTCCGCGTTCCCGGTGGCCGGTACACCCATTGGCCCTTCCCCCTTCTGGAGCGATCCTCATGAGCACCCACCCCGCGATGAACAACGTGACCGACGGCAACGCTGCATCTGCGACGACGCCAAGCGGACAGCGGGACAGCATGGTCTGGCTGCTGCGTCAGTTCGCCTCCGAGACGCAGGGCGTCACGCACACCGTCCTGCTCTCGCGCGACGGACTGCGGCTGCTGGACAGCGACGTCGACAAGGACTGGGCGGACGAACTGTCGGCCGCCTTCAGCGGCGTTGCCTCCCTCGCGGCGAACATCACCGGCCCGAGCCACAAGAAGAGGCCGGCCCGGCAGGTCATCATCGAGCGAGACGACTGCCTGTTCTTCGTCCAGAGCGCCGGGTGCAGCGCGGCCTTCGACAACCACCCCGGTAACGAACGCGGTGAGGTGGACACGATCCTCGCCGTCATCGCCACCAGGGACGCCGACGTGGGCACCGTCGGCTTCGAGATGGGCCGGCTCGTTGCAAAGTTCGCCCCGTACATGGTGATCCCCGTCCGCGTCGGCACGGGCGGAGAGGTCCGGTGACCACGTACGGCCGCGCGGCCGAGGAGTCGGCGTTCGTGCGGACGTACACCGTGGTGCGCGGGCGTACCAGGCCGCGGCACCTGCTCGCTCTGGAAACCGTGCTGGAGGCCGGGCAGGGAAGGCCAGGCCCGGCGCAGGCCGAGGAGTGCGAGGAAATCCTCGCCCTGTGCCGGGAGCGCCGACGGTCGGTGGTCGAGCTGGCGGGACGCCTTGGCCGGCCCGTCAGCGCCGTCAAAGTGCTCGTCTCCGACCTCCTGGACGCCGACGCCCTCGTCGTCCCCCTGACCCATTCCTATGCCGATACCGGCGCAGGATCCGGTCCGTCTACCCAAATGCTGGCAGCCGTTTCCGCCGGCTTGAAGAGGAAGTGGCCTGATGCCGTCGCCTATCCCCAGGCCGGATGACCCGACCGCCGTGCCGCGGAGTTCGCCGCACCCGCGGGGCGGTGCGCCGACCGTGCTGAAGATCGTGATCGCCGGCGGTTTCGGCGCGGGCAAGACCACCGCCGTGGGCGCCGTCAGCGAGATCACGCCGCTGAGCACGGAGGAGTACCTGACCGAGGCGAGCGCGGACGTCGACAGCCTGGCGGGCATCGAGGCGAAGCAGACCACGACGGTCGCCTTTGACTTCGGCCGACTGAGCCTGCCCGACGCGCCGATTCCTCTGGAGCTGTTCCTGTTCGGCACTCCGGGCCAGGACCGATTCGTCGACCTCTGGTACGACCTCTCCCGCGGCGCCGTCGGCGCGGTCGTCCTGGTCGACACCCGCCGCTTGGAGAGCAGCTTCACCCCCGTCAGCTTCTTCGAGGACATCGGCCTGCCCTTCGTCGTCGCCGTCAATCAGTTCGACGGGGCGCACCGCTACCACCCCGAGCAGGTCCGCACCGCTCTCGAACTCCCCGCTGCCGTACCGGTGGTCACCTGCGACGCCCGCGACACGAATCACGTCGCCGGCGTTCTGCTGGCCCTCGTCGACCACGCCGTGAACAGCGCCGCCACCACCAATCGCACTGGTCACGCCCCCTCTACGCCCCTCCAGGACGCCTGATGTCACAGCACCCCAGCACCCCCTACCGCACGCCGCAGACTGCCCCGCCCGCAGGGTCCTTGCCTCGGCGCGACATGCGGGACACCAACCGTGGGCCGTTCACCCCGCCCGGCACCGCCCTCACCAGCCAGCGGCCTCAGCAATCGCTGGAACTGGCGCAGCGTTACGAGCTGCTCAACCGCTTGGGCGTGCCCCCCGTGGCCAACGAGGACTTCGACGAGCTGGCCCGCGACATGGCTGAACGGGCCGGGTTCCTGTACGGCTTCGTCAACCTGGGCTTGGAGAAGCAGACCTTCGTCGGGCTGCACCAGCCGCCCGCGGACAGCGGGTACGTCATCGTCGGCCGCACCATGAGCCGCGACCACGGCTGGTGCCCGGAGGTCATGACCCGCAAGAAGGCCCTCCCGCTACACGATGTACACGCCAGCCCGCGCTTCAGCGGCAACGCAGTGGTCGACGCCGTCGGGATCCGCTCCTACTTCGGCGCACCGCTGATCCACGAAAGCGGCACCGTGCTGGGCACGGTGTGTGTGATCGACCCCGAGAAGCGGCCTCTGCGCGAGGCCCGACGGATCAGGGACATCACCATCAACGCCGGTGCGCTGGTGATGGACCACATGTCCCGGGCCCTCGTCCACTAAGCCCGTACACCCCCCACCCGGGAGCCGTAGGCGATCCCCGGCCGCTCCACGCGTTGCGACCTTCATCCAGGGAGAGGGAGACCATGTCCGCCACACCCACCACGCCACCACCGGCGCTGCGTCCCTACCTCACCGCCCGCCACGATCTGCTGTGGGAGGAGGCGGACGCCTTCGCGGCCGAGCACGTCGCGCCGCGCGCCGCGCGGATGGAGGCCGCTCCGGGCAGGGTGGAGCGCAAGGTAGCCGAGCTGATGGCCGCCCGGGGCTGGTTCGCCGTCACCGTGCCGACCGCCTTCGGCGGACTGGGCGCCGGACACGTGGCCAAGACCGTCTTGGTTCACCGCATCGCGCGGGTCTCGGCGGCTGCCGCGGCCATCCTGCAGGCCACCCTCATCCCCGTCGGTGCCCTGCTGCACTTCGCCACCTACGAGCAGAAGGGCCGCTGGCTTCCCAGGGTCGCGGACGGGTCCCTGCTGCTGTCGATCGCCGTGACCGAACCGCAAGCCGGCGGACACATCGGCGGCATCGAAACCACCGCCGAACGCGCCGGCACCGAGTGGGTGATCACCGGCAACAAGACCCACATCGGCAACAGCCACCTTGCCGGAGCCCACCTCATCATCGCCCGCACCGCTGCACCCGGCGTGAACACCTCCCAGGCGCTGACCGCGTTCATGGTCGAAGCCGACCGCCCCGGGCTCTGCGTCCCCGACCACCGTGCCGGGCTCGGCCTGCACGGCTTCTCCGTCGGCCGACTCGACCTCGATCACGTCCGCGTACCCGAGGACAACGTGGTCGGCGAGGTCGGCCAGGGACTGGGCGTGGCCCAGAGCAGCAGCATCCTCTACGGCCGCCCCAACCTGGCCGCCGTCAGCCTCGGCATCCACGAAGCCGTCGTGGACACCACCACCAGCAGGCTGAAAACCCGCCCCCGCTACCGGGGCACCCTGTCCGACCTGCCCGTCCTGCGGGACCGCGTCGGCGGCATGGAGGCCCGCCTGCGCGCAGCGCGGATACTCGCCTACCAGGCCGTGCACCTTCTCGACCAGGGCCTGCCCTGCGACGCCGACCTGATCAACGCGAAATACCTTGGCCACCGGTGGGCCATGCAGTCCGCTCAGGACGCCATGGAACTGCACGGCGCCCACGCCCTCGATCGCGACTACGTCCTCCAGCGCCTGTGGCGCGACATTCAGCACACCTATCCACCGGCCGGTACCGGGGAAGTCCAGCGCATACGCCTGGCCGACGCCGCCTTCGACGAGGACCACATCCAGTGGTCCGAACGCCTCGCCGCCGAAGCCGCCTGGGCACGACCCGACCCGACCGCCGCATGAGCCCCCGCGCGCGGCACCCCGTGACTCCCCACCGCCGCGCACGGGCCCGTGCCGCCGGCCCCCGTCCCCCGCGGGGACCGACGGCACCCCTCCCAGTGACCATCCACCCAGCCGAGAGAGACACCGTGACCCCGCCCGTGACGACGGCCCACGCACCGATCACACCCTTGACGCCGACCCTGCAGCGCGTCGCCCAGCACCTCGCGAACGGCCTCACGGCCCAAGAGATCGCCACGCAGACCGGACTGGCGGCCGTGACTGTCCGCCAGTACCTCCGCGACATCCGCGAGAGCCTCCACTGCCCGCCCCGCTGCAAGCCCCCGGTGATCGTGCACCGCCTGTTCGCCGTCCAGCAGGTGGCCTCGCCCACGGCGGACAGGCCGACGCCACAGCTCAGCCCAGAGCAACTGCTGCTGCTCCGAGCCGTCGCCGAGCACAGCGATGCCCGCGACATCGCCGTCGCCGCCAAGCTCGCCCCGGCCGACCAGCGCGCCGCACTCGACCAGCTCCTCATCGACACGGGCGCACGGGACACCACCCACCTGGTGATTCTGGCCCACGGCTGGAAGCTGCTGGGAACCGATCCGGCGGCGCGGAGCGGAGCGAGCCAGTGAGCAGGCCCGTCACTCCCGTGGCCCGCGAAGAGCGTCCGGCTCCGGCGTCGGACGCGTCGGAGCCCCTGGGCGCCGTATACGCGGTGCGCACATTACGGACGGACGCCGAGCGCGAGGAAGCCGCTGCTCTCGTTCAGGACCGGCAGCGCTGGCTCACCCTGCGTGGTCTCCCCGTGCCCGCTCAAGCTGACGTGCCTGCCCTGTTCCGCGACCCGCAGACGAAGTCGGCCGGTCTGTTCGAGGACGGAAAGCTGCTCGCCTGCATGGTCCCCGCGCGCGACCCCGGCCTCAGCTGGGGCGAAGGCCCCTGCCTCCGCCTGGGACGCGTCCACACCCTGCCCGACCAGTCCGACGACATCACCCGGCTGATCACCCTGTGGGCCTCCGACCTCGCCGCCCGGCAGAGCCTCCCGCTCGTACGGGCCGAAGTCCTGGCCCGGCACGCCCTGCAAGCCGAGCCCATGGCCGCCCTGCTGCGTCGGCTCACCGACATGGGCTGGGATGTACGCGGTTCCGGCCCAGGACGAGAGGGTGACCGCGTCGCCCGCCTCGAACTGACCGCCGAGCACCGCCCCGGACTCAGCGCTCTGATCAGCTGCCAGGCCCACGTTCCTCATCTGACAGCGGACGATCGGAGCAGCGCGTGACAACCGACGAGCCGCAGCGGCCCGACCTCGCCCGCGAGTTGATCGCCCGCGCTGAAGCGTCGGCCGCGCACCGGGTCCGCGGACTGCGCAATGAGCTCGACGGCGTCCAACTCGGCCGTGGCCGGCACGCCGACCACGCCAACACCAAGTTTCTGCGCCGCGTCCTGGGCGAATACGAGTGGCCCGGCCACCGCCTCGTCGGCCCTGCTGCTGCCCGAGCCGCCTGGAGCATCGCCCTGCACAGCGACCACGATCTCATCTTCCAGCGCGCCGCCACCATCCTGCTCGGGCGTGCGGTCGAGGCCGGCGACGCCCTGGTCCAGCACTGGGCGCACCTGCACGACCGCGCCCTCATTACCAGCAGGCGCGCCCAGGAGTACGGCACCCAGCTCCTGCTGAGCGCCGACGGCATCGAGCTGTGCCCACTGCGCGCGCCGGAGTCCGTCGACAAACGGAGGGCCACGGTCGGTCTGCCGCCGATCGCTGTCGCACTGGAGACGGTGCGCCGCCGGTACATGCCTAACGGCTCTGCCGATGAAGTCCCAAGCGTCGTCCTCGCGGAGGCCGCGTGAAGAAGCAGAACACCGTGGTCCCACTATTCGGCCTTCATGCCGCACATTCAATCTGCGAAAGGATCGTTGACCGATGAAGCTCACCACCGCCGTCCTCACTGCCGGTGCTGCCCCGTCCCTCACGACCGCCGTGGTCGGAGCCGCCCGGCTCAGGAAGGACGCACGGCACCAGGCCGAGCGGCACGAGGCGCTCCTGGCGGGCAACCAGCTCGACTGGCTGAACCGGGTGTCCACCAACGTCGACCTCGCCGAGCTGCGGAAGCCCGAGGACATGAAGGCCGAGGAGTACATGCAGCTCATGTCGGCCAACCGACTCATCTGCGCCCTCAGCCTCCGACACTGCCTCGGCCGCGTCCGCGACGGACAGCTGCCGTTCTACGCAGAGATGGTCATGAGCAGTGACGTCTGCCGGCGCTGCTGGCAGCGCTTCGGCGACCTCCGCGCTCAGGAGGCCGAGGGCGACGAGCGGGCCGAGCACTTCACCCGGGTGCTGGACCAGGCCGCGAAGAACCACCCCCTGGCACAGCCCTCGGCCGCCTGAAGAGGCGGTTGCCTCATCCCGCCCGAGTCAGCCAGACCCTCACTCTTCGGAGGAAACCAATGGACTTCGCTGCCGTTCCACTGCCATCCGGTGATTTCACCATCGGTAAGAAGTTCAGCTTCGAGGCCGGCCACCGGCTCCCTGGATTGCCACACGAGCACAAGTGCTCGCATCAGCACGGGCACAGCTACGAGGTTGAGGTCATCCTCACCGCTCCCGCGTTGGAGGGGCCCGGCTTCGTCACAGACTTCGGTGCGCTTGCTCCGTTCAAGGCATTTCTGGACACCGAACTAGACCACCACAACCTGCACGAGATCTTGCCCTTCGAGCCCACCTCGGAACGCTTGGCCCAGTTCCTGGCCGGCTGGTTCGCCCAGAACCTCCAGCCGGCGATTCCCGGCCGCCTTGTCGCTGTCCTGGTCCGCGAGACCGCGAGCAGCTGGGCCCGCTTCGACGTGGAGGGGCAATGACGACGACAAAGCGGCTGGGACCCGAGCCGAAGGCGGCCGAAGGCGAAGTCCTGATCGTCGCCGAGTGCTTCGGCGCGGAGGTGCCGACCTTTCAGGGCGAGGGCCCGAGCTGCGGGCACCCTGCCCTGTTCATCCGCCTGTCCAGGTGCAATCTGACCTGCACGAAGTGCGACACGAAGTACACCTGGGACTGGTCCCGGTTCGACCAGCGCAAGGAGTCGACAAAGCGGTCCGTGGCGGGCCTGGTGGCCTGGGCCGCGTCTTCACCGGTCGAGCTGGTCGTGATCACCGGCGGTGAACCGCTGATCCAGCAGGCGCGACTGGTGCCTCTCGCCAGGGGGCTGCTGGCCGCTGGCAAGCGGGTCGAGTTCGAGACGAACGGCACCATCGCGCCCACTCCCCAGCTGGTGGCCGACGGGGTCCGGTTCAACGTCTCGCCCAAGCTTGCCAGCTTCGGCGTGAAGGAGACCAAGAGCATCGTGCCAGCCGCGCTGGAGGCATTTGTGGCTTCCGGTCGGGCGACGTTCAAGTTCGTCGCTTCCACGGTGCACGACCTCGACCGGATCGCCGAGCTGGCCGACGCCCACCGGCTGGCGCCGGTTTGGGTGATGCCGGAGGGCACCACCCCCGAGGCGATCACCGCGACCACACGGGTCCTCGCGGACGGGGTCGCGGCCCGGCACTGGCACTTCACCACCCGCCTTCACGTGCTGGCCTTCGCGGACACTTGGGGCCGCTAACCGCACGCGACTCCACGCCCCATCCGTTCCCCAGCCCCCGGAAACGAGAGACGCCCATGACGACCTCTATTGCCAGCCCTGCGGCGGCGCCGACGGCTGCCGTCGCCGGGCCCGCTGCAGTCATCGACACCGGCAGGGTCGCCGGCCTGATCCACCAGCTCTTGGTCGAGCTGGGCGAGAACCCCGCCCGCGAGGGGCTGACCGGCACTCCGGACCGCGTAGCGGCCTGGTGGAACTCCTTCCTGTCCCCGGACGGCGCCGCAACGGCCACCTGCTTCACCGAGTCCCAGCTGGGTGGTCAGCTGGTCATCGTGGGCGGCATGAGCGTGTGGTCGCTCTGCGAGCACCACATGCTGCCCATGAACTTGCAGGTCACGGCCGGATACGTGCCGGACGGCGAGGTGGTGGGCCTGTCGAAGTTCGGGCGGATCGCCCAGCACTTCGCCGGCCGACTGCAGGTCCAGGAACGCTTCACCCGCCAGGTCGCCGAACACCTCAACGGCGTGATCGGACACGAGGACGTCGCCGTGGCCGTGCGCGGCGTGCACCTGTGCATGAGCATGCGGGGCGTCCGGATGGAGGAAGCTCGCACCACCACGGTGCACTCGGGCGGGCGCTTCGGCACCGACCCCGTCCTTTCCCAGCAGTTCCTCACCCTCACCACCGGCCTGTGGGGGGCGTCGTGATCACCACCACGGGCATCGACTTCTCCGTCATCGCCCCGCCCGCCTACTTGAAAGACTTCGTCGCCCAGGAGCCGGCCCGCGTCCACCACGTGGCCGCCCAGCGCGTGCTGTCCGACGAGAGCTACCGGGCCTTCTTCGCTCACGAGGCCGAGCGCGGCGCCGAGATCATCATCGACAACGGGCTCTTCGACCTCGGCTACGCCCTGCCGACGGAAAGCCTCGTCGAAGCCGCGCTGGCGGTGTCCGCAAGGGAGATCATCCTGCCGGACGTCATGCGGGACGGGACCGCGACCTTGAAGGCGAGCGAGAAGGCCGCGCGAGAGATCCGAGAGCTGTCCGGCGATGCATTCCGACTGTGCGCGGTCCTGCACGCCGCGGACGACGACGAGTGGCTACGCATCTACGACGCCTTCGTGACCAGTGACTGGGCCGGGGCCATCGCCCTGCCGGCCTCGCGTCGACCGGATCCCGACGAGCAACTGTGCCGCACCCGCTGGTTGGCGACCGCCTACCTTCAGTCCCACGGCCTGGTCGACGATCTGCTCATCTACCGGCTGCTCGGTCTTGGCCGGACCGGGCACCTGGAACTGATCGAACAGCGCGAGCACGAGTGGATCTCCTCCGTGGACGGCGCGGCCCCGGTCATCCTCGGCGCGATGGGCGTCGCCCTGCTGCCCGAAGGGCCGTACGAGAAGCCTTCCACGCCCCGCATCGAGAAGCTCGGCCCGATCCCCGAGGACCGGTTCGACCTCATCCGGAAGAACATCTCCGTCGTTCGCGCGGCGGCCGGCAGCACCGTGACGATCGCCGAGGAGCACCGATGACGCCCTTACTCGCCGACCCGACCCCCGGGCTCCTGCGCGCCGCCCCGATCGAGCCGGCCGGGCACACTATGACCCACGCGAGGCTGCTGCGCTACCTGGAGATCAAGGTCCACCACCTCATCCAGGACCAGGACTGGGACAGCATCCGCGTCATCGGCGGCTACGACCGCACGGCGGTGGTCTCCCGGTGCGAGAAGACCGGGAAGCTGTTCAACATCGAGCGGCCCACCGCGGAAGTCCACGGCCGTGACCTCGTCGTCAAGGCGTTCCCCGGAGCCGACTATGTCCAGCACTACGCCCTGATCATCGCCACGTTCCTGGCCATGACCGGCCGCCCGGCCGACACCGTCACCTATCAGCCGCCCGAGCAGGAGGAGTGCCGAACGGCGCTCAACTCGCTTGATCTGGAACTGGACGGCGACCTGGTGATCGTCGGCTGGGGCCTTCAGTACCTCGCTCCCGAGAACGGAGTGTGGACCCGCGGATCCGGCTACGCCTGGCAGCGCGCCGAAGTCGCCGACCGTCGCGTGGTCTACCTCGGGTTCCTCCACAGCATCTGGGGAGACGTGGCCGGACGGGTCGTCGCGCGCCTTGCCGAACTCGGCGCAGGCGATGTCGTCTACGTCGGCAAGGTCGGCTCGCTGACCCCTGGCGTTGAGCCGAACGCCTGGCTAGCGACCGGCAACACCAGCCTGGTACGCGGGGCGATGGTGAGTTGGGACGACTTCTTCGGCGACTACGCCGCCGCCCACGACGGGGTGCGCAGCGGCCTGCACGTCTCCTCCCCGTCGATCCTGCTGGAGAACCGCGACTGGCTGGTCCAGCACACCGCCTCGTACGCCTTCGTCGACCCGGAGATCGGCCCCATGGGGGCGGCGGCGCGCCAGGCGGGGATCAGATTCGGTTACCTCCACGTCATTTCCAACAACCTCGCCACCCACTACCCCGCCGACCTGTCCAATGAGCGTCACAGCGACGTCCTGCGCCAACGCGCCGTCCTGGTGGACCGCATCCGCACCATCATCACCGGCCGCCTGACCGCCGGCCCGACCCACACCCTGGGAGAATCCCGATGACGGCGAACGCGCCGACTACCACCGCAGCCGGGAAGTTGATCACCTTCGTCGGCGGTGACGGGGCCGGCAAGTCCACCCTCGCCGACCGCCTGCACCAGGCCCTCAACGACGCCGTCCACACGGCAGTCCTCATCGGCAAGCACAGCACCGACGTCCCCCAGGCCCCGGAGCTGTCCGCCTACCTCGACCGCCTCAACGAGCTGGTCTACCGGCGCGACGCCCGCGTCGCCCAGGCATGCGGCGACCACTACTGGCTGCTGGCCCTGGCCTCCTGGTACACCCTGCAGGACCGGCTCGTCATCCAGCCGGCCCTCGCCGCGGGTACCCACGTGATCCTCGACAACGCGCACCACAAGATCCTCGCCCGGTACGCGGTCAACCCCGAGGTCTGCCCCCGCCTGTGCGAGCAGGTCTTCGCGCATCTGACGAAGCCGGACCTGGTGTTCTTCCTGAACATCGGTGCCCGCGAGGCTCTCGTCCGCAAGGGCTCGTTCACTTCCCTGGAGGCCGGCCACGCCGGCGGCGGTGACGAGGACTTCATCCGTTACCAGGACACCGTCCTGCACCAGATGCGCGAACAGGCAGAGTGCGGCACCTGGCTGACGCTGGACGTCGCTCAGTTGGACCGCGACCAGGTCTTCAAGGCCGCCGCCACCGCCCTGGCCGACCGTCTGCACCTGACCGTCTGACCCGGCCCTCCCTCCCCCATCGACAAGGAACGCACCATGGACCAGGCCATGCACGCTAGCGGGACATACGTCTGCCACGGCATCACCTGGGCGAGCGGAGACCCCCGTCTTCTGCTCGCCCCCGTGACCGGCGGACCGCTTGTCTACGCCCCGGTCACGGGCAGGCGCCTGGGTTACCAGGTGAGCGGTACCGGCCGGTGGTGCACCGGCCGGTACCGGTTCGCCGACCGCGTCCGCGTCGAGGCAGTCGCCTGCCCTGAGCGGGCCCCGGCCGAGGCCGGCGGCCAGTGCGCGGCCTGCGCCGGGCGGGACGTCTTCCGCTTCGCCCACCGGTTCCACTCCGGCGGGCACGTTCCCGACGCCCTGGCGGCGTACATGGCCCAGCCGCACTGGCTGTACCTGGCAACGTTCGCCGACGGCACCACCAAGATCGGCACCGCGGCCGAACCACGTAAGCGCTCCCGCCTCGACGAACAGGGGGCCCTGATCGCCACCTACCTCGTCCGGAGTCCTGACGGCCGCGCAGTGCGGTTTCTGGAGGATGCCCTCACCCGCCGCCTCGGCCTGACGCAGACCGTGCGAGCCGCAGCCAAGCTGACGGCCCTGGCCGAGCTGCGCGACCTCGCCCCGGCCCGCGCCGCCCACCAGCAGCACCTCGACCGCGCCATCGAGGCCCTGAGCGGCCTGAACGTCCCGGCCACACCGGAACCGTGGACGCCGCCCGGCGAAGGCGACCTGCTGCGGACGCCGGAGACCGGGCGCGCCTTGTACCCGCACGACCCACGCTCCGGTGAGCACGGGCTGACGGTGCTCTCCTGCCTCGGCTCCCAGGTCCTCGCCACCCTCGACGGCGACGGTGAACAACTGCCCTACCTGCTCGACCTCGGCACCCTCAAGGGCCGACGCATCCTCCTCGGCGCACAGTTCTCCTCACCGCCCGCCGCCGGACAGTCCGCGCTCTTTTGACCCTGTCCGAACGCCCGGCCTGCACTGCCGGGCCGCCCTGAGAAGCGAGGCCACAGCAACATGGCACCCCAGGACGCCATCCTCGGCTGGGACGAGGACAGCAACGCCGAGGCGTACAACGCCTTTACCCGCGCCCACCCCATGTACGACGCGACCAGCCGCGACCTCGCCCGCCGAGGCCATCTGGCCGACGCCAGCCTGGTCGTCGACCTGTGCGGCGGAGCCGGCGCGACCGCCCGCGCGATCCTTGACCTGATCCCCGCCCGCGCCCGGGTCGTCTCCGTCGACAACGCCGCCGCGATGCAGCGTGTCGGCCGCCGCACCCTGACCGACGCCCGCCTGACCTGGATCACCGCCCCGGCCGAACGGCTCGCCGACCACCTCCACGCTGGCAGCGCCGATGCCGTGGTGTGCAACTCCGCCATCTGGAAGACCGATACCGCCGCAGTGTTCGCGGCCGTCGCCCACATCCTGCGCCCAGGCGGGCACTTCGTCTTCAACATCGGCGGCGGCTTCGCCGGCGTCCGGCACCCCGACGAACTGTCCGCCCGCACCGGGCCTCCCCTCAACGCCCTCATCCGCCAAGTAGCCGCTGAGGCCCACGGATACACCCCACCGCCTCGCGACGCCGACAGGCCGCCGAAGCTGCCGCTGGAGACAGTCACCGAGCAGCTGACCGCGGCGGGACTGACGGTCGTCGGCACAGAGGTCACCGCCCAGCACAGCACCATGGCCGAGAAGAAGGCATGGCTGTCCATCCCCGTCTTCGCGCGGCCCGAGGGCGACTTCACCCACGCCCAGCGGATGCAGATCCTCGACACCGCCTACGCCATGACCACCCCCGATGCCGCGGCCGTGACGAGCTGGCTCGTCGTCGTCGCCCAACGGCCGGAGGCCGCCGCATGACCCCGGCAGTCCCGGCTCCCGGCGGCAGGGTCCGCCTCTGTGACCACGCAAGCGTCGGGGTACTGATCTCCTCCCCGAGCGGCCTCCTGGTGTTCGAGCGGGCGACCCTTCCGGCCGGAATCGCCCCGGTCGCCGGCCACATCGATGAGCATGGCGGCCCCGAGCAGACCGCCCGCAACGAGGTCACCGAAGAGGTCGGTCTCACCGTCACCCACCTGCACCTGCTGCTGGACCAGTGGCGGCCCAACCGCTGCCGCCGCACGCCCAGCGGTCCGGTCGGTCACCACTGGTGGATCTTCCAGGCCGAGGGCTCCGGGCCGCTGTGCCCCTCGCCCCGGGAGGTCCGCGCCCCTCGGTGGATCCACCCCGACCAGCTGCAGCAGCACGCGCTGCGGACCGCCGCGTACGCCAATGGGTGCCTGGACCGTGAGGAGTTCGAGCGCGAACCCGGCCTGGAGCCGGTGTGGTGCCGTTTCCTGCACGATCTTGAGCTCGTCACCCTGCCCGCGGCCGACCTCGATCGGATTGAGGCCGTCCTGTGAACGGCGACCAAGGGCCTACCTCAGCGGGAGCCGACCGCCCGGCCGGCCGCAAGGCGGCGAGCGTGCGCACGGATCCGCTCACGGTCCTCGGGGAAGACGCTGTCCCAGTCGGCGTCCAGACGGAACCATGCCGCCGGCTGGTGCTGCTCCCCGGCGAGCGGTACGTCGCGTCCGACGACCGCGGCATAGGACAGGCCCAGCGTCGGAGACCAGTCGGCCCGGTAGGAACGCACCGCCACGGCTGCGGGCTCTGGCAGCAGCTCGCTGCGCAGGCCGGTCTCCTCCAGCAGCTCTCGTGCCGCCGCCGCACGCGGCGCCTCGCCCGACTCCACCTTGCCGCCGGGCGGCACCCATCCGCGCACGCGGTGCTTGACCAGCAGGACGTTCTCGAAAGCAGGGTCGGTGACCCACACCTCGGCCGCCAGCGGCTCCATCGGATGCCGACGGGCTTCCTCCAGCCAGGCCCGTGCACCGTCGAACTCCCATGCGGCGAGGCGGGCATCCGCAACAGCCTCGTCCAAGATCACCTGACCGACTTCACCATGACTCACCCGTCCCACCCTAGGCCGACGAACCGGCCGGACGCCGCAGCGACGAGCAGGCAGCCATCCAGGGGTGCCCGGCCGACCCGGTGGCCCCTTCGGGCTGCAGGGCGATCACCCGTGGCGCCCGCTTCACACGAAGGAGTCCAGCGTGCACGATGAGCAGACCTCGGACCGGGGGGCCTGGGTCGTCCTCGGCGGCGTCCACCTCCTCAACCGCACCGCGCCACGGCGACCAGACGAGCCGATCGTGCTCGTACGGGTGCCACCGCAAGAGGTGTGCCGGCCGGCCACCACCGTGATCGTCCGCTGGAACGCGCTGGGGCCTTGCCTGGCCGAAGCGCTGCACCCCGGCGGCACCCGGCTCGGCGCGGCCAGGGTCGACGGCGGCGAACTGTTCCCCGACGCCATCGCCGGCCCTGCCCTGCGCGGACTGGTCGGCACCGAGGCCGCCCCCGGCCTGGTGCCGCTGTGCTACCTGGCCGAACACCCCGGCGGCAGCTACCACGCGTACGCGCAGATCCGCTTCCACCCCGAGGACGCCTGCTTCGTCCGCACCACCCGAGAACCAGTCGGCCACGGCCCGGTCGAGGAACTGCGCTGGCTCGGGCCCGTGCTGACGGCGCACGCAGAGTCGAGCACGGCGCTCAACAACCACCTGCGGTACTTCCGCAAGCACTTCTCCGGCACCGAGCTGGAGTTCAAGTACACCCTCGACCCGGCACCGGACATCTGGGCCGCGTCCATGGAACTGCTCAAGGCACTGCGCGACGGCAAGCTGGAAGGCTGCCGTCCGGAGTACCGGGAAGAGTTCCAGATCCACCACACCGAGAACCATCTGTTCGACGTCACCGGCCCCGAGCCCGAGATCGGCTACGCCTCCTTCATCCCCACCGTCACCGCCGGGCACGTGCTCAAGCGGAAGTGGTTCACCGAGGACGCCTTCGCCCGCCGCGAGGAACTCACCCCTGGCCTCGACATCACCCCTGACCGCTTCGAGACGTTCCTGCACGAAGACCTGGGCCTCCAGGTCCGGGCCATGCCGCCCTTCCAGCGCGTCCGCTACGACATCCAGTGCGAGTCGCTGCGCACCGGACACGTCTACGGCATCTTCCTCGACCGCTGCGCCCTCCTGGCGGCCCCCGACGCAGTGCTGTCTCAGTGCGAGCTGGAGTACCTCCGCTCGCGCAGCATCCTCGACCACGACCAGGACGAGGTACTCATCGAGATGAAGCGGATCGACAGCTGGCTCTGCGAGTACCTCGCCCATCGCGGCTGGGCGACCGAGCACACCTTCTACTCCAAGCGCAGCTTCCTTCGCGACGCCATCGCCCTCCGCCCGGACCTCGCCACGCCATGACCGACCAGGCGGCACCCGGCAATCCCCCACAGGAGGTACCGCAACCCACATGAGTGATCGAACACAGCATCACACCCCGCCCCACCCGACCACACAAGGAGAAGGCCAGGTAATCGAAATCGAGTTCTAGATTTCGCCTACCCCTACCCGTTACGGCGGTATCGGAGCCCCCGTTAACCGATCATTCGTCCGCATCAAGCCCCGAGGAATCCGCATGCATCCCGTACGTCGCCCTGCATCTGTTCATCCTGCGTTCGAAAACACCGCTGTCTCCTCGGGCACCAGGCTCCGCCTTACCTCTGACCCTGCAGCCCTGCCGGCCGAAGGCTCACGGCCGGAAACGAGGTACCTGGCATGACGCAGCACACGAAAATCCCGTCCTGGGCAGAGAGCGTCCCGGGAGGCACCCAGTGAAAAGGTTTTTCGGTCCGGTCACGATGGCCGACCCCCAGGTGTCCGACGCCGAGCACGAGTTGTTCGGCGGTCCCCTGCGCTACGACATGGGCTGGTCCCAGCACGAGCACGCGACGTTGGACCTGACCATGCTGTCGGCGCTGCGCTCCATGCCCGGCCTCGTCGGGGCCACGTTGCGCATGGCGTGGCAGGCCGACCGGCGTGCCCTGCTGTCGGTCGGGGTCAGCGAGATCGGCCAGGGCATTGCCGCAGCCGCCGGTCTGCTGGCGGTCAACGCGGTCATGCACGCCCTGCTCGCTGGCAACGGCAGCGCCGCCGAGCGGCTGCACGCCCTGTTACCCGGCCTGCTGGCTGCAGCGATCATTGGCGTCGTCAACTCCGCCCTGTCGGCCTGGTCCACCTCCCGCGCCGGACGGCTGGAGCCCAAGGTGGAGCGGATCGCGACCACGCAGTACCTGGCCGCCGCAGCCCGCGTCGAGCTGGAGGCCATCGACGACCCCGACTTCAGACGGCTCGTGGACATCGCCCAGCACGGCCCCGGCTCCGCACGCCGCATGATCAGCTCCTGCGTCGCCGCGCTGAACGGCCTGATCTCCCTGATCACCACCGCCGGCGTCCTCGCCGTGCTCCACCCCGCGCTACTGCCCATGCTGATCCTCATCGCCGCCCCGCGCGGCTGGGGCGCCATGCGGGTCGCCCAGGAACGCTACGTGTCCGTGATGAGCTGGATCGAACACGTGCGGGCCAGCCGCCTGATCGGCAACCTGCTCACCGAACGCACCGCCGCCCAGGAAATCCGTCTCCATGCCGTCGGCCCCTTCCTCCTCAACCGCTACGAGCGCATGGCCGAAAGCGCCGAAGCCGAACAGGAGCGCCTCGCCTCCAGCAAGGCCCTCACCGAATGGGTCGCCTCCGCACTGTCCGGCCTGGCGATGGCCGCGACCTACGGGACCATGTTCTGGCTGATCACGGCCGGGCACATGAGCCTCGCCGTCGCCGGAACCGCTGTCATCGCCGTACGGACCGGCTCGGCGAGCCTGGGCGCGCTGGTCATGAACATCAACCAGCTCCACGAGGAAAGCCTCTACGTCCGCGACCACGGCCGCTTCCTCACCGAGGCCGGCCAGCGGATCCTGCCCACCGGCGAAGCGCCCGTACCGGAACGCATCAAGGAGATCGTTCTGGACCAGGTCACCTACCGCTACCCCGACCGGGACACCGCGGCGCTGGACGGGGTGACCCTGACCCTGCCGATGGGGTCGGTGACCGCGGTCGTGGGCGAGAACGGCTCCGGCAAGAGCACCCTGATGAAGATCCTCTCCGGCATGCTCCTGCCTGAGAGCGGCACGCTTCGCTGGGGCGAGGCGGACCTTACCGACCTCGACCGGGCCCAGGTCTTCGAGCGCGTCTCCCTGCTCACCCAGGACTTCCAGCGCTGGCCCGTGACCGCCGCAATGAACATCCGCCTCGGCCGCCCCGACCACCCGGCAACCGACGATGACCTGAAGCCCTCGGTCGACTACGCCGTCGCCGGCCCCGTCATCGCCAAACTCCCCGACGGCCTGCGCAGCCTGCTGGCCCGCATGTTCCGCGGCGCCATCGAACTGTCCGGCGGTGAATGGCAGAAAATCGGCCTGGCCCGCACGCACTGGCGTAGCTCAACATCACAGGCAGACGGCGTCCTCATCGTGGACGAGCCGACCTCCGCCCTCGACCCCGAAGCCGAGATCGAAGCCTTCGACCGCATCCGCCGCCTCGCCGCCCCGAACCGGGCCGTCGTCCTGGTCACCCACCGCATGTCCGGCGTCCGCCACGCCGACCACATCTACGTCCTCAACAACGGGCACCTCGCCGAGCATGGCACCCACGACGAACTCATCACCGCCCGCGGCCGATACGCCGCCATGTTCGACGCCCAAGCCGCCCAATACGCCCCGACCACGGCCATTCCCCACCCCGCCGGGCCCACCGTCCCGGACCAGGTATGAGCCGCTCGCCCGAAAGGCCCACCGTGACCACACCCCCCCATCGCGTCAGGCACCTGGCCGTGATTCTGCGGACACGAGCCATCAGCCACACGTGTTCACCAAGAAGCACATGCTCATCACCGTGGACCGGCCGATCGTCTCCGGGGAGGAGCCGCAGTAGCGGATGACCAGCGGTGCCCTCTGAGCACCCTCGCCGACTCGCTGAGCACCCGCCCGTCCATCGTCTCGGAAGGCAGAGCTACGTGACTTCTCCCGTGTCCTCTTCGGATAACGTCTCAGCGGGTGCAGGTGTGCCAGCAGATCAGTACGCCGCGGCCCGACATGCCGCGTGGCTAGGTGCCGCCGCGATCATCACCAACGAGGTGGGCCAGGTCCTGCTGGTGCACCCCACCTACCGTGAGGACGGCTCGTGGGTGCTGCCCGGCGGTGTCGTCGAACACGGTGAACACCCGCATGTCACCTGTCGGCGCGAGATCACCGAGGAAGTGGGGCTGGACCTGCCGCTGTCGGCCGTACTCGCCGTCCACTCCTTCTCCGCGCACCATCCCGACCTTCGGCCTGGCACGCACTGCCCTGGAGAGGTCCGGTTCGTCTTCGACGGGGGAGTCCTCACCCCCGACCAGGTGGAGGCGATCCGCCTGCCGCACGAGGAGCTGTCCGAGTGCGCCTTCCTGGACACCCGGGATGCGGTCCAGCGGCTGCGCCCCGTGGACAGGGAAATCATGCTCGCCGCCTACCGGGCCCGGCTCGGCAACACCGCCACCGCGCACCTCGCCGACGGCCAGCACATCCTTGAGGTCCCGGCGCTGGACCGGCACGACGTCCACGTCCGCTACCGGCCCTTGTGGGACAGCCCTCTCCACCGCAGCCCCGTGCCCGAGCGGCTGCCCGTGCGGCAAGCCTGGGCGTGGTGCTTCATCCCCGACGGCCGGGTCGTCGTCGTCTCCGCGCAGAGTTGCGCGGGAGTCATCATCAGCGCGGTCCCCAAAAGCCGACCTGTCCGCATCTCTGGAGCGACTTCTCCGTAGTTCTACCATTTCCTGACCACCGGGGCAGCGTGCCCATCTGCGGTTCCACTCGTTGTGATGACTGCAAGTCATCACCGATGCCTCAATCACATCGGCGAGTTGTGAGATGGAGAGCGGATCATGAGCACGACGATCGACCTGCCGACGCGCCGGACACGGCGGTCAGGGCCCGGGAGTTCGACCCACCAAGTGCCGGACGGGGTAGCCCGGCTGCGGTCTCCATCCGTGGTCTTCGAGCAGACCCTCACCGGGTTCGGCGACAGTCAGCGGGCCCGGCATCTCGACCCGGACACGATCCGTGGTCGCGAGCGGACCGTGCGGCAGCTACAGGCGTTCTCGGGAGCCTTCCCGTGGCAGCCCACCTGGGGTGCGCCGTTGTACGACCGCTGGTCGTCGGCCCTCGCCGAGAAGGTGGCTACGTCAACGGTGATCGCCCATCAGCAGAAGCTCGGGCTATATCTGACGTATTTGTGCGAGCCGGCGTATGGTTGGCGCGAGGTCTGTCAGGAACTGTTCGGAACGTTCAACGAGCGGGCTCTGTGGGACCTGAACCGGGTTCGGCACTCGCAGGAGTACGTCGGTCGACCGAATCGGAACCGCCCGCTGACGCGGCCGGAGATCCGCTCGCTGATCGGGCAGATCGATCCGGAGATCCGGCGGCTGCAGGCGGTCGGTCACAAGGGGGCTCTGTCGGCGGCGCGGGATCTTGCCCTGCTGACGACCACGTACGCGTGGGGACTGCGGCGCCGGGAGGCCGCCCGGCTCGACCTGCACGACTGGCGTCGGCAGCCCCGGCTTCCGGAGTTCGGGGACTTCGGCGGTCTGGCGGTGCGCTGGGGCAAGGCGATGGCCGGGCAGCCGCCGCGCCGCCGAACGGTGGTGTCCGTGTGGCCGTGGGCAGTATCCACGGTCCGGTTCTACGTCGAGCACGTTCGGCCGTTGTTCTACCAAGGCCGCCGGGACGACGGCGTCATGTTCCCCACCGAGCGCGGTTCGCGGATCAGCGAGCGGTCACTCAACGACCGTTTCGCGCACTGGCGGGACAAGGCCGACCTGGCCGAGGAACTTGGTCCCCACTGTCTTCGCCATACGTACGTCACCAGGCTCATCGAGTCAGGCTACGACGCGGGGTTCGTGACCGATCAGGTTGGCCACTCTCACGCCGCCACGACGGCGATTTACACCGCGCTCAGCAGCGAGTACAAGAACTTGCAGGTTCGCCAGCACCTGGAGGCGGCCGAGGCCGAGGTGCTCCGTCTCGCGTTCGCTCAGGCCGATATCGAGGCGGAGTGCGATGAGGAGCTGGCGATCACTCTCGCCTTGCAGGGCGCCGAGTCCCGCAGGGGCGCGTGATGAGGGCCGTGCCCGCTCCGGAGCCCCGTCCGGAAGGCGTCAGGGCCAGCTCAAGGCCACGGTACGAGTGGCGGCTGCGCGAGCTGATGGCCGTCCGGAAGAACTGGTACACCACCACCAAGCTGACCGAGGCCCTGCACGAGTACGGATTCGACTTCGACCGAAGCCACATCTACCGGCTGGTCAGCGGCGACAAGCCGCCCAAAATGCCGGTCGAACTGCTTCTGGCACTGTGCAAGATCCTCGGCTGCCGGTTCGAGGAACTCGTCGTCGAGGTCGCTTCGGCGGAGAGCGACGTGTCGGCACTGCCCGAGCCTGCCGGGCCGCGTCCGCTGCTGCCGGAGTCGCCGATGCTCGACGCCGGGTTCTTCGACGCCGAGACCTGACGGGCCCCACCGTGATCGACAAGAGCCAGCATGGGGGCCGTGGTTCGTGCGACGACTGCGGGCGCGAGCGGTATCTACGGGTGAACACGCGCTCACGTCGGCTGTGTGCGACCTGTGCCGATCGCCGTCGGCCAACCGAGGAGTGCGTCGACTGCCACCGCCACCGGGTTCCCTACGCTCGCACCGCTGCCGGCCCGGTATGCCAGGCGTGCCAACGACACCGCAGCGCCCAGCCGTGCACCCGTTGTGGCCAAGTTCGCGTCGTGACGAAGCGGCTGGACGATGGTGCACCGTTGTGCCAAACCTGCTGGAAGAAGCAGCAGCCCGGCGAGCCATGCCGCGGCTGCGGCGAAGTACGCCCGGTCCACCAACGCGGCGAGGGTGGACCGCTGTGTGAACGCTGCTACCGCCAGCGCACCCCTCGTCTGAAGTGCTCGGTCTGCGGAGAAGTTCGCCAGATGCAGAACGCGGTGAAGAGGATCTGCCGCCGTTGCGCCGCGTCGATACGCCCGCATGAGCCGTGCCGGGATTGTGGCAAGAGCCGGGAAGTTGCTGACCGGGACGAGCGCGGCCCTCAGTGCCGGTACTGCCGAAGTCGCGACCGCTCCCGCCCCTGCGCACGGTGCGGCACCACCGCCGTGATCGTCGCCCGCGGTCCCGACGGACCTCTGTGCACTCGCTGCCGCCGCCAGGACCGGTTCCCCCAACATCCCTGCCGGGACTGCGGACTGCGTACCGCCGAGGTCACCGCCGTCGAAGACGGCATTCCGCGCTGCGCATCCTGCTATGGGAAGCTCCGGGTTTCTTGCAGCCGCTGTGGCACCATCGCCCGCGCCGACCGCCGCTGGCCCGAAGGACCGGTCTGCCGGGCATGCGTCGACCAAGTCCTGGCCAGCCCCGCCATCTGTTCCCGCTGCCAGCAGCCCAGCATCGCCTTCCAACATCACGACGGCGACCCCGTTTGCCCTGAGTGCGCCGGCGTTCGCTTCTCCTACCGCTGCCGCACCTGCCGCGGCTTCGCACGACTCGAATCCGACGCATGCTGCCGGGCCTGCACCGCCCAGAGCCGGCTGACCGCCCTCACCACTGACCCGGTCACCGGCGCCGCACCCGAGTGGCTGCTGCCACTCGTCGACGAGCTGGCCGCCTACGAGAACCCGTCGAGTCTCGACGCTTACCTCCGCGGCCCCGGCGGACAACTGATCAGCCAGCTTGCCACGGGCGCCCTCCTGCCCACGCACGAGGCCCTCGACGAGCTGCGGCAGACCGCATCGGTCAACCATCTGCGGGATGTACTCATCCTGGTCGGCATCCTGCCCCCGCGCGACGAACAACTCGCTCAGCTCGCCCGGGACGTCACCGTCTACGCCACCGCACTCGACCCCGGCAACCGGCTCATCCTCACTCGCTACGGCCGCTGGTCCCTGATGCCGCTCGCCCAGCACGCCATCCGCCACGGCAAGCCCCTGACCAAGGGCCAACGCGCTTACCTCCTGCGTCGCCTTCGCGTCGCCCGCCAGTTCCTCAGCCATCTCCACTACCGAGGTGTTCTCCTGGCCGACTGTACCCAGGCCCGCTGCGACCGATGGGTCACCCAGCACTGCCACTACCAGGCAGAACTCCGCCACTTCCTGGTCTGGTCGGCTGACGCCCGCCTGTCCCCGCCACGCATCGCCATCGCTGCAGCCCAGCGCGCGGAGAACCGGTCGATCATGAGCGACACCGAACGTGTCCTGACCGCCTTGCGGCTGGAGACCGACGAGACTGTCCCCCTCGCCGACCGCGTCGCCGGATGCCTGGTCCTCCAGTACGGGCAGCTGTGCACCCGCATCGTCAGCCTCACCATGGACGACGTCCAGCACCATCCGAACGAGCCCGACACCCTCGGACTGCTCTTCGGACGTGATCCGCTCTGGTTGCGTCCACGCCTGTCCGCTCTGCTGCAACGGCTGATCGACAGCCGCACACCACCGACCGTCATCGCCCGGTCCCACCCGACGCCCTACCTCTTCCCCGGCATGCGCCCCGGCCGCCACCTCACCGCGAACGCCCTGAGCGAGCGCCTCGTCCGCCACGGCATCCCCGCCACCCGCCTCGCCCGCAACGGCGCCTGGCTCTCCCTGGTCAGCTCCGTGCACTGGAAGATGCTCGCCGACCTCATCGGAACCTGCAACGCCACCGCCCACCGCTGGCACCTGCACTCCGCCACCGACCGCGCCAGCTACGTCGCCATGCGGCTGAAGGACCAGCCACCCCCCTCCGCCCCCGAGTGAGGCCCCGGCCCCCGTCAGCGTACAGAGAGCGGTCTTTCACGCTGATCTCCTGACGGGCACTCACAGGGTCCGGCTATCAGGGTGAATCGAGGCGTTCACGAATGGGGGTGACCCGTGGCGTTATCAACTTTTGATGATCATTGTCCGTCTACTAAAGGATCTTCTCACCCGGGAGGAGGCGTCCACCAGTCCACACTCGGAGGCTAAGGGGTGTTCTATCCGTTCTTGTTAAACAGGTTGGCGATGTCTTCCTCGGAGAAGTTGCGGACCACATGGATGCTGGGTCCGTAAATGCGCTCGGCATCCCGACGGATCTTGTCCTCGATCTCGACCAGAAAGGTCTTCGGGTCTCGCGCTGCGGTCGCCGATAAGGTCATTTCTGTGCTGCCGGTGGAAATAGCTGCCTGATGCTTCAGGTCCACACTCGCGGCTTCTTCCTGCAGGCTGCGGAAGCGGCGGACGAGGGGATGGTCCGAGCCGAGAACGGTGTTGGCGTGCTCGACGACGTTGTTCACTGAGGCAATAACACTCTCCGCATCGTGGTTAACCATGTCCCGCAGGTACATGACTTCGTGGAGAGCAGACGACGCCTGCCGGCGATCCGATCCTCTTGCGTTCATGGACCGGGTCAGACGTGCTGCTGCGGACTCCATCGCCTGGACTACCTCCAGCTGGTACGTGAGGAGGTTGTATTGGGTGAGGAGTGTGTCTGGATGGTCCGGCCCAAGCACTCTCGTTCGATCGGCGAGTAGCCGGTCGTAGTCACGTAGGGCGCCTTTGATGTCTCCTGTGGCGCCGCGGGAGAAGGCTAGCTCGTGCCGAGCGTGGAGGACGTTTACATCATCACTCCCCATCAAGAGCTGCTCTTCAGCTGCTAGGTCCCTGAAGGTGCGTCGCGCGCTCTTCATATCGCCCGCGTCCGCCTGAAATCGGGCAACGTATCCCTGAATCATGAGGGCAGTCGTGGATTCCGGCCCATAGGCACGAATCGCACGCGGAACCAGGTCCTCCAGGGTGGCTACGGCGCTGGGAAGGTCGCCAGCGTCTCCTTGCCTGAGAGCAAGATTCAACTGCAACGTGATCGTGTCTGGCGAATCGGGACCATGTGCGTCCACAGCGGCAGCGAGAATTTCCTTGCTGACCTTAAGCGCATCTGAGTGGTTGTCCGCCTGCGCCTGCCAGCGGGCCAGTTCATGTCCTGCAGCAAGAACTCCCCTATGCTCCGGTCCAAGCACGCGGCGCACGCGGGGAAGCATCTCCTGCAAGATGGCGATCGCCTCGGCGACCTCCCCTGCCTCTCCTCGGTAATGCGCAAGTTGATACCAAGTGTTCAAGGCAAGTTCGTGGTCCTTGGGCCGGGCGGCCTCCGCCAGACGCTGGAACCAGTCGATCGCAGTGGAGAGATGCCCAGCCTGCCCAAAACTGCTCGCCGCCCGAAGGACCACCCTGAAAACCGCGAACCCCATGTCATCGATGGCGTGAGCGTGGGCAGCGAACGCGGCGGCGTTGGAGCGCAGCACCATCCCCAGGGCCGTCGCGTGGGCAGTGTCCGGCCAACTGGTGAGCAGGGCCGCTCCCGCAGCCACTGCGGCCACCTGGCTCGTTCCAACTGAGAGCTCATCCCGGACGGCACGTTGGATCAGCTCATGAATCCGCACCTCGCGGTGCGCCGTGTCCCTGTCGTGGTCGATCAGGCACAGCCGATGCAGAACTCGCAGTACCCTGCTGGCATCCCGATGGCTGACCGTCCTCTTCCCCCCGGGGCCTGCCAAGTACGCACAGGCCATATCGGATGTCAGGACATCCTGCGGAATGCCGTTGGGATCAAGCAGCGAGGCCATGTGCAGCATGGGCCGAGCCAGCCCGTGAGGCCGTAGCTGATCAGCCCGATCTATCGACAGCGACCAAGCGGCATGCACTGCAGCGGTCTGCCCGTCAGGCAACTGGTCAGGCGCGAGTTCCTCCAACCGGGTAGCACGGTCGGCTAGGAGACGCCTGTAGTCCGCGCAGTCGATGCCATCGTCGACGATGTAGGCGACGGCCTGGGCCAGCGCCAGCGGAAGGTGTCCCAGATCCCCCGCCAGAGCCGCGAGCTCTTCTTGATCATCCGAGCGTCCATGCGAGTCAAGAGCAGCAGCAAGGTAGGCCCGGCTCTCCTCCTCGCTGTACAGCCCGACCGGTACGTGTTTCCTGCCGTGTACCAGAGCAGCGTCACGCCGCCGGCTGGTGATCAGCGTCCTCCCCCAACGGCTCTCCGCTGGCACGAGCCCTTCAACCTCAGCAGGGTCCTCGACACCGTCCAACACGACCAGCCAACGGCACGACGCCTGCTGCGCAGCTTCAGATTTCGGCTCCAGCCATGCCAGAAAAGCCTCTGCCGCCTGCTCGGCGTCGTCCCAGTCCCTGGCCAGAAGCTCCGTCGCCGCTTGCGCGTAGGAAGCGACCACGGACGCCCTACCACCAGCCGGAACCCACAGGAGCACGTCCACAGAGCCGGCTCCCTGGACAGCGCGGGCGTAGTCAGCCGCCAGCTGGGTCTTTCCTACTCCCCCAGCGCCGGACAACACCAGGCACCCGGCTTCCCTCCTCATGGCAGCCTCCCGCAGCTGGGCAACTTCGCCGCGCGTCTGGAAGCTGCCAGCCCTCTGCGGAATGGAGCCCAGCTGGTAGGGCCAGGCGGCAGGCTGTCGCGCAGCTTGGACGACCATCTGCTCTACCTGCAGGGCAATCGCGTTGGCGACATCTCGGCCTGCGACGATCGAGCCCCGTTCAGCCCTTAGTCCCCCACGACCCTGCCCCTTGATGCGTTCTGAGCCGCGCCGCCACCAGGCGTCACTCACCGGGGCCCCTCGTAGGCCGAGGAACCATCAACATCACCGCCGGCGGCGATCGACCCCCCTTCGGCCCAGACCCCCGCCTCCGGCGGCGTCCCCGCTCCCGGTCGTCGCCGCGGACCAACGCTTCGAACTCGGGCATTTCGCACGCTCCCGGTCGCTGCGATCGACCCACCGCGCGCCAACACAGGACCCGAAGCCCGCTGACGCAAGTGCGCCACCAGGGCCAGAACGAAGCCAGCGATAGTAAAAAACAAGCTCAGCACGCTGCTCAGCTTGTCAGCCCTGTCCAGGCCCAGGAGCGTCATGAATACGGCCAAGGCGATCACACCGATGATGGCGCCTACCCAGCGCAGCAACTGCCAGATGTCCATTACAGCATGATGGCGCACCACCTGACTCAGCGAGGTGCGAAAGGAGCAAGACCTGCCTGTGACAGACCCTTAGCTCGCCGGAACCTCTCTGAAGCAATGATTCGCATCACCGAGACGATCAGTGCCGCCGCCGGGCTCGGCGAGGGATCGGAGATCACGGCGGCTGATGTCTCCACATGAACCACTCGTGGGTCTCATTGACCGGCGCATCGTCGCCTTCAGACCCGAAATAGCCCATAAGAGTTGCTCATGCGGAACCATTCGACCATGGCCAATACCGCGCTGCACCAGATGGCCGACCCCGGCCCGCGGGGCGCGCTGCCAATGCTGCCCGGCGGCACCGTGGAGAGCACCGACGCGACGCCCGAGGACACCCTGCATCGCGAAGCCGCCGAGGAAGCCCAGCTCACCCTGACCGACCCGGTGCGACTGGGCTGGGTGCTGGACAAGACCGGCGACGTCTACGGAGGCGTGGGACCCAACGCCCGGCTCCGCCTGGCCGCCCGGGTCACCGACATCGGGCCGGCGGCCGTCGACCCCGCCACCGGGCATCCCTTCGCCCGCCTGCTCGCCACCCCCGCCCAGACTGCCGCCCTGCTGGGCTGGGGCCTGCCCGGAGCCCGGCAGGCCCAACTCGCTGCGGACACGGCACGCGAGCGGTGGGGCCTGCCCACCACATCCCCCTCTGCCATCGAGGAGATCCCTGCGGAGGGGATGCGGCTGAGCTGACCTCGACCCCGCCCACCTCGCCTCCTTCCCGCCCCTCTGAGGTAGTCCCCATGCCGTTGTCGCACCACCACATCCGCACCACCGTCGACACCTACCTCGCCCGTAACCCCTACGAGCGGGAGCAACTCAGCGTCCTCCTGGACGCCCTCGACCGGCCTGGCGAGGACATCGCCAGCCGCTCGACCTTCACCGGGCACGTCACCTGCGGCGCGATCGTCATCGACCAGTTCGGCCGTATCCTGCACGTGCTGCACCTGGCCAGCGGGAAGGTCCTCGTCCCCGGCGGGCACACCGAGCCCACCGACGACTCCCTGGCAGCGGTTGCTCTGCGTGAACTGCACGAGGAGACCGGGTTCCCGCCTGGGGCCGTCACGCCGTGGCCGGGCTACGAGACCGTGCCGCTGGACATCGACATTCACGACATCGACGCCCGTCCGGGCAAGGGCGAGCCCGGACACCAGCACTTCGACCTCCGGTTCCTCTTCCGTCTGCAGACGACCGAGGTGCCAGTCGCGCTGCAGGAAGAGGAGGTCGGCGGCACCGAGTGGCGTCCCGTGGACCGGGTGACCTCCCCGGCGCTGCGCAATAAGCTGCTCAAACTGCCGCTCCCGGTCGAGCCAGAGGCGGCCAACGCCTCGGCCCTGATCTACAACTTTACCGACCGCCCCACGAGTCCTCACGTCACTCGTTCGGACCCTCTCCTCCACTGTCCCGTTCGTATTAACCAACCTCCCCAGTTGTCTTCAGAACATCGGAAGAACCAGCGAGGAGGCACGAGTGGCGCGTAGTCGAGTAGTACTTGGGGATCTCAGAGTCCAGGTGTTGAAGCGATCGGGCGGCGGGCTGTCGTACGTGATCGTCTGGCCAGATTGTTCGGTCGACGAGGAAGCGGACTCGTATCTGCGTCCGTTCGACGGCTCAGGGTCGCAGAAGACGTACGCCTACTCGCTCGTGGATCACTTGCGGTGGCGGATCCGAGAAGGGCTGACCACCGAGTCGATCGGGCTCCTCGACTTGAAGCGGTACATGGGGGCTGTAGGCGCTCAAGTGCAGATGCCCTACGGGCAGCCGTGGAGGGTTCCTCCCCAACGCCCGTACGGCGCCTCGGCTCTCCAGGTCGCGGCAGCTGCCCTGAAAGGCTTCTATCTCGACGCATGCGCCCGCAGCGGCGTGAACGACGAGCTGAGGAATGCCCTGTTGGGCACCCGGTTACCGACGAAGGTGGACAAGAGCCGAGCGTTCTTGGGACATGTGAAGAAGTCGATGCCCGCCAACCCGCTGGCACCTTCGCGGCCTCCCAGGAGACGGCACCCGAAGATGCTGCCTGATGGAGCCAAGCCGGAACTGCTGGGAGCCGTGAACACGGCCCGCGACGAGATGGTCGTGCGGTGGTTGTCCGACACGAGCCTGCGGATCGGCGGGCTGACGGGCTTACACCTGGTCGACCTGCATCTGCGGGAAAACGCGGGCTGCGGCGAGTGCACGAGCCCTCACCTGCATGTTTGCCATCGTTGGGGCAACCCCAACCGGGCCGCAGCAAAGATCAAACCGGACTGGAAGATGGTTGATGGGGTGATCACCGGCGGAGAGATCTACCGAGTCAGCCCCGCCATGATCAACAGCTACTTCAAGTACATGACGACGGAGTATGCGAAGTACGCGGCAGGGCACGGCATGCTGCTGATCCAGCTCGCGGGAGAGAACGTCGGTGAGCCCTGGAGCGCGGATGGGGCGCGGGGGATGCTGCGCCGAGCCGGCCGCCGGGCAAAGCTACCGGGAAGGATCACGCCGAAGGCATTCCGGCACCAAATCACCAACGACGTCCTGGACGTGTCGGGCGGCAACTCGATGGTAGCCAAAGCGGTCGGCAACTGGGCATCGGCCCAGATGGTCGACGAGGTCTACGGACACCCGGACCTGCACTCACCGGAATTCACCGCGGCGCTGCAGCACGTCTGGGGGGATGAAGGCCATGAGTGACCTCCAGTTGCTGCCGTTGGTAGCGGACGGCAGCGTAGCAACGCGGACGACCAGTGACCGGCTGGAACTCCTCACGGCTCTCATCTCGGCGCCGAACTTCGATCCGTTGTTCCGCGACGATGTCATCAAGGTTCCCCGCGGGCACCCCACGTATGGGTGGGGCTGTGGCGTCAGCGGCTGCCAGAGAGCACAAGGCCCGGCACGCGATTTCTGCAAGGTTCACGAGTTGGAATGGGTCGCAGCACAGAAAGCCGGGCAGGGCATCACCGAATTCCATGCGGCAGCTGTGCCGTTGATTCCTAAGTCCTGGATCGATCCTCCGTCTTGCGTGGTCTGCCCTGACGCGCCGGCATGGGACACCAGGCGATTGTGTTACCTCCATGGAACCCGATGGATGAGTCACCGTGCAGAACGTCGTGGCAGGAACGGAGTGGTGCCCGTTTACGAGGAATGGCTCGCTAAACAGGTACCCTTCCCTCAATTCGGGCAATGTAAGGTTCTCCCCTGCCCTGAACAGGCATCAGCTCCACTGGGGCTCTGCCATCGGCACATCACCCACTACGAGCGAGACGCAAAACCTGGAGGTGCGCGTCTGGCAGCAAACTGGGCCCGATGGATCGTCACACGCAGCAAACCCATTCCGATCGAATACGTCAATAAGAGCCTCTTCGAGAAGTGGTGTCGTGAAACCGGCCTCGCCAACCGAGCCAACGGGCAAGTATCACTGCTCGGGTTGCGTCCGCTTGTGAAAGCAGAAATCAAGTGGGCTCTCTTCCAGCACAGCAACAGCCCAACCGAGGGCATGATCTGGCCTCTGGTGTGGGTGCAGTATCTCGTGGACGACTGCCGTGGCCAACGAGTGGATTCACTGGCCGACCTCGATCAGGAGAACTGCCGACGCCTCTCTCGATTGCTGCTCTTCGGGGTACTCAACTCACTTCGGCAAGTTTATTTCACACGAGAGGACACAAAAGAAGCGGGTTTCATCGAGACGGACCATTTTGGTGTGCGCTTCTCGTCCTGCAACAGTCATATTGACCTGAGCCCGATCAGCCAGCGTTGGCTGCGAGACCTGATCTGGGACATGTTCGCGAATCGGCTCCTCACCGATCCGCCCAAGAGCCGTTCCCCATTCGACATGAGCCGTCGCGCCTGCGCCGAACTTTCTGCCTATCTCGACGCCCAGGCACCGGGCGGCGGCCATGACCCCACCGTACTGACCGCCTCCCATATGGAGGGGTTCGTCGCCGATCAACGTCACCGCGCCGAGCACGGTCTCCCTATGCTGAGACGTCGGCTTACGAAAAACGGCACTCCAGGCATCGTCACGAAGTGCATTCAGTCCGCCACCTTCAACGGCGCCCGCCGCGTGCTCCGGTTCGGGATGGACTCCGGTGATGCCGAACGCCTTGGCCTTGACCGTCGGTTCGCGCTTGCGCTGCCGGGCGGCGACATGCGAACGGGGCGTAGGCGCCCCTTTCCAGATGTTCTCGCTCGTGCCGTCGCCAATCAGCAGAACCTGGAGAGGCTGGAGGAAACTGACGAAGACGACCGTGGCATGTGGGATATCTGGGAAACCCAAGTCCTCACCGGGCGGCGAGGAAAGGAGGTTCGCGACGTGCGGCTGGATTGCATCAGCCGCTTGAACGGCGTCCCCCTGTTCTGGCACGACCAAACGAAAGTTGGGAATCTCGACGAGGCGATTCGGATCCCCGAGCGGTTATACCTTCGCCTGGAGCGGCGCCAGAAAAAGACAATCGACCGATACATTCAGAGGGTAGGTCATCCGCCAGGACCACACGAACGAAGCAAGATCGCCCTATTTCCGCGCCGAACAAGTAACCGGCAACTGCTCAAAAGCGTCAGCTACAAGTGGTTCCTCAATCTGTTCCGCACGTGGCTGGAGACACTCGACGTAGGTCATGGAGTCCCTCATCAGGCAAGGCACACCCTAGCCACCAAACTCCTCAAGGCAGGTGCGAACCTCACTCAGATCAAACGGTACTTGGGGCAGATCTCGGCGGTGATGGCCGAGCACTATGTACACATCGCCAACACCGACTCCGAACTCAACGACGCACTGAATGCCGTTTGGGTCGCCGGCCCCGGCGCCGCCCAGCCCGGCCTCGCTCTCACCTCAGGCAAACCCATGACCCGCGCAGAGGCCGAGGCACTTGCCGTCGATCTCTCGCGCAAGTCGACGCCTGCCGAGGGTGGCTTCTGCACCTTTCAAGCGGTTGTCGACGGACAGGCGTGCCCATGGAATATGGACTGCCACAACTGCGACAAGTTCGTCATGTCCGGCGCTGACCTCGTCTACTGGCACCGAAAGCGCGAACAATGGCACGCTATGGCCGAGGGGGCATCCGACAGTGCGACCGCGGACTACTTGCACGACATCTTCGAACCCACGGCCCGCGCAATTGACGGCTTGGAAAAGGCCCTCGAAGCCGTCGGCCTACTCGATGAGGCCCTCGCACTCGATCTCCGCCGGCCGCAGGAGTACTTCGGCCGTGTCTGGGCTACCGCCTTCCGCGCTCAGGAACTAGCCCAGCACGAGACGGACTGGACCGCAGCATGAGGCCCACCGTCCCCGAGGCCGCCATCGCCGCTCGCAAGCGCCAGAGCGAGGAGAAGCTCGCTTGGGTCGAAACTGCGATCCGCCATCTACGCCGCGAACGCGGACGTCTCACGGTCAAAGCGATCGCTCAGCGCGCGGGCGTCTCCGCCACGTTCCTCTACGAGAACGCCGGCGCCCGCGCCCTCGTCAAGAACGCGGTCGCTGAGAGCCGCAGCCGCCACGACCAGAAGAACCAGCACGAACACGATCGCGTTGAGGCCACCTGGCGCGAGCGCGCGCTCAACGCCGAGGCAGAGCTGGCCCGAGCCCAGAAGGAGGTCCTCACTCAGCGGCAGCGCATCGGTGAACTCATGGGTGAACTCCGCGACTTCGACCAGATGGTCCCCGGCGAGTCGGTGCAGGCCCTCACCACCGAGAACACCACCCTCAAACACCGGGTCAACCAGCTCACACAGGAGCACCGCAAGCTCCAAGAACGACTCGAAGGTGCCCGCTCCAACCTCCGTTTCGCGGACAAACGCATCGCGGACCTCGAGGTCCAACTCCTGGAACAGGACCCCTCATGCACCCCACCACCGATCCCGCCTCAGTCACTCTCAGCCGTCAGACGTTCCAAGCCCTCGCCTCGGTCTTGAGGCAACCCGAAGCGCTCCTAGACAAGTGCGATGAGGCCGCTTCTGGCGCGCTGGGAGCCCACGTTGGCGTCCGCCCAGCTGCGGAGTCCTACAGCGTCATCCTCAGGGACCCGCTGAAGATCTTGAATCAGCCCGCGTCGGCACCCCCGCTACTTCGCGAGCGGCGTCGCATTGCCTTGCTTGCTGGCCAGGAGGCCCACTCAGCGCGCAGCGGCATCAGTGAGCGGTGTGCATCGTGAATTCGCAGGTCACGGGTCCGGTGTGAATGGTGAGTTGGATACTCGTGCCGGTCGGCGGCCGATGACCATGGCGTAGATCATCGGGCGGGTCCGGCTCCGGCGGGATGCCGGGTTCGGCTGCGCCCGCGACCGGCCCCGCCTACGATCCATCAGCAGGTCGGCACGCCTGATCGCCCAGCACTGCGGCGTACGCTTCGAACTCGCCTCGATCCCACCCGACGCTCCGGACGTCTACCGCATGATCGCCCGCGCGGACACGGGGTGTTCCAGGTCGATTCTGTGTCAACTCCAGCTGTGTTGCATTCCTTACTACACCGGCTTCTAGGTCCCGCACCCTCGCGTGATGAACCAACCGTCGGTTGGCGCGATCGTCACAGTGATCGTCTGCGCGGACATTGCAAACTGGTTGTCGATGGTGCCCCCGTCCTTCGCCGTCCGTTCCCAGTAGAAGTCCGACAGCTCCCCCGGACGTGCGATAGGTACCCGGCGCGATCTCCCGACGTCCTCCGACACATCCTCCTTCCCCGGGTGTGCCACCACGCGGTAGGTGCCGTCTGAATAGGTTCGCACGTGACGGTGGTGACATGGCGCCCGCGCCGCGACGGCAGCGCCGCCAGCACTACACGCTGCTGAGGCGAGCCGAGGGTCAGCTCCTCCTCGCCCCGCCATATCCGGGGTTACCCCCGGCGAAGCGCAGGGAGGCTTCGGTAGCTTTCCCACATCTTGGCTATGGCTGCGCGGGCTCCGTTCCGGCTCGCTGTGTTTCCTTCAGGCGCTCGCGCCTCGCGCTTCCCCGCCGCCGCTTCCCGCAACACCTCCGCAGCCGCGGACAGAGCATCCGCTACTGGCGGCCGCGGAGTATGCGGCCTCCGGGCTGCGGGTCCTCACGGATTTCCTTACGCCGACCGCCGACCGCCGACCGCCGACCGCCTGCCGCCAAGGCCCGGACGGCGGCTACGTAGCGTCCCGGCCGTGTCCGAGATGCTCGTCCAAGAAACGCTCCACGGCGCGGTACACAGCGATCAAGTTCTCCGGGTTCTCGATGGAGTGCCCTTCGTCCGCCATGAGTATGTACTCGACGGGGACCCCACGTGCCCGAAGAGCCTGGACCATGTTGTCGGATTCTGCCTGCGCTACCCGGGCGTCGTTGGCGCCCTGGGCGATGAGCAGCGGTGTACGGACCTGGTCCACCCGGCTGATCGGTGAGCGGGCCAGCATGTCGGCCTCCTGTTGCGGATCCGCGGGGTCGCCGACCCAGCGGAACCAGTTGGCGGCAAGGGCCGGCCGGACGAAATCCGGCTGGTTGCGCAGGAAGTTGGCGAGGTCAGAGACCCCGAAGATGTCCACCGCAGCGGCGAAGACATCGGGCGTGAAGGTGACTCCGACCAGTGCCGCATAGCCACCGTAGGAGCCGCCCAAGATCGCCACCCGGTCCGGGTCCGCGTATCCCTGCTGGATGGCCCAGTTCACACCGTCGATCAGGTCGTCGTGCATTTTGCCGGCCAGCTCCCCGATGCCGGCCTTCATGAACGACTTGCCGTACCCCGTGGAGCTGCGGAAGTTCACCTGAAGCACCGCGTAGCCCCGGTTGGCCAGCAGTTGGACGAGAGGGTTGAACCCCCAGCTGTCCCGGTCCCAGGGACCGCCGTGCACAAGCAGGACCAGCGGCAGCCGGTGCGGCTCTGTCCCGATTGGCAGTGTCAGGTGGGAGGGGAGCGCGAGACCGTCCCGAGCGGTGATCGTCACCGGTGTCATCGGCGCCAGCTGCTCGGGATCCAGGTGACCAAGAGGACGGAACAGAAGGCGACTCTCGCCCGAGGAGTGGTCGTAGAAATATGTGGCCCCGGGATCGCGGTCGTGGGTGAAGCTGACGACCCACCGCTGCTCGCTCTCGTCGGACGAGATGTGGGCCAGGTCGCCATCGGACAGATTCCTCAGGTTCTCCAAGACCTCGGCGAAGTGCGGGTCCAGTGCGTTGATCACCAGTCGTTCCCCGAGGTAGCGAACTCCGATGAGCTCGCCGGTACGTCGGCTGAAGATGAGCGGCGAGGGCAGTGCTGGAAAGACACGGGCTCGTGTGTCCAGGTCGTACTGCGGGTGGGAGTCGACCTCCGTCTCCTCGCCGGTTTCTGCATCCAGCCGGGCCAGGCGGAGTCTGTCCGAGCCCCGGTTCGAACCGAAGAGAACGCCGCCGGCGTCGGCGGTGACCTCCAGCGGATAGATGCCCAGCGGATAGTCCTCACCCTCGAACTGCGCGATGTGGCACAACGTCTGCGTGGCCTCGTTCCAGCGCGAGAGCCGTAGGTCGCCCTGTTCGGTGACGTCACTGGTGAAGGGGCCTTTGCTGCCGCCATAGAAAAGGGTGGTGGCAGCGCCTCCGGTGTTCTCCGCGAGGGTCCGCAGGTCACCGGTGGCGATGTCCAGCTCGAAGAGGTCGAACGTGGCGGGATTCCGGCTGTTCGAGGAGAACACCGCCTTCCCCGGCCGCCCGGCGGGCAGCTTCAGATCCATGATGCGTGCGCCGGGAAAGGGGGTGAGGTCGGTAGCCGCTGCGTCCGGGTCTTCGAGATCGACGCGGTACAGGTGCCGGTTCTCGTCACCTCCCTGGTCACGGGTATAGAGCAGCCACCTCGGATCGTCGGTCCAGTGGTAGCTCAGCAGGTTGCGGTCCTCGGAGGTGACCCGCCGCGCGTCCCCGGGCGCGTCGACACTCTCGATCCACAGGTTCAGGTGGTTTCCCCAAGGAGCCAGGTACGCGATCTTGGTGCCGTCCGGCGAGAGGGAGGCCCTCGAACGGACGGGAGGGGCAAAGAACTCCTCGACGCTGATCGGCTTCGGCAGTGCCATGTGGGTCCTTCCTGTGGCTGTCCCCGGACAGCGAGTGATGAGGCCCTGATGATGGTCGGCAAGGGCTCTGAGTGGGTCCGCAGCCTGGAGCCGGTCACCGTTCAGCGATCGAAGGCTGTCACTTAATGACAGTGTCACTAAGTGACAGTAATGGCAAGCGCGCCGCATGTCCAGCCGCTATGGGTCGTCGATTGCAGCCCCACCTCCCCCGAGCGACCGCTCGACTGGCAGTGAACTCGTGGCACAGGTCACATGCGCGAGGGGTGGGCAACACTGTCACCAAGTGTCAGTATTGCAGTTAGTGACACGATGGTGAGGTCGCGCAAGATCGCCTTCGGGAGAGTTGACGGCCATGAAGATCAAGAGCTTCCTGCTGTGAGTCGGGTGACCGTGGTGCGGATTCATGGCACCTTCGAGCGGCTGCAGTCCCGTCGAGTCAGGAAAAACGCCACGCCGACAGGTCGACGGCCGAGGTCGGCGAATCCAATATGCCGTCAACGGCCCTTGTAGATCGCGCCATGCAGTAGGAACTGGTCCTGTTGCCACGTATTCAAGGAGTTCACATGGATCTCACGCTTCCGCAGCAGATCTACCTGTGTGCCTACGCCTTCAAGAAGAACAAGTTTCCGGCTACTCTTCTGCAGTTCCGCGGGCAGCGGCTGCGCGCTGCCGCCCTGACCGAGCTAGTCCTTGCGGGACAGGCTGAGACCGACGGGCGCCGGGTTCGCGTACTTGGAGACCAATCACCGACGGATCCGTTTCTTGCCTCTGTGTGGGAAGAGCTGCACGCGAGGCCGAAAAAGTGGATATCACTGGTGCACAACACCGCGCACAAGGCGGAGAAACCGGTCGAAAACCAGCTGACGGCTGCTGGGATTATCGAAAAGAAGACCGGCCTCACCTTGAGTCTGCTCGGAGGGAGCAAAGTTGTCTTGCGGCGGGAAGAGGAGGCCCGAACTGTGCAGGAAGCATTGCGCACGCGGGTCAGCACCACTCCCGACCCGTCCACTCTGCCCCTGGCACAAGTGGCACTGCCGGTGATCGCCCTGGAGAGCGACGCGACCATGGGGGTCGTACTGAACCGTTCCGAGCGCCGCAAACACAAGGATACGCTTGAGGAACTCGCCAAGAAATTCGATCGAGAAATACCGGGCCTGCGCAAAGCCCTGTCAAACTCGGTGCTTTCCAGTCGGTCTGTCGGCGGCGGATGGAGCTGAGCAGGACAAAGCGCACGTCCGCAGAATGCGAGCCGAAGTAAAATCGAGCGACATCAAGGCCGGTGCTGGAGACTCTGGTTGCCGCGTTCGCCGCATGGTGGCCGATGGAGCCAAGTGCCGAGCTCACGTCCACCCCTTGGGCTCCGGTTGATCATCGCCGGCGCCACAGTCGTTGTGACGAGTCGCGACGGAGAAAAATCGCGCCACGGCAAGACAAACACCGCAAGGGAACACCGCCGCACCCGGACCGCGTCCCGTACACCCCACAAATACCGTCCGCGACCGGTGAGTTCGCCACCGGTGAGCGGGAACCCATCACGCCGCAGCGCGCTTTCCTGGCCGACGTCACCGGAACCGCAACCGTCCATCTCGTACTCCCGGCGGGCCTTGCGCTGCATCCGGGACGGTCGGGGCGCCCTGGGGGCCGTCAAACGGCTTGGCAGTGCACGGCGGGAGCGGCGGTGGAGTGGCCCACTCGGCGTCGTCCAGCTCGGTCACGCGGAGGAGTTCGGCGAACTTGCCCGGCGATCGAGGGTGACGACTGCCCATGGCAGATGTGGCCTGGTGGCCGGCCGCGCTGCGGTCGGGCATGAGGTCGACCACAGCGGTGCGCACGGCGCCACGGCTGATGCCGTGCTCGCGGGCCTGGGTAGCCGTGGCCGGCCTTCGAGGTACGGGGCGCACGTCGGCGATGGTCCTGCCCGGATAGCCGATCGTGACCACCGCCGTTGCCCTTGGCCTCGGCGACCCGCAGCCCGTCGTAGGTCGCTTCCCACTGGACACCGCCCTGCAGTTCGAAGGCGGCGGTGAGGCCCTGCACCATGGACTTCACGTTGGACAGACCCGCGCATCGAGCAGTCCTTGCTCACGGTGTTCAGCCGAGCGAGCGACCGGCTGGGGTGCCCCAGCCCCATCCGTTCAGGTGACGGCAGATCACCTACCAACCCTTACCGCCTTCTTGTGGCCCGTGGACTCTCTCGAGTGCGGTCAAGGTCTGCTGCCACAGCCTCAGCGTGGCCACTCTGCTGTGACTCAGGCCACTCCACCGAGGGTGGCCACCGAAGTCACTAAATGCCAAAATGGCACTACGTGCTATTCTGCGGGCGGCATGTCGATCAAGACACGCTGCAAGCCGCAGAGGCACCACGCACGGATCCCGGGTGCTTTACCTAGGGACACTGCAGCCAACAGAAGGAGAGCTCATGAAGTCGTGGCGTTCCCGCATCAGCGTCGGCCTCGCCGTCGGCGCCGCAGCGATAGCAGTCCCGCTGACCGCCACCAGCGCAGTCGCCGTCCCCCCACCCGGCAGCGGCTGGCACGTGGCTGGCGGTATGACGTATGACTCGAAGAGGCAGTGCGAGGCTGAGGAGCTGCCGAACGCCCAGCACAACGGGTATGACGAGGTGTGGTGCGACGGTCCGGGTGGTCGCGCCGAGTACACCGTCTGGGTGCGCTGACCGCTTCGCAAGGCGCGGAAGAGGCGGCCACCCTGGCGCGCTGCGCAGGGTGGCCGCTCCCCGTTGTCTCGCCAACAGCCCGGTCCGTCTCCTGCCGTTCGGGCCGCAGGCTCTGGGTGGGGCCCGTTCGCCCGCTGGCCAGCACGGTCGCAACCGCGTCGGGCGCGGGGTCCCCGACATCCTGCTTCCGGTAGAGCTGCCCAACGGCAAGAAAGCGTCGGTCAGCCTGTCGACGAGCTCGCACTCTCGTACTGGGGTACTCCGGGGAGCTCGGGCCCGAAGGCTGGGAGCGCACCGGTCCGTCCAAGCGCTTCCAGAACTTCATGAGGGGCACCGACCTGTTCGACAAGGGCAGGGCTACGCCGTCGTGATGGTTCATACGCGCGAGTTCGGCCGTTCCACCGGCTGTCCCGACTTCGGCGAACCCGGCGAGCAGGCCGATGTGAAGGCCGCGATCAACTGGAGCGCGAAGCAGTCGTGGTCCCACAGGCGCAGTGGACATGAACGGCAAGTCGTTCGACGCGTACAAACATCTTCGTACCTCCGGCAGGCGCTGGATGGCGACAAGCGCGGCCGGGCCAGGCCGACCAGGAGAAGCGGCACACGGAGTGCCCGGCGCTCAACTCGTGGAACTGGACGAATAAGTCCGATGCATTGAGTGATCGAATGCGACGAGCGACCGCGTGCTCGGGGCGCCGGTCTTGTGGTTGCGCCAGATAGCGGCGGGCATGGCGAGGATGCGCCGGGCGACACGGACGGCGACACCCTCGAAGGTCCGTCCGCCGTGCTGTTCCAGGTCCAACTGCCCCTTGAGGGTGTCGTTCACGGACTCGATCAGCTGCCGCACCGCCTTGAGCAGGCCCTCGCCCTTGCGCTTCTTCTCCCCTTGAACGAGGGCCGCGGCAGTTCGGCCCCACGCATGACCAGGTCGTTCTCGAACTCCTTGGAGGCGAAGCCCTCGTCCGCGATGATCAGCGGTCCAGGCCAGTCGGCGATCAGGTCTTCATCGACGTCGAGCATGGCCTGGAGCACTTCGCGTTCGTCGAGTTTCGGGTTCGCCGGCGCCCACAGGATCGCTCCCGAGCCCACGGAAGCTGACGTCGAGGTCGTCGACGTCCTGTCTGACGACGTCGACCCAGAGGAACGCCGCGCTCTGGTCGAGCGAGAGCAGCAGGACTACTCGGCACCTGGGTCGTGCCGGACATCAAGCCCCGCGGCGGCCAGGCCGCATACGTGTCGGGGTTGCACCAGAAGCTGTCAGACATCCTCAACGGCTTCCCGCCCGTACTCCCGGCTCGGGGCTGGCACCACCTCTTCCCCCAGAGACTTCCACCCTCAAGCAATCACCCATGCTTGGCGCGTGTGCGCGCGGGCGGTCGGTAATTCCGGTCGGCGCGGTGGCATCGATGGGATAAGCTGTTCGGGATTTCGCGCGGCAGGTTCTCTGCCGCCCCGCTCGACGCGCTCGGCGTCGACACGCACCGCGTGCCCTACCCGGAAGGAGGCGAGAGACATGGACCGTGCTGAATGCGTTGCGGCCATAGTTGCCTCCGGCCGTGTGCCCTCCCTCCTCTGCGGCGCGCGGTAACTCTTCCCCCTTCTTTCTTCTCGTCTTCGGCATCTTCCTGAGATGCCGCGTCACGAGACGTCCTGGCCTGCCCGGTTCGTCGCCGCGCGGCCTGCGGGGGCGCGTGCCCGAAGACGGGCCCTTCTTTTGCTGGTCACCGTGATCTCGGCGCTCTCCGTCTCACGACCAGCAAGAGCGCCGGCGTGAGTGACACGCAGCTGGTGAGGCAGGCCCCGGGTGCTGTCCGCGGTTCCCGCTGCCCCATCGCCATGCCGTGTCCCCGTGCTGCGTACACCGGCCCGTCGTCACCACTGCGACCGTCCCTGGCCGGCTGTCTCGACAGCACTTCGACACGAAATGTGCGCAATCGCCATGAGCAAGAAACATCCCGGAGGGGAATCCCTCCCTTCCACCCCTTCCACGGCCACCGACCGTTCCCCGGACCGCGAGGTTCCCGCCGCGACTCCCGCACCGAATCCGGCACCGGCACCGGCACCGGATCCGAAGCGCTGGTGGGCGCTGGCCGTCATCGCCCTCGCCCAGCTGATGGTGATCCTTGACGGCACCATCGTGAACATCGCGCTGCCCTCCGCCCAGCACGCTCTCGGCATGTCGGACGCCGACCGGCAGTGGGTGATCACCGCCTACACGCTGGCCTTCGGCGGGCTGCTGCTGCTCGGCGGCCGGATCGCCGATCTGGTGGGCCGCAAGCGCACCTTCGTCATCGGCCTGGCCGGGTTCGCCGCGGCCTCCGCGCTGGGCGGCGCGGCGGCCGGTCCCGGGATGCTGTTCGCGGCGCGGGCCCTGCAAGGTGCGTTCGCGGCGGTCCTGGCGCCCTCGGCCCTGTCGCTGCTGACGACGACGTTCACCGACCCCAAGGAGCGGGCCAGGGCGTTCGGGGTCTACGGTGCGCTGGCCGGCGGCGGCAGCGCGGTCGGGCTGATCGTGGGCGGTCTGCTGACCGAGTACCTGAACTGGCGCTGGTCCCTGTACGTCAACGTGCCCATCGCGCTGGCCGCCCTGCTCGGCGCACCGGCCTTCCTGCGCGACCGCTCCGGCCGCCGGGGCGGGCACCTGGACGTGCCGGGCGCGCTCCTGGGCTGCGGCGGGCTCGTCGCCCTCGTGTACGGCTTCAGCGAGGCCGAACCTCGCGGCTGGACCAGCCCGTCGGTGCTCACGCTGCTCGTGGCCGGCGTGATCTTGCTCGTCGCCTTCGTGTGGTGGCAGAGCCGCGCGGCGAGCCCGCTGCTGCCGCTGCGCATCGTCAAGGACCGTGTCCGGGCCGGATCGCTCGCGACGATGGGCTTGGCCACGATCGGCATGTTCGGCGTCTTCCTGTTCCTGACGTACTACCTGCAGGTCGTCCTCGGCTACCCGCCGGTGCGGACGGGCCTGGCCTTCGTGCCGATTTCGGCCGGCATCGTCATCGGCGCGACCCAGATCGCGGCCCGCCTGCTGCCACGCACGGCGCCGCGCACCTTGATGTCGTCCGGCATGGTGCTGGCCGCCACCGGCATGGTGCTGCTCAGCAGCCTGACCGTGCATGCGCAGTACGTCCCGCACGTGCTGCCCGCCCTGCTGCTGCTCGGTCTGGGCATGGGCCTGACCTTCATGCCGGTCTACGCGACGGCCACCGCCGGCGTGCCCGCGCAGGACGCCGGTGTGGCCTCGGCTGTCCTCAACACCGTTCAGCAGATGGGCGCTTCGCTGGGCACCGTACTGCTCAACACCATCGCCACCGGCGCCACCAGCCGTTACGTCCACTCGCACGTGCACGATCCGGGCCACAGCGGCGCGACCCTCAACGAAGGCATGGTGCACGGCTTCTCCGTCGCCTACTGGTGCTCGGCGGGCGTCCTGCTGCTCGCCGCCCTGGTCGCGGGCGTCACCGTACGGCCCAAGACACCGAAGCACGCCGGAAACGACGCACCGGCCTAGCCAGCCGGAGCCGTGTCCCGCCACCGTCCACCTCACACCCTCGAAGGACCCTCCATGAAACCCCTGACCGAGCACGACATCCGTACCTCGTTCGTCAACTGCTCGAAGGGCGCGGCCAAACGCCTCCCCCTGCCCAAGAACCTGGCGGACCTCGACCACTGGGACGACCTGGACTTCCTGGGCTGGTTCGATCTGTCCGCGCCCGATCGCAGCTATCTCGTCGTCGAACGCGCCGACGAACTCGTCGGCCTGTCCCTGCGCGGCGCCTCCGGCAGCCGCGGCTTCCTGCGCCGCAGCATGTGCTCGCTGTGCCTGACCACGCATCCCGGCAGCGGCGTCTCCCTCATGACCGCCCCCAAGGCAGGCCCGGCCGGCCGCGCAGGCAACTCGGTGGGCCTCTACATCTGCGCCGACCTGGACTGCTCGTTGTACGTACGGGGCAGGAAGAAGGCGGCACCGGGCGGGCGCATGGAGGAGTCCCTCACTGTCGAGCTGCAGATCGAGCGCCTGCGCGGCAACCTCGACGCGTTCGTGGAGCGGGTCTTCCACTGAGACCGACGGGGGCTCGACGGCCATCGTCGCCGAGCCCCCGTCCGCTCCTTGAACCGCCGCCTCCTCGCGGCTCCTCCGGTCTTACGCGCCGGACGCACGCCGCCCGGGATGCCGATCCTGTGGGCGTTGGCGAACCCGAAACTCGACGAACGCGAAGTGCTCCAGGGCCACGCTCGACGTCGATGAAGACTTGGTCGCCGACCGGCCCGGACCGCTGATCATCGCGGACAAGGGCTTCGCCTCCAACTCCGGTGCAGCGCAAAGCACTTGAGCTCGTCGGGGGTGCGCCCGAGGCACCGGAGGAAGAGCCCTTCACGCAGGGGCCTCTCACCCTGGGAGGGTGGCGGTGACCATGAGCCCGCCGCGTTCCCGGGGGGCCGCGGTCACATCGCCGTCGTGGGAGCGCGCGATGGCTCGAACGATCGCCAGGCCGAGGCCCGAGCCCCGCTCGGAGTCGGTGCGGTCCGCTCCCAGGCGGCGGAAGGGCTGGAACAGCGCCTCGATGTCCTGGCAGGCGACCACGGGACCGGTGTTCTCGACCGTGAGGGTTGCAGCGCCGTGCGGGGTGGTGCGGGTGGTGAGGCGGACCCAGCCGTTCGGTTCGTTGTAGCGGATGGCGTTCTCAAGCAGGTTGTGGATGATGCGCTCCAGCATCACGGCGTTGCCCGAGGTGGTGGCGGGCCTGGTGTCGAGCCGGAGGCCGATACCTGCTTCGGCTGCCTGTGACTGGTGCAACTCGGCGGTATGACGGGCGAGTTCGGTGAGGTCGACGGGTGTCCGGTTGGCGACCTCTGTCTCGCCCTTGGCCAGCGCGAAGAGGCCGTTGATCAGTCTTTCGTTGCGTTCGTTGACGGCGAGCAGTGAGGTGCCGAGGCGTTTGGTGTCTTCGGTTGCGGTCTTGCGGCGCAGGGCCACCTCGACGAGGGTCCGGTTGATGGCGAGGGGCGTGCGCAGTTCGTGGGAGGCGTCCGCGATGAAACGCTGCTGGTCCTGGAAGGACTTCTCCAGGCGCCCCATCATCGAGTCGAAGGTGTCGGCGAGCTCAGTGACCTCGTCGCGGGGGCCGGTGAAGGCCAGCCGCTCACTGAGGTCGCCGCGGGAGGTGATGCGGCGCGCGGTCTGAGAGATGCGGTTGAGGGGACGCAGCACGCGGCCGGCCATCAGGTAGCCGAACAGCGTGGCGACGACGGTGAGCACGCCCAGGGCCAGAGCGCCTTGGCGGAGCAGGGACTGCAGGGTCGCGGCCCGGTAGCGGTCCTGCAGTTCGCGTAGCTCGGGACTGCCGGCCAGTCCGGCGGCGGGCTCCGACGGGAGGGTGTGGGCGGACGCTTCGGGTACCGGGGCGATCCCGCCCTCCTTGGTGATCTGCAGGGCCACGCCGTCGAACCGGTCGGTCAGTCCCGCGTCGAGCAGCAGATAGGTCACGCCGAGCAGGATCACGCCGCAGGCCATGAACAGGGCGCCGTACAGGAGCGTGAGCCGGACGCGGATGGGGAGACGCGGCAGCCGCGAGGTGAGTCATGGGATCTGGTACCCCGAGCCCGGGACGGTCTGGATGACCTGCGGCAGCCCGAGTTTCTTGCGCAGTTTCATCACGGTCACGCGGACGACGTTGGTGAACGGATCGATGTGCTCGTCCCAGGCCCGCTCCAGGAGTTCCTCGGCCGAGACGACCGCGCCGTCCGCCCGCAGCAGTTCCAGCAGGACGGCGAATTCCTTGCGTGCGAGGGATACGTAGTGGCCGTCGCGGTAGACCTCGCGGCGGGCCGTCTCCACCCGCAGGCCGGCCCGTTCGTAGGTGGGCGGGCCCGCGGGCTGGGCGCGGCGGGCCAGGGCGTGGACGCGGGCGACGAGCTCCTCGAAGGCGAAGGGTTTGGTGAGGTAGTCGTCGGCTCCGATGGCGAGGCCCTCGATGCGGGAGGGCACATCGGAGGCGGCGGTGACCATGAGGATGCGGGTGCGGTCGCCGGATTCGACGACGGCCCGGCACACCTCGTCGCCGTGTACGACGGGCAGATCGCGGTCCAGGAGGAGCACGTCGTAGTCGTTCACGGCAAGGCGTTCCAGAGCGGAATCCCCGTCGTGCACGACGTCGACGGCGAACGCCTCCTCACGCAGCCCCTCGGCGACGGCGTCGGCCAGCATCCGCTCGTCCTCGGCGATCAGCACTCTCATGATCCCCAGAGTGCCAGAGGCCGGGATAACCAGGACGTAACCGCCCGCGGTTACGGAGGGGATACCGGGCCCCGCCTCTACTGGTCCCCGACGCCGGGAGAGACCCGGCACAGAAGGGACTGCCGAGCGCATGCGTACCGTTTCACGCACCAACTGGGGGCTGCTGGCTGCCATACCGCTGCTGAGCCTGAGCCTGGCCGCCTGCGGGGGCGGCACCGGCGGGAACGACGACGTCGCGTCGGCCGGCGGCGACAAGAAGGGGGGCGGGCAGCAGCTCACGCCCGCGGAGAAGACCAAGAAGTACAACGCCTGCCTGGCCGAGCGGGGCGTGGCGCCGGGGAGCGGGAAGGCCGGCGAGGACGCGCCCACGCAGACCGCGTCGCCGGAGGAGGTGCAGGCCGCGCTCGCGGCGTGCAAGGAGTTCGCGCCCACCGCGCAGGACATGCAGCAGGCACCGAAACCTGACGCGAAGCAGCTTGAGCAGGCGCGCGAATACGTCAAGTGCCTGCGGGCCAACGGCTATGACGCCCCGGATCCCGACCCGGAGACAGGCGGCATGCCGCTCGACCAGGACGCGAACATGGACAAGCTGCAGGCGGCCGCCGAGAAGTGCAAGGACGTCAACCCCGCGGCCCAGCGGTGACAGGCGAGACCGACATGACGCACACACCCGAATCCACCGGCGACGAGACGACCCGGATGCACCGGTTTCCCTCTCAACCGGACCCGGTAAAGGATCCGTCAGGGGCCTCGGCGGGCAGGTCACCAGACGGCCCGCGGTACGCCCCACCGCGTCGCCGCCGTGCCCGTACCACCGCCGCGCTGATCGCCCTCGCGGTCGTCCTCAGCGGGGCCGGCGTGGCGGCGTACGGCTTCGGCGGCGGCAACGGCAAGAAGTCCGAAAAGGGCAGCGGTCTGCCGCCGGCGACCGCACTGGTGACCCGCTCCGACCTCGCTCAGCAGGACACCGTCACCGGCAGCCTCGGCTACGGCGACAAGCAGCCCCTGACCAGCGGCGCGTCGGGCACCGTGATCTGGCTGCCGAAGCTCGGTGCCACCATCAAGCAGGGCCAGAACGCGCTCAAGGCCGACGGTCGGCCCATCCCCCTCATCTACGGCGACACACCTCTCTACCGCGAACTGCGCGCCGGCACGAAAGGCCCCGACGTCGCCGAGGTGGAACGGGTCCTGGCCGCCCTCGGTTACACCGGCTTCACCGCCGACGAGGAGTACTCCGACCAGACCGCGGCGGCCGTCAAGCGCTGGCAGAAGCACCTCGGAGTGCCACAGACGGGCACGGTCAAGCCCGCGGACCTGGTCGTTGCCGACGGTGAGATACGCGTCACCGGCCAGGAGGTGAAGAAGGGCCAGATACTCCAGCCCGGCTCCCCCGTGCTGACGTACACCGGCACCAGCCGGCTTGTCGCCATCGACCTCGACGCGAAGAAGCAGAAACTCGTCCGCCGTGGCGACAAGGTCACCGTCGTCCTGCCCGACGGTGCACACGCGGCCGGGACCATCACCTCCGTCGGCAAGGTCGCCAGCACCGAAGGCGGGGACGGCGCTCCGGGAGAGGGCGACGGCAAGACCGTCATCAAGGTCACGGTCCAGATCGACAAGAAGGACAGGGGAAAGCTCGGCAGCTACGACGGCGCGCCCGTCGATGTGGAGATCACCTCCGCGGAGAAGAAGAACGTGCTGACCGTGCCCATCTCCGCGCTCCTCGCGCTGTCGGAGGGCGGATACGGCGTCCAGGTCGTCAAGGACTCCGTCAGCAGCACGGTCGCGGTGGTGACCGGCATGTTCGCGAACGGCCGGGTCGAGATCACCGGCGCCGGCTTGAAGGCGGGCGACAAGGTCGGGGTGCCGCGATGAACCACAACGTCGTACGCCTCGACCACATCACCCGCTCGTACGCCGGCGGCGTCACCGCCCTCGACGGCGTCTCGCTCGACATCCGCCGCGGCGAGCTGGTCGCCATCGTCGGGCCCTCCGGGTCGGGCAAGTCGACCCTGCTCAACATGATCGGCAGCCTGGACCGGCCCAGCAGCGGCACCGTCACCGTCGACGGCCACGACATCGCCGGCCTGGGCGACCGGGAGCTGTCCGCGCTGCGCGCGCTCAGCATCGGCTTCATCTTCCAGCACTTCCACCTCACCGCGGGCGTACGGGCCCTCGACAACGTCGCCGAGGGCCTGCTGTACGCGGGCATCCCGCTCGCGGAACGCCGCCGCGCGGCCCGCAACGCCCTGGAGCGAGTCGGCCTGGGCCACCGGGTGTACCACCGGCCGCACGAGCTGTCCGGCGGGGAGAAGCAGCGCGTCGCGATCGCCCGCGCCCTGGTCGGCGGGCCGAGCCTGCTCCTCGCGGACGAGCCGACCGGCGCCCTGGACTCCCACTCCGGCACCACCGTGATGAACCTGCTGCGCGCCCTGAACGCCGACGGCACCACCGTCGTGATCATCACCCATGACCGGGAGATCGCGGCCTCGCTGCCCCGCCAGGTCCACGTTCGCGACGGGCGCATCGTGTACGACTCCGCCCAGAACGCCCAGGGCGACGTTCAGGCGGTGTCCGCGTGCTGAAGGTCTCCCGCATGAGCACCCGCGACGTCGTACGCGTCGGCGCCTCTGGGCTGCGCGCCCGCCCGCTGCGGGTCTTCCTCTCCGCGCTTGGCATCGCCATCGGCATCGCGGCGATGATCGGCGTGGTGGGCATCTCCACCTCCAGCCACGCCGAACTGCAGCGCACTCTCGACCGCCTGGGCACCAACCTCCTCACCGCGTCCCCCGGCCGAACCTTCACCGGCGGCGAGGCCAAACTCCCCGAGCGTTCCATCGACATGGCGGGCCGGATCGCCCCGGTCGAGTCCGCAACCGGCACCGGCAAGGTGACGGCGTACGTCTATCGCAACGACCACATCCCGGCCGCCGAGACCGGCAGCATCAACGTCAAGGCCGCCCGCCTCGACCTCCTGGACACCGTCGGCGGCGCTCTCTCCCGCGGCAACTGGCTCAACGCCGCCACCGCCAAATACCCGGCCGTCGTACTCGGCAGCGGCGCCGCCGACCGCCTGGGTATCGGGGAAGTCGGCCCGGACACCCGGGTCTGGCTCGGCGGTCAGTGGTTCAGTGTGGTCGGCATCCTCGACGAGGCGCTCCTGGCACCCGAGCTGAACGACAGCGCGCTCGTCGGCTGGGACGCCGCCAAGCGGTACCTGGACTTCGACGGACACCCCACGACAATCTACGTCCGCACCACAGACAGCGCGGTCACGTCCGTACGCGACGTCCTCGCCGCCACCGTCAACCCCGAGGCTCCCACCGAAGTGACCATCAGCCGCCCCTCGGACGCCCTCGCCGCCAAGGGCGCCACCGACAAAGCCTTCACGGGCCTGATGCTCGGCCTCGGCGGCGTTGCGCTCCTTGTCGGCGGGGTCGGCGTGGCCAACACCATGGTCATCTCCGTCCTGGAACGCCGCGCCGAGATCGGCCTGCGCCGGGCCCTCGGCGCACGGCGAGGCGACATCCGCACCCAATTCCTCGCGGAATCCCAGCTGTTGGCAGGACTCGGCGGGATCGCCGGAGTCGTCATCGGGGTGGGCGTCACCACCGCGTACGCCGTCGCGCAGGGCTGGCCGGCAGTCGTCCCGGCCTGGGCGATGGCGGGCGGCCTGCTCGCCACCCTCGCCATCGGGGCCCTGGCCGGCCTGTACCCCGCCGTACGGGCGTCCCGGCTGCCCCCGACGGAGGCGCTGTCCGGGGCCTGATCCCAGGCGGGCACGTCCAAGGTCTGGATGCCCGATCGCGTCGTGCCCGTCCCACTCCGGGGCTTCGATGATCCTGCTCGATACGAACGGAGGCCCGTGTGCCGCAGCACGAGCTGCGGCGCGCGGTGGGTCATGACTGTGCACGCGAACGCGCCCCTCCCCCCGGAAGGGCGGCTCCGGTTGTTCCTACGCGTCGACGCTGGACGCCCCATCGCGCACATCGCGTCGGAAGCCGGGATCTCGCGTCGCTGCCTGGCGAAATGCTATGCCCGATGGCGGACACACGGCGAGGGCGGCCTGCTCGCCCCCTCCTCCCGACCGCCTGCCAGCCCTACGCGCACCAGCGAGGGCATCGCCGACCTGGTGGAAGCGCTGCGGCGGCAGACCAAGTACGGGCCTGCCCGGCTCGCCGCAGAACTTGAGCGGCTGCACGCCGTCACCGTGGCGCCGGCTACCGCATCCTCGTGCGTCGCGGCCTAAACCGACTGCGCGACCTGGACCTGCGGGGCGCACCCTCCTCGTCGAGGTCGTCGAGGTCGTCGAGGTCGTCGAGGGAGGCGTGGGGAGCGCGGCAGTCAAGATCGCTGTAGCACAAGGTGCCACCGTGATCGGGACAGCCAATGAACGCAACCACTCCCCACCTCTCTCGGCGCCGTTCCCACCACCTACGGCCCCGGTCTAGCACAGCGCCTCACCGCTCTCGCTCCGCACTGCGTCGACCTGACACTCGACACTGCGGCTCCGGCTCGCTGGTCGACCTCGTCGCGCTCACGGGCGACCCGACGCGCGTCGCGACGGTCGCCGGCCAAGCAGGCGGGTGGTGCCTGGGCACCCTCCACTGCCTCTGGTCGATGGCTCGGCGAGGTCGGCACGGGGGGTGTCGGTGGAGGTCGGGAGGGCGCGGCCGCCGGCGGCGAGGGCGCTCTCCTCGGCGAGTCGCTCCGTGCTGGTGGTCGTCTTGAGCGGCTTCTCCTCGATGAACAGGACGGCGATCAGCGCCAGCAGGGCGAACGGGGTGGCCCAGAAGAAGAGTTCTGCGGTGGCGATGCCGTAGGCGTTCTCCACGAGCGCGCGCAAGGGCGCGGGCAGGGTCATCACGTTGGGGACACCGTGCCCGGCTCCGCCTCCCGGCGTGTCACCTCCCGCCGTGCGGCCGTCGGCAAGTTCGGTGGCGACGCGGTGGGCGAGGACCGCCCCCAGGACGCTGGTGCCCACGGTCCCGCCCATGCTGCGCGAGAAGGACAGGACGGAGGTCGCGCTGCCCAGAGTGTCGGCGGGCACGTCGTTCTGCGCGGCGAGGACCAGGTTCTGCGTCAGCATGCCGACGCCGGTCCCCAGGACGGCCATGTAGACGCTCAGCAGAACGAAGGGCGTGTGGGATCCGATGGTGGCCAGCAGGGCGAGGCCGGCGGTCATGAGGACGGTGCCTGCCACAAGGTACCGCTTCCACCTGCCGGTCGCGCTGATCCGGTGTCCGGCGAACGTGGAGGCGGCGAGCGATCCCAGGACCAGCGGCAGACTCATCAGACCGGCGGTCGTGGGCGACTTGCCCATGGCCACCTGGAAGAACTGCGAGAGGAAGACGGTGCCGCCGAAGAGGCCGACACCGACCAGCAGGGAGGCCAGGCTGGTCAGCGCCACGGTGCGGTTACGGAAGATGCTCAGCGGGATGATCGGCTCGGCGGCCCGGGACTCGACCCGGACGGCCGCCGCCAGCAGCAGCGTTCCGCCACCGCCCAGGGCGGCCGTCTGCCAGGAGAACCAGTCGAACGTGCTGCCCGCCATCGAGACCCAGATGAGCAGGGCGCTGACACCGGCGACGATCAGGAGGGCACCGAGCCAGTCGATCTTCACCTCGCGGCGGACGTGCGGAAGGTGCAGTGTGCGCTGCAGCAGCGCGATGGCAAGGAGTGCGAAGGGCACACCGATGAAGAAGCACCACCGCCAGCCGAGCCAGGAGGTGTCCACCAGGAGGCCGCCGATCAGCGGGCCGGCCACGGTGGCGCCGGAGAAGACGGCGCCGAAGACGCCGGAGTACCTGCCCAGCTTCCGCGGGGGGATGACGGCCGCCATCACGACCTGCGTCAGTGCCGTGAGTCCGCCGGCCCCCACACCCTGCACCACCCGGCTGAAGATCAGCATGCCGACACCTTGGGAGAACCCGGCCACGAGCGAGCCGACCACGAATAGGCCCAGCGACATCTGGAGGAGCAGCTTTTTGCTGTAGAGGTCGGACAGCTTGCCCCACAACGGAACGGTGGCCGTCATGGCCAGCAGCTCCGCGATGATCACCCAGGTGTATGAGGATTGGCTCGCCCCCAGCTCAGCGGTAATCCTGGGCAGCGCGTTGGCCACCACGGTTCCGGCGAGGATGGCGACGAACAAACCGGCCACCAGCCCGGAAACCGCCTGAAGCACCTGCCGGGGCGGCATCGTCACCGCTTCCGGCTTCGTCGCAGGGGAATAGTCGGTAGTCACTGAGTCTTCCAATCAAGGACAGCAGGTGGCGTACACACTGGGTACCGAGCGCCACCTGACGGGAATGCTTCGAGGGATCGGGAACGGGCGGTATCCGATCCGGCGCCGGTGGATCGACCTGCCACCCGGCCTGTGTCACACACGGCGAACAGCGCGGGCAGCCCGCTCAGGCGCATGCCGAACGGGACACTCAATGCCGGTGTTTGTGCGACCTGACGGGGTCGTCGCGTACGGATCTCAGGTCGTAGCCGCGTCCCCCACGGCGCCTCCCGTGGCACCGCGGATCGCCTGGGCCAGGAGCTGGTGCGCATGTGCGAACCGGCGCACGTCGGCACCGCCGAGCAGGGCATCGCCGATCTCCTCGTTGACGACTCGTAGGGCGCCCGAGGCGGCCGCCGCGTGCACCTGCACCCTGATGTCGTCGGCCGGCAGGTCAAGTCGGTCGGCGATGCTCCCGGCCAGCTCACGTTCTACCTGGTCACAGGCCATCAGCCAGACCGTGCGGAGCGCGGGCTCCCTGCTGCTGAGCGCGATCATCTTCATCGCGAGCGCGTCGTCGGCGCGCTCCGCCCTGTCGGCGTCGCGGCCATGCCTGCTCATCTCATCGGCGAGATGGTCATCGAGGGAGAGTTCGGGTTTCCAGCGGCGCAGGGCGGCCATCTCCCACGCGACGCCATGCAAGATGATCGGTTCGGCGCAGCTCTCCTTGCTCCGGAAGTGCCGCCAGATGGTACGCGTCGACAGGCCCACTGCTTCGCCGATCTGGTCGCCGCTGGTCGCGGCAACGCCCTGCTCCCAGAAGAGACGCGACGCCTCCCGAGAGATCTCCAACCGGATCCGGCAGCCCCGCTGCTCGCTCATCCCAGGTCCGACGCGATTGCTCACCTGCATGGGGTCACCTCGTCATTCGGCCGTGGGACAAAGACGTCGTTCAGCTGCGGCTATGCCGGCGAAGGGCCTGGAAGTGCCCGGCCGTGTGCTCGCAGCGGCGGTGCGGAGGTCGGCAACCCCACAAGAGACGACGCCCAAATCGGCCGTGGTCGCTCCGCGGTGCGGACGCGTGTGCCGGACGGGCCGTGGGGCCCGTCCGGCACGGACGGGGAGCGGGGAGTCGGTTAGCTGCGCTTGGCGGGCAGCAGCCCTACGGCCTTCAGTCGCTTGTCGGAAGCCCGGGCGGCCCAGGCGACGACCAGGAAGCCGACGGCGAGGAGCGGGTAGCCCATGGCGATCTTGGCGAAGCCAAGGGAGCCGACCTCGTCGGCCTGGTAGAGGTACTGCTGGACGGCGAACCGGGCGCCGAAGATGGCGGCCAGCACCAGGGTGGCGATGTCGTAGTAGAACCGCGAACGCTTGTCCGCCCGCCAGACGGTGCCCTTGCCGGTCGTCGAGTTCCAGATCAGGCCGGCCAGGGGCCACCGCAGCACCACGGAAAGGACGAAGGCGACGGCGCCGACCAGGCTCAGCCAGATGCCGATGAGGAAGAAGTCCTTGGCGGATCCCGTGTACCAGGAGATGCCGGCGGCGATCGCCACGCCGAACATGCCGCCGAGCGCGGGCTGGATCGACTCCTTGCGCATCAGCCGCTGCACCGCGATGCCCAAGGCGACGAGCAGGGCAGCGAGGACGCCCACCTTGAGTCCCCTGGCGTTGTTGGCGACGACGAACACCACAGCGGGCAGCGCCGAGTAGATGACCCCCTTGGTGCCGCCCGCCTGTTCGAGCGCCGACTTCTTCGTCCGTTGGTCTGCCGCCTGCATGTCGAGCGCCGCCTCCTGGGGACTGGTGGTCTGCATGGTGATCAGCTCTTCCGGGTTCGTCTTGGGGGCAAACTCTGCGTCACTAAGTGACACCTTGACATCAAGTGGCGAACGAAGCCACCTCGCGCGACGTGACCTGAGTCACGCCTCGGCGAAACCCCCGCTCAGCCAGTCGCCCGTCATCACGCGGCGATCAGGGTCCGTACGACGGTGCGGCGATCACGGCGTTGAGGCTGATCGGACCCTCGGGAGGTGTCCCGCATCGCGCGATGGTGAACGGATCGAACAGCGCGATGCCGCCGAACCAAACCTCAGGTTGACCGGCTCCGGCGCGGCGCGCCGACCAGCTCGCGGTCGGATGCGTGGCGTTCGAGCCGTGGCTGATGGGCCTGCCACGGTGCAGCCACAATCCGCCGCTCGCCGTCCGAAGCCTTCCTGGCAGGGCGTGGGTGCACGGGGCGATCAGCTCGGTGATCTCTGTGTGGGAGAGCCGGATTTCGACGTGCTTTTCACACGTGGGCAGACCAGGCGATGTCGGCGTCGTCTGAATCAGGGAGGAGTGGTCCGATGGCTCGAACCCCCGATGCCGCTCCGCTCACGCGAGCCCTCGACGGCGTCGAAGCTGACCCGCGCACCCTCTCCGGGCGAGACCGGCCCCGTCGCGGCTCACGATCATTACCGCGAGCCGGTGTCCTACCAGATCGGGGTCTTCGTCGAGTATGCCTCCTCAGGAGAAAGGGCTCTGGTGGACCGGAAGCTTTACCTGCCCAGGTCCTGGACTGCGGAGGCGGACCGGTACCGGGCGGCGAAAGTCCCTGACAGTCGTGGCTTCGCGACCAAGGGAGGGGGCCCGCGCGATGATCCTGCGGGCTCTTGCTTCGCCACTCCCTGTCGCCCGGGCGACGGGCGACTGCCCCTACGGACAGGAATGGCCCATGCGCCGCACCCTGGAGGAAGCCGGTGTCGGCTAGGTCCTGGCCGTGTTGAAGTCCCAGCAACTGCACGCTCCCTTCGGCCGTATCGGCCAGGCCATCGCCGGCGCTCCCGACGAGGCATGGGAACGACGTTCCTGCGGCGACCCGCCAAAAGGCCCGCGTTCCTACGACTGGGCAGCAGCCCGTCTGCCGGTGATCGATGTCTTTGACGGTGACCGTCCCACCGAACAGCACCCTTACCCCCGAACTGGTCAGGATCGCCGGGGTGCGCTGGGCGCTCGAGGAAGCCTTCCAGGCAGCGAAGGACGAATACGGCCTCGACGAGTACGAAATCCGCCGCTACCCGGGCTGGTACCGGCACATCACCCTGGCCATGCTCGCCCGCACGTTCCTGGCCGCTGTCGCAGCCCCGACCACTGAAAGGGGAGCCGCAGAAACGACCCCATCAGCACCATTCACTTCACCCCGGCAGAAGTCCGCCGACTCCTGGACGCTCTGCTGCCCCGCCTCGGACCCGTTACACACGCCCTGAACTGGCCCCTCTGGCGCAGACGACACCAAGCCGCAGCCCGCCGCTGCCACTACCGAAAAGGCAAGATCGTCGGTGCTGCGCACAGTCGCGGTGCGGCTTGGAGCAACTGGACCTGGTCGTGTGGTATGTCCTGTCCGACCTGGCAGCGAAGTTGACGCTGCTCTAAGGTGATCATGCATGAACACTCCTGACAGTCAGAGGCTCGGTATCCAGATCGATGTCCGGGTGCGACAGGCCGATCTTGGTCGGAACGGCTCGGCAAGCACAATCGGCATGGCGCGCTGGCTGGAAGACGCCCGGATCCGGCTGCGGCTGCACCGCTTCGAACGCCTCATTGGTAAGGGTGGTTTCGGGCCGTACCAGATCTTGCTCGTCGGCCAACGGGTCAACCGGCTTGCTCCGGCCGGCCCGACCGGTACCCACCTGCAAGTACACACCGGCGTTCGCCGGATCGGGCACTCCTCATTCACCTTCGAACAGGCGATCATGGTCGACGGCAAGCAAGTGGGCAGTGGCGACGCCACCGTCGTGCTGGCCGACAACTCGGGGCCGCTCCAGCTTCCGGACGAGCTGATCGCCGATCTCGACGAGATGCAGCTACCGGAGACAGCTACGTCGGCAGCTGCCCGTCCACGCCCTGAACGCCTGCAACGTGCCCACTACTCGCATTGGGCCACGCTGCGTTCCCGGATCGGTGACGTCGACTCCAACCAGCACGTCAACTTCATCGCATTGACCACTTGGTACGACGAGGCCGTCGCCACCTTCACCTCGCACTCGATTGGGACAAGTGGTGCGAGCTCGGTGCCAGATCTGCCCCCTTCGTCATACCAGATCCAGTATCTCGGTGAGGTGACCTACCCGGGCGACTATGAGATCGGGCTAACGGTCCGCTCCGTCGACGCCGACTCCGTGCACTACGAACTCGGTATCTTCCACGACAGCACCTGCCTGAGCGTGGCCGACGCCGTCGGCCCACGTGGCGAACTGACCTCCGAAGCCCTGACGGCGGCCCCGACGGCGGACTGACCGCAGTCCTCTCGGGGGACAGGCCCAGGTTCATCCCGGCATTGCGGCGCCACTGGGCCCGATCCGCGCCTGCGGAGGAATGCTCCGCGATTCCGGGACTCGATCCAGCCGACTCCTGGACGCTCTGCTGCCCCGCCCCACACCCCGCCTCGGACCCGTTACACACGCCCTGAACTGGTCCCTCTGGCGCAGACGACACCAAGCCGCAGCCCGCCGCTGCCACTACCGAAGAAGAACCAGCTCAGGCAACGATTTCTGACTGGAGTACTAGTAGTGCTTGGTCATGTCGGTGTGAGGTCTGGGATGTCGCGGTGACAGGTGGGGCAGGCGCCGGTCCAGATCGCGAGGAGTGTCTGCAGTTCGCGG
>NZ_JOFH01000039.1 GCF_000721235.1 Streptomyces olivaceus
TGTCCATGTTGCAAGTCTCACAGCACGGTCAAGCCACCGACCTGTCCCGGTCTCCGATCCGCACGGGGCGGGCGATCACCAATTGAGACAACTTCTAAGGTGTCTAGAGAGGGAGAGGAGACCCGCCGGATGGCCAACACCGGAGACGACCGTCGACCCAAGTACCAGCGGATTGCGGACACGCTGCGCGAGGAGATCCGGTCGGGTGAGTACGGCCCCGGTGATCGGCTCCCGGGAGAGAACGACCTCATGGCCGTGCACGGCGTGGCCCGCATGACGGCTCGCCAAGCTCTGGGCGTCCTGCGGGACGAAGGCGTCGCTGAAGCCCGCAAGGGCGCCGGCGTGTTCGTCCGGGAGTTCCGCCCGCTCCGGCGCCGGGGCATCCAGCGCCTGGCCCAACAGCACTGGGGCAACGGGCGGTCCATCTGGTCGGCCGACATCGAGGACCGCTCACTTCAGGTGGACCAGGTCTCCGTGTCCGAGGAAGCCGCGCCCGACGGTGTCGGTGCGGTCCTGGATCTGGCCGACGGGGAGACGGTGTGTGTCCGGCGGAGGCGCTTCGTTCTCGACGGCAAGTCCGTTCTGCTCGCGACGAGTTACCTGCCCACCTCGCTCGTCGCCGGGTCCGCGGTCACCGAGGAGGACACGGGCCGGGGCGGGACGTACGCCAGGCTCGCGGAACTCGGCCACAAGCCGCTGCGCTTCCGCGAGGAAGTCCGCTCCCGTATGCCGTCGAAGGATGAGGCGGACCAGTTGAGCATGTCCGCGGGCACCCCGGTCATCCTCGTCTGCCGCACCGCGTACACGGGCGAGGGCCGTGCCGTCGAAGTCAACGAAATGACGTTGGACGCCGCCTCGTACATCCTGGAGTACGACTTCGAGGCGTGAGCCGGGTGGGACCGGGGAGTTGTCGAGGCGCGCCGTTCGAGTGCGGTTTCACCGCGTCCGGGACCGGTCCCGGACGCGGTGTACAAGCATGGGTGCGCCATGAACAGCCGTTGGCTCTGAACCACGCGGGGGACCTCATGCGCCGGAAACCATGTGCGCGGCCGGGCGCCGTCGCCCTGCTCCTCGCCCCCGGTGCGGCGCTGCTGCTGGCGGGGTGCGGGAGCGGCGGCACGGGCGAGGCCGCCGCCGATCGGCCGACCGCGTCACCGACGTCGGAGAGTCCCACGGCGCAGGCACCGGCGCCGGACGCCACGCGCGCCGGCGGCCCCAGTGCTTCGTCTCCCTCCGCCGATGCCGACCTCCCGGTGGATCCCGGCCCCGATCCCGGTGGGGGCGCGGGCAGCGCCGTCGACGAGGCGTTCGGCGCCGCTCGTAGCGCCGCTTTGCAGAGCGGCCTGCGGTATATCGATCCGGCGCTGGGTACGCCCGAGGGTCTGGCCGGGGCTGATGCCAAGGCCGACGCCCAGTGCGCTGACCTCCGGCGCAACGTCGCCGACCCGGACCGGCACGCCGCGCAGCGGTTCAGCGTCGGGAACCACAAGGTGACCGAGGCCGACGGCAAGCGGATCAACACGTTGTTGCGCAACACGTACTGCGGTTGATGTCCCCGCACCCGGCGACAGGTGCGGCGCGAGTCCGCCGGGAGGGGTCCCGTCCGGGGCGGGGTTCCATGGCGTCCATGATGCGTAGGACTCCTTCGACTGCCGTTGCTGCCGTTGGTGTCGCCGCCGTGTGCGCCCTTCTCACCTCGTGTTCCCCGGAGTCCGCGGACGGGCACTCCGCCGAGAGCCGACCCGGCAGGTCCGGCGCCGAGTCGCCGGTGTCCGGCGGCAGGGAGGCGGCGCCGCCGTCGTCCTCGCCGGCCGGGCCGTGTGCTGACGGGACGTGCGAGGTCGAGGTCGCCGTGGGGGACGTTGTGACCGTGCCGGAGGCGTACGGGCTCGGGCCGATCGAGGTGACGGCGGTCAACGGCGACTCGGTCGAGTTGGTCGCGCCGCTCACGGGGTCGGGCTTCGGCGTCGCCGGTTGTTCCGGTGGCGGCGGCACGTCGTCCAACGGCGACGGTGGCGTCACGATGAAGTGCGGCGTGGGACCCGCCGCGACCATCAACGATGCCATGAGCCTGACGGTCGCCGAGATCCGCAGGACCGTCGCCGTCCTCCGTATCGGACCCGCCAAGTGAGGGGCGGGGAGGAGGGAGGGCGCCGCTGAGGTCGGGGCGGGCGGATGACGCGGGCGGGATGAATACGGTGTCGTATTCGGATACGGCTTGGTATTCTACTCGGGTGACGAAGCGACTCACCCGCGTCGAGCGGCGGGAACGGACGCGGGTCGAGCTGGTCGAGGCTGCGATCGGGCTCTTCGCCGCCCATGGGGTGTCGAGCGTGTCGGTCGAGGCGGTCGCCGAGGAGGCGGGCTACAGCCGCGGGGCCTACCACAGCAACTTCTCGGGACGTGACGAACTGCTCGCCGCCGTCGTCCAGGTCGTGGTGAGCGACCTGGGTGCGGAGCTGCGGCGGCGGACGGACGCGGAGGAGCGCGCGGTCGCGAAGCTCTCCGGGTACATCCGTACCTTCGCGGCCTACTGCGCGCGCGAGCCGGGCCGGACCCGGGCCCTCGTCGCGGTCGTCTCGTACCGGACGACGGCCGGCGGCCCGGACTACGACTCGATGGTGGACGAGTCGCTCGGGGACCTGATCGACATCTTCGAGTACGGGCAGGAGCGCGGCGAGATGCGTCGCTTCGACCGGGTGGTGATGGCCCGGCTGCTGCGCCGGGCCCTCGACGGCGAGGCGGTGCGCATCGCTGCCGAGGGCGCCGCGAGTGCCATCGCCGACGAGCTCGTCGCGAACTTCGTGCACGCCACCCGTGCTTGACCGGCATGACCGGACCGCATACGCACGCCCCAGACACCCGAGAGGAAGCGGAAACCATGGTGCCGACCCGCAACCGTCGCCTCGTCCTGCGTCGACGCCCGACCGGCCGTATCGCCCCGGACACGTTCGGGGTGGAGACGGAGCCGATCGGACCGTTGGCCGACGGGGAGGCTCTGGTCGAGGTCGCCTGGCTCGGGATCGACGCCACCCAGCGGACCTGGCTCAACCCGGCCTCCACCTACATCGACTCCGTCGGCGTCGGAGAGGTCATGCGGGGTGCGGGCGTCGGCCGCGTGGTCGCCTCCCGCGACCCGGGGCTGGCCGAGGGGCAGTGGGTCTACGGCACGCTCGGCTGGCAGGAGTACGCCGTGGCCCGGGGAGAGGGGCTGTTCGGCGTCAACCCGGTGCCGCCCGGCGTGGATCCCCGGCACATGCTCAGCGTGTTCGGGGTCAGCGGGCTGACCGCGTACATCGGGATCGAGCGGGTGCTGCGGGTGACCGAGGACGACGTCGTCCTCGTCACGGCCGCGGCCGGCAGTGTGGGGTCCCTGGCGGGACAGATCGCCAAGCTGCGCGGTGCGCGGGTGATCGGCACCGCCGGGAGCGCAAGCAAGGTGGACTGGGTCCGGGACGTCGCCGGTTTCGACTGCGTCGACTACCACGACGACGTCGGCAAGGCGCTCGGTGCCTTCGCGCCCGACGGCGTGACCGCGGTCTTCGACAACGTCGGCGGCCCGCTGCTGGAGACCGCACTCGACCACCTCGCACTCCACGCACGGATCGCGCTCTGCGGCTCGGTCTCGTCCGGGTACACCGCGTCCGGCTACGGACGCGGCCCGGCGAACTACATGCAACTCGCCTTCAGGCGGGCGCGGATGGAAGGCTTCATCTTCCTCGACCATGTGGCGGACTTCCCGGCCGCGTTCGGCGACCTGGCGGGTTGGGTCGGTGCCGGTCGGCTGCGGTGGGCGGAAGACGTCGTCGACGGTCTCGACGCGGCCCCGGCGGCACTTCAGGGCCTCTTCGACGGGACCAACCTCGGCAAACGCCTGGTCCGCGTCGGTGCCGGCGCCGGTCCCGGCCCGCTCCGCCGCACGAGCCGGGACGTGCCGCACCAGGACGCCGTACCTCGCGTGTGATGAACTGTGGCCCGGTTTCGAGACGTTGATCTCGTCTCGAACAAGGGAGTGAGAGGGACCGTGGGCCTTGGTGGGGGGACGTGGCAGCGGCTGACCGCCGTGGTGCTCGTCATGGCGGTGGCGGCCGGGTGCACGGCGCAGGGCGAAGACGCGGGCGGCGCAAACGACGAAGACCTGCTGCGGAACCACGACTGGACGCAGATGCCGGGCACCACCGCGCGGAACGGCATCCTGCGGGTCGGCGCTTTGGATCGGCGCATCGTGGAGCAGGACTCCTCCGGCGGCCGGCCCAACCCTCCGCTGAACCTGGCCGGCCCGCATCTCAGGTCCGACGGCGACTTCACCGTCACCGCGCGCATGTCGGGTGTGGGCGACGACGGCGGCGGCTCATGGCTGCGGTTGTACGGACGTGTACCGGTCATCTACGACGAGTGGCGGCAGGAGCGGCCCTCACTCCGCGTCGGCGTGACCGCCGACGGACAGGTGGAGGTGCAGATATGGGACGGTGAGGGCGATGAGCCGGCCACCTCCAAGGCTTTCGACTGCGGCTGCTCCGGGACGGTGACGCTCGCCGTGTCGAGCATCGGTGACACCTTCCGCGTGGCAGCCGACGGGCGGCGGCTGGGAACCGTGCAGGACCCGGGGGTGTTTGCCGAGGGCACTGTCTGGTTCGGTCTGGAGGCCGACGTGGAGGCGGACGCGGAGGCGGGCGAGGACGAGCGCCGCGAGGGGTGGCGTCTGACGCGGCTGACCGCGCGGGCGGAGAGCGGCGACTCGCTCCGCGTGATCAAGGCGCCGCAGCTGCGCCAGGAGCGGTCCGACGACTCGCTGCGTGCGCGGGCCGCGGACGTGGGGCGGCCGTTCGACGTCGGCACTGCCCTGGCCGAGAACCCGCTGCTCACCGATTCACGCTACCGGGCGCTCGCGGGAAGCCAGTTCTCCATGCTCACTCCGGAGAACGCGTTCAAGCCGCAGTTCCTCCACCCACGCCGGGGCGTATACGACTACCGCGACGCGGACCTCCTCGTACGCTTCGCCCGCGCGAACGACATGAAGGTGCACGCGCACACCCTCGTCTGGCACGAGGCTCTGCCCGACTGGATGCGGGAGAACGACGACCCCGAGGAGGTGCGCCGGACCATGCTCCGGCACATCGCCGGGGTCGCCGGGCACTTCAAGGGAAAGGTCGCGGAATGGGATGTGGTCAACGAGCCCATGTCCGACGACGAGAAGAGCTACACCGACGGGGACCTCGGTCTGCGCTCCGAGCAGAGCCCGTGGTTCGAGGCCATGGGCGAGGAGTACATCGACGAGGCGTTCAGGGCCGCCCACCGGGCCGATCCGAAGGCACGGCTGTTCCTCAACGAGTACGGCATCGAGGAGGAAGGCGAGCGGTGGGACGCCCTTTACGACCTGGTCGAGCGGCTCAAGGAACGCGGCGTACCGATCGACGGCGTGGGTTTCCAGAACCATGAGTACGCACCCGGCGACCGCATCGACCCGGAGACCTTCCGCAGCCATGTGCGGGACCTGGCGGAACTCGGCGTTCAGGCGCGGGTGTCGGAGATGGACGTCCCCGTAGGTGAGGACGAGGAGGACGGGCAGCAGACCCAGGCCGACGAGATGGCGGGCAAGTTGCGGGTCTGCCTGGAGGAGCCGAACTGCACCTCGTTCTCCACCTGGGGATTCACCGACCGGTACGGTTCCACCGCCGACATCAGGACCTATCCTCCGCGCACGGCCGATTCCCTGCCGTGGGACGCGGCCCTGCGGCCGAAGCCGGCGTACGAGCGCCTGCTCGAGACCTTCGACGAGGCGTGAGGGATCAAGGTGCGCCCAGGCCGGCCGGCCCCGCGCGTCGCTCCGCCGTGCCTGTGCCGGGGCCGGCTCGCCGGTGAGGGTGGAGCGGGTCAGGGTTCGCGGGTCCGGAGGCCGCTGTGCGTGGCACCGGTGAGGGTGCAGCCCTGACGGGACAGGTCCAGCTTCGATCCCTCGGCCAGGCAGTCCGTGATCATGTGCACCTGCTGGCCGTAGCTGCGACCCTGGTGGGAGGTTACTTCTCCGTCCGGGCCCACCTCGTAGGGGTTGTTGTCGGTGCACTGCTCGCCGTTGTCGTTGTGGGTGTTGTGGATACCCACGACCGTGTCCCCGTCAGGAGCCAGCAGCGCCGAACCGGAGTCGCCGTGCCAGGGGGCGCAGTCGTCGCTGGTGGCATAGCGGATCGAGTTGTCCAGCTGGTAGCCGCCCTCCCGCAGGTGCGGCACCACGGCCTCGGCGGTGCAGTGGTGGCGGGTGCCGAGGGACGCCACGGTCAGCGGGTCGCCCGCACGCACGGAGGTGGAGGTGAGGCGGAAGACTTTCGCGCCCTCGGTCGCCAACTGCGCGTAGGTCTTGTCCAGGCGGTACAGCGCGATGTCGGTGCCGGTGATCGTCGCGTACATCAGCCGCTTCGTACGGGCGGTGGTCTGCGGATAGCCCTGGCGGTCGGCGATCTGCACCTCGCGGTCGGCCGGCCGGTCCACTGCAGCGGTTCCGGGCGCGGGCCACTGCCCCTGCACGCAGTGGCCGTTGGTCAGCAACAGTGCCGGGTCCTGCGGCCGGGAGGCGGGAGTGCGGACCACTGATCCCGCACAGCCGCTCAGGTCCACCGTGCCCTCCATGTCCGGGATCGGATCATCGGGCGGCACGTCGGTGCCCGTGATGATGCCGTTGATCCAGTCGGCGTGCTTGGTGACATCGGAGTACAGCGTCTTGCCGCTCGCGTCGGGGCCACTGACGACACCGGCCACGGACCACTGGCCGCCGTCGCGGACCAGCGCGGGCCCGCCGGAGTCCATGTTCGACGCGGCGACGCTGCCGTCGCGGCTGCCGATGCACAACTCTCCGCCGGGCGCGGCCGACGGACACGTCGAGATCGGTTGCACTACGGTGTCGGCCTCCCGCAGCCGCGTGGGGAAACACGCCGCGTCGTCGGTGTCGTCGCAGGTCATGCCCCAGCCCATGATGCGGACGGGCGTCCCGTCCGGCGGCGTGGTCGAGGCGATCCGCACCGGCTTGGCCCGAACCGGAGTCCGCAGGTGCATCAACGCGAGGTCGCGGCCCCAGAACCCTCCCTCGTCGTGACTGGTCGCCAGCCGGTAGTAGTGATCGACCTCGGCGACCTCGCCGCCGGACGTGGTGTCCAGTGACCCGACCCGGACCTTCCAGCCGCGCGGGACACCCGCCTTCGCGCCGGTCGGGTTCCTGCCGGCGCAGTGGCTGGCGGTCAGGACCCACTGCGGTGCGAGGACCTCCACCCCGCAGCCGTGCCGGTCCGCGCGCGGCGGGGCGGGGTAGGACGGCTGGAACGAACCCATGAACGAGTAGGCCCGGGTGGACTCGGTGCCACCCACAACGGCCTGCGCGGATAAGGGTGTGAGCAGGGTCGCGGCAAGCGCGATCCCCGTCGTGAGGGCGGCGGCCGCCCTTCGGCCTGACGACATGTGCATGAGTGGCTCCCTCGCGTCTGCCGCCGGCCATCACTGCGGCGGGCTGGTGCGGGCTGGTGCGGCGGACGACAGCCGGCCGTCCCGCCCGGCACCGAGCCTGGTCCCAGCGGCTCTCCGCAAGGTCTCCACCACGTATCAGGCGCGGCGCGGCAGCCGCTCAGTTGCGTATCAGCGTGTCCGGAAACGGCCTGGTGATCGTGCGCATGGGAGTTGGGGGATGGTGAGGTTGTCCGGTGAGCAATCATGAGGAGGAGGCGGTCGTCCGGCCGTTGACACTGGCCTGGGTCCGTCGGCAACTGGATGCCGGTGAGCGGATCGTGGGAGTCGACGCGCTGCACGGCGGGGTCACCGCCGAGATGCGGAGACTGACGATCCGTACCCGTGACGGAGGTACCCGTCGCCTGGTGCTGAGGTCTTTCGTCGACCCCTTCTATCTGAGGCACGCCGAGGACTCGTTGAACAGGGAGGCCGACGCACTGACCCAGCTGGCCGGGACCGGCGTCACGGCACCGGGACTGATCGCGGCTGATCCGATTGCGGAGTACTGCGAGTATCCGTCGCTCCTGATGACGCATCTGCCGGGCCGGACCGTGCTCGCCGATGCCGGGCTGGAGGATCGCGTGCATCAACTGGCGTGCCAACTCGTGGCCGTTCAGGCCCTGCGGCCCGCCGTGCGGCCGCCGGAGTACACGGCGTTGACGACGGCCGACACGGTCGTCCCTCCGCAGTGTGCCGACGCGGCGGTGTGGGCTGCGGCGATCGACGTGATCCGGAAGCCGAGGCCGGCCTACGAAGGGCGGTTCCTGCACCGGGACTTCCAGCCCGGCAACGTGCTGTTCGACGTCGCGTCCGCCGGAACGGCAGGGTCCCGCATCACAGGAGTCGTCGACTGGGCGTCGGTCTCCTGGGGGCCGGTCGATCTCGACGTGGCGCACTGTGCGGCGATCCTCGCGGTGTTGCACGGGCCGGCGTGGGGGCTGCGGTTCTCCGGAGCGTACGAGGAGGCCGGCGGGGTGCTGGCCGCGGCTCGGAGCGAGCGGCTGTACTGGCAGGTGCGGGACGCGCTGGCGTGCTCGGAGGAGGTGCGGCAGCTGGCGCGGGCGTGGCGCGAGGTGGGAAGGAGCGACCTGACGGCGGGGGTCGTGGAGGGGCGGTTGGACGCCTATGTCACGGTCCTGATGGACGCGCTGTCCTGATCGCCGGTACTCGGGAGCGCAAGCCCTGCTGCGGCCGCACATGTCCGTGCGGTCGGTACGGAGGGGCTCTCCGTACCGACCGCCGGGACATCAGGCGCCGGCGGCCCCCGGTACCGCCCCCTCCCCGCGTCGTACCTGACGGGACAGGGCCCTCAGGGCGAGCAGTTCCAGGGCGAGGGTGAGGGCGCCGAGCAGGGCGCTCGTCCAGGAGCCCGGCATCATGAACGCCGTGTGGGAGACGAGGATCCCGCCGAGCAGCCAGAGGCGGTGGCGGTCGGTCCAGTTGGCCGCCGTTCGCCAGCGGGCGGCGAGCCAGGCGAACGGGACCGCCGTCATCGCCGCGGCGATCAGCCGGAACGGCTGCGACATCGCGTCGCCGAAGAGCAGGTCCCCGCCCAGGCCCAGCGGCAGCAGCGTGGTCAGGAACGCCATCGTCAGGTAGAGGGAGATGAAGCCCACGAGGGGTGGGCGCGGTGCCTGGCGGTTGCCCCGGGCCGCCGTGTCACGCGGGCGGCGGCGGGGGAGTACGCGCAGGGCGAGCCAGGCGAGGACGGCGATGGCCGCCACGTAGGCGAGTGTCCAGGCCGGCGGGGTGCGGTAACCCGGGTCCTCCGTCGCCGAGATGAAGACGCGCAGGCCGACGACGCCGAGGACCGCCAGGGCGCCGGTGATGGCCAGGCCGCCGGTGCGGAGGTAGGGCCGGGCACGCATCGCCGGGAAGAGCAGGTTGGCGATCATGACGGGGAGCAGCACGCTGAGGACCACGTGGACGCCGATCTGGGACTCCCAGTACGTCCAGTTGACGCCGAGGGCGCGCAGGCCCCAGTCGGCGGCGCCGTACATGTCGGGGCTGTTCAGGGCCTGCAGGCCGAGTCCGTCCTCGGCCAGTTGGTAGGCGAGGCCCAGCAGGACGAGGCTCGGCCAGCCGCCGCCGCAGCGGACCACCGCCTCGCGGACGAGCAGGACGCCGGCGCCGTACATCACCAGCAGCAGGGGCAGGAGCACCCAGGTGCTCGGGACGGCGACTGCGGTGAAGGTCAGCTCGGCGCAGAGCGTCGTCAGCAGGGCCAGGGTCCAGGCGGCGCGTACGCGGCCGCGGTTCGGCTCCGCGCGTCCGAGGCGGACGTGCCGCCCGGCTGCCGGGGGACTGGCTGTGGGGGGACTGGTGGGGGTCATGGGTCGCGCCTTCCGTGGGGGAGGTGTCAGGCCTGGGCCGCGCGGGCGTCGATCAGGACCTGGATGTCGATCCTGGTCATGGAGTGGAGGGCGGTGAGGACGCGCTCGGCGGTGGCCGGGTCGGCGTCGCGGAGGAGTTCGCGCAGGTGGGAGGGGTAGACCTGCCAGGTGACGCCAAAGCGGTCGACCAGCGAGCCGCCGGGGCCCTCCTTGCCGCCCTCGGTCAGGCCCGCCCACAGGGCGTCGAGTGCCGACTGGGAGTCGCACTCCGCGTAGAGGGAGATGCCGGGGGTGATGGGGTACTGCGGGCCGCCGTTGTAGGCGACGTAGCGCTGGCCGGAGAGGGTGAAGTCGACGGTGGTGACGTTGCCGTCGGCGTCCCGCTGGACCTCGCCGGTCCCGGAGTCGGCGAACAGCGCCGTGTAGTGGGCCGCGAGGGCCTCGGCCTGGCCGTCGACCCAGAGGAAGGTGCTGACGTTCATGAGGTGCTCCTAATGGTGATGGTGATGGTGGTGGGGTGGGTGGGGCGAGTCAGTGGTGTGCGGGGGTCGTGTAGTCGGCGAGGGTGACCGTGTGGGCCACCGGCTCCAGGCCCCGGCCGGCGATGCGTCTGGGCAGGTACGGCAGGGCCCGCACCGACTGGTTGCGCAGCCACATCTGCCAGGACGAGTCGGGCAGCAGGCCGCCGTCGCCGGAGCTGCGGGCGAACTCCTGCGCCCGGTCGACGAACTGGCGCATCGCCGCCTCGTACGCGGCGAGGGCCGTGCGGTGGTCGCCGTCGGCCCGGGAGAGCTCGCCGGCCAGGACGTACGCGCCGACCAGGGCGAGGCTGGTGCCGATCCCGGACATGGGGGAGGCGCAGTAGGCGGCGTCGCCGACCAGCACGGTCCGGCCGGTGGACCAGGTGTCGAGGTGGACCTGCTCGACCCGGTCGAAGTAGAAGTCGGTCGCGTCCCACATCTTGGCCAGGAGGCCCGGGACTTCCCAGTCGGCGTCCGCGAAGTGGCGGGCCACGACGCGCTTCTGCGCGGCCGTGTCGCGGCGGTCGAAGTCGAGGCCGGGGTCGCGGAAGAAGAACCCCGCCATCGCCCTGCCCGGTTGGGCGAGCGGGCGCAGGGCCGCCGTCCTGCCGGGGCGGCCGGCGCGGCCGGGCAGGGTGTACATCAGCTGGCGGCCGCCGAGGTCGGCGTCCGAGTCGATGGAGTAGAGGGCGATGAAGGAGTTGAGGTCGCGCACGTAGCGGTCGTCCGGGCCGAAGGCCAGGCCGCGGACGGCGGAGTGGACGCCGTCCGCCCCTACGAGCAGGTCGAACCGCCGGGGCTCGGCCTTCTCGAACGTGGCGGTGACGCCGTCCGCGTCCTGGCGCACGCCGGTGATCGCGTCGTCGAAGACGTACTCGACGTCGTCGCGGATCGCGTCGTAGAGGATCCGGGCCAGGTCGGTGCGCAGGAGCGCCCACTCGGCGACGGGGCCGCCGGAGGGGCCGAACACGTCGAGGTTCATGGTGGCCACCGCCTTGCCCTTCGCGTTGACCCAGGCCATGCCGCGGTTGCGGATGCGGGCGTCCTGGATCCGCGGGACCAGGCCCATGCGTTCGATCACCTGGCGCGCGGTGCCGCGGATGTCGATTCCGTGGCCGCCCGTGCGAGGGGCGGGGGCGCGTTCCACCACGGTCGGGCGGAAGCCGTACCGGCGCAGCCAGTAGGCCAGGGCCGCTCCGGCGATGCCGCCCCCTGACACGAGGATGTCCCTGTTCTCCATCGTCTCCGTCTTCTCCGGTCGTCGTCGATACGTCGTTGTGTGTGCGGTGCTCTGCGTACAACGTATTGACATCGGAGGGCTGGAAAACAGGGTTTTCTGTGAGTGCGTGTACTAGTTCACGCGGTGAAGTGGACTAGTACACTGGGTCTGCGATCCTGGAGGCGCACCCAGCCAGCGGAGGACCCCGTGCCGTCAGCGCAGCAGCCCGAACCGCCCTACCGTGTGATCGCCGGGGAGATTCGCTCCCGGATCGTCGGCGGTGACCTCCGCCCCGGTGACCGGGTGCCGTCCATCCGGGCCATCGCGCAGCGGTGGGGGGTCGCGATCGCGACCGCCACCAAGGTGACGGCCGTCCTGCGGGACGAGGGGCTCGTCGAGGCGAGCGTCGGGTCCGGCACGGTGGTCAGCGCGCGGGCCGGGCGGCAGCCGGCTCCCTCGGCGGACCGGGGTGCCGGGCCGGTCGCGCGGGGCGCCGAGACACCCGACCAGCAGGCGCTGCGGCTGCGCATCCTGCGGACCGCCGTCGAACTCGCCGACACCGACGGGCTCCAGGCCCTGACGATGCGCCGGCTCGCGGCCGAGCTCGACCTCGGTCCGATGTCCCTGTACCGGTACGTCGCGGGCAAGGAGGAACTGCTGACGCAGATGGCCGACCTCGTCTTCGGCGACCTCGGCCTGCCCGAGGAGGGGCCGCGGGGGTGGCGCGCCAAGCTCGAACTCGTCGCCCGTCAGCAGTGGCGGCTGTGCCGGCGGCACCTGTGGCTGCCCCACGTCGTGTCGTTCACCCGGCCGGCCCTGGTGCCCAACATGATGGCCCACACCGAATGGACGCTGCGGGCCATGGACGGGCTCGACCTGCCCATGGACGTCCGGCTCCAGGAGACGCTCACCCTGCACGCGCTCGTCATCACCGTGGCGCTGTCCAAGGCCGACGAGGTCCGGGCCGAGCGGAACACCGGGATGACGCTGAACCGCTGGTCCGACAGTCAGCGGACGCGCCGCCGCGAGCTGTTGGAGAGCGGCAGGTTCCCGCTCCTGGCGACCCTGGCGGACGACGCCGCACCCGACCTGGACGTCCTGTTCGAGTACGGGCTCGCCCGCCACCTCGACGGATTCGCCGCCCTGGTCCGTGGTCCGGGCAGTGATCACGGAGGGTAGTGACCGCGGAGGGGCGCACGGTAGTGATCACGGAGGTGACCGCGGAGGCGGTCGCGCCGCTTTGTACACCGGTGGCCACGACCGCGGCTCCGGCGCGGCGGCGTAAGCAGGCGGGGGCGCCGTTGCACGGCGTTCGGCGGCTGGCCGCCCCGGGCTCCGTTACGTGGCCGCCTGGGCGTCCAGGGCCATGGCGGACTCGAGGGAGACCAGACGGGCGTTCTGCAGCGTCGCGATCTCCCAGCGGCCGTTCTGCCGGACCAGCGTGAACAGCTGCAGGAAGTAACGGCTCGGCGGGGGCTCCTCCTCGCCGGCCATCGTCATGCCGAAGCGGTGGTGCACCACGGCGCAGTCCGGCGCGACGACCCGGGCGAAGTGCACCTCGCCGTGCACGAGCCGGGAGCCCTTCAGCACCGTGTCGAAGACCGGCTGCTGGGCGGCGATGACCGTGTCCCGTCCCTTGTGGACGGTGCCCTCGAAATCGACGAGTTCGGCGTCCTGCGCGAAGTCCGCGGCGAACGCGGCCGCGTCACCACGGTTCCACCCCTCGATCATTCGGGCGGGGACGGCACGCAGGGTGTCGAGTGACGGGGTCATGGTTCAGAGCCCTTTCCGCTTCGTGGCTTTCCGGTCACCATCCTCGCGGGCCCCGACGAGGCGGTCATTGACGATCGGCGCACCGTCGTTGGACACGCGTGCCCGCGGGCTGTGTCCGTAAGTGGCCTTGAAGAGGCGGCTGAAGTGCGCCGGGTCCGTGAAACCCCAGGAGGCGGCCACCGCGGCGACCGTGGTGTCCCTCCGGGCCAGATCCGCGCGGCACCGCTCCAGGCGCCGTCGGCGGATCAGCGCGGCGACCGTCAGGGGCTGGTCCTGGAAGAGCTTGTGCAGCCGGCGCACCGACACGTGGTGCGCCGCCGCCACCTTGGCCGGGGTGAGATCCCGGTCGGACAGTCTCGCCTCGATGTAGCCGACGACTCTCGTGCGCAGCACCTCGTCCTCGACCGGGCGGACGTCGCCCAGGCGGGACGCGAGCGTCACCGCGACCAGTTCGATCACCGCTGCCGCCGACCGGTCCGCCTCGTGCGCGCGGAAGCCGTCCACGGTCCGCGTCATGTCCCGTACGAGCGAGGACACCAGAGCGCCGGGCCCCCGGCTGCCGGGGATTCCCACGCCGACCAGCCGTGCCGCCTCGTCCGCGCCGAGCCGCAGCAGGTGCCGCGGCATCAGCATGGTCACGTGGGTGGTCGCGGAACTGGCGAACCGCACCGGCCGTACCGGGTCGATGAGGACCAGGTCCATGGGGCCCAGCACGGCGGTTCTGCCGCCCTGCTCGGCCCGCACCTGCCCCCGCAGCACCACCTCGACCTGCCACAGCCCGCTGTCGCGGGCACGTGCCGAGCGGGCGTCGCGGAAGCACTCGCCCTGCGGGGTCACCAGTTCGGTCAGCCGCAAGGGGCCCAGGGCGCGGTTCGCCACGTCGGCGCGGAAGCCCTCGCCCGGATGCCTGCCACCGCGCAGCGGCGGCAGGTCGCTGCGCTCAAGGGTCTCCAGAAAGCCCTCGGCGCTTTCCACTCGGCCACCGCGGGCCTCGGCCTGCGCGTCGCCGCTCGGCCGCGGCCCGTCACCGTCCATCAGGGCAGTGTCCCACCCGGCCGGGTCCCCTTCCAGGCCGGAGAGCCCGCATCGGCCCGGGTGAGGACGCCCGCCCGGGCCGACCGGCTCAGCCGGCCGTACGCGGGATGCGCCGCTCCCAGGTGCGGTGGAACAGGACCTCGTCGCCCTCCGTGCACGTGACCTCGTTCGAGGTGACGAAGTGCGTGGCGTCGCAGGTGATCTCGGAACGGGTGCGGACCCGGGCGTCCCAGCCGAGGTCCGGGCGGTGCAGTCGGACGGCCCAGTCCGAGCGGGTGCGGGCCGAGAGGGGGTCCGACTCCTGGATCGTGTACGTCTCCAGCGCGTCCTCGGTGAACTCCAGACCGTCGGGGTACACGCGCGTGCCGCCGTAGCGCGGGTCGACGTCCAGGCGCCAGGTGCCCTCGGCGACGTCGCGGGTCAGCAGGCGCTCGGGGCGGGGGGACGCGTGCGGGGCGGCGGGCGTGCGGACGTCGAGGGGCGGGGACTGCTCCGGGGCGGCGAAGGTGATGCCGTCGGTGTCCCCGGGCGAACGGGGCGCGCGGACCGGGAGTTCCAGGGTGCTGCCCGCCGGGTCCAGGGTGAAGCCCGCCTCCGAGCCCGGCTGGGGCCAGATCCACGGCCAGTACGCCGAGGAGACGGCGAGGCGGATGCGGTGGCCGGGTGGGAAGGTGTGGCCGATGCCGTTGAGGTCGAAGGCGACCTCCTCGGTGGTGCCGGCGGTCCAGGGCACCGCCCGGTCGCGGCCGTGGCGGGCGGAGAGGTTGAGGACGCCTCGGGTGACCAGGGTCGACGAGCCGTCCGGGGCCACGTCGCAGAGGCGGGCGATCACCTGGCCGCGCGCCGCCTCCGAGTGCACCCGCAGCCGCACCCGCGGCCGGCCCAGGATCGAGGTCTCCGCGTCCGCGTCGAAGTCGAAGCAGGCCGAACGGGCGTCCTCCTCCCGCTGGTCCGGCGGCAGGTCGGCGTCGTTGCCGAACGGGAAGAAGCGGCCCGCGTCGACGCCGGTGTGCTGCGGGGAGCGGACCGGGACCGGGCGGCCCCGGAGGGCCAGGGGGGTCGTGGTGACGTTGGGGGAGGGCCAGGACGGCTCGCCCACCCAGCGGCCGGGAAGGGTGTCGTAGACCGTGGCCGGGGGGTGGGAGTCGTTGAGGTAGGCACGGAGGAGGGGGTCCTCCCGTACGCCGGTGTCCTCGCCCTTGAGCCAGTGGTCCCACCAGCGCAGGGTCTCCTGGAGGAAGCCGATCGCCGGGCCCGGGGGCAGGCCGCGGTCCGGGTACTGGTGGGACCAGGGGCCGATCAGGCCGCGGACGCGGTCGGCGGGCAGGTTCTCCAGGAGGCGGAACACCGTGTCGCGGTACGGGTCGTGCCAGCCGCCCACCGCGAGGACCGCCGCGTCGATCCTGCCGTAGTCCTCGCAGGCGCTGCCGTGGCGCCAGTAGGCGTCGCGGGTCTGGTGGTCCAGCCAGGTGTGGATGAAGGGGTCCAGCTGCTCCAGGCGGTCGCGCCACATGTCCCGCCAGCCCTCGCCGGCGTACCGGGGGTCCGGCGGGCGGGAGGCGAAGGCGAGCATCGTCGACGCCCAGGCGTGCATGTCGACGGCGAGGACGGAGCCGCCCATGTAGTGCACGTCGTTGTCGTAGCGGTCGTCGGTGGAGCAGACGGTGACGATCGCCTTCAGCGGCTCGGGGGCGAGGCCGGCGATCTGGAGGGAGTTGAAGCCGCCCCAGGAGATGCCGAACATGCCGACCCGGCCGTTGCACCAGGGCTGCCGCGCCAGCCACTCGATCACCGCGACGCCGTCGGCCAGCTCCGCCGCCGAGTACTCGTCGCCCGGCGCGCCCCCGCTGTTGCCGTGGCCCCGCACGTCCACGCGCACGGAGGCGTAGCCGTGGCCCGCGTAGTAGGGATGGCGCTGGGCGTCGCGGGGGGCGGTCCAGTCGGACAGCCGGTAGGGGAGGTACTCGAGGAGGGCGGGTACGGGGTCCTCGGTCACCGGGCGCCACACGCGGGCGTACAGGAGGGTGCCGTCGGGGAGCGGGATGCGGACGTCTTCGCAGGTGACGGAGTGGGGAAAGGTGGTGCGGATGTGCATGAGGGGGTTCCAGAAGCTTCAGTGGACGGGGTGCATGGTGCGGCGCAGGTACGGGGCGGCGGCCATCACGGCGAGGCCCGCGGCCACCGCGATCGCGCCGTTCACGCCGAAGTAGGCCGGCTGGGAGACGTGGTCGTAGAGCTTGACGGTCTGGGCCTGGATGCCGTTGGCGAGGGCCAGCGACAGGAACCACAGGGACATGGTCTGGCTGGAGAACGCGGTCGGCGCGAGCTTGGTGGTGGCCGACATGCCGGACGTCTCCAGGACGATGTCGCCGAGGCCGAGCAGGAGGTACGAGCCGACGATCCACCAGGCCGACATCAGGTGGCCGCCGGAGTCCCCGGAGGTCGGCAGGACCATCAGGAGGAAGGAGAGGCCGCCCAGGACGACGCCGATCGCGATCTTGTTGGACGCGTGCGGCTGCCTGCGGCCCATGCGCACCCACAGGGCGGCGACCACGGGCGCGAGCGCGACCTCGAAGGCACCGAGCGCCGAGGCGTACCAGCTGGCGGGGAAGCCGAAGCCGAGGAGCGTCGTCTCGGCGTCCGTCGAGGCCAGCAGCATCATCGTCGAGTACGCCTGGAACAGGATGTAGTTGAAGACGGTGGAGGCCAGGAAGATCACCACGTACGGCTTCAGCCTGCCGCGCTCCTGTGACGTGACCCGGGGGCTGGCGAACATCACCGCGAAGTAGGCCACCGGGGCGAGCACCGATATCAGGGTCAGCAGGTCGACGAAGCGGCTCATGGTGAGCCACCCGGCGAGTGCGAGCACCGTGGCGACGACGGCCACGGCGACGACGCCGGCGGCGATCAGGCGGACCGCGCGGCGCATCGCGTCCGGCGCGAGCGCGAACTCGGCCGCGTGCCGGCGGCCGGCGAGGTGGCGGCGGCCCAGCACGTACTGGGCGAGGCCGAGGGTCATGCCGACCGCGGCCGCCGAGAAGCCCCAGTGCCAGCCCTGGTGGTCGCTGAGCCAGCCGGTGACCAGCGGTCCCGCGAAGGCGCCGATGTTGATCGCCATGTAGTAGACGGCGAACCCGGCGTCCCGGCGCTCGTCGTCGGTGCGGTAGAGCTTGCCGACCATGGTGGCCGCGTTGGGCTTGAGCAGGCCGGTGCCCGCGCTGATCAGGCCGAGGCCGATCCAGGTCGTGGCGCCCGCCGGGACGGCCATGGCGTAGTGGCCGCAGGCGATCAGGATGCCGCCCCACAGCACCGCGCGGTACGAGCCGAGGATGCGGTCGGCGAGCCAGCCGCCGGCGACGGAGACCAGGTAGACCAGGGTGCCGTAGGCGGCGGAGACCGACGCGGCCGTGCCGGCCGCCATGCCCAGGCCGCCGTTCGCGACCGTGTCCGCGAAGTACAGGACGAGGATCGCCTGCATGCCGAGGAACGAGAACCGCTCCCACACCTCCAGTCCGGAGAGGGTGAGCAGGCCTCGGGGCTGGCCGAAGAAGGCGGCGTCGTCCCCGGAGGGGGGCGGGCCGTCGGGCTGTGCGTTCTTCACGTCGGTTTGGGACACTTGGCGATGCTTTCCAGCCACTCGGCTGATAACCCGCTTACCCGAGTGATCCGGCCCACGTCCACCGGGGCGGCAGGGCGGCCCTCCCCAGCCGCCGGTTCGGGGCCCGCCGACCCTCCCCGTTCCGGCCCGTCGGCCCCCGGTTCGGGCCCGTCGAGAACCCGTCGCGCCCGCCCGTCCCGCCGGGTACGGTCACCAGCGCGTTCCGGGCGGGCGCTCCCCTCCGCCCCACGAGGAGAGCAGGTCCCGTCCATGGCATGTCGTATCGGTGAGCTCGTGCTCGGTTGCCGCGACCCCGAGGTGCTGGCGCGATTCTGGTGCGAGGTGCTGGACTTCGTCGTGCTCGACCGCGAGGGGAACGAGTTCTTCGAGATCGGGCCGCGCGAGGGGTTCGGCGGGCCGCAGCCGACGATCATCCTCAGCCGCCGGGACGAGCCCGAGCCCGGGAAGACCCGGCTGCACATCGACGTCAACCCCACCGACCGCGATCAGGAGGCCGAACTCGAACGCCTCCTCGCACTCGGGGCACGCCCGGCCGACATCGGCCAGACCGGCGAGGAGCAGTGGCACGTCCTCGCCGATCCGGAGGGCAACGAGTTCTGCCTGCTCAAGGCCCGCCTCAACCCGGTCTGACCGGGGTCGCCGGGGCGGCGGGGGGCATCGGGGTCATCCGGGGCATCGGGGGCCGCCGGCGGACCCGCTCACGCCGGTTCGACCGGCAGCCAGAGCTCGCTCGTCGCCGTCGAGAAGTCCGTCGCGCGCTCCAGGACCGCCACGATCGACGGACCGGGGCGCAGCCGCCACGGGTTGGACGGGAACCACTCGGAGGCGGTCGCCGCCCAGGTCGTCTGCAGGGCGTCCGGGAAGGCACCCGAGCTGCGGAAGACCGCCCACGTGCCGGCCGCCACCTCGATCGCGTCGAGGTCGTCGGGGGCCGGGGTGGCGGCGGAGACGGCGACACCGTGCAGGTAGGTCAGCTCGCTGCCCTCCGCGCTGTCGGGGGCGAGGTCGTCGCAGACCTGGAGCAGTCCCGCCGGGTCGGTGTCGCCGAGGGCCTTCAGGCGGACGTGCGCCTCCCGGGGGAGCGCGGCGACGTGCTCCTGGATGTGCGGGTTGACGCCTTCGTGGATGAGCGGGACGCGGGTGGCGTGGCCGATCAGGCGGAAGGCGGGGCGGTCGGCGAAGCGGGTGTCCATGGGAGTGCTCCCTTCGACGGTCAGGCGGAACCTGAGCTGCGGCTGGGTCCGAAGGGGGCCTCCGTCGCGGCGTACGTCACGCGGAGCGGCGCCGTGCACCGCCCGGAACGCGCGTCCGAACGCCTCCGTCGAGCCGTACCCGTACCGGACGGCGACGCTCAGCAGGTCGTCGCCGCCGCGTACGACGTCGGAGGCGGCGACCGTCATGCGGCGCCTGCGGACGTACTCCGACAGCGGCATGCCCGCCAGCGACGAGAACATCCGGCGCAGGTGGTACCCGGTCGTGCCGAGCGCCGCGGCCAGCGCGGGTACGTCCGGTTCCGCGCCCAGGTGCTCTTCGACGAGGTCGACCAGGTGGTTCAGTGCCGGGATCACGGGACCTCCCTTCCTTTTGCCCTCAACCGTGGCAGGGGTGGGGAGGACGGCGCCCGATCGCAGCGGTCCGGTTCGGTCAGGCGGGCACCGCGGGCTGGTCCGGCCACGTGAAGACGTACCGCGGGCTGCCTCCGCGCGCCACGCGGACGAAGCGGAGCAGCTCGCGCACGATGCCCGCGCCGCCCATCGCCCAGCCGGTCTGCGGCTCCAGGTCGCCCGGGGTGGAACGGTGGTCGAAGTTGGACCAGCGGGTGCCGTCGGCGTCCCGGACGGCGCGGGCGACGAGGTCGGTGACGAGGACGCCGGCGAAGTCGCGCGTGTCCTGGTCGTCCCCCTGCTCGGCGATCCGGTCGCAGGCCAGGGCGAGGACGCCCGCGGTGCCGCAGCAGCGGCCGTTGTTGTCCCAGAAGCCGGGGCGCAGCCGCCGCGGCAGCCCGGAGTGGGTGACCGTGTGCCAGCAGCGGTCGGCGAGAGCGGTCCAGGCGGGGTCGGACGTGACGTCCCGCAGGGCCCGGAAGACCTGGGCGTCGCCCGCCGGGCCGTGGCACCAGCCGTAGCTGACCGGATCGATCACGTCGGGGCGGAACTGGGGAGTGGAGTGCAGAACGAGGAAGCCGTCCGGGCCCGCCTCGTCCCGCGCCACGACATCCCGTACGGCGGTCAGCCCCAGGTCGAGCAGGTCCGTGCGGCCGGTGGCGGCGCCGACCCGGGCGAGGGCCACCGCGATCCCGAGGGTGCCGTGGGAGAGGTGGTGCATGCGGGCGTCGGTGTCCGGGCGGTGGGCCCAGTGGACGCCGTTCGCGGTCCGCTCCGCGGTGCGCAGGTACGGCTCCAGGGCGAGGACGGCCAGCTCCGGGTCGCCGGTCAGGAGGGCGCCCAGGCCGATGCCCGCGTTGCCGCCCATCAGCTCGAAGAGGGAGCCCCAGCGGGTGCCGTCGAAGCGGGACCGGACGAGGGCGAGGGCGCGGTCGGCGGCGGCTCCGGCGGCCGTGTCGCCCAGCTCCTCCTGAAGGACGCGCAGGACCAGGGCCAGGCCGGTGCGGCCGAAGTAGAGGGAGTCGTCGTCGAGGTCGTCGACCCGGGCGGCCAGCTCCCGGGCCGCCCGGAGCGCGGCGTCGGCGTAGGAGTCGTCGCCGAAGTGGCGCCAGGCCTCCAGGAGTACGGGGACGGTGCCGGCCGTGCCGCTGTAGAGCATCGGGTCGAGCGCGTCGTCCGACGGCCCGGCCGGCCAGGCGAGACCGCCCCCGGGAGTCTCCCGCGCGGCGCCGAGCAGCCAGCGCAGCCCGTCCGCCGCGACGTCCTCGACCTCGCCGACCGCCACGTGCGTGGCCTCTGGTGCCGTCATGGGATCACTCTGGCATCCGCGCCCCGGGCGGCCCAGAGGGATCTCGGCCTCAGCCCGCCGCGCTCAGCCGTTCCCGGCGTCCGCCCCGGCGGCCGCGCAGGGAGTGCCACACCGATCCCAGCGCCAGGGACTGGACGAGGGCCGACAGCGCGATGCCGCCGATGTAGAGCCACGTCGGGGCGTCACCGCGCCAGGCCGCCTCGCCGAGCCAGGCGACGAAGCCGAAGGCCGGGAAGGTGAACAGGGCCGGCCAGACCCAGATGAGGGACGCGTCCGGGCCGGTCGCGAAGAGGGGCTGCGCCGCGGCGATCGCCATCGCGCCACCGACCAGGGCCAGGTAGGCCGCCGAGACGCGGTTGGCGACGGTCAGGCGGGTGAGGGCGCGTATGCGGTCGCTCGTCTTCATCAGGTCTCGGTCTCCCGTGGATCGTCGTGGATCGCCTTCGTCCGGCTTCCTGCCGCATCCAGGGTCGGACGGGGAGCCGGTCCGGGGCCTGAGTACCCGTACTCAGGTCGAGCGACGCCGTACCCACGGGCACGTGGTGATGCCCTGCCCACGGCGCGTGGCGATGCCGTACCCACGGGGTGACGGGCCTGCATACGGAGTGCGCGGCGGGCGCGCGTGCCGCGGGTGGCCGGGTGGGTCCGGCCGCCGCGGCACGCACGCCGCGGTACCGCTACCGGGGCGTGCTGCGGCAGCGGTACCGCGTCAGCCGCACTGGCAGGGGCTGCCCGACTGGCAGCCGCAGCCGCAGCCCGAGCCGCAGCCGCACGCGGCGATCAGCGGGAGGCTGCGGATCTCGACGGGCTGTTCGGTGGGACGTTCCTGCGCGGGGTCGGGCTTCGTGCTGGGGGAATCGGCCATGGTTCCTCCTGGAAGCTGGTGCCGGCCTCCATTGCACGCCCCGGGCGGCCGTCGCATCAACGGCGCACTGAGGTGAACGCGCGCCCCCCCCGCTCCGCTCCCGCGCCGGCGGGGGCTCAGGCCCCCTCGGCCTGCGTCGCCGGCTGGATGTCCGGCTGGAGCTCGTCCGCGTGCTCGCCGGTGACCAGGTAGACGACCCGCTTGGCGACCGCGACCGCGTGGTCGGCGTAGCGCTCGTAGTAGCGGCCCAGGAGGGTGACGTCGACGGCCGTCTCGATGCCGTGCTTCCAGCGGTCGTCCATCAGGTGCTGGAAGAGGGCGCGGTGCAGGAGGTCCATCGCGTCGTCGTCCTGCTCCAGCTGGAGGGCCAGGTCGACGTCCTTGGTGATGATCACCTCGGCGGATTTGGCCATCAGGCGCTGCGCGAGCTGTCCCATCTCCAGGATGGTCGCGTGCAGGTCGTGCGGCACCGCGCGCTGCGGGTAGCGCAGCCGGGCCAGCTTGGCGACGTGCTGGGCCAGGTCGCCCGAGCGCTCCAGGTCGGCCGACATCCGCAGCGACGTGACGACGATGCGCAGGTCCGTCGCCACCGGCTGCTGCCGGGCCAGCAGGGTTATCGCCCGGGCCTCCAGCTCGTGCTGGAGCTCGTCGACCCGCTGGTCGGCCTCGATGACGGCCTCGGCCAGCTTCAGGTCGGAGTCCAGGATCGAGGTCGTGGCGCGTCCGATGGCCGACCCGACCAGCCGGGCCATTTCCACCAGTCCGTCACCGATCGAGTCAAGTTCCTCGTGGTACGCGTCCCGCATCAGGGTTCCCTCTCGTACGTCCGTTTAGGGGGCTCACAGGCCTGCTCGCACCGGCTCGCACCCCTCGCCGTGCCCCCACGCTTACACGTTCCGGCCTGTACGCGTCCGTTTCCGGCACCCCAAATGAACCACCCCTGGCTCCAAGGTGAACTCTGGGCGACGAGTGTTCGAGGTCGCACCCCGATGGCTGGGGCGCGGCTGTCCGGCGTGCCTAACCTGGAGGCATGGACGTGAACGCGGCGGTCGCCGCAGTGGCAGCGATCGCCGGAGTGCTCACCGGCGTCATCGCCGTGCTGGCGTTCCGCTGGAGCGAACGCGAGCAGAAGCGCCCCACGCGAACGTCCCTGCACACCGACCCCGTACTCCCGCCCGGCGTGGACACGGTCCTGTCGGTCCTCAGGTCGTCCGCGGTCGTCCTCGACGAGGCCGACGCCGTCGTCAAGGCCAGCTCGGCGGCGTACGCCCTCGGCCTGGTGCGGGGCGGCAAGCTCGCCGTCGAGCCGATGCTGCAGATGGCCCGGGACACCCGCAGGGACGGGGAGATAAGGCAGGTCGAGCTGGACCTGCCGCGCCGTGGGAACGGGCGGGGGGAGGCCCTCGCCGTCTCCGCCCGGGTCGCGCCGCTCGGCTCTCGGCTGGTGCTGCTGCTGGTCGAGGACCTCACCGAGGCCCGCCGCATCGAGGCGGTGCGCCGTGACTTCGTCGCCAACGTGAGCCATGAGCTGAAGACGCCGGTGGGCGCGCTCTCGCTGCTGTCCGAGGCCGTCATGGACGCCGCGGACGACCCGGAGGCCGTGGAGCGGTTCGCCGGGCGGATGCAGATCGAGGCGACCCGGCTGACCAACCTGGTGCAGGAGCTCATCGACCTGTCCCGGGTCCAGAACGACGACCCGCTCGACGACGCCGAGCCCGTCCGGGTGGACGAGCTGGTCGCCGAGGCGATCGACCGCTGCCGGCACGCCGCCGGCACCAAGCAGATCACCATGGCCGCCGGCGGCACCGCGGACCTGCACGTGCGCGGCAACCGCGGCCAGCTCGCCGCCGCCCTCGGCAACCTCGTCGAGAACGCCGTCAACTACTCGCCGGCCCGCACCCGCGTCGGCATAGCCGCCCGCCGCGTCGCCGCAGGCGGCGGCGACGTGATCGAGATCGCCGTGACCGACCAGGGCATCGGCATCTCGGAGAAGGACAAGGAGCGCGTCTTCGAGCGCTTCTACCGCGTAGACCCGGCCCGCTCCCGGGCCACCGGGGGCACCGGTCTGGGTCTCGCGATCGTCAAGCACGTGGTCGCCTCGCACGGCGGGGAGGTCACGGTGTGGAGCGCCGAGAACCAGGGCTCCACGTTCACCCTGCGGCTGCCGGAGTCGGGCCTCGCCCGCGACCGCGCGCGGCAGCGCTCCGACCACGCCGGGCTCAGCGACGAGACCGAGCGGTCCGACTCATCCCCCCATACATCCCCGTACGAAACGCTTCCCGCCCCGGAGGTCCTTCCGTGACCCGTGTGCTCGTCGTCGAGGACGAGGAGTCCTTCTCCGACGCCCTGTCGTACATGCTCCGCAAGGAGGGCTTCGAGGTCGCCATCGCGACCACGGGCCCCGACGGACTCGACGAGTTCGAGCGCAACGGCGCCGACCTCGTGCTCCTCGACCTGATGCTGCCCGGCCTGCCGGGCACCGAGGTCTGCCGCCAGCTGCGCGGCCGCTCCAACGTCCCCGTCATCATGGTGACCGCCAAGGACAGCGAGATCGACAAGGTCGTCGGGCTGGAGATAGGGGCCGACGACTACGTCACCAAGCCCTTCTCCTCCCGCGAGCTGGTCGCCCGCATCCGTGCCGTACTGCGCCGCCGCGGCGAGCCGGAGGAGGTCGCCCCGGCCGCCCTGGAGGCCGGGCCCGTCCGGATGGACGTCGACCGGCACGTGGTGACCGTCGGCGGCACCAAGGTCGACCTGCCGCTCAAGGAGTTCGACCTGCTGGAGATGCTGCTGCGCAACGCCGGCCGCGTGCTGACCCGCATGCAGCTGATCGACCGGGTCTGGGGCGCCGACTACGTCGGTGACACCAAGACCCTCGACGTCCACGTCAAGCGGCTGCGCGCCAAGATCGAGCCCGACCCGGGCGCGCCGCGGTACCTGGTGACCGTGCGCGGGCTCGGCTACAAGTTCGAGCCGTAGGCCCGCCGACACGGCTGATACGGAGGAAGGGCGGGGGCTCTCAGTCGAGAGCCCCCGCCCTTCCTCCGTACGTGTCGTTGTCGTGCGTACGACGCTCAGTTGCCGGTTTCGGCGCCCGTCTCCGCCTCGGTGCCGGCGCCCGTCTCCGTGCCGGTGCCCTGGGAGGTGGCGTCGGCCTCGCCCGTGGCCCCGCCCGCTCCGGGGGCCGTCTCGCCGTTCTCCGGGGTGCCGGAGGCCTCGCCGTCGGCGGGCTCGCCGGAGGCGTCACCGGAGGGCTCCGCGGACGCGCCGGGGGCCGAGGGGACCTCGCTCGGGCCCCAGCCGGTGAAGTAGCCCTCGGCCGGGACGACGAAGGCGCGCAGGCCGACCTCGCCGGTCTCGCTGAGGGTGAAGGTGATCTTCTGCGCGTTGCCGTCCTGGATCGCCTCGCGGCTGCTGGGCAGGACCGCGGCGGCGTTGTCCTTGCCGCCGAGGATCAGGGAGCCGCCGGCCGGGACGGTCAGGTCGCCCTTCTCGCCCTTGGCGGGCTTCAGCTCGGCGGACTTCTCGGTGCCGGAGACGGTGATCGACTCCAGGGTCTGGTCCGTCTTGCCGCTGTTGAACAGGGTGGCGGAGACCACGGCCGGTCCGGTCGACTCGCGGTCGGGCTGGGTGATGACCACGGCGTTCTGGATCTTGATGTCGCCGACGGCCGTCGCAGCGTGGTCGGGCTTGATCTCCAGCGACTGGGCGTTGTGACCGGCGCCGCACGCGGCGAGCGAGGCGATCGAGAACGCGATGGCGGCGGCGGCGAGTGCGCCGCGTCGAAGGCTGCTGCTCACGGCGGCGGCAACTCCTAGGACTCGAGCGAGACGGCGGCAACGGATAAAGCCGCCCTAAGTGACTGTCAGCGGCCTCAGGCTATCGAGCCGTTCTCGGACCGCCGCACCCGACCCTCCCCGAACGGCCGGCGGCTTCGCCCGGCAGGCGGTAGGCCCGGACCCGCGGGCCGGCCGTTCCCCGGTCGCTTTGCGGTGCGTACTCGTCCGCCATTCGGATAAGAAGCACTCCGGCATACGGACGTCCATACGGGTCGCCGAACGGGCGCGAATTTTCCGTGAAGGAATGCGCGGACGGCCAGGAAATTGATCATCGCCGGGCCGGCGGGGCGTGTCGTGATCAATTCCGGATTCGGCCGGAACCCCGTCCCGGCCACCGAACGGAGTAGCGTAAGTCGCACGGGTGGAACCGGACATATCGGGATCTTCGGGCCGGTGGGTGGCCCTCCGGATGTGTGTGGCGTGCGTGTTTCACCCGACCTGAAGAGCCGCTCCGACCTGCGAATACTTTCTTCCGCTCGCTCCGCGCAGCACGTTCCTGTTGGTGTTGTCAAGCCCCGAGATATGCCCTGACCTGCGAAAACGCCATTCAGAAGACGTCGAATCCGTGTTACCCTGGATAGCCACGGAAGGGGTACCTGTCACATGACGTTCAAGGTTGGCGACACCGTGGTCTATCCCCATCACGGGGCCGCGCTGATCGAGGCTATCGAAACTCGCCAGATCAAAGGCGTGGACAAGACCTACTTGGTGCTGAAGGTCGCCCAGGGCGACCTGACGGTACGTGTGCCAGCGGACAATGCGGAGTTCGTCGGCGTGCGTGATGTGGTCGGTCAGGACGGACTGGACCGGGTCTTCGAGGTGCTGCGCGCGCCGTACGCCGAGGAGCCCACGAACTGGTCGCGTCGTTACAAGGCAAACCTGGAGAAGCTCGCCTCCGGCGACGTCATCAAGGTCGCGGAAGTCGTACGCGACCTGTGGCGCCGCGAGCGCGAGCGCGGACTCTCCGCCGGTGAGAAGCGCATGCTCGCCAAGGCCCGCCAGATCCTGGTGAGCGAGCTGGCTCTCGCGGAGAACACCAACGAGGACAAGGCGGAGGCCCTGCTCGACGAGGTGCTCGCCTCCTGACCTGAGGCGGGGCGCGGACCGCACACCACCCGGTCCGGCGCACTGAAATGCCGCGGTGCCCGATGACAGCCGAGCTGTTGCCGGGCGCTGCGGCATGTTCGTACCCGGCTTCTGTCCCTCACGGGCACCTTCGTGGACGTCCCGAACACCGTTTCCCACGTCCGGGGCTCCCGGCGACCATGATCCTCGTACGCTCGTCCCGGGAGGCTTCCCCGGGTCCTGGCGTGCCGGGCCCGGACTGCAGGCTCGACCAGGGTCACGGAAGGGTCCGGTCAAGGCGTCGCGCCCGGCACGATGAGGCCCTACCCACCTAGGTCGAGCACACAAACCTGACAGGAACCGATGTCTGACGAATCGCGTCCCTCGCCCGCCGGCACGCCGGCGGAGGCGTCCGCCGGCGACCGTACGAACACCAGGACCGCGGCCGTCGTTCCGGCCGCCGGCCGGGGCGTACGGCTCGGACCGGGCGCTCCGAAAGCCCTGCGCGCGCTGGGCGGCACGCCCATGCTGATCCACGCGATCCGGGCGATGGCCGCCTCCCGGGGGGTCTCCCTCGTCGTGGTCGTCGCCCCGCCGGACGGCGCGGCCGAGGTCAAGAGCCTCCTCGACGCGCACGCGCTGCCCGAGCGTACGGACTTCCTCGTGGTGCCCGGCGGCGAGTCGCGCCAGGAGTCCGTGGCCCTCGGTCTGCAGGCGCTGCCGCCCGAGTACGGGATCGTCCTCGTGCACGACGCGGCCCGGCCGCTGGTGCCGGTGGACACGGTGGACGCGGTGATCGACGCCGTGCGGGAGGGCGCGCCCGCCGTGGTGCCGGCGCTGCCGCTCGCCGACACGGTGAAGGAGGTGCGGCCCGCCAGGGTGCCGGGCGAGCCGGAGCCGGTCGTGGCGACGCCGGAACGGGCGCGGCTGCGGGCGGTGCAGACGCCGCAGGGCTTCGACCGGGAGACGCTGCTGCGGGCCCACGAAACGGTGACCGAGAACGTCACGGACGACGCGAGCATGGTCGAGCAGCTCGGGCTGACCGTGGTGGTCGTGCCGGGGCACGAGGAGGCGTTCAAGGTGACGCGGCCGCTGGACCTGGTCCTCGCGGAGGCCGTGCTGGCGCGCAGGAGGCTGAACGATGGGTTCTGAGGGTGCCGGGGGCGCCGGGGCCGCCGGCTGGGACGTGGTGCTGCCGCAGGTCGGGATCGGGACCGACATCCACGCCTTCGAGGACGGGCGTGAGCTGTGGTGCGCCGGTCTGAAGTGGGACGGCGAGGGGCCGGGGCTGGCCGGGCACTCCGACGCGGACGTGGTCGCGCACGCGGCGTGCAACGCGTTGTTCTCCGCGGCGGGGCTCGGTGACCTCGGACAGCACTTCGGTACCGGGCGGCCGGAGTGGTCCGGGGCGTCCGGGGTGACGCTGCTGACGGAGGCGGCGCGGATCGTCGGCGCGGCGGGGTTCCGGATCGGGAACGTCGCGGTGCAGGTGGTGGGGGCGCGGCCGAAGATCGGCAAGCGGCGGGAGGAGGCGCAGTCGGTGCTCTCCGCGGCGGTGGGGGCGCCGGTGTCGGTGTCGGGGGCGACGACGGACGGGCTGGGGTTCCCCGGGCGGGGGGTGGTGGTGCCCTGCGATGCCGTGCCGTGCGGGGCGCCGCCCCGCGCCCCGCCAGGGGCTCCGCCCCTGGACCCCGGCCTGTGCCCACCCACCACCCGACTCGGTCGGGCAAGAGCCCGCCGTCGCCCGCAGGGGCTCGGGGGTGAGGGGCCGCCGTCGCCCGAAGGGGACCGGGGGGCGAGAGGTTGCCGTCGCCCGCAGGGGGCCGGGGGCTCGGGTGGCGGGAGGCTGGCCTCGCCCCAGTGCCTCGGTTGGGCAACAACGCGCCAGTGGGGCCCTGTGCACTGTGCCGCGCCTACTACCCTGGACTCGTGACTATTCGGCTGTACGACACCAGCGCCCGGCAGATCCGTGACTTCGCCCCCCTCACACCCGGGTGTGTCTCGATCTACCTCTGTGGCGCCACCGTGCAGGCCGCCCCGCACATCGGGCACATCCGGTCGGGGCTGAACTTCGACATCATGCGCCGCTGGTTCGCGTACCGCGGCTACGACGTCACGTTCATCCGCAACGTCACCGACATCGACGACAAGATCATCAGGAAGGCGTCCGAGCAGCGCCGCCCCTGGTGGTCCATCGGCTACGAGAACGAGCGGGCGTTCAACGACGCCTACACCGTCCTCGGCTGCCTGCCGCCGACGTACGAGCCCCGTGCCACCGGGCACATCACCGAGATGGTCGAGATGATGCGCGGCCTCATCGAGCGCGGGCACGCCTACGAGGCCGACGGCAACGTCTACTTCGACGTACGGTCGCTGCCCGGCTACCTCTCGCTGTCCAACCAGGACATCGACGAGCTGCGCCAGCCCGCCGGAGACGACGAGAGCGGCAAGCGGGACCCGCGGGACTTCGCCATGTGGAAGGCGGCCAAGCCCGGGGAGCCGAGCTGGGAGACGCCGTGGGGGCGGGGGCGTCCCGGCTGGCACCTGGAGTGCTCGGCGATGGCGCACAAGTACCTGGGGACCGAGTTCGATATCCACGGGGGCGGGATCGACCTGATCTTCCCCCACCACGAGAACGAGATCGCCCAGGCCAGGGGCTTCGGCGACACCTTCGCCCGCTACTGGGTGCACAACGCCTGGGTCACCATGAGCGGCGAGAAGATGTCGAAGTCGCTCGGCAACAGCGTGCTCGTGAGCGAGATGGTCAAGCAGTGGCGGCCGGTCGTGCTGCGGTACTACCTGGGCACCCCGCACTACCGCTCCACCATCGAGTACAGCGAGGAGTCCCTGCGCGAGGCCGAGTCGGCGTACGCGCGGATCGAGGGCTTCGTGCAGCGCGTCACCGAGCTGGCCGGCGGCGCCGTCGAGCCCGCCGCCGAGGTGCCGCCCGCCTTCGCCGAGGCGATGGACGACGACCTGGGCGTCCCGCAGGCGCTCGCCGTGGTCCACACCACCGTCCGGCAGGGCAACAGCGCGCTGGCCGCCGACGACAAGGAGGCCGCCGTGGCGCGGTTCGCCGAGGTGCGGGCCATGCTCGGGGTGCTGGGCCTGGACCCGCTGGACGCGCACTGGGCCGGGGAACAGGAGCAGGGCGAGGACCTGCGGCACGTCGTCGACAGCCTCGTACGGCTCGTGCTCGACCAGCGGGAGGCCGCGCGGGCCCGCAAGGACTGGCCCACCGCCGACGCGATCCGCGATCAGCTCGGGCAGTCCGGACTGGTCATCGAGGACGGCCCGCAGGGGCCCCGCTGGAGCCTCGGCTCCCGCTGATCCGGCCGGGCCGCGAGGTCCGGACCCGTAGATCGATTGTGCCGCCCGGCCCCCCGGGCGGCACACTGCACTGAGACGCACGCTTCACGCACACTCCCGTAGAGAGCGGAGACAGGTAACTCATGGCCGCGAACAACCGCCGCATGTCCGGCAAGAAGGGCGCGCAGGTCGGCAGCGGCGGCAAGCGACGCCGGGGCCTGGAAGGCAAGGGGCCGACGCCCCCGGCCGAGATGCGCAAGGGGCACGCCAAGCAGCGCGCCGCCAACGCCAAGACGCGCCGCGCCACCGGCCGTCCGCAGCAGCGGCGCGGCGGCGGGCGGTCGACGTCCGAGCTGGTCGTCGGACGCAACTCCGTCTACGAGGCACTGCGCGACGGGGTGCCCGCCTCCACGCTCTACGTCCAGCAGTTCATCGACAACGACGAACGAGTGCGCGAGGCGCTGCAGCTGGCCGCCGAGCGCGGCGGCATCAACCTCATGGAGGCGCCGCGCCCCGAGCTGGACCGGATGACCAACGGGCTGAACCACCAGGGGCTCGTGCTCCAGGTGCCGCCGTACGAGTACGCGCACCCCGAGGACCTGGTCGCCGCCGCCCACGACGAGGGCGCGGACCCGCTGATCGTCGCCCTCGACGGCGTGACCGACCCGCGCAACCTCGGTGCCGTCGTGCGCTCCGTCTCCGCCTTCGGCGGCCACGGCGTCGTGGTGCCCGAGCGGCGCGCGGCCGGCATGACGGCGGGCGCGTGGAAGACGTCCGCCGGTACCGCCGCCCGTACGCCGGTGGCGCGCGCCACCAACCTCACGCGGGCGCTGGAGTCGTACCAGAAGGCCGGGATCACGGTCGTCGGCCTCGCCGCCGACGGCGAGGCCGAACTCGGCGACCTGGACGTGCTGGACGGGCCGGTGGTGGTCGTCGTCGGCAGCGAGGGCAAGGGCCTGTCGCGGCTCGTCGGCGAGACCTGCGACGTCCGGGTGCGGATTCCGATGCCGGGCGGCGCGGAGTCGCTGAACGCGGGTGTCGCCACGGGCATCGTGCTCTACGAGGCGGCGCGCCGCCGGAGCTGACTCCGCCGCGAACGGATGTTCGCGAAGTAACCCGAACGGGGCGTTCGAGGCTGTCCGGACATGCTTGACGCGGTCCGGACAGATCGGGGCGGTCAAGGCAGTGTCCTAACGACACATCACTCGGTTAGATGAGTGTGGACACCAGAACACCCCGCACACCCACGGGGGACCGCTCGTCGGGATACGACGACGCTCCCGCGCTGAGCATGGTGAAGGTGCCGAGCGATCCGGCGCAGGTCATCGTCAACCACGCGAGCTTCCGCGTGCAGTTCGGTGCCTCCGCGCGGCGGGCCCAGTCCCCGCGGATCGCGCAGCACTTGAGCGCCACCCAGGCCACCGCCCGCACCCCCGCGGCCGCCCGCCGCCGGCCCGTCGTGTGGAGCGGGCGGTCCGATCCGGACGACACCGGCGCGCACCGCCTGCTCCAGGCGGTGCGGGCGGGCGCCGGCCACCAGGCCGCCGCCCCGGCCGCCGACGCCGGGGCCACGCAGGTCATCCCCCGGGTCGACCTCGGTGGCGAGCCCCTGGGGTACGAGGACGGCGGGTACGGGGAGGGTCCCGACACCCAGACGCTCGAGACGCCCCTCGTCGGCGCCCAGCGCGGGCCCGTCCCCGACGGCACCCGGCTGCTGCCCGCCATGCGCACCGTCGGCAGCGCCGACGACGAACCGGGTTACGGCGACGAGTACTTCGGTCCGGCCCCGCACGCGGGGGACGGCTACGAGGACGGCACCGCCCCGGACGGGCCGCGCAGCAGGCGCCGCGGCGACGACCCCGCGCGGCACGCCTACTTCCCCGGCCGCCGCATGAACCTCGGCGTCGTGCTGCTGCCGCTGCGCGTCTTCCTCGGCTTCATCTCCGTCTACGCCGGGATGGGCAAGCTCTGCGACCCCGTCTACTTCGACGGCGGCGAACGCGGCTCCATGGTCAAGTGGCTCAACACCCTGCACCCGTGGGACGTCGCCGAGCCGCTGCGCCAGTTCGCCCTCGCCCACCCGGTGGGCGCCGGGCTGGTCATCGCCTTCCTCCAGGTCCTGGTGGGCGTCCTGACCGTCCTGGGCTGCTGGCAGCGCGTGGCCGCCTGCATCGGCGCGGGCCTGTCCGCGGCGCTCCTGCTCACCGTCAGCTGGAAGAGCGTCCCGGTCTACGACGCGCCCGACATCATCTACCTCGCCGCCTGGTCCCCGCTCATCATCGCGGGCGCCCCCGTCTACTCCGTGGACGGCAGGCTCGCCGGCAGCGCCTGGCGCCGGCTCGGCCCCCGCGCCGACATCTGGGACCTGCGCCGCTACGTCCTGCGCCGCGGCGCCCTCGTCACCTTCCTGGTCGCCGGTGCGACCCTCCTGATCGGCTCGGTGCTCGGCGGCGCCGTACGCGACTCCGACCGCGTGGTCGTCCCCGGGCCCGGCGAGTCCCCGCGCAACGAACTGCCCGGCAGCCCGCTCCCGCAGGAGCCCGGCACCCGCTCGCCCGGGTCCACCTCCACCTCCCCGGAGGCGTCCGCCTCCCCCACCCAGGGCGCCACCGGCGGCGCGTCCACGCCCTCGCAGGGCTCGGCGACCACCCCGGGCGCGACCCGCGACAGCAGCGGCACGACAACCGGCGGCGGCACCGTGCCCAGCCAGACCCAGGGCACCTCGGGCCAGGCCCCGCCCCAGCAGTCCACCCCGGAGAACCGGGCGCCGAGCACCTCGGCGGGACCGACGTCCGGCGGCTCCTCGACGGGCGGCACGGGCGGCTCGACCGGCGGCGGCAGCACCGGCACCGAGGAGACCGGCGACGGCGGCTCGTCCTCCACCGGGGAACCGGGCAGCCGCCTGGTGGGCGGCCTCCTGGGCTAGGCCCCGCGCCTACACCAGCGCGCCCCGCCCCGGCAGCCAACCGGGCGCGGGGCGCGTGACGTTGCGGGTGTCAGCGCGCCACGGTGTACGCGAGGAACCCCACCCACGCCTCCGGCGCGAGCGCGAGTTGAGCGCCCTGCGGGCTCTTGGAGTCGCGTACGTGCACCGTGCTCAGCGTGGCGGCGACCTCAACGCACTCGTTGCTGTTGCTGCTGTCGCTGTAGCTGCTCTTGAACCACCGCAGCTCCGAGCCGTCCCCACGGATCATGTCTCTCCCAGCACTTGCTCGATGAAAGCCAGCGACTCCCCAGGCGAGAGAGCCTGAGCCCGGATGATGCCACACCGCAGTTCCATGATCCGAAGATGCTTCAACTCGGCGACCGGACGGCTGCCGAAGTCCCCCTCGGCTCGACCAACTGCCGTGCCGTCTGCGAACTTCAGCACCTGGATCTCGCCTCCCATGCCGGCATGGACAGCACGGTCGATCGGCATCACCTGGATCTCGACAGTCCGCATCTGAGCGAGTTCCACAAGGTGTTCCAACTGGTGGCGCAGAACCATTCTGCCCCCAAGTGGCCGCCTGAGCGTCGCTTCTTCCTGGACAAAGCACAACTCCGGAGCGGGATCGCGCTCGAAAATCGCCTTGCGGGCCATGCGCGCGCTCACCAGGCGATCCACTTGGTCCCGAGGGTGCGCCGGCCGCCGCATCTCGAACAAAGCCCTCATGTAGTCCGCTGTCTGCAGCAGGTCGTGGAGGTTGTGGGTGCCGTAAGCGGTCAGCTCGACCGCCTGAGCCTCCACACGAGCCAAGTCCCGAACCTTCCTGGGGTACCGAACCTTCTTCACGTCCTCCCAGGCCGCCGAGATGAGCCCACCGGCTCCCAACACCTCGTCGGCCCGATCCAGATACTCCTGCCGGGGAATCCGCTTCCCGCCCTCCACCTTGTAGACGAGGTCCTCCCCGTACCCCACCGCCACCCCGAACTCGCCGGCGCGCAGCCCCGCGGCCTCGCGGCGCAGTTTCAACTGGCGCCCCACCGTGGTGATGACCGCGATGCCCCACTCGTCGTCCGGGTCCACCTCCCACCCCGGCTCGTCCGTCTCCGCAGGCTGTACCGCCTCACCGTCCACTGCCGTCATCGCCGCACCCCTCCGTCGTCCCGCGCCGTACCGCGACGCCCTACCCGCACCAACGGCTCGGGCGGCCCGGACAGCACTGGACAATCGGCGGACAGCCCCTGAACGGCGTTGCACGCCACCGGAACCCACTTTTCGAGGTTTCGGTGCCGTCGGCGCCTACCCATACAAAGAACTCGGGAGAAAGAACCCCACCAAGCCCCACCCCTCCTCCCGAGGAGAGTCGTCACTCGGGTGGGTGAACATCACCGGCTCAGCTGGATTTCGGGCCCCTCAACTCCCTTACGCTCAGCGCAAACGACCGCATCCGAAAAGACTTCGGCCCCCGCCGGGACTGGCATCCCAGAGCGAGGGCCTGACCACCTAGGAAACGAGACTTCCCGATGGGTACCCAAAACCCTAGCGCGCCCCTGCGCGCCCAGTCAGCCCACACCGCCGATCCGACCCGCCCGCACCGACACCGGACTCCGCACGGGCGCGGGATCGTCCACGAGAACACCCGCCACACCACCCGCTTCGTGGTGATCGGCAACCACCTGGTCCAGCACGAGGAACTCTCGCTCCTCGCGATCGGCCTCGGCTGCCACATCCAGTCGCTGCCCACCGGAGCAGGCGCCGACATCAAGTCCCTCACCGCCCGCTTCACAGAAGGCCCCACCCGCATCGCCGCCGCCCTGCGCGAACTGGAGGCCCACGGCTACCTGCGCCGCGAACGCGTCCGCACCACCACCGGCCGCATCATCACCCGCACCGTCTCCTGCAACCAGCCCAAAGCAGCCACCCGCAGCGAACCCACCGACACCGCCCGCCCACCCGCAACGCCCCGCCCGAAGCCGAAGGCACTCCCCGCCGTCCCCCAGCCCGGCTGCACCGCCCCCGTACTCCTCCAACAGGCCACCGACCTCCTCACCACCCTGCGCCGACACGACTCGCGCCTCCTGCTCTCCGCGTCCGACACGGCTCATCTGGTCCCCGGCGTCGCCGCCTGGCTGGAGCGGGAGGCCACCCCCAGCGGCGTACGCCACGCCCTGACCGCCGATCTGCCGGACGACCCGCTGCGCCGCCCCGCGGCCCTCCTCGCCCACCGCCTCGCCGCCCAGCTGCCACCCCCGCCGCCGTTCAGGACCCCCGCCTGCCCACCACCGCCCCGCTACGAGGTACGCAACTGCGACGGCTGCGACCGCGGCTTCCGCGCCCCCGAAACCGAAGACCGCTGCCGCGACTGCCGCCCGACCGCCGGCGAGGCGCCGCCCGAGACGCCCTCTGAGCAGGGCCCTTCACACACTCGTTGACCAGGAGAAACGCACTCGATGTTCGCGTCCCGATTCACCAGCCGTCCCGGACGACTACCCTGGCCGGTGCACTCCCGGGAGGACTTCATGAGCACTCAGGCCGAACACGGACACGAGCTGGTCCCCCGTCCCGAGCAGACGCCGGACGCGCTGCGAGCCGCCCTCGCCGTCGTTGCGCCCGGGCGTCTGCCGGAGATGCAGCAGACCAAGGAGGAGGCGTTCGCCAAGGCCCTGGAATGGCAGTCGCTCAGCCCGGTACGCGGCTGGGCCCTGGCGTGGGCCCGTGATATCGAGATCGCCCGCCGGCCCGACCTCGCGGCCCGCCACTCCCGGGCCAAGAACGACCTGGAACACGAGGACGCGGACGTGGCCCGTGAAGCGCTGCGAGAGCTGAGTACCGTCCTCGACGAGGCGATGAAGGCAGTACACGCTTGAGCTGGGCCTGGGAGTACGCCTTCGGCGCGGAGGAAGCCGCCCGTACCGCCCCGCCCGTCTTCCTCACCGCCGTGGAACGCAAGGCCGCCGAGCTGGTCAGGGCGGCAGAAGCCCAGTACCTGCACGGCCGTGCGTACGGTGGAGACGATCCGAAGGGCGGCGACATCACGGTCCCCGGCGGGATGTTCACCTACCAGATCGTCGTGCGGGACGAACGCGTCTACGTCCTCCAGATCACCTACCTGGGCTTCTGATGCGGCACTCCCGCGCAGGGAACGCTCCGGCAGGTCCGCAGCACGGGATTCGCTGGTGCTCAGAGTGCTTCAGCGGCCTGTCAGGGCTGCCAGTTCTCGGGAGGCCTCTGTGAGGTCCTTGGCGGTGTCGATGGCGCGCCAGTAGGAGCCCTGGGGGAGGGGGAAGCCGGCCAGGCGGCGTTCGCGGGCCAGGCGGGGGAAGGTGGTGCGCTCGTGGTCGCCGCGTTCCGGGAGCATCGCGGCGAAGGCGGACGAGAAGACGTACACGCCGGCGTTGATCTCGAAGGTGGACGGCGGTGCCTCGATGAAGTCGGTGATGTGGCCGAAGCCGTCCGTCTGGACGGCGCCCCACGGGAGCCTGGGGCGGGCCAGTGCGAGGGTCGCGACGGCGTCCCGCTCGGCGTGGAAGTCGGCCATGTCGCGCAGCGAGAAACGGGTCCAGATGTCGCCGTTGGTGGCGTACCAGGGCCGGTCCGGGTGGGGGAGGTGCGCGGCGGCGTACTTGAGGCCGCCGCCGCGGCCCAGGGGCTCGGTCTCGACGACGGTGGTGGCGGAGAGGGGCAGGTCGGTCGTGTCCAGCCAGTCCTGCAGTACCTCTGCCAGGTGGCCGCAGGAGATGACGACGTCCGTCACGCCCTCCTCGGCGAGCCAGGCGAGCTGGTGGCCGATGATCGGCGTGCCCGTGCCGGGGATCTCGACCATCGGCTTGGGCCGGTCGTCGGTGTACGGGCGCAGCCGGGAACCCTGTCCGCCGGCCAGGACGACGGCTTGGACGGGCCCGCGGGACGCGGCGTGCGGATCGGTCATGCCCGAACCTTACGCGGCGCTCCGCGGGCCCTCTCGGCTGCCTCTTCGTCGGCCTCGGCGACTGTGTCGCCGACGGTCCTAGCCGTGGGCGGCCAGGACGCCCGAGGCGAAGGCGGTGTCGCAGACGGGGCGGGAGTAGGACTGGGCGCGCTTCGGGCCGTAGACCTTCACGGCGGCCCGGCCGAGGGCGCGGGCGATGGTCGCGCAGTGGTCGGCCAGCGACGGGCGCTCGTTCACCGCCTGCTGGAGGTGGGTGAGGGCGGTGCCCGGGTCCTCCTCCTGCAGTTCGGTCAGCAGCCGGTCGCGCAGCACCTCGTGCGGTGCGCGGGTTGCGGCCCGCGGGGCGGTCTTGGACGAGGCGGCTTCCGACGCGGCGAGCATCGAGTCCGCCGGGTCGCCGGACCAGTCGACCCGGGTGACCGCGAGAGTCCCGGAGAGCACCAGGACGACGGGCAGGACGAAGGCGAGAGAGCGGCCGATCCGGAGGGCGGGGCCCCGGCCGCGTCGCGTCTGTCGGGTGGCGGAGTGCTTCACGGAGTGCTTCACGCGAGTGAGGGTAGCGCCCGGTAATGATTTGGCGACATTTAGTCACCCTATTGGGGGATGGGGGAGGGGTGGTGAGTGGGTAAGGGGTTGACGGGGGCTGGGTGAGATGTCTGTTTTGGTGGGGTGTTTGTCGACAAGAGGAAGAGCCCCGCAGCAGGCCGCGGGGCTCTTCTCGTCAACGCGGGTGAATTCACCCGGGAGCGTGGTGTGCCGGGGCGGGGATTCCCGCCGCCGTCGCTCGGTCCGCCGTCGCTCAGTCGGTGAGGCGCTCGCCCGTGGAGGACGAGAACACGTGCGCCTCGCCCGGCCGCGGCACGACGTGGACGGTCGCGCCCTTCTCCGGCACCGCGCGGCTGCTGACGCGGACCACGAGGTCCTTCGTCTCGTCGCCGACCTGGACACTGCCGTAGATGTAGCCGTCGGCGCCGGTCTCCTCGACGACGTTCACCGAGACCGCGAGGCCGGCCGGGGCGTCGTCGGCCTCCTTCGTCAGGGTCTTGGCCTCGCCGCCGTCCAGCTCGACCACGTCGAAGTGCTCCGGGCGGACACCGACGGTGACCGTGGTGTCGCCCTTGTCGGAGGCGGCCTTCAGGGCGTCGCGGTTGACCGGGACGACGCTGTTGCCGAACTTCACGCCGCCGTCGGTGATCGGGACCTCGACCAGGTTCATGGCCGGGGAGCCGATGAAGCCGGCGACGAAGAGGTTGGCGGGCTTGTCGTACATGTTGCGCGGGGTGTCGACCTGCTGGAGCAGACCGTCCTTGAGGACCGCCACGCGGTCGCCCATCGTCATGGCCTCGACCTGGTCGTGGGTGACGTAGACGGTGGTGATGCCCAGACGGCGCTGGAGCGAGGCGATCTGCGTACGGGTGGAGACGCGGAGCTTGGCGTCCAGGTTGGACAGCGGCTCGTCCATGAGGAACACCTGCGGCTCGCGCACGATCGCGCGGCCCATCGCCACACGCTGGCGCTGACCGCCGGAGAGGGCCTTCGGCTTGCGGTCCAGGTACTCGGTGAGGTCGAGGATCTTCGCGGCCTCCTCGACCTTCTGCCGGATCTCCGCCTTGTTGACGCCCGCAATCTTGAGGGCGAAGCCCATGTTGTCGGCGACCGTCATGTGCGGGTACAGCGCGTAGTTCTGGAACACCATGGCGATGTCCCGGTCCTTCGGCGGCAGGTGGGTGACGTCCCGGTCGCCGATGCGGATGGCGCCGCCGTTGACGTCCTCGAGCCCCGCGAGCATGCGCAGCGAGGTGGACTTGCCACAACCGGAGGGGCCGACCAGGACGAGGAACTCGCCGTCCTCGATCGCGATGTCGAGACCGTCGACGGCGGGCTTCGTGGAACCCGGGTAGACGCGGGTCGCCTTGTCGAACGTAACAGTGGCCATGGTGAATGGGCCCCCTTCTACCGGCAGGAACGTGCCGGACGATCCGTTGTAGGAAGGTGGTGTGGTGTAGTCCACACAGGTGAAGCTGGCAGGACGGTACCTGGCGTTCACCTGATCTGTCAGTACCTGTGGGCCTGTGAACTTCGCCGAAATTTTCGAATCCCGTCGTTCACCGGCTCTGTGTAGAGTGGTCGGGCCGCGCACGCAGTCGCGCGCACGCCTCCTTAGCTCAGCTGGTCAGAGCGCCGCTCTTGTAAAGCGAAGGTCGTCGGTTCGAATCCGACAGGGGGCTCCAGCAGCTCCCGTGGTGCCCGTTCCCGAGAGTGCGTCCTAGCGGCCCGCGCGGGTTCCGGTGACGATCGTGGAGTACATCTCGTCGTTCGTCGACACCCGCGGGACCAGGCCGTGGTCCTTCATCGCCCGGGCGGTGAGCGGCGCCTGCTCCTCGCTCGTCTCGATCAGCAGGGTGCCGCCGGGCGCCAGCCACGCCGGTGCGCCGGCCGCCACCCGCCGGTGCACCTCGACGCCGTCGCCGCCGCCGTCGAGCGCGTGCCGCGGTTCGTGGTCGCGGGCCTCGGGCGGCATCATCGCGATCTCGTCCGTCGGCACGTACGGGGCGTTGACGACCAGGACGTCCACGCGGCCGCGCAGCGCGTCCGGCAGCGCGTCGTAGAGGTCGCCCTCGTAGACGCGGGCGTCGGGGCCGACGTTCAGCCGGGCGCAGCGCACCGCGGCCGGGTCGACGTCGGCGCAGGACAGCTCGATGCCGGGGACTCGCGCGGCGACGGCGGCGCCGATCGCGCCGGTGCCGCAGCACAGGTCCACGACCACGGCGCCCGGCCGTCCGGCCAGTTCCGCGGCGGCGTCGACCAGGAACCGGGTGCGCTGCCGCGGGACGAAGACCCCGGCCTCCACCCTGACCCGCAGGCCGCAGAACTCGGCCCAGCCGAGGACGACTTCGAGCGGCTCCCCGTCGACCCGGCGTCCCACGAGCCGCTCCAGGTCGGCGGGTGCCGGCGCGGCGTCGAGGAGCAGCCGCGCCTCCTCCTCGGCGAACACGCATCCCGCGCCCCGCAGCGTGGCCACCGTGCGCGCCAGCACGTCGCCGGGGGGCGTGCCGGCGGGGCTGGAGGGGGTGGCGGGGCTGGAAGGACTGGAGGGAGAGGACGGCATCGGGGCCTTTCCGGGGGAGCTTCCCGGCCGGGCGGGCCGGTCTGCGGACGGTCCGGGAGCCTAGCAGCGGCGGTCGAGGGAGTCAGGGGCTTTTCCTCCCTCCGGCCCTGCTTCCCCGCTGGTCCTACTTCCCCTCCGGCAGCGGCTCCGCCTCGCAGACCGCGCCGGGCGCGGGGAGGCGTCCGTCCAGCAGGTACGCGTCGACGGCTTCCCGGACGCAGCCGTTGCCGCTGTCGTAGGCACCGTGGCCCTCGAACAAGTGGGCGTAGACGCCGCCGAGTTCGATGCCGTAAGAGATCCTGAAGCAGCGCCGCTTCTCGTCGCCGAGGACCTGCCGGATCAGGTCCATGTCCTGGACGGCCTGCCGGGTGCCGACGTAGGGCAGGACGTCGCCGGGATTTCGCTCGCACGCGGCGGCTGTGTCCCGGTTGAAGGCGACCAGCGCGAGGTTTATCCCGTAGGAGCCTTCGGGGCTTGGCTCGCATACTGGTTCGATGAGTCCGATCTCCACACCCCACCATCGGTTCCGGGACCCACGCAGCATGAAGTACGACTTCCTGGAGTCCGTCCTCGTGCGCTGTCCCGACTGTGACGCAGTGGCGCATGTCGGGACAGCGCCGGATCCTGTCGGAGTACGCGACCAGGGCGTCTTCGTGCCAAGGCGTCTCATCTGTCGAAACTGCGGGACGGCGAAGGAATCGCGCCGTGGAGGTTTGACCTTGCTCCGGGACCCCTATGGGTCGGCCAGAGACCCGTATTTCGGTGTCCGTCTGTGGCTGCAGACCGAGACCCGGCACGGGTGGGTATGGGCCTACAACTTGGCGCACCTGGACCTGATCAGGCGATTCGTCCAGGCGCCGTTGCGTGAAGGCATTCCCTGGTACGACCACGGCCGGAAGATGACCGTAGTGGCCCGCCTGCCCGCATGGATGCAGCAGGCCAAGAACCGCGACGAGGTGCTGCGGGCCATTGCCCGCATCCACACCTCACTGCTCCGCGCCTGATCCGGGAACACCCAGCCTGCCGCTCATCCCGTGAAGCGTCTGGGCTTGGTGCCCTTCTTGTGATGAGTGGGGCGCGAGTGCGCTTCTCCGGTCTTGAGGACCAGGCGGAGGTTCCTGAACCCGCGCCGGACCCGGGCCGGGGCGAGCTTGTTCGGCGGAGCCGGCCGTTCCCAGGGGCGGCGGAGATCGGTGACCAGGCCCCGGACGAGGCGGAGCTGGGTGTGAGCGGCGATGATCAGCCAGGTCCACCGGTCGGCGGCCTCGGGGTCGCGGAGCCTGGGGCGGGTCCAGCCGAGCGTCTGCTTGATCGTTCTGAAAGTGTGCTCAAGGTCGAATCTCTGCGGGACCGCTTGCCAGAGCCGGTCGACAGCCGCCTCGCTCTCGCCGGGCGGTTACGACGCCCTCGCACCGGGGCTCCGAGGCTGCCCTGATGGTTGCGGGCCCGGTGCCGGGGCCCGGACCCGCGGTCCGGCGGTGTCGTCGGCCCGTCGGCCCGTCGGGCGGGGCCTGCGACGCGACCGGAGGGTCCGTCCCGGGCCGCACGCCGTCTGCATGACGTGTCGTCCGGGACGGGCCGTCCCCTCACCGGCCGGTGGTTCGCCGGCCGGCGGTCCGGTCAGCGGTTCGCGCTGGAGGGGCCGAAGAACTCGATCTCCGCGATGGCCACCTGCTTGTCGCGGGAGGCCGCGTGGGCCGTCTCGATGGTGAAGCGCACCTTGGTGACCTCGCCGACGCGGAACGGGATCCGCTGGCCGCCCGCACCCTGGTCCAGGGTGATGTCCCGCTCCTTGACCGACGCGTCCTTCATCGTGATCGTGGCCTTGATCCGGTGCGGGAGCGCGGACTCCGACAGCTTCTGGGCGCGGGTGGAGACACCGGGGGTGATGATCAGGTCCAGGAGGCGGGTCGGCTCCAGGAAGTTGACCTCGACCCACTGGCCCTGGCCGGAGTCCCCGACGCCCGGGCCCCACCAGGTGTTGCTGAGCCGGTCGCTGATGAGTTCCGGCTTGTGCCCCGTGTAGGAGCGCGAGGCCTTGAAGGTGTCCGGGTAGACCGGAGCGCGCTTGGCGAAGTGGTCGCGCGTGGCGTGGTAGCCGTCGGGGATGTACACGAAGCCGAGGATGCCGAGGGTGGCCACCACGACGACGGTGATCCAGGTGCCGATGCGGTCGAAGACGCGGCGCAGACGGGGACGGTCGCCCGCCCACGGGTTCTCGCGGCGCCGTCCGCCGAACATGCGGCGCCACCAGGGGAGGCGCACGCTGGCCTGGTCGCCGCTCGCGACCAGGGGCATCGCGCAGCGGGCGCAGTAGTGGCGGTCGGGGCGGTTGGGGGTGGAGCACCACGGGCAGGGCGGGCCGTTTGCGATGTCCTGCTGGTGGCTGGGGGCGCGGACCTGCGGCCGGTCGGCGTCGGGGCGGCCGGGCAGGACCGGGGCGACGGCCGGGGGCGCCGGGGCGGCCGGGGGCTCGGGGTCGGCGACGGGGACGAGGAGGGAGCGCGCGCGGTCGGACATGGTGTCGGTGAGCGCGTCCGGCGCGGCGACGACCGGGGCCGTCTCGTCGGTGTCGGGGGTGCGGGCGGGCGGAGCGGCGGGGGTGCCGGCCGCGGCGCCCGCGTACCCGGCGCCCGCAGCACCCGCAGCGCCCGTGCCGCCGTGGCCGCCGGGGCCCTGGGACACGGCGGCGGCCGGGGAGCCGGCGGGCTGCGCGCCGCCCGCCGGGCGGCCGGCCTGGCGCACGGTCGGGTTGTCCTCCGTGCCGTCGGCCCGGTGGTCGGCGGCACGGTCCGCGGCGGCGGTGGCGGTGCCGCCGGTACGGGCCTGGGCCGCGCCCGGGCCCGCGGCGCCGCCGGCCGGGGCGGCCGCGGACTGTGCGGCCGCGGCACGGGCGGCGCCGGTCTGCTCCCAGCTGAGTACGGCGCCGCACGCGTCGCAGAAGGACTGGCCCGGTTCCGCGGGCGTCCCGCACTCGGCGCAGTTCTGCGTGGTCATCTCTCCGGGGTCCTTTCGGAGGCGGTCACTTCGACCGTGTAGGGCATGTGGGCGGGACGGGCGGCGGCGACCAGCGAGTCCAGGCGGTGGGTGTCGACCGGTCTCGGGTCGGGCAGCCGCAGGGCGACGTGCAGCTGCGGGCGGGGTCTGCCGGGGAACGGGCCGAGCGGGCGGGCGTTCCATTCGGCGCCGCCGCTCTCGGTGATCTCCGGCTCGACGCCGAAGGTGAGCCGGACCGCCTCGGACAGGCCCTGCAGGGTGCCCCGCACCCGGTGCAGCCGGGCGGCGGCGGCGACGGCCGCGCGCAGCATGGGCTCGGGCTCGGTGCCGTCGGTCTCCGCGCCGACCCAGGTGCCGAGCCACTGCGCGAAGTCGGCCGGGGTGAGGGCGGGGTCGAAGTAGGTGTCCAGGCAGTCCAGGACGCTCAGAATGGGCGCGATGACGTCGTCGAGGCCGCCGACGAAGCGCAGCGCGAGGTCGTCGTCGGCGAAGACGGCCGGCAGCATCGAGGCGATGGGCAGCGAGGAGCCGAGCCCGTCGACGGAGCCGCGGTACGAGGTGGCCGTCACGCGCCGTCCCCGATCACGCGGACCCGGTGGTCGAAGGAGAAGACCAGTGCGGGCGCCTCCAGGTCGATGCGGTCGGTGGGTTCGCCGCGCTTGCCGGTGAGCGGGTCGGCGGGGTGCAGGACGACCTCGTCGACGAGTTCGACGCCGGGCACCCGCTGGAGCACGGCGAAGACCTCGCCGGCCTGCACGGGGCGGCCGAAGCGCCAGCCCTTGCCGTCGGCGCCGCCGGTGAGCGGGTCGAGATGGCGGTAGAGCGCGTCGTGGGTCTGGCGGCGTACGCGGTCGGCGTCGACGTCGCGGAAGGCGTGGACGGTGGCGACGACGGTGACCCCCTGGTAGTAGGGCGGTCCGACGGCCAGCCGGGTGCCGATGAGGCGCCGCTCGTCCAGGTGGCGGGTGATGCGGCTCAGGAGCGCGTCGCCGGGCACGAGTTGCTCGAAGCGCAGGCGTCCACCGGGGTCGGGGACGGCCTGCGGGACGACGAGGACGCGGACCGCGTGGGAGCCGTACTCGCTCTCCTCGCCCTCCAGACAGGTGATGCGGGCCGTCTCCGGGGCGGCGCGGCGGGCCAGTTCCTCGTAGTCGCGCAGGGTGACGGCGCGCTCCTGGGCGCGCAGCGTGATCGGGGCCCGCAGCTTCGCCTCCTCGACGGTCTCGCCGTCGACGCCGCCGCGGGCGGCCTCGCGGTTGACGACCTCGGAGACGTACGGGATGGAGGTGCGCAGCACCTGCACGGCGCCGCGGGCCACGTTGCCGGCCCGGCCGCCGCCGGTGCGGTAGCGGCGGGCGCGGACGACGGCGCCCTTGGGGGCGACGGCGCCGTACTGGCGCAGCGTGCCGTCGGCCTCGCGGACGGCGGGGCCGAAGGCGATCTCGCCGGTGGCGGCGTCGAGGGTGATGTGGTGGTCGTCGGGGTGGGAGCCCGAGAAGTGCGGGACGACGTGCCAGTCCTGCCAGCCCTCGCCCGCGGCGGTCTGCAGCAGGACGGGCGGGTCGTCGGCGACGACGGGGGCGTGTTCGAGCCTCAGGCGCTGGCCGGGCAGGCCGGTGGACTCGCCGAGCGCCTCGTCGTAGACGGTCTCGGCGTGCACGGCGCCGGTGGTGCCGCCGATGGTGTAGGCCTCGGTGGAGCGGATGGTCGGCGAGGTGGTGTAGAAGGGCTGGCCGGGCAGCGGGTCGGTGACCCGGCAGCGGATCCAGCCGGCCTCGTGGCCGCCGTTGCGGGACAGGACGTGCCCGCTGGGTATGTGCAGCACGATGTCGCCGGGGCGGTTGAGGCCACCGGTGCCGTCGCGGTCGACCTCGCAGGGCTGCCAGCCGTCCTCGGTCCAGGCCTCCCAGACCAGCGGCGGCTGACGGGGGTCGACGCCGACGCCGTCGACGCGGCTGTCGAGTTCGAGGGCGAGCGCGCAGTGCGGGACGGCGTTGGTGAGACCGATGAGCATGGAGTCGCCGGGGGCCGGGGCCTCGGCGAAGCACAGCACGTCCTTGCTCTCGGCGAGGTCCGGGGTGCGGTCGGCGACCGCCTCGCCCTGCTGCTGCGTCACGAGGTAGCGCAGCGTGCACGGTATGACGCGCAGGTCGCCCTCGGTGGCGAACACGACGGCCTCGTCGCGGTCGGTGCGCAGGGTGGCGACCTCGGCGCCCTCCGGGACCAGGATCGCGTCCTCCTGCGGCGCCGACAGCCAGAAGGTGACGTCCGTGCGGGCGGCGGAGGGCGGGAAGAGCGTGATGCCGACCAGGTCCAGGAAGGCGAGGTGGTTCTTCTCCGGGACGCGGTTGAGGCGGTAGACGATCTGGTCCGCCATGTGCGCGAGCGTCTCGACGAGCGTGATGCCGGGGTCGGAGACGTTGTGGTCGGTCCACTCCGGGGCGCGCTGCTGGATGTAGCGCTTGGCGTCGTCGACGAACTGCTGGAAGCGGCGGTCGTCGAGGTTCGGGGAGGGCAGGGGCATCAGCGGTCGCTTTCGGGAGAGCCCGGGAGGCCGGCGGGTCCGGCGGAACCGCCCGATCCGTCGGGGAGGTCGGGCTCGTCGTGGGAGGGGATGACGTAGAACGGGAAGACGAGGCTGCGCGGGTTGTTGGTGCCCCGGATCGAGTAACGGACGTCGATGTAGAGGACGTTCTGCCCGTCACCGGTGGTGACCTCGACGTCCTGGACCTCGATGCGCGGCTCCCAGCGGTCCAGGGTGACGTACACCTCGTGCTGGATGCGGCCGGCGGTCTGCTCGTTGACCGGGGCGAAGACCAGGTCGTGGATGGCGCAGCCGAACTCGGGCCGCATCGGCCGCTCGCCCGGCGCGGTGGCGAGGATGAGCCGCATGGCCTCCTCCACCTCCTGCTCGCCGCTGACGAGGGCGATGCCGCCGGTCGGCCCGATGCGCAGGGGGAACGACCAGCCGGAGCCGACGAACTGTTCGGCCATCAGTGGGCCACCTGCCTTCTTCTTCCTGTGTCTGCCGCGAACCCGGCGTCCCGGTACGGCCGTTGCCCGGTCATGCCGGGAGCGGATACTTCACCATGTTGACGAACACGGCGCCCACCAGGTCGACCTTGACCCCCTTGACGTTCACGTTGACGGGAGAGGTGATCGACACGTTGCCGAGGCCGGTGAGGGACGCCATACCGGTCGCGAACAGATTGAGGGCGCCCTTCGCGTTCACGTTGACGACACCGGTCATCGAACTGAGGTTGACCAGGCCCTTTCCCTGCAGGGTGAGTGGTCCGCCACTCTTCACCGTGACCGACCGGCGCCCTTCCAGTGTGAGGTCCCACCCTGCCTCCACCGACACGGAGCGGCTGCCCGTGATGCTGACCGAGCCCTTGCTGTCCACCGTGATCTCGGTCTTGGTGCGGTCGAGGTTGATGGTCAGCTTGTCGTTGCCGCTGGCGATCCGGACGCCCTGCTTGCGGCCCCCGGTGCGCTGGCTGAGCAGGTCGACGCGGTTGCCGGTGCGGTCGGACAGGGTGTGCCGGGCGGCCTTCTTCTTCAGGCTGTCGTGCAGCGGGACGTCGCTCTTGGTCGGCACGTCCCGGCCGTTGTAGAGACCGCCGATCACGAACGGGTGGTCGAGCGCGCCGCGGTCGAAGGCGACCAGCACCTCGTCGCCGACGTCCATGGGGAAGATGCCGCCGCCCGCCACGCCGCCCATCTGCACGCTGCGCGCCCAGTCGCTGACGTAGGTGTCGTCCAGCCACGGGAACTGCAGCTTGACCCTGCCCTGCTTGAGGGGGTCCTGCACGTCGGTGACGATGGCGTTGGCGACGCTGGGCAGCCGCGAGGCGCTCGCGGGGTCCGTGCCGCCGCTGCCGCCCGAGGCCAGCCCGTACAGGGAGCGCCACTGGCGGCCGCTGACCGTGATCCAGGACTGGTAGGGGACGCCGTCGCCGAAGTGGTGGCGCACCGAGGTGACGGTGTACTTGCCCTCGAAGGGCTTGCCGACGTCCGCGAGGGCGACGGGCACGCCGGGCCGCAGGTCGGGGTGGCCGTGGACGGCGACCTCCAGCTCGGCGAAGGAGGAGGTGACGTCGGAGGCGAGGGCCTTCGCGGCGTTCTGGACCTCGTCCTGCTTGTCGTAGGGGTTGGCGGTCTCGACGAGCTTGCCGGGCTTGAACTTGCCCGCCGCCGTGCCGGGGGTCGAACCGATGTCGATGCCGGGGTCGGTGACGGCCGGGGCGACCTCGGTGATCTTCTTCTTGGTGGTCACGTTCCAGCCGCGCGACTCGACCTTGCCGATCTGGTCGGCGGCGGTGACGGCGGCCCGCAGCCGCAGGATGTCGTGGCGGGCCTGGAGGACGAAGGTGCTCTTGTCGCCGTCCGTGTTCGGGGAGGGCGCGCCGGCCGACGGTTTCGGCGTGACGAACCGGAACTTCCCCTTGGAGTCCAGGTACATGATCATCTTGTTCTCGTCGGCGAGCCGGGCGAGGAAGTCCCAGTCGGTGACGTTGGACTGGCTGATGAACGTGTAGGTGCCCTTGGTCGGCTGGATGCGGCCGACGGAGACGCCGTCCTTGCCCACGAGATCGCGGGCGATGTCGGAGGCCTTCTGGTTGCGGTACGCGGCCACGCGGCGCTGGCGCATCAGGCGGTGGCCGTGGTCGTAGCCGCGGATGACGGTGAAGCTGCCCCCGCCGTCGAAGTCGGCCTCCAGGCCGGTGACCTCACCGGTCAGCAGCGGGTTGCCCTTGCCCTGTCCGTCGGCGATGGGCGTGATGACGACCTTGGTGCCGAACTGCACGTTCAGCTGGCCGAGGAGGAGGTGGTCGGGGTCGCGGAAGGTGAGGCGGAACGCCGCCGGCACGTTGACGCCCTGGTCGACCCAGCCGTCGGTGAGCATCGCGGCGACGGTCTCCGGCAGCTTCGCGCCGCCGATCTTGACCTCGACGATGCTGGAGAACGAGGGACGCACCATTACCGCGGCACCTCCCCGGTGGCGGGGAGCATCAGTTCGGTGCCGGTCGGCAGGTGGGACGGGTCGTCGATGCCGTTGGCCTCGGCGATCACCCGCCACGCGTTGGCGCTGCCGTACTCGCTCCACGCCAGCGACTGGAGCGAGTCGCCCGCGACGACCCGGTGCACGCGCTGGGCGGTGAGGGCGCCGGAGGTCGGGTTCTGGCCCGGGGTCGGTCCCGGGATCTCCACCAGCGCCACCTGGCAGGTGGCGCGGATGGGGATGCCGGTGGTGCCGAAGAGCGTGTACTGCGTCTCGATGGACGACACGTACGCGGTGAACCGCGCGGTGGAGAACGAACCCCACTCGAAGATCACCCACGGCGGCGAAGGCTGCTTGGCGGCCAGGCTCTTGGCGGTCACCTCGCAGCACACCAGCAGCGACTCGACCTTCTTCATCACGGTGTTGCCGTCGGGCTTCATCGAGGAGTCCAGGAAGATCTCCAGGGTCATCTCCCGCGGCTGGGCGCCCTGGAACTCCGGCTTCGCCGCTTCCCGCACGGCCGCGGTGGGGGTGGCCACCCAGTGGGTGCGCTGACTGATCGACAGCTGGGCCGGGTTGAACTCGAAGGGGAACCTCTTGATCAGGCCACCGGGCGAGGTCGAGGTGCCGGTGGGCGGCTCGTGGATGGCGAGGTTGGCGCGTACGAGACTCTTGCCGGCGCCCTTGCTGCTGGCCATGGGGGTGTTCCTCTCTGCTCTCTGGGACGCCGTCAGTCCGTGAACCCGTGGTGGGCGATCTCCAAGACCTCGTTGGCCACCGACAGGTTGCCCGGGTCGAGGGTGGGGCCCTGCCAGCTGACGGGCAGGACGTCGATCAGCCCCCAGCGGGCCACCAGGGACCCGTCCGCGCGCAGGGCCGAGATCTGCGCGGTGGGCCGTTTGACGCCGGTCTGCACGGAGGAGATCCACTTGGCGACCTTCGCCGTGTCCGGGGTGAGCGGACGGGTCAGCCGGATGTTGGAGAAGGTTACGCGGGTGGGCAGTTGCCAGACGAACCCGTTGTTGCCGCCCTCCTGGCGCTGCTCCACCTCCACCTGGGTCGACAGGCCTTCGCACCCGTTGAAGTAACCGAGGCTCTCGCCGTCGATGGCGAGGCTGAACCATATGGAGGAGCCCGGGTCCTTGCGGGTCATCGGGGGTCGGCCTTTCTGTCGGGGGAACGGTGGCGGGCGGGCGCGGCTTCCGGTGGGTCCGGTCGCTCCGGAGTGCCGGTCAGCGGGGGTCGCGCAGTCTGCCGATCCGTTCGCGGTCCATACGCAGTTCGGTGCGGACGAGACGGGTCACGCGGCCGATGATCCGGTGCACCAGCTGGTCGAGCTGGAACTCGGTGAGTTCGCGCGGGTCGAGCCCGCCCTCCGGGACCGCCGTGTACTCCGGAGGCGGGCCGCCTCCCTCGGGACCGTTGCCGGAGGCCGAGTACGCGGGCGGGGGCTCGTAGGGCGGCGGGGGCTCGGCCGGGTTCTGCCGGGACGAGGAAGAGCGCAGGCCGGGGAAGGTGCTGGTCACGGTGGCCGCCGCCTGGGAGGCCAGGGCGCTGATGGCACCGCTGCGACCGCCGCTGCGGCTGCCGCTGCCGAAGAGGCGCTGCACCGTGGGCGCGGCGTCGGACGCGGTGGCCGCGGGCGCCGGGGCCGCCTGGGTGCTGACGGGCAGGGGCGCGTGGGGCGCCGCCGGCCGGGGCGGGGCCAGGGGCGCCACCGGAAGCGGGGTCGCTACGGCGGTCGCTCCGGGGGACGACGCCGGCCGGCGCAGGGGCACGGCCTTGGCGGGGGAGCGCTGCACGGTGGGGCGCACGGGGCCGGTGGCCGCGGTGGGCGCGGAGGGGAAGCCGGCCGGGGCGCGCTGCACGGCCGCGTCCGGCGTCGGTGCCGTGGCGGCGGCGAAGGCGGAGGGGGCGGCGCCGGGCAGGGGCGGCGGTGACGCGAGGGTCGGCGCGACGGAGGCCCGGGGCGCGGCCGGCAGCGGGGGCACCGCGGAGGACACCGGGAGCGGGGCGGACGGGACCGAGAGCGGGGCGACGGCTCCCGCGGTCGGCGCCGCGGCCGAGGTCGTGGTCGGCGCGGTGGGCATGGCCGTGGTCCTGAAAGGCGGTGTCGAGGGGGTGGCTGTGGTGGCTGTGGTGGCCGTGGAGGCGGACGAGGTGGTCGTGGTGGCCGCCGTGGCTCGTTGGACCGGTGGGGGCGTACGGCCCTCGGGGGCCGCGGTGCCGGGCGGTGCGGAGCCGGGCCCGGGGAGCGGGGCGCCGAGCGGGGCCCGGTGCGGGGGCTGCGCGGACGCCGTCGCCGAGGCGGGTGACGCGGGCGTACGGCGGGCGGCACCCGGCGTCGTTGACTGGCGTACGGGGTCCACGGGCCCGGAGGAGGTGGGGGCGCCCAGACCGCCCCGGCGCGGCGCCGCGGCACTCCGCTGCACGGGGTGCGCGGAGGCGGGCTTCCTGCCGGTTCCCGGCTGGGAGAGCGGTACGGCGGGAGGCTGCCCGGCCTGGGCGGCAGTGCCCGGGGCGGTGCCCTGGACCGGCCGCTGGACGGGGGGCGACGCCGGGGTGGCGGAGGGCGCGCTCGCCCCACCGGCCTGCGCCGCGTCGACGGCGCGCTGCACCGGGGCCTGGGCGGACGATGCCGGGGATGCCGGGGATGCCGGGGTGGGGGCGGTGGACCCGGGGGCGGTG
>NZ_JOFH01000040.1 GCF_000721235.1 Streptomyces olivaceus
GTGCGCACCCGCTGCGGATCACCCGGCGTCGGGTCCTTGTCCAGGTCCAGGACATGCCAGTCACTCGGCCTGTGGCCCACCATCACGCAACCCCCGTCACCCCGCGCGCACCAGTAAGCGCCTGTCAGCACAAGTGAACTTACCGGGCACGGCAGTTCGACGGAAAGGTGCTGGGGCCCAGCGGTCCGCCCGGCGGTGGGGCGAACCGCGGTGCCGGCAGCAGTGCAGACGAGCCCTCGCTGAGCGACGCCCGCAAGGTGCATCGCCTTGGACGCTCCGGGGCGAGGCGCCCGCCAGCGAGCGAGCTGCTCGCCCCGGCCGGGTGACCTCGCGCACCGCACATGTCACCACGCGAGGCACGGACAGGCGACGGGCTCAGGTCACCGTGACCGGTGGCGTCCCAGGTCCGCCGACGACGCGACGAACGCCGTCCACGCCTGCGGCGTGAGCGCGAGTCGGGGGCCGGACGCCTGCTTGGAGTCGCGGACGTGGATGGTGAGGGCGGTGGGGGCGACTTCGATGCAGTCGTTGCCGTTACTGCTGCTGCTGTAGCTGCTCTTGAACCAACGGAGTTCCGGCGTGCTCATAGCTCTCCCAGGATTTGCTCGATGAAGACCAGAGACTCCTCTGGTGTGAGCGCCTGAGCCCGGATGATGCCATGGCGCAGATCGAGAACGCGGACTTGCCTGGGCTGCGAGACGGGGCGACCTCCGAAGTCGCCGTCGGTACGCCCCATCGCCGTACCGTCCGCGAACTTGAGCACCTCGACAAGCCCACCCGTTCCCGGGTGGTTCGCGCAGGCGGTCGGCATCACCTGAAGCTCCACGTACGGCAACTTGGCCACGTCCAGCATGTGTTCGAGCTGACGGCGCAGCACCATTGTGCCCCCGACCGGGCGGCGCAGCGTCACCTCTTCCAGGACGAAGCTGAACTCCGGCGCGGGCGGGCGCTCGAATACGGACTTCCGGGCCATACGAGCGACCGTCATGCGCTCCAGTTCGTCCGGCGAGTAGGCGGGACGCCAAGTGCGGAGCAGCGCCCGCGCGTACTCCTCCGTCTGCAGGAGCCCGTGGATGTTGTGGTTGCTGTACAGCAGCATCTCGACCGACCGTTCCTCCAGCTCGGCCAGTTGCCGCACCTTCTTGGGGTACCGCGCCTTGCGCATGTCCTCCATGAAGGCCCTGAGATGCCCCTGCGCCTTCAGGATCTGGTCCGCCCTGTCCAGGCACTCCGGGCGAGGGATGCGGGCCCCGCGTTCGATCTTGCGGATCATGTCCTCGCCGTAACCGAGGGCCGTCGCCAGCTCGGGCACGCTCACCCCGGCCGCCTCCCGGCAGACCTTGAGCAGCCGGCCCACCGCCTGCACCACCGGCTCGCTCTCGTCGCCCGGCTCGACATCCCAGCCCGCCTCGTCGACACCCTTGTCCACGGCTCCTCCTCGGCTCGCACGCGTACCTGTACAACGCCCGGGACAGTCGAGACAGCCGAGACAAAAGCCGGGACAGTGACGGTACGTACAGGAGTTGTCACTCACCCACGGAAGCACGTTCCGACACGCTGAGTGATGTGAATGAGGAATCTCAGGGTCCCGCGCCCCGGCTCGCCGGCCCCGTCCGCAACTTCAGCCTCCAGCTGTCCCACACGCCACGCGGCGCCCGTCTCGCCCGGCTGCTCGCCACCGAGCAACTGCGCACGTGGGGGCTACCGTCGCACCCGGCGGAGCTCATCGTCGCGGAGCTGGCCACGAACGCCGTCGCCCACGGCCGCGTCTCCGGCCGGGACTTCCGGCTGTCGCTGTACGTCATCGGCGACACGCTCCGCATCGAGGTCACCGACACGCGCGGTGCCCGGCTGCCGTGCCCGCAGCACTCCGCGACCGACGCCGAGTCCGAGTCCGGCCGCGGCCTGCTGCTGGTGGAGGCGCTCGCCGACCGCTGGGGAGTCGTACCCGGCCCGCCTCCGCGCAAGACTGTGTGGGCGGAGGTGGGGACGGGCCTGGCCGGAGCACGCCCCCTCGTCCCGCCCCAGTGACAGGCGACGCCGCTCAGTACGTGCTGGGACCGGACGTGCAGGCCGGGTGCTCAGTCGGCCCAGGGGACACGTACCGGCTTGCGCTTCCACCACTCACCGAGTTCCTCTTCCGGTCTGTCCTTTGTGGGCCGAATCCAAGGACGGAGCGAAAGATTCGGATCGGGAGCAGTGGCAGCATGGAAACGGGCGTCCAAGCATTCCAGGAGCTGAGAGAGTGCCTGCCCTCCTTCCTCCTCGACAGCTCTACTTCCAACCGATCCGGCATCGCATCTGGCGACAGCTTCCAGTACGGGCCCGAGAAGCCTCTCCCACACAGTTCTGCTCTCCGGGGCATCCCGGAATACGTCGAACGGCTGTCTCCTGACCCGCCTGGACCGGCTGCCCTCGCCCTCATCCGCCAATTCATTCCCCCTTCAGCTGTCATCTTTCGTTCGACGCCCCCGTCGTCAGGGTGTTCGATCATCGTGGTCAGCGACGCCCGCGCACCGTCCTCCAGATGTCGCCGACCGCGTAGGCGGATGTGAGCCGCCAGGCATCCAACTTGTTACGCACAGACGACCAGACGTTCCAGCACTTCAGCCACGTCGGCAGATCGCGGAACGGCACGAAGGTGAGGGTGTCGCCGATGCCGTTGAGCGCGATGCTGCGGCGGCCCAGCCCCTTGGCCCGCAGCGCGGCGTACAGCTCCGGCGTCAGCGCGCCGTTGAGACGAGCCGCGGTGCCGGCCGCAGTGCAGGCGAATACTCGCTGGGCGACGTCCTCCAATTGCATCGCCTTGACGATCCGGGGCGACGCCTCCTCCAACGAGCAGTTGAAGGCCAGTCCGATCGCCGCCGTGCCGAGGCTCTTCTCGCCGCGCTCGAACGCGGCGTCCCATTCCGCGGGGTCGTCCAGGGCCAGTAGTCGCTCCCCGGTTTCCCAGTTCCAGTCGGTTGTCATGACGTTGCCCTCCCGCTACTCGGCCAGAGGGCCAATCGCCCTGGCGAGGCGCTCGATGGCCTGGTCAGGTGCGGCTGCCAGGAGCCAGACCTGGTCCATGCCCTCGTAAACCGCACCGTCCGCCGCCATCATCAGGTGCGTGTTTCTGCGGTCTCGCATACCGACGGGGTAGAGGTCAGTTCCCGCCTGCTCGGCGAGGTCTTCGATGATCTCTGCGTCCCAGACCGCCAGCAAGGGGTCCAGCGAGAAGTCACGCCGCGGCATCGAGACACCGGAATCGCGGTGGGGCACCCCTACCGCACCGAACTCGGCCAGGAAATCCCGTGCGGCGTTGTGTATCTCGAACGTACCGATGCCCCGCAGAATGCCCTCCCAGGTCGCAGTGGGTAGGGAACGCCCCGGAAACCAGCCACCCGCCCACAGCACCCTGTCCGTCTCCGCTGACCACCGCGATCCGGCCTCGGGACCGATGTTCCCGGCCTCGAAGCGCTGTCGGAACGCCTGCCCGGCCGACGATGGCTCCGACACCCAGAGGCCGGCCCGGGATCCCTGCACTTCCACCAGGCGGTCCAGTGCCTGGTCGGCGTCCGTTGCCAGCCGTTGCACACGGTCCCTTACGAGGTACAGCACGCCCCCCCTCGCTCATGCCGAGAAGACTTGCTCCCTCGTCGGCCGCGCCCACGGGATACAGGGACACGCCCGCTTCCCTGCCCGCCCCGGCGAAGCGTTCGTCCTGCCATTCGGCCATGAGGGGGTCGAAGCGGACGGCCGATGCCGTGGTGATCGAATCCGCGGGCAGGCCATACGTCACCAGGCCGCCGAATTCGGAGAGGAAGCGTTGTGCGGCGTCATGGATGACGAAGGCTCCACGCTCACGCAGTATTGCCTCCCAGGTGGCCGTCGGCACGCGGCGGCCCGGGTGCCAACCCGCCCGCTGGAGCACCCTGTCCGTCCGCGTCGTCCATTGCCGGATCACTCGCGGAGCGTCCAGAACGGCGAGTCTTTCAGCGGGATCGGCTGAATCGGCAACCGGGAGACGTCGGCGTGCGCGTCGACCTCCGGGCGGGAGGTGCCGCAGCCCTCTACGAGTACGTTCACCATGTCCCGGAAGTACTCCAGCATCCCCGCGTCGAGGTCGAGCACGAACTCGGCGGTCATGACGCCAGACTCCTTTCGTCCTCTCCTCGCGCATCGGAACCCAGACGCTACCGCTTGGAGAACGTCGCGCCGGAGCCGCGAGACGGGTGGACTGCCGTCCGGCGAAGAAAGCGGAAGGGAGCGTACGGCTCCCTCCCCCAGGCTTACTCGGCAGCACCCCATGAGACACGTGAACCTACAGGGCGCCCTGCTGAGCCGCGCTCGCGCTACGGACGCCGCCTACGCCGTACCGTCAGGATGGCGATGTCGTCGTGGGGTGAGGTCTTGCCCGCGTAGGCGTGGGCGTCCTGCTGGAGGGCCCGGGGGAGGTCGCTCGGCGGCAGGGTGCCAAGGGCGGCGAGGCGGTCGGACAGGGGATAGAAGGCGCCGTCCGCCGCGCGGGACTCGGTCAGGCCGTCGGTGCTGAGCAGCAGGGTCGTGTCGCCGGGGAAGGGGAAGCGGCCCACGCGCACGGGCTCGGTCGTGAGGGCGGCGAGGCCGAGGGGGACGCCGTTGTCCAGCGGAGGCGTGGTCACCGAGTGCGCGGCGATCAACTGCGGTGGTACGTGGCCGCAGTTGACTGCCTGCACTTCCCCGCGGGCGTCGATGTTGAGGACGAGGACGGTGACGAACCGTTCGTCGTCGCCGTCCCGTGCGACGGAGGAGTTGTGCCGCGTCACGGAGGCGTCGAGGGCGTCGACCAGCGCGGTGAGGGTGGGCTCGCGGTGGGCGGCCTCGCGGAAGCTGCCGATGACGGCGAACGCCGCGCCCACCGCGGCCAGCCCCTTGCCCTGGACGTCGCCGATGAGGACGCGGGTTCCCCAGGCCGACTCGACGACGTCGTAGATGTCCCCGCCGACCAGCCGGTCCTCCTGCACCGGTTCGTACACGCCGTCCACCCGGACGTCCTCGGTGAGCAGGGGCAGCGGGCGCAGGATCTGCTGCTGCATGGCCACGGCCGCGGAGTGCAGCCGCACCATCGTGTGCTCCCGGTGGATGCGGCGACGGCAGGCGTACAGCGATGCCGCGATCAGGCAGGCGGTGAGCACCAGCAGCAGCACGCGGTCGGCCAGCGCGATGTCGCTGCCGCCCGTCAGGAACGCGCTGGAGCCGAGGAGCGCGGTCCAGACGCAGACCAGCGCCGTCTGCCGAACCGTGCACAGCGCCGCCGCCGCGGCCGGCAGGAACACCAGCAGCCCGACCAGTGCCATGACCGAGTTCGCCAGCGATCCGATCAGCGCCACCAGCAGCGTGACGGTGAGCATGCCGAGGAGGAGCTGGCCCGTCCTCGGCGGCTGGACGGTCTCGCGGGAGGCGGTGGGGGCGGCGGAGTGCTGGCGAGGGGGTCGCGACACACGGTCTCCTCGATCGGGCGGTGAACTCCCGCATTGTCGGGTGTCCGCCGTCGTACCGGCCCTCGCCCCGCCGGGGCATTCGGGGGACGCGACCGCCCCGGGGAGAGCGGTCGGCGCCCGGGCAGCGTGCCGTCGCGGCCGGGGCCCAGACCCCGGGGCGCGGTCAGAGTCGAACTGCCGAACGGCGGCGAGCCGTGGGCCCGCATGCCGCGGAAGGGGGCACCGAAGGCTTTCATGACCCCGAAGGGAGACGATGGCAAAGGCCATCCGGCTTCTCGACCATGGATTCGTCCAGGCTGACGCCGTTGGATGGTGGTCATGAGCAACGACGTCACTCACAGCGGCAGTACACACAGCACCGGCAAGACGGCGGATCTCGTCCTCGTCCTGGGCGCCACCGGCAAGACCGGCAGGCGGGTGCTGGCCCGGCTGCGGCTGCGCGGTACACCGGCGCGGCCCGCCTCCCGGTCCAGCCCGACCCGCTTCGACTGGTCCGACCCCGGCGGCTGGGACGCGGCCCTGCGGGGTGCCACCGCCGTGTACGTGGTCCCGCCGTCCGTACCGGGGCCGGTGCACGAGTTCGCGGCGCGGGCCGAGGCCGCCGGCGTACGGCACCTGGTCCTGCTCTCCGGGCACGGCGCCGACCGGTGGGGCGACTCCGCCTTCGGGCTGGACATGCGCTCGGCCGAGGACGCCGTACGCCGGTCCGGCCTGGAGTGGACGATCCTGCGGGCGTCGAACTTCAACCAGAACTTCGACGAGGACGTCTTCCACGCCCCGTTGCTCGACGGCGGGCTGGCCCTCCCGGCCGGCCCGGTGCCCGAGCCGTTCGTCGACCTGGAGGACGTCGCCGACGTCGCGGCGGCGGTCCTGGCCGAGCCGGACCGGCACGCGGGGCGGACGTACGAGCTGACCGGGCCGCGCGCGCTGACCTTCCCGGAGGCCGTCGAGCTGATCTCCCGGGCATCCGGGCGGCCCCTCACCTACACGCGGGTCTCCCCCGACGCGTACACAGCGGCCCTGGTCGCAGAGGGCCTGGGCGAGGAGGACGCCCGGCACGTCGCCGAGATGTTCGTGATGATGGAACGCCAGGACATCTCCGACACGGCGGACGGCGTCACCGCCGTACTGGGACGCGCGCCGCGGACCTTCGAGGAGTACGTCGTACGGGCCGCGGCGGCGGGAGCCTGGCGGCAACGGCCGTGACCTCCGACCCCCCGCCCCCGTACGAGAGGGCACACCATGAGTAACGCCACCAGCCTGCTGACCGCCGACGACCTCCGCTTCCTCCGACGTCCCCTGCACGGCTTCCTGTCCGTGGCCGCCGGGCCGCGACCCCCGCAGCCCCGGCCGGTGTGGTTCGAGGCCACCGCGCGGGGGACGCTCCAGTTCTTCACGGCGCCCGACTCGCTGAAAATGCGGCGGCTGAGGCGCGACCCGCGCGTCTCGATCGTCGTGGCGGCCCCGGTGGGCGAACGCGAGCGCTGGGTGTCGGTCACCGGCCGCGCCACCGTGGAGCCCGACGGCGCCCACGACCTGTGTTCCCGCCTGGCCGCCCGCTACTGGGACCTCGACGACGAGTCCCGGCGCCACGACCTGGCCGAGATGCTGGCCGCCGACCAGTGCCGGGTCGTCATCCACCCGGAGGCAGTACGGCGCTACGCGCACTGACGGGATGCCCTGGGCAATCGGCGCTGTCCCGCATCGACGCGAACGTCAGCGGATTCCGCGAACGAGCTTGTCCAACGCCGCGTCCGCCGTGTCCGCCAGCAACTCGACCTCGTCCATGCCGACGTACACCGCGCCGTCGTCCGCCACGGTCAGGTAGAAGCTGCCCCGGGGGAGATGCCCTACCGGGTACAGCCGGGCATCGGCTTCCTCACCGAGGTACTCGATGATCTCGAAATCGTCTGTGGCCGACGTCGGATCGAGCCGGAAGGGCGATCTCGCCGCGTTCACCCCCGGTCCCCTCTCGCGTACCTCCAGCCCACCGAACTCGCTGAGAAATCGCCGCGCGGCCTCGTGCATGGCGTAGCCCTTGTCGGCTTCGTGCAGGGTGCGTTCCCAGGACTCAGTGGAGACTGCGCGCCCTGGCTGCCAACCGGCCAACCGCAGCACGCGCTCCGTCTCGGGTGACCACCTGGGCACTCCGTCCGGACCTCGGGTGGCACCGAAGCCGGGCGGGAGCTCGAGATGATCGCCCACGAGTACGAAGGGCAGGGGAGCATCGGTACGTCGCTCGACGGTGAGTACCTCCAGCGCCTCGTAGGCGCCTCGCGCCAGCAGTTGCGCGCTGCCGTCGCCGACGAAGACAGAACCGTCGGCGGCCATCCCCAGCCAACTGGTCGCCTCGTCCACGCGCCCGACGGGGTACAGAGGGGCGCCGGCGCTTTCACTCATGCGCAGCACGACCTCGCGGATCTCCACGCCTGCCTCGCGGGGCGTGTCGGCATCGCAAGGCACGAGCCGGAACGGGGACTGCGGCATCAGCGGGCCGGGAGTCCAGTCCGCCGTCGAGAGACCGGCGAACTCACCGAGGAAACACCTCGCTGCATCGTGCATCCCTAGGCCGCTGAACTCCCGGAGACGGCTTTCGTACCTGTCGAGGGGCACGGATCGTCCGGAATACCATCCTGCCGACCGCAGGACGCGGTAGGTCAGGGGTGACCACTCTGCGGGCACGTCGTTGCTCGTCATCACATCACCACTGAGGTCAGAGGCGCACCCAACTGCCCGTGCACGAGGCACGCCCGCTCAGGCCATACCGGCCCTGAGGAAGTTCTCCACCTCCGAGATTGTGGTCTGCCACTCGGAGATCTCCCGTCCGTCGTCGTCAACCGTGCGGCGCGGGCACACGAAGCGCCAGGGCTCGGCGGGGACGAACTGTTCCTCCAGCTCATCCAGGAAGATGATCGCGTTCTGGACGTGGACCATGTTCCCGGACCTGTAGACAGGCCAGCAGAAGACGAAGTTGCTGTCGGCCGGGTCATGGATCGACGTGACGAGGCAAGAAATCGCGCCGTCGCCGCCTTCGACCAGAACCCCCAGGGATCGGGTCCAGCCCGCTCGGTACTGGTCGACGTCCCAGTAGCTCAGGCTCATGGGGAAGCGCTCCTCGAAGTCTCCCACTGTGATGGCCCCCATCGCCTCACGGGCGCGTTCGCCTTCAGCAGGCGACGGGACTGAGAGAACTTCGACGGAGAAACGGTCAGATCGTGATGTGGTGGGAATGCGCGTCACAAGTTCCGGTCCTCTGGCCGTCAAGCTCGGGTGGGCCACGGGGCGCGTAGCGGTTTCCGCTGCCACCACTCGCCGAGCCGCTCTTCCGGCTTGTCCGCCGTCGGACGTGCCCAGGGGCGGAGCGAACGCTGCGGGTCGGGGAGGGTGGCGGCGCGGAAGCGGTGCGTCCAGCCCGGTCAGTAGCTGCCCGGGCTGTCCTTCGACCGCCTCGTCGGGCAGCGCACGCATCACCTGGTCCAGTGCGTCCCTGGAATCGAGGTCGTTGCCGTAGGCGCTGACGGGGTAGAAGTCGTCGCCGTCCCAGCCGGGTTCCAGCCGGCGGACCAGGCGCTCCCAGGACGCGAACCGGTCCGCCACCGAATACACGGGCGTTGTCATCTCCGCGGCGATGCGCGGCGCGACTCGTGACCTCTCCACCGCCAGCCGTTCCGCGTCGCACCGGGCGATCGCTTCCAGCGTCGTCCGCGACAACGCGCCCCACGCCGCACCGGCCTCCGGAGCGGCCCAGAACGTGTCGTGAGCCCGGTGCTTCGTCACCCCACGAACCGGAACGTGGACGTCACCGCGTCGAAGATGTCGAAGAAGGAGTCCGCCAGGTCGAGGATCTGGCTGCTGCCCGCCACCAGGGCGACCTTGCCCTCCTGGCCCGGGACCGGGATGTAGGTCTGCATCAGGACCGCGCGGACGGTGCGGTTGAGGGTGTCGTCGGGGACCGGGATGTCCTCGACGCCCTGGGTGCGGGCGGCCGGGCCCACGCCGGGGATGTCGACCGTCGTCACCTTGCGCCAGGAGTCGCCGGGCTTCCTCGCCTCCTTGACGGCGAGTTGGGCGGCGATGGCCGCCGGGTCGGTGGGGAGGGGGTCGCCGGAGGAGGCGCGGCCGCCGACCAGGGAGACGGTGACCGAGCCCGTGATCGGGGTGTCGCCGCCGAAGCTCTCCGCCATGCAACCGCAGTACAGCGCGCCCGACTTCCACGCGTCGGCCGCCGCCTTCTGGAGGAAGGTGACGTAGGCGGAACGGGAGGGCTTCAGTTCGGGGTGCTGGCGGATGCGGTCGTCGACCATGCGGCGGATCGAGTCGTCCCGCGACTCCGGGCGCACGTCGAACTCCCACCACGACTCCGGGACCTTGATCCGGAACCCGCCGCGTTCGACGGTCAGTGCTTCGGTGTAACGGGGCATGGGGCCCATCTTCGCACCGGCGAGAGGGCCGTCGGCAAGGGCGTCAGGTCCGCTTGTCCGCGGCCCGAGTCGGGCGAAGGACGTGTCCAGGCCCTTCTTCAGCAGGCGCGACACCGGGCGTTCGACGAGGCGGTGGATCAGGTAGCCGAGCAGGAGGAAGGCGCCGATGAGGGCTACGAGGAGCAGGCGCGGGTCCATCGTGTCGTGGAGGCGGGCGATGAGGGCCGTGCCCGCCGCGTAGTGGATCAGGTAGAGCGGGTACGTCATCGCGCCGGCCGTGACCAGCCACTTCCAGCGGATGCGGTCCGTGTACCCGAGCGCGACGGCGACCATGAAGAGCAGGAAGACGGTGAAGATCGCCACGCTGCCGCGCCAGCCCGAGACGTGTTCGACCTGGTCGATCCGGTCCCCCAGCTCCAGTTGGCCCATGAGCCACGCCATCGCGAGGATGCCCCACAGGAGCAGGTCCTGGCCGAAGCGGTGCATGAGGTAGAGGGCGAGACCGGCGATGAAATACCAGGCACCCTCCGGGTTGGCGACCAGTTCCAGCAGGTGGAGGTCTGAGATCGGCGCGAGCATCGCCACCGCGCCCCACACGCAGCAGAAGACCACGACCCTGCGGTACGTCAGGCCCATCGCGACCACGACGAGGAAGAGGAGGTAGAAGCGGAGCTCGGACCAGAGGGTCCAGTAGACGCCGTCGACGTTCGGTACGGCGGAGCCGGACTGGAGCATGGTGAGGTTGAGGAGGATCTCGCGCAGGCGGAGGCGTTCCCACACGCCGGGTACGGCGACCAGCACGGCGGTGGTGAACAGCACCCCGAACCAGTACGCCGGGTAGAGCCGGATCACGCGGGAGACGAAGAACTGGCGGGGCGTGCGGCCCCAGCACGACATGCAGATGACGAAGCCGCTGATCACGAAGAAGATCTCGACGCCGATCCAGCCGTAGGAGGCGAAGCGGAACACCGTGGGCATGATGTCCGACACCGGGCGGTCCCAGATCGGGTTGCCGGGGCGGTCGGCGCGCCAGGTGCCGGCGTAGTGGTGCGCGGCCACCATCAGCGCGGCGAGGATGCGGATGCCGTCGATGACGTAGAGGCGGCCGCCACCCGGGCGCTTGCCGCGGGGCGCGGGCTTCCCGCTCGCGCTCGTACTGCTGGGCGCGGGGCGCCGGCCCGGCGGGACTGTGGCGAGCGGCGGGAGTGGCTGCCTCGTCCGTACCTCCGCCCCTTCGGGCGCCACTGTTCCGTTGTCCGCTGCACGCACCATTCGAACAGACAAGAACAGCGGCTACGAAAACGGTAGGGCTTTGGGCAAGGTGCCACCCAGGTTCCCTGCCGTGTTCGTGTGGCGTTCGCCTCGGGTTCAGTGACGCCTCCCTGCCACCGGAACCCGCTGCCACTGCCACTGCCACAGCCGGGCACGCGGCCGCGTCCCTCGCCGAGTCCGGCGCAAGTGGTCTCCGCGATACAGAGAACCGCTCACCCGTCCGGAACAAAATCTGTTGTGGCCGCAGTAGACATACGGAGGTGGCTGGGGTTAATGTCTTGCTGTAGCCAGGAAGTCAGTGAGGCGCGGCAGACACGAACTGCCCGCATGCAGAACACATGCAGAACAGCGGTAGCGGTACGGCGGTGGAGTGGCGGGGCCAGAAGTGCGAGGGCCCCCTCGCTGATCGCCGGACCGGGCGGCCGGTCAGGGCCGCCGACAGCAGCAGGACCGGCAAGACCGACAGGTACGAGAGAGAGAAGGAGGAGGACGCCATCAGGATCGCCCGGTCGAGAACATCCTCACCGGGTACCGCAGGCCCCGGAACGGAAGGTGGTCCCACGGTCACGCATCCGCGATCCCTCAGCTGCCCGTCCCTCGACGAGGGCCGGTGCGGATACAGAAGGTCGGCAGTGCAGTAGGCCGACAGATGGTGTTACAAATCCCTCGGGGCCTTGGTGCCGTACGGCACCAAGGCCCCTCGACGCGTTCCGCAAGCAGAGGTGCAGATGACCCCAGACACACCGCTCGACCGACTCGACGACGACGACTACCCCGCCTACACCATGGGACGGGCGGCCGAGATGCTCGGCACCACGCCCGCCTTCCTACGGGCCCTCGGCGAAGCCCGGGTGATCACGCCCCTGCGCTCCGAGGGCGGCCACCGCCGCTACTCCCGCTACCAGCTCCGTATCGCCGCCCGCGCCCGCGAGATGGTCGACCAGGGGACCTCCATCGAGGCGGCTTGCCGCATCATCATCCTGGAGGACCAGCTCGAAGAGGCCCGGCGCATGAACGACGAGCTGCGACGCGACGGTGCCGGAGCCGCCGGCGACAACCCCGGGAGCGCCCGTCCTGCCCGGTAGCGCCGATCGGGCGGTCCGCCCGGCGGACCAGTGGATAAAATCCCTTGCCATGCCGAAGCCTGACGAGCTGATCATTGACATCGCTGCCCTTGTCGAGTCCGGGCAGAGCAGCCGGATGTCCTTGACCGTAGTCACCCACGGTGCCGTCATCACCGGTCGCCTGGCCCCCGAGAGCGTGTGGAGGCAGAGGGTGTCGGAAGTACTGACGGACTCCGCCGACCTGGCCGACTTCTCCGCCGTCTTCGAGAAGTCCACGCAGGAGGACGGACCGCCCACGCACCTGCACTTCCACGTCGCCCGGATCCTCCAGGGCACGATGGGCATCCCGGAGACGGGCGGGATGTACCGCGTGGCGATCGAGGACGTCAGCGCCTGGACCGTGGGCGACTTCAGCTACTCCGACCGCTGATCCCGCCGCTGATCCGATCGCTGACCCGCTGACCCGATCGCTGATCCAACCGCTGATCCAACCGCTGCCCCGATCCCGTGCCGCGGTGGGGCGGTTCAGCGGGAGAGGGCGAGGACGCCCAGGGCGTTGCCGTCCTCGTCGACCACAGGCAGGGCCGCGACCCGGCGGTACCGCATCGCGCGCTCGGCCTCGGCCAACGTGGCCAGCGGCGAGGCGAAGGGCCCGGTGCCGTCGGCGACGTCGCGCAGGCGGACCCGGTCCGTGTACGCGGATCCGTCCCGCACGGCCCTCAGCCGGTCCCGGGTGACCAGGTCGGCGTACTGGCCGTCCTCGTCGCAGACGAGGAGGTGCCTCGTGCCCGCGGCGGCCATGACGGACAGCGCCACCTCGACCGTCATGCCGTCCCAGACCTGGGGCCCGGCGGCGTCCATGGCGTCGGCGACGGTCCTCGGCACGGTCTCGGCGCCGGTGGCGCGCGGATACGTCTGGAGCAGCGTCAAGTAGTGCCTCCTGCGGAGATGGAACGGCTGTCCGAGCGGGGCAGGCCCTAGGCTGCGGCGTCGGTGACGGACCGCCGGGCCGGCGCCCGCCGGATAGCCGGAGCCGAGCGGCGTCGGCTCCGTGAGCCGGCGCTGCGCTTGGAACGCTCGGTGACCGGTGCGGTGATGACGACCGGGACGCCGGAGGGGGCCTGCGCGCCGGTGATGCGGTGCAGGGCCTCCGCGCCGGCGCGGACCTGGGTGGTCTGCGGGACGATGCCGGCCGTCGCCATGAGGCGGATCACGGCGCGGCGCTGCTGAGGAGTGACCAGGGTGACGACGCTGCCGGACTCGCCGGCGCGTGCCGTACGGCCGCCGCGGTGCAGATAGTCCTTGTGATCGGTCGGGGGGTCGACGTTGACGACGAGGTCCAGGCTGTCGACGTGGATCCCGCGGGCCGCGACGTTGGTCGCCACCAGCACGGTGACGTGCCCGTCTTTGAACTGCGTGAGCGTACGGGTGCGCTGCGGCTGTGACTTGCCACCGTGCAGGGCGGCGGCCCGCACCCCGCTGTTCAGAAGGTGCTCGGTGAGGCGGTCGACGGCGTGCTTGGTGTCCAGGAACATGAGCACCCTGCCTTCGCGGGCAGCGATCTCGGTGGTGGCCGCGTGCTTGTCGGCGCCGTGGACGTGCAGCACGTGGTGCTCCATCGTGGTGACCGCGCCGGCCGACGGATCGACGGAGTGCACGACCGGGTCGCTCAGGTAGCGGCGTACGAGCAGATCGACGTTGCGGTCGAGGGTGGCGGAGAACAGCATGCGCTGGCCGTCCGGACGCACCTGGTCGAGCAGCGCGGTGACCTGCGGCATGAAGCCCATGTCGGCCATCTGGTCAGCCTCGTCGAGGACGGTGACGCGGACCCGGTCCAGTCGGCAGTCGCCGCGCTCGATCAGGTCCTTGAGGCGTCCGGGGGTGGCGACGACGATCTCGGCGCCCCCGCGCAACGCGCCGGCCTGCCTGCCGATCGGCATCCCGCCGACCACTGTGGCCAGCCGCAGCTTCACCGATCGGGCGTACGGCGTGAGCGCGTCGGTGACCTGCTGCGCCAGCTCACGCGTGGGTACGAGGACCAGCCCGAGCGGCTGCCCGGGCTCGGCACGCCGCCCGCTCGTGCGGGCCAGCAGAGCCAGCCCGAAGGCGAGGGTCTTGCCGGAACCGGTACGCCCCCGGCCGAGTACGTCACGGCCGGCGAGGGAGTTCGGCAGGGTCGCGGCCTGGATCGGGAACGGTACGGTCAGGCCCTGCGAGCCGAGCGCGCCCAGCAGTTCCGCGGGCATGGTGAGATCGGCGAAGCGCTCCACGGCGGGCAGCGCCGGGGTGACCGTCTCCGGGAGGGCGAACTCGCCCTGCGCCGCGACGGACCGGCGGCCACGGCCGCGAAAACGGTTGATGTCCGGACCGGCGGCTACGTTCCCCGCTCCGGCCATGCGTGCGCGTGCGGAGCGGTCGTTCATACGTGTGCGGCTCATGCGAAACCTTCCTTGATGCATTGCGGCGCGTATCAAGGAATTCCCGCAGCGGAGAGCGCATGGAGAATTGCAAGAACAGGCCGGGAGAGCGGGAATCCTTTTTCCATGGAACAGAATTTCGTGGATTCCTCGTGGTCGTCCCGCAGGCAGGAAGCGCTGCGGAGACTACATGCAGCTGGGGCCCGCACCCCGAGGGATGCGGGCCCCAGCTGCAGTGCGCGCCCGAGGGCGTGCCGGTGTCAGGCGAGGACGATGTTCTCCGCCGTCGGGCCCTTCTGGCCCTGCGCGATGTCGAACGTCACCTTCTGGCCCTCGAGCAGCTCACGGAAGCCCTGGGCGGCGATGTTCGAGTAGTGGGCGAACACGTCGGCGCCGCCACCGTCCTGCTCGATGAAGCCGAAACCCTTTTCCGCGTTGAACCACTTCACGGTGCCAGTAGCCATGTCTTGTCTCCTTCGGGGCAGTGCATCGACGCCCGCACTTCACGAACGCCGTGTCGCCGCGATGATCACCCCGCCGGAAAAGACCGGTGTCAAAGTACGCTTCCGACGGCACGAGGGCCGACCGGTAAGAGCTTCACATTCGGGAACCACAACTGCAACTGATAGCGACAGTAGCACGTTGTGGCACCCAATACGGGCTGAGTAATTCCACTCCGCCAGCCGCTGCAATTAAACTGTCCGCTCATTCCGTAAAACCCTCGCCCCGCGGCTACAGGTATGCGGGGGTGGAGGTATGGGGGATGCGGGTGTTCCCGGGTGCAGGTACGCGGGTGCCCCGGTGTACGACGGCGGGGCCCCACCGGATCGCGGTGGGGCCCCGTCCGTCGGGTCCGTCAGATGACGCCCTGGGCCAGCATCGCGTCCGCCACGCGCTCGAAGCCGGCGATGTTCGCGCCGGTGACGTAGTCGCCGGGGGCGTCGTAGCGCTCGGCCGTCTCGTGGCAGGTGGTGTGGATGTTGTTCATGATGTCGGCCAGCTCCTCCTCCACCTTCGCCGCGGTCCACGACGTACGGGCGTGGTTCTGCGCCATCTCCAGGGCGCTGACCGCCACGCCGCCCGCGTTGGCGGCCTTGCCCGGGCCGAAGGCGACGCCGGCCTGCTGGAGGAGGTGCACGGCCTCGGGGGTCGCCGGCATGTTGGCGCCCTCGGAGACCGCCTTGACGCCGTTGCGGACCAGGGTCGCGGCGGCGTTCTCGTCCAGCTCGTTCTGGGTGGCCGACGGGAGGGCGAGGTCGGCCGGGACGTCCCAGACGCTGCCGCCGGGGACGAAGCGGGCCGAGGAGCCCCGGCGCTCGGCGTAGGTGTCGACCCGGCCGCGCTCGACCTCCTTGACCTGCTTGAGCAGCTCCACGTCGACGCCCTTCTCGTCGACGACGTAGCCGGAGGAGTCCGAGCAGGTCACGGCGTTCGCGCCGAGGGCGGCCAGCTTCTCGATGGTGTAGATCGCGACGTTGCCGGAGCCCGACACCACCGCCGTCTGGCCCTCCAGGTCCTCACCGCGCTCCCGGAGCATCGCCGCCGCGAAGAGGACGTTGCCGTAGCCGGTCGCCTCGGGGCGGATCAGCGAGCCGCCCCAGCCCTGGCCCTTGCCGGTGAGGACACCGGCCTCCCAGCGGTTGGTGATGCGGCGGTACTGGCCGAAGAGGTAGCCGATCTCCCGGCCGCCGACGCCGATGTCCCCGGCCGGTACGTCCGTGTGCTCGCCGATGTGCCGGTGCAGCTCCGTCATGAACGACTGGCAGAACCGCATGACCTCCGCGTCGCTGCGCCCGTGCGGGTCGAAGTCGCTGCCGCCCTTGCCGCCGCCGATGCCGAGGCCGGTCAGGGCGTTCTTGAAGATCTGCTCGAAGCCCAGGAACTTGATGACGCCCAGGTTGACCGAGGGGTGGAAGCGCAGACCGCCCTTGTACGGGCCCAGCGCGCTGTTGAACTCGACGCGGAAGCCCCGGTTGACGTGGACGCGGCCCTTGTCGTCCTGCCACGGCACCCGGAAGAGGACCTGCCGCTCGGGCTCGACCAGCCGCTCGATGAGGCCGGGCTCGGCGTACTCCGGGCGGGCCGCGACGACCGGCGCGAGCGTTTCCAGGACCTCGTGGGCGGCCTGGTGGAACTCGGGCTGGGCCGGGTTGCGGTGCTCGATCTCGGTGAGCAGATGGTCGAGGGTGGTCCTGGTCTCGCTTCGCGTCGTCACGGGGGCCCTTTCTGGCACGGCTGACACCGGAGACCGGGGCGGGGTGGGGGTACGCGTCCGCGTGCGTGAGGGGGCGTACGTCCGTCGTCCGGTCGGTCCGGTGGTGGGCGCTCGGCGCCGTTGCCGCGCGCGGGACACTTAAGTGTTACGCGCATGTAAACATCCTGGCCAGCACCTGGCGCAGAGTGCGCCCACTATATGAGACACAGATTTCTCATATCGGGTGATAGTCGGCACGTGGAGTGCCTCTATCCGGCCTCACCGTATCCCCGGTCGTGCTCCCCTCCGTCCCCCTCACTCCTCCTCCCTCCCCCTCACTCCTCCCCGTTCAGCATCGCGGCCGTGAGGACGTTGCCCGCGACGCCCCAGCCGCCGTCGGGGACCTCGTCGACGAGGACGACGGTCGTGGGGCGGGCCCGCTCCCCGTATATCTCCGCGTAGAGGTCGGTGGTGCGCTCGACGATCTTCTTCTTGTCCTCGGCGGTGAGGGTGCCCGCGGGGACCTTGAACTGGGCGAAAGGCATGCGTGTCTCCTGGGAGGGGTGCTGGTGGTGTCGTGTGGGTGGGCCGCAGGGCGTCAGACCAGGCCGCCGTTGGCGCGAAGGACCTGGCCGTTCACCCAGTGCCCGGCGGGGCTGCCGAGGAAGGCGACCACGTTGGCGATGTCCTCCGGGCTGCCCAGCCGCTCCAGGGGCGGGGTCTTCGCGAGCTGGTCGATCTGCTCGGGTGTCTTGCCGTTGAGGAACAGGTCCGTGGCCGTCGGGCCGGGCGCGACCGTGTTCACGGTGACGTCCCGCCCGCGCAGCTCCTTCGCCAGGATCAGCGTCATCGCCTCCACGGCGCCCTTGCTCGCCACATACGCCCCGTACGTGGGGAACTGCGTGCCGACCACCGAGGTCGAGAACCCCACGAACGAGCCCCCGGCCCGCAGCCGCCGCGCCGCCTGCTGCGCGACCACGAAGGTGCCGCGGATGTTGGTGCGGTGCATGGCGTCGAGCGCCGCCAGGTCCAGGTCGGCGATGGTCGACAGGGTCATCCGGCCGGCCGAGTTCACGACCACGTCGACGCCGCCGTACTCGGCCTCCGCGCGGTCGAACAGCGCGGCGACCTCCTTCTCGTCCGCCACGTCCGCCTGTACGGCGACGGCCCGGCCCCCGGTGCCGGTGATCGACGCCACCACCTCCTCGGCGGCGGAGGCGTCGCGGGCGTAGTTCACGACGACGGCCAGGCCGTCCGCGGCGAGCTTTTGGGAGACCGCCCGGCCGATGCCGCGCGACCCGCCGGTGACGACGGCGACCCGGGTGTCGGCCTCTGGTGCGGGGTTCTGCTGGTTCGTGTGCGTGGTCATGCCTCCACGATGCGCGCGGCCGGCCGACGCAGCCAGGGGATGCCATCCCCTGGGTCAACGGCCCCTCCGGTCGCAGAATGGACGGTATGAGCGCTGTGAAATACGCCAAGCTGGGAACGTTCCTGCGGTCGCGCCGCGAGCGCATCCGCCCGGCCGACGTCGGGCTCCCGGCCGGGCCCCGGCGGCGGGTGCCGGGGCTGCGCCGCGAGGAGGTCGCCCAGCTCGCGGGGGCGTCCGTGGACTACTACAACGAGCTGGAGCGCGGCGCGGGCTCCCAGCCCTCCGAGCAGATGGTCGCCGCGCTGGGGAGGGCGCTGCGGCTGTCCGCCGACGAGCGGGACTACCTCTACCGGCTCGCCGACCGGCCGGTGCCCGTGCAGGGCGGAGCGGCCTCGCACGTGCACCCCGGCATGCTGGACCTCCTCGACCGCATGCCCGCGACCCCGGCGCAGGTCATCACCGACCTGCACGTCACCCTCGTACAGAATCCGCTGGCCGTGGCCCTGCTCGGCGACCAGTCCGGGCTGCGGGGGCCGCGGGCCAGCTTCGTCCACCGCTGGTTCACCGAGCCGGAGGCCCGCGACCTCTACCCCGAGGCCGACCACGAGACCCAGTCCCGCTCCTTCGTCGCCGACCTGCGGGCCGCCGCCGCGAGGCGGGACGCGAAGGACGCCGAGACGGGCACGATGATCCGTACGCTGCTCGGCGTCTCGCCGGAGTTCGCCGCGCTCTGGGCCGACCACGAGGTCGCCGTCCGGCGCAAGGACCGCAAACGGCTCCTCCACCCCGAGCTGGGCCTGATCGAGGTCAACTGCCTCCACCTCTTCAGCGAGGACGGCCGCCAACGCCTCCTCTGGTTCACCCCGGCGGTCGGTACGGAGAGCGCGGGGCTGCTGGAGCTCCTTGGGGTGGTGGGGACGCAGTCGGTCTCCTGAGCCTCCCGCTGTTGGTGCCGGGGATCAGTCCGCGTCGGCCTGGGCGATGGCGGTGCGCACCAACGTGGCCATCGACCGGCCGGCCACCCGCAGCGGCTCCGGATCACGGGCGGCCCGGCTGGGCATGAAAGCTCCCTCCAGCACCATGACCATCGAGTACGCGAGGGACTGCGCCGTCTTCGGTTCGGCGACCCCATGGCCGAACCACCGCGTCGCCGCGCCGACCCACTCCTCGAAGACCTCCGCCGTCGCGATGCGCAGCACTTCGTTGCTGCTCGCGACTTCCAAGGCCACTGTCCCGATCGGGCACGCGTCGGCGTAGTCGGCCGCTTCGAGGTCGTCCGCGGCCGCTTCGAACGCGTGCACGACGGATTCCACCGGGTCCGACACGCTGTCCAGCAGGACCAGGACCATGCGGCCGTACGCGGTTCCGGACGTGCGGATCATGTCCTCGGCCAGTTGCTGCTTGCCGCCGGGGAAGAAGTGGTAGATCGAGCCGAACGGCGCGTCCGCCTCCGCCGCGATCCGCTTCTTCCACCCCTCTCCCCTCCAAAATTACAGTAGAACGATCTACCAAGCAGGCGGTCTGTCAAGCGGGAGGTCGAGATGCCGAGAATCGAGTTGTCGTCCGGACCGATCGACTACCAGGACACCGGTGGTGAAGGGCCTGTGCTGGTGTTCGGCCACGGTATGCCGATGAACGGGACCCAGTGGCGCAAGGTGGTCCCGATGCTGGACGGATACCGCTGCGTCATGCCCACGCTGCCCCTGGGCGCCCACCGTCAGCCGATGAACCCGGACGCCGACCTGTCCCAGCGCGGTGTCGCCCGTCTCCTGGGGGAGTTCATCGAGCGGCTCGGTGCGGGCCCGGTGACCCTCGTCCTCAACGACTGGGGCGGGGGGCAGTTCCTGGTGTCGGAGGGGCGGGATCAGCAGATCGCGCGCCTGGTGCTGGTGGCCTGCGAGGCCTTCGACAACTTCCCTCCGGGGCCGGCCAAGGCGCTGGCGCACGTGTGCAGGGTTCCCGGCGGCGTCTGGCTCCTGACGCGCCTCATGCGCGTTCCCGCCATCCGCCACGCCCGGAGTGGATACGGCGGGATGAGCCTGCGCGGGATCCCCGACGAGATCATGGACGACTGGTTCGCTCCCGCCACCCGCGACAGGGCCATCCGCAGGGACTTCGCCAAGTTCGCCACCGGAGCACCCGGACGCAAGACCCTGCTCGCCTGGAGTGAGCGACTGCGCGACTTCGACCGCCCGGTACTGGTCGTCTGGGCGACCGAGGACCGGCTGATGCCGCGCGAGCACGGCCCCCGGCTGGCCGCGCTGTACCCGCAGGGCCGCCTGGTCGAGATCGCCGACTCGTCCACCCTCATCCCCGAGGACCAGCCCGAACGACTCGCCCACGCACTCATCGACTTCCTGACCCGAACCGGAGCGGAGCCGTCCCGACACATCTCCTGAGCGAGGGCGCGGCGGAGCCCCGGCAGCCGCGCCGCACGCCCGTTACTCCTGCGAGGCGTACGGCAGGAAGCTCGCCCAGGCGTCAGGGGTGAGCGCGAGCCGGGGGCCGTCGGACTGCTTCGAGTCACGGACGTGGACGGCGCCGGGCGCTGCCGCGATCTCGACGCAGGAGTTGCCGTCGTTGCCGCCGCTGTAGCTGCTCTTGAACCACGCCAGCTCGGGGCCGTCTCCGGCGGTGGACTTGCAGATCATGTTTCTCCCAGCAGTTCTTCGATGAAGGCCAGCGACTCCTCCGGCGAGAGTGCCTGAGCCCGGATGGTGCCGTAGCGCAGCTCAAGGATGCGCAGGTGCCTGGGCTCGGTGATCGGCCGACCGCTGAAGGCGCCGTCAGATCGTCCCACCGCCGTTCCGTCCGGGAACTTCAGCACCTCGATCCGCCCGTCCAGGCCGGAGTGGGTGCCGCAGCTCGTCCGCATCACCTGCAGCACGACATTGTGCGACCGTCCCACCTCCAACAGGCGTTCAAGCTGCGCACGCCAGACCATTGTGCCGCCAATGGGCCGTCGTAGCGGGCCCTCTTCCAGGACGAAACTGAGCGCGGGAGCGGGTGAGCGTGCGAAGACCGACTGCCGGGCCAGACGCGCTGCCACCATGCGTTCCACGTCGTCCGGCGAATACGGCGGCTGAGCCGCTCCGATCACCGCGCGCGCGTGCTCCCGCGTCTGCAGCAGCCCGGGGATGATGTGGCACTCGTACAGGGCGATCTCGACCGCCTTGCCCTCCAACTTCCCCAACTCCCGCACCCGCTTCGGGTACCGGACCTTCTTCACGTCTTCCCAGGCCGCCGAGAGCAGCCCACCCGCACCCAACACCTCGTCGGCCCTGTCCAGATACTCCTGCCGGGGAATCCGCTTGCCGCCCTCGACTTTGTATACGAGATCCTCCCCGTACCCGACCGCCACCCCGAAGTCGCCGGCCCGCATCCCCGCGGCCTCGCGTCGCAGCTTCAACTGCCGCCCCACCGTGGTGATGACCGCGACGCCCCACTCGTCGTCGGGGTCGACCTCCCACCCCGCCTCGTCCGTCTCGACCGTCATCCCGCACCCCTTCGTCGCACTCGCTGCCTTGCCCCAGCGCCCTACCCGTACGGCACGGACCGACAGCCCCGACACCGATGGACAAGCACCGGACAGTCACAGCACGTACTCACTGAGTCACTTCTCACAGTACGCAAGCACGGCCACGCTGAGTGACGTGAACCAGAACTCCGCCGAACTCACGACTCACGCCCGCAACTTCAGCGTGCAGCTCTCCCCCACGCCCCGCGGTGCCCGTCTCGCCCGTCTGCTCGCGACGGAGCAGCTCCGTGCCTGGGCACTCCCGCTGGACCCCGCACGGCAACTCGTCGCCGAGCTGGCGGCGAACGCAGCGGACCACGGCCGCGTTCCCGGCCGCGACTTCCGGCTCGCGCTGTACGTCGTCGGCGCGGTCCTCCGCATCGAGGTGACCGACACCCGTGGGCAGGACCTGCCCCGGCCCCAAGTTCCCGCTTCCGACGCGGAGTCCGGCCGTGGGCTGCTGCTGGTGGAGGCGCTGGCGGACCGTTGGGGCGTGACCGAGGGGCGCTTCCCGCGCAAGACCGTCTGGGCCGAACTGCGCTGCACACCACCGCAACCCACGTTGTGAGGTCAGGTCCGGGAGACCTTCCCGCAGTCGTCCGGCTCGCTCCCCGTGAGGGGGCGGCTGCGGTCGTAGGGGTCGGCCAGCGGGCCGGTGGCGCGTTCTCCGCCGGGGTCCTCGTCGCCGAAGCCGGGGTGCAGGTAGCCGTCGTGGATGCCGCAGCTGGTGTTGCCGTACTCGGAGAAGTACCGCTCCACCAGCAGCTTGCCCTCGGTCACCTCCCACCGGGCCGGGTCGTTCAGGGTCAGGGTGAGCACGCGGCGGATGATGGTGCGCGCCACCGGACCGTCCTGGTCGTTGGCCCGCACCCGCGGGTAGACGAAGGTGTAGTCCGCGTCGACCTTCACGACGCCGGGTTCGCCCGCGGCGAGCGTCATGCGGCCGCGGACCTTGACGGCGTCGCCGGCCGGGCGGGTCTCGTGCGGGTCGAAGCGGGTGAAGAGTCTCAGCGGGTCGTGGTCCTCGTCCGGCCGGCTGAGGGAGCGGCGCAGCTTCGGCAGCAGTTCCGGCTGCTTCGGGTCGAGGACGTCCAGCGCCTCGTCCGGGTGCTCCCCGCGCAGTACGCCGGCGTCCAGATTGGCGGCGACCAGGAGTTCCTTGGTGCGGCGCAGCGCGAACGCCACGTCCGTCTCGCTCATGCCGGACAGCGCCTTCGCCTCCGGCACCTCGATGGCGTCGGCGCCCTCGGCCCACCGCTCGGCAGGTGAACCGCGGAACGGATGGTCGCGGGTGGCCCGCGCCGACCCGGCGGGCTCGGCGGGGGCACCGGTGGGGCGGCCCGTCTCCGCCGCGAGCGGAGTCGCGGAGCCGTCGTCCCCGCCGCCGGGCAGCCGGTCCAGGACCAGCGAGGGCCGTACGGCGACGACCGCGAGGACCGCCAGCGCCAGCACGCCGGCGACCGCCCACGTCCGGCGGCGGCGAGGACGACCGTCCCTCTTCGGCGCCGGCCGCGGGGTACGCCGTGCCGCCGCCGTCTCCTCCTCGCGCAACCGCCGGGCCACCATCCGTGCCCGCGCCGACGGCTCCTTGGGCGCGGAGGCACTCCCGCCCTCGGCGGCCTCCCGCAGGAATGACTCCAGCTCCTCGTCGGAGAGGGAGGAGGACGGATCGTCGCCGGAACGGTCGGGGGGTGGGAGGGGGCTCACGGGCTCACTTTCCGGGTGGCGGTGTCGGCGATCAATCGTGCCGCCATGTGAAGGAAAAGTGCCGCCCGGTGTCGTAATTCGTGACCGAACCTGTATGTCCCGCTCGGCGCCGACTCGCGTCAGGCCCTCCGACACCTCAGCACGGCCGGCGCCCTACGGCGAGTCCCGGCCACCGCCGTCGCTGTGACGACCCGCATCAACCAGACTCAGCTCTCCGGCTCCCCTTCGGCGTCCACGAACAGCTCGGCGGCCGACGCCGCCGTGATCGCCCGGGTGAACCATGCACCCAGCACTTCGAGATCGCCACAGCTCAGAATGCACGCCCGCTCGTCCTCGGACACCTGGATTCCCCGGTTCCGCAGCAGCAGCAGAATGTCCTCGGCGCGCCCAGCCACACGCCCCTCCTCGCGCCCTTCCTGGCGCCCTTCCGAACGCCCTTTCTCACGCCCTTCCGCCCGAAGGTTCTGCGCGGTCTCCGACTGGAAGAAGGAGAGGTCGGCGGCCATGATCTGCCTCCAGAGATTCGCGGCCGGCGTCGTGCCGAGGCCTTGTTCCATGTAGACGGCGAACTTGCTTGCGGTTTTCTCGTCGTCGGCCGACAGGTCTTTCAGTGCCGTCCCCAGCGCTTTCAGTATGGCACCGGCGTCCGGATCCCGGCGGCGCAGAGCCGCGGAGAGGACGGTCAGCGGAATGTCCCGCGCCGCCTCCTCGGAGCTGCGGATCACCGGCAGGCTGTCCGGCCCCAGGACCAGGGGGCGCACCGTGAGCGAGGGCCACTGCGGAGGGCCGATGTCCACGTGCTGACTCGCCCAGGCCGCGGTGCGGCGGTCGGCGCAGACGACCAGGAGGACCGGCGGCAGACGGTACTTGGCGTGCAGGTACGAGGCGTAGTACGCCCAGCTCGCGGGCTTCTTGGGGTCCGGGGCGCTCTGGGACTCCACGGCGAGGAGGAAGCCGGCGCCGCCCTCGGTGTCCAGGCGCAGGAGTGTGTCCACGCGCCGTTCGAGCGGGCGGTTCTCGGTGAGGTCGGTGGGGAGAGGGCCTGCCGAGACCGGGGCGTCGAAGGTGATGCCGATGCTCTTGACCGCTCGTACGAAGAGGGCCGGATCCTCCTGGAAGATCCTGTGCAGCGCCTCGTGAGGTGAACTGACCATGTGTCAGACGATAGATGCCGCCTGGCAACCCATCGCGACATATGCCAGTACGTCCTGCAAACGGGTGAACAGCACCCCGATGGCGGTTGACGTCGCGTTCCGCCTCCGGCGCGACCCGCGGGCCCCCACGCGAAAGGGCCCGCACGACCGAAGTCGTGCGGGCCCTCTCAGGCATCAGCCCATGCCAGTCAGTCGACCGACAAGCAAGCGGTGCTTACTTGTTGATCTTGGTGACCTGGCCGGCGCCCACGGTCCGGCCACCCTCGCGGATGGCGAACTTCAGGCCCTCTTCCATGGCGACGGGCTGGATGAGCTCCACCTTCATCTCGGTGTTGTCACCCGGCATGACCATCTCGGTGCCCTCGGGGAGGGTCACGACGCCGGTCACGTCCGTCGTACGGAAGTAGAACTGCGGACGGTAGTTGTTGAAGAAGGGGGTGTGACGGCCACCCTCGTCCTTCGACAGGATGTAGGCCTGGGCCTCGAACTCGGTGTGCGGGGTGACCGAGCCGGGCTTGATGATGACCTGGCCGCGCTCGACGTCCTCGCGCTTGATGCCGCGGAGCAGCAGACCGACGTTCTCACCGGCCTGACCCTCGTCCAGCAGCTTCCGGAACATCTCGATGCCCGTGACCGTGGTCGTGGTCTTGTCCTGCTTGATGCCGATGATGTCGACGGTCTCGTTGACCTTGAGGACACCACGCTCGATGCGGCCGGTGACGACCGTACCGCGACCGGTGATGGTGAAGACGTCCTCGATCGGCATCAGGAACGGCTTGTCGATGTCGCGCGCCGGCTCCGGGATGGCCTCGTCCACGGCCTTCATGAGCTCGAGGACCGAGTTGCCCCACTCCTTGTCGCCCTCGAGGGCCTTCAGGGCGGAGACCTTGACGACCGGCAGGTCGTCGCCCGGGAACTCGTACTCGGAGAGGAGCTCACGGACCTCGAGCTCGACGAGCTCCAGGATCTCCTCGTCGTCCACCATGTCGGCCTTGTTCAGGGCGACGACGATGTACGGAACGCCGACCTGGCGGGCCAGGAGGACGTGCTCCTTGGTCTGCGGCATCGGGCCGTCGGTGGCGGCGACCACGAGGATGGCGCCGTCCATCTGCGCGGCACCCGTGATCATGTTCTTGATGTAGTCCGCGTGACCGGGGCAGTCGACGTGCGCGTAGTGACGCGTCTCCGTCTGGTACTCGACGTGCGCGATGGAGATGGTGATACCGCGCTGGCGCTCCTCGGGCGCCTTGTCGATCATGTCGAAGGCCGAGGCCTCGTTCAGGTCCGGGTACGCGTCGTGCAGCACCTTGGTAATGGCGGCCGTGAGGGTCGTCTTACCGTGGTCGATGTGACCGATGGTGCCGATGTTGACGTGCGGCTTAGTCCGCTCGAACTTCGCCTTCGCCACTGGGGTCCTCCTGTGGAGTGGTTCTGTACGCCTTACTCATCGGCGCCAGGTGATCTTTGCTGGAAAGCCCGGGTGCCGGGGGCATTCCACCGGGTTCGCGGCGGAATGCCCCATGCAGGCTCCGGGGTCAAGCCTAAAGCGTGAGCACGGGGTCCGTTGAACGGAGGAGTCCGTTACTCGCCCTTGGCCTTCGCGATGATCTCCTCGGCGACGTTCCGGGGAACCTCGGCGTAGGAGTCGAACTGCATCGAGTAGCTTGCGCGACCCGACGTCTTGCTGCGGAGGTCTCCGACGTAGCCGAACATCTCCGACAGCGGCACGAGGCCCTTCACGACGCGGGCACCCATCCGCTCCTCCATGGCCTGGATCTGGCCACGGCGGGAGTTGATGTCACCGATGACGTCACCCATGTAGTCCTCGGGCGTGGTGACCTCGACGGCCATCATCGGCTCCAGGAGCACGGGGGAAGCCTTGCGCGCGGCCTCCTTGAAGGCCTGCGAACCGGCGATCTTGAAGGCGAGCTCGGAGGAGTCGACCTCGTGGTAGCCACCGTCGATGAGCGTGACGCGGACGCCCGTCATCTCGTAGCCGGCCAGGATGCCGAACTGCATGGCCTCCTGGGCACCGGCGTCCACCGAAGGGATGTACTCCTTCGGGATGCGGCCGCCGGTCACCTTGTTCACGAACTCGTACGACGCGTCGCCGCCGGTGATCGGCTCGATCGCGATCTGCACCTTGGCGAACTGACCGGTACCACCGGTCTGCTTCTTGTGGGTGTAGTCCACGCGCTCGACGGTCTTGCGGATCGTCTCACGGTAGGCGACCTGCGGCTTGCCGACGTTGGCCTCGACCTTGAACTCGCGCTTCATCCGGTCGACGAACACCTCGAGGTGCAGTTCGCCCATACCGCCGATGATGGTCTGGCCGGTCTCCTCGTCCGAGTGCACCTGGAAGGAGGGGTCCTCCTCGGCCAGGCGCTGGATCGCGACGCCGAGCTTCTCCTGGTCGCCCTTCGACTTGGGCTCGATGGCGACCTCGATGACCGGCGCCGGGAAGTCCATGGACTCCAGGATGACCGGGTTCTTGTCGTCGGACAGCGTCTCACCGGTGGTGGTCTGCTTCAGGCCCATGACGGCGACGATGTCACCGGCGCCCGCCGACTCGATCTCCTCACGCTTGTTGGCGTGCATGCGGTAGATCTTGCCGATGCGCTCCTTGCGGCCCTTGACCGAGTTCAGCACCGCGGTGCCGGAGATCAGGCGGCCGGAGTACACCCGGAGGAAGGTGAGCTTGCCGAGGTGCGGGTCGCTCATGATCTTGAACGCCAGCGCGGCCAGCGGCTCGTCCTCGGACGGCTTGCGCGTGATGACGACCTCGGGGTCCTTGACGTCCTGGCCCTCGATGGCCTCGACGTCGAGCGGGGTCGGCAGGTAGCGCACGACCGCGTCGAGCAGGGGCTGGACACCCTTGTTCTTGAACGCGGTGCCGCAGAACACCGGGGTGACCGTGGTGTCCGCCGACTTGCCGGAGGTGATGGTGACGCGGCGGATCGCGGCGTACATCTGCTCCACGGTGGGCTCCTTGCCCTCCAGGAACAGCTCCATGATCTCGTCGTCGTTCTCCGCGACGGCCTCGACCAGCTTGCCGTGCCACTCCTCGGCGGCCTCGGTGTGCGTGTCGGGGATGTCGACGGTCTCGTACATCTCGCCCTTGGCGGCGTCCGCCGACCAGACGTACGCCTTCATGCGGACCAGGTCCACGACGCCCTGGAAGTCGGCCTCGGCACCGATGGGGAGCTGCATGACGAGCGGCTGGGCGCCCAGGCGGCCCGAGATCATCTCCACGCAGCGGTGGAACTCGGCGCCGGTACGGTCCAGCTTGTTCACGAAGCAGATGCGGGGCACGCCGTAACGGTCGGCCTGACGCCACACCGTCTCGGACTGCGGCTCGACACCGGCGACACCGTCGAACACGGTCACGGCACCGTCGAGCACGCGCAGGGAGCGCTCCACCTCGACGGTGAAGTCGACGTGCCCGGGGGTGTCGATGATGTTGATCGTGTAGTCGTTGTCCTCGAGCGGCCAGTGACAGGTGGTGGCAGCGGACGTGATCGTGATGCCACGCTCCTGCTCCTGCTCCATCCAGTCCATCGTGGCGGCGCCGTCGTGGACCTCACCGATCTTGTACGACACACCGGTGTAGAACAGGATCCGCTCGGTGGTGGTCGTCTTGCCCGCGTCGATGTGGGCCATGATCCCGATGTTGCGGACCTTGGCCAGGTCAAGTGAAGTGGTAGCCATAAGGCTTCAGTCTTCTCTCGGTCTCGATGTGGGTAGCGACTACCAGCGGTAGTGCGCGAAGGCCTTGTTGGACTCGGCCATCTTGTGCGTGTCCTCGCGCTTCTTCACAGCGGCACCCAGGCCGTTGGAGGCGTCGAGGAGCTCGTTGAGCAGACGCTCGGTCATGGTCTTCTCGCGGCGGGCGCGGGAGTAGCCGACGAGCCAGCGCAGCGCGAGGGTGTTGGCGCGACCGGGCTTGACCTCGATCGGCACCTGGTACGTCGCACCACCGACGCGGCGGGACTTGACCTCGAGGGTCGGCTTGATGTTCTCCAGCGCGCGCTTCAGCGTGATGACCGGGTCGTTGCTGGTCTTCTCACGCAGACCCTCCATGGCGCCGTAGACAATGCGCTCGGCGGTGGAGCGCTTGCCGTTCATCAGCACCTTGTTGATGAGGGAGGTCACCAGAGGGGAACCGTAGACCGGGTCGATGATGACCGGGCGCTTCGGGGCGGGGCCCTTACGAGGCATTTCTACTTCTCCTTCTTGGCGCCGTAGCGGCTGCGGGCCTGCTTGCGGTTCTTGACACCCTGGGTGTCGAGCGAGCCGCGGATGATCTTGTAGCGAACACCGGGCAGGTCCTTCACACGGCCGCCGCGCACGAGCACGATGGAGTGCTCCTGCAGGTTGTGCCCCTCACCCGGAATGTAAGCGGTGACCTCGATCCCGCTGGTCAGACGCACACGCGCGACCTTACGCAGGGCCGAGTTCGGCTTCTTCGGGGTGGTCGTGAACACACGCGTGCAGACGCCACGACGCTGGGGCGAACCCTCGAGTGCGGGCGTCTTGTTCTTCTCGACCTTGTCCTGCCGGCCCTTGCGGACCAGCTGCTGGATCGTAGGCACTACTTCTCCGGTTTCTGTGTGCCGAATGGTGAAGCTAACCTGGAACGTCACCGACCCACGCGGTCGGGTGTGTCGAAGCCGCGAGCCCCTGCCGCCAGGCGGAAGGAAAGCGCGGATTGCGGTGGCCGGTCACGGCCTCCGATGCGGTTGTAGGCACGCGCGGAGGCCAGGGCACACCCCAGGCACAAGGTCTGAGCGTACCTATCGCATTCGCTGCGGTCAAAACAAATGGGCGAGACCGGCTCCCGCACCCGTTTCCCGCCGTTCTGCCCCGATCGACCGCGCCGCTACGCCTCTACGGGGGGGATCTCAGGCCCGCGGCAACGGTACGCGCGGCTCGTCCGGCTCCGGGACGTGCGCCGTGCCCTTCGTGACCGCCGCGCCCTCCGTACCCGCTGTGTCCGCTGTGTCCGCTGTACTCGCCGTGTCCGCCGTGTCCGCGCGGACGAAGTACGTCGGCCGGTTCTGCACCGCCGTGTAGATGCGCCCGACGTACTCGCCGAGCAGGCCGACGCAGATCAGCTGCACGGCACCGATGAAGACCACGCCGGTGAACAGCGAGGTCCAGCCGGGGACGGTGCGGCCCAGCGCGAAGGCGGTCAGCGTGTAGACCAGCAGCATCAGGCAGACCACGAAGGCGCCGGCGCCCAGCCAGGTGGCGATGCGCAGCGGGGCCGCGGAGAACCCGGTGACGCTGTCGACCGCGAGCCGGATCATCCGGCCCAGCGGGTACTTGGTGCGGCCCGCCGGGCGCGGAGCGCGCTCGTACCGCACCTCCCCGCTGGGGAACCCGAGCCACGGCACCAGCAGCCGGTACACCCGCTGCTGGTCGGGCAGGGCCTTCAGGGCGTCCACGGCGGCCCGGCTGAGCAGCCGGAAGTCCCCCGCCTGGGCCGGGACCGACGGACCCGCCAGGCGCCGCATGAGGCGGTAGTAGACGCCCGCGGACCACCGCTTGAACCCGGAGTCGCTGCTGCGGTCGGCGCGCACGCCGTAGACGATGTCGAGCCCCTCCGCGCGGGCCAGCGCCAGCATGTCGGGGATCTTCTCCGGCGGGTCCTGGAGGTCGGCGTCCAGGCTCACCACGTACGCGCCGCGCGCCCGGTCCAGGCCCGCGGTGAGGGCCGCCTGGTGGCCGGAGTTGCGCCGCAGCGCCACCACCCGCAGCTCCGGCCAGCCCAGCCGGAAGGCGGCGAGCAGCTCCGCCGTGCGGTCGCCGCTGCCGTCGTCCACCGCCACGACCTCGTGGGGGACGCCCAGCTCCGCCAGGACCGGGCGGACTCGGCTGACCAGCGCGGGCAGGACGTCCTCTTCGTTGAACATCGGGATGACGACCGACAACACGACCGGTTCGTGCCGCTCCGCGTCCCGCTCCTCCGGCACCGCGCCTCCCCTCCCCGTGACCTTGAGTACAGATGTGCGACTCTTGTGCGATCTTATGGCAGCGCTGGACGCGTGAGGGTGGCCCGAGGGGGATGACAGCCATGGAAACGGCTGCCGGCGACACGATGACCGACGGGCCGACCGGCACGGCGGACGAGGGGCCGGGCGACCGCCCGGACCGCTCCTGGCGGACCTGGCCCCCGGCCCTGCCGCCCGGCGCCCGGCCCTACCTGAACCCGCTGCTCCTCTACGGTGTCACGAAACTCGTCGGCCTCGGCGTCTTCGCCGCCCTGCTCACCTACGCCGGGGACTTCCGCGAGAAGAACCCGCGCTTCGGCGGCGGCGCCCACTGGTGGGACGTCCTGGGCACCTGGGACGGCTGGTGGTACCTCCAGGTCGCCGAGCACGGCTACCACCCCACCCCGCTGATCCCTCTCGAACCCGGCGGCCTCTTCACCGTCCAGCAGAACTCGGTCGCGTTCTTCCCGCTCTACCCGGCCCTGATCCGCATGGTCTCGGAGACCACCGGCCTCGGCCTGTACGGCTCCGGGATCCTGGTCTCCGTCGTGTCGTCCTTCGTGGCCGCGGCCGGCATCTACGCCGTGGTCTCGCTGCTCGCGGGCGCCCGGGCCGGCACGGTCGCCGCCGGGCTGTGGGCGGTGGCGCCGGGCGCGGGCGTCGAGTGGGCCGTCTACTCCGAGTCGCTGTTCGTCGCCCTCGCCGCCTGGACCTGCTACGCCGTGATGACCCGGCGCTGGCTGACCGCCGGGCTCCTCGCCTTCACCGCCGGCCTGAACCGCCCCACCTCCGCCGTCCTCATAGGCGCCGTGGGCCTGGCCGCGCTGGTCGCGCTGGCCCGTCCCGCGACCCGGCGCGAGCACGGCGTACGCGGCCCGGTGTACGCCATGGTCGTCGCGCCGCTCGGCCTGCTCCTCTACGTCGCCTGGGTCGGCTGGAGCAGCGGCGAGGCCATGGCGTACTTCAGGCTCCAGCGCGAGGGCTGGGCGCACTACTTCGACTTCGGCGCCTACACCTGGGACGTGCTGCGCAACCTCGCGGTGGGCCGCGGCGACTACCCCTTCGCCTTCTCCACGCCGGACCTGCTCTCCCTCCTCCTGGTGCTGGCGCTGCCCTTCCTCCTCGCCCTGATGCTGCGCAGGAGGCCGCCGCTGGTGCTCGTCGCGTACACCCTGGCGACGATCGTCACGGTGCTGGGCACCCAGCAGATGTTCGGCAACACCATGCGCTACCTGCTGCCCGTCTTCCCCCTCCTGCTCGCCCCGGCCGCGGCCCTGGCCCGCCAGAAGCTGCCCGCCCTCGCGGTCTTCTTCACCACGGCGGCACTCGCCTCCGGCTGGTACGCCCACTACGTCATCTTCGAGCTGGGCGTGCCGTAGCCGACCGGCGGCAGCGGGATCAGACCGGCCGCCGCACCGGACTCGGCCGGCAGCGCCCTGGCGGCGCGCCCCTGTCCGCAGGACCCCCGGCCCCGCATGCCGAAGGGCGGCCACCCCGCGTGGGGTGGCCGCCCTTCGTTCAAGCTGCCCGACTACGAGCTGCCCGTCTCCGGGCTGCCCGCCTACTGGTTGTACGGACCGTAGTCGTAGTCCTCCAGCGGAACGGCCTGGCCGGAGCCCGTGCCGAACGGCGAGTAGTCGATGTCGTCGTAGCCGACGGCCGAGTACATCGCGGCCTTGGCCTCCTCGGTCGGCTCGACCCGGATGTTGCGGTAGCGGGACAGGCCCGTACCGGCCGGGATGAGCTTACCGATGATGACGTTCTCCTTGAGGCCGATGAGGCTGTCGGACTTGGCGTTGATCGCCGCGTCCGTCAGCACTCGGGTCGTCTCCTGGAAGGAGGCGGCCGACAGCCAGGACTCCGTCGCCAGCGAGGCCTTGGTGATACCCATCAGCTGCGGACGACCGGAGGCCGGGTGACCGCCCTCCTGGACCACGCGACGGTTCTCGGTCTCGAACTTCGTGCGCTCGACCAGCTCGCCGGGCAGCAGCTCGGCGTCGCCGGACTCGATGATCGTCACGCGGCGCAGCATCTGCCGGATGATGATCTCGATGTGCTTGTCGTGGATCGACACGCCCTGCGAGTTGTAGACCTTCTGGACCTCGCCGACCAGGTGGACCTGGACGGCACGCTGACCCAGGATGCGCAGCACGTCGTGCGGGTTGGTGGCACCCACGGTGAGCTTCTGGCCCACCTCGACGTGGTCGCCCTCGCCCACGAGCAGACGGGCACGCTTCGAGATCGGGAACGCCGTCTCGTCGCTGCCGTCGTCCGGGGTGACGACCAGCTTCTTGGTCTTCTCGGTCTCCTCGATCCGCACGCGGCCGGAGGCCTCGGAGATCGGGGCGACACCCTTCGGGGTACGGGCCTCGAAGAGCTCGACGACACGCGGCAGACCCTGCGTGATGTCGTCACCGGCCACACCACCGGTGTGGAAGGTACGCATCGTCAGCTGGGTGCCGGGCTCACCGATGGACTGGGCGGCGATGATGCCGACCGCCTCACCGATGTCGACCAGCTTGCCGGTGGCCAGCGAGCGCCCGTAGCACATGGCGCAGGTGCCGACCTGGGACTCGCAGGTCAGGATCGAGCGGGTCTTGACCTCCTCGACGCCGTGGGCGACCAGGGCGTCGATCAGGACGTCACCGAGGTCGACGTTGGCCGGCGCGATCACCTTGCCGTCGATGACGACGTCCTCGGCGAGCATGCGGGCGTAGACGCTGGTCTCGACGTCCTCGGTCTTGCGCAGCGTGCCGTCCGCGTCGCGCGAGGCGATCGGCAGCTTGAGGCCGCGCTCGGTGCCGCAGTCCTCCTCGCGGATGATGACGTCCTGGGAGACGTCGACCAGACGACGCGTGAGGTAACCCGAGTCGGCGGTCCGCAGAGCGGTGTCCGCCAGACCCTTGCGGGCACCGTGCGTGGAGATGAAGTACTCCAGCACGGACAGGCCCTCACGGAAGGAGGCCTTGATGGGACGCGGGATCGTCTCGTTCTTCGCGTTCGACACCAGACCACGCATACCGGCGATCTGACGCATCTGCATCATGTTGCCTCGTGCACCCGAGTTCACCATCATGGAGACCGGGTTGGTCTTCGGGAAGTTGTCGTTCATCGCCTCGGCGACCTCGTTGGTCGCCTTGGTCCAGATCGCGATGAGCTCCTGCGTGCGCTCTTCCTTGGTGATCAGACCGCGCTCGTACTGCTTCTGGACCTTCTCGTCCTGCGCCTCGTAGCCCTTGACGATCTCCTTCTTCGCGTCGGGAACGACGATGTCGGAGATGGCGACGGTGACGCCGGAACGGGTGGCCCAGAAGAAGCCGGCCGCCTTCAGGTTGTCGAGCGTCGCCGCCACGATGACCTTCGGGTAGCGCTCGGCGAGGTCGTTGACGATCTCGGAGAGCTGCTTCTTGCCGACCTCGTAGTCGACGAACGGGTAGTCCTCGGGCAGCAGCTCGTTGAAGAGCGCACGGCCCAGCGTGGTCTTCAGGGTGAAGGTGTCACCCTGCTGCCACTCCGGCTCACCCTCCTCGCGGACCGGGGGTTCGAAGCCGCGGGGCGGGATGGTGCCCACCGGGAAGCGGATGTCGACCTTCGCCTGCAGCGTCAGGTCTCCGGCGTCGAACGCCATGATCGCCTCGGCGACGGAGCCGAAGGCACGGCCCTCACCCTTGGGGCCGCGCCCCTCGGAGTCGGTGGTGAGGAAGAACAGACCGAGGACCATGTCCTGGGTCGGCATCGTCACCGGACGGCCGTCGGCCGGCTTGAGGATGTTGTTCGAGGACAGCATCAGGATGCGGGCCTCGGCCTGCGCCTCCGCGGACAGCGGCAGGTGCACGGCCATCTGGTCGCCGTCGAAGTCCGCGTTGAACGCGGTGCAGACGAGCGGGTGGATCTGGATGGCCTTGCCCTCGACCAGCTGCGGCTCGAAGGCCTGGATGCCGAGGCGGTGCAGGGTGGGCGCACGGTTCAGCAGGACCGGGTGCTCCGCGATGACCTCTTCGAGCACGTCGTACACGACCGTGCGGCCGCGCTCGACCATGCGCTTGGCGCTCTTGATGTTCTGCGCGTGGTTCAGGTCGACCAGGCGCTTCATCACGAACGGCTTGAAGAGCTCCAGCGCCATCGCCTTCGGCAGACCGCACTGGTGCAGCTTGAGCTGCGGACCGACGACGATCACGGAACGCGCGGAGTAGTCCACGCGCTTGCCGAGCAGGTTCTGGCGGAAGCGGCCCTGCTTGCCCTTGAGCATGTCGGACAGCGACTTCAGCGGGCGGTTGCCGGGGCCCGTGACCGGGCGGCCGCGGCGGCCGTTGTCGAAGAGCGCGTCGACGGCCTCCTGGAGCATGCGCTTCTCGTTGTTCACGATGATCTCGGGCGCGCCGAGGTCGAGAAGCCGCTTCAGGCGGTTGTTGCGGTTGATGACGCGGCGGTACAGGTCGTTCAGGTCGGAGGTCGCGAAGCGGCCACCGTCCAGCTGCACCATCGGACGCAGGTCCGGCGGGATGACCGGCACGCAGTCGAGCACCATGCCCTTGGGGCTGTTGCTGGTCTGCAGGAACGCGGAGACGACCTTGAGGCGCTTGAGCGCACGGGTCTTCTTCTGGCCCTTGCCGGTGCGGATGATCTCGCGGAGGCGCTCGGCCTCCTCGTCGAGGTCGAAGGACTCCAGGCGCTTCTGCAGCGCGGCGGCGCCCATCGAGCCGTCGAAGTAGGTGCCGAAGCGGTCGCGCAGCTCGCGGTAGAGCAGCTCGTCGCCCTCCAGGTCCTGGACCTTGAGGTTCTTGAACCGGTTCCACACCTCGTCGAGGCGGTCGATCTCGCGCTGCGCACGGTCGCGCAGCTGCTTCATCTCGCGCTCGGCACCCTCGCGCACCTTGCGGCGCACGTCGGCCTTGGCGCCCTCGGCCTCCAGCTCGGCGAGGTCCGTCTCGAGCTTCTTGGCGCGGGCCTCCAGGTCGGAGTCGCGGCGCTGCTCGATCTGCTGGCGCTCGACGGAGACGTGGGCCTCCAGCGAGGGCAGGTCGCGGGTGCGGCGCTCCTCGTCCACGAACGTGATCATGTACGCGGCGAAGTAGATGACCTTCTCGAGGTCCTTCGGCGCCAGGTCGAGGAGGTAGCCCAGGCGCGACGGGACGCCCTTGAAGTACCAGATGTGGGTGACGGGAGCGGCCAGCTCGATGTGGCCCATCCGCTCACGGCGCACCTTGGCGCGAGTGACCTCGACGCCGCAGCGCTCGCAGATGATGCCCTTGAAGCGGACGCGCTTGTACTTGCCGCAGTAGCACTCCCAGTCCCGGGTCGGACCGAAGATCTTCTCGCAGAAGAGTCCGTCCTTCTCGGGCTTGAGGGTGCGGTAGTTGATGGTCTCGGGCTTCTTGACCTCGCCGTGGCTCCACTGACGGATGTCGTCAGCGGTGGCCAGACCGATCCGGAGCTCGTCGAAGAAGTTGACGTCGAGCACTATGCGTCAATCCCTCTCAGGGTTGTAAGTCTGTGGTCTGAAACGGGGGTCGCGGGATCGGCGGGGCCTTCGGGCGGAAGGCCCCGCCTGACTCCCGTCAGACCTCTTCGACGCTGCTCGGCTCGCGCCGGGACAGGTCGATGCCGAGCTCCTCCGCCGCGCGGAAGACGTCCTCGTCGGTGTCACGCATCTCGATGGACATGCCGTCCGAGGACAGCACCTCCACGTTGAGGCACAGGGACTGCATCTCCTTGATGAGCACCTTGAAGGACTCGGGGATGCCGGGCTCAGGGATGTTCTCGCCCTTGACGATGGCCTCGTAGACCTTCACGCGGCCGGTCACGTCGTCGGACTTGATGGTCAGCAGCTCCTGGAGGGCGTACGCGGCGCCGTACGCCTCCAGCGCCCACACCTCCATCTCACCGAAGCGCTGGCCGCCGAACTGGGCCTTACCACCCAGCGGCTGCTGGGTGATCATCGAGTACGGGCCGGTCGACCGGGCGTGCAGCTTGTCGTCGACCAGGTGGTGGAGCTTGAGGATGTACATGTACCCGACCGAGATCGGGTCCGGGAACGGCTCACCGCTGCGGCCGTCGAACAGCCGCGCCTTGCCGGACGGGAGCACCATGCGCTCGCCGTCGCGGTTCGGGATGGTGTGCTGGAGCAGGCCGGCCAGCTCGTCCTCGCGCGCACCGTCGAAGACCGGGGTGGCGACGTTGGTGCCGGGCTCGACCTTGTCGGCGCCGATGCCCTGGAGGCGCTGCGCCCACTCCTCCGCGAGGCCGGAGACGTCCCAGCCGCGGCTGGCGAGCCAGCCGAGGTGGATCTCCAGGACCTGTCCCGGGTTCATGCGGGACGGGACACCCAGCGGGTTCAGGATGATGTCGACGGGCGTGCCGTCCTCCAGGAACGGCATGTCCTCGATCGGGTTGATCTTGGAGATGACGCCCTTGTTGCCGTGGCGGCCGGCGAGCTTGTCACCGTCGGTGATCTTGCGCTTCTGCGCCACGTACACGCGCACCAGCTGGTTGACACCGGGGGGAAGCTCGTCGCCCTCCTCGCGGTCGAAGACGCGGACGCCGATGACCTTGCCGATCTCGCCGTGCGGCACCTTCAGGGAGGTGTCGCGCACCTCGCGCGCCTTCTCGCCGAAGATCGCGCGGAGCAGGCGCTCCTCGGGGGTCAGCTCGGTCTCGCCCTTGGGCGTGACCTTGCCGACGAGGATGTCGCCGGCGACGACCTCGGCACCGATGCGGATGATGCCGCGCTCGTCGAGGTCGGCGAGGACCTCCTCGGAGACGTTCGGGATGTCCCGGGTGATCTCCTCGGGGCCGAGCTTGGTGTCACGGGCGTCGACCTCGTGCTCCTCGATGTGGATCGAGGAGAGGACGTCGTCCTGCACGAGGCGCTGCGACAGGATGATCGCGTCCTCGTAGTTGTGGCCCTCCCACGGCATGAACGCGACCAGCAGGTTCTTGCCGAGCGCCATCTCGCCGTTCTCGGTGGCCGGGCCGTCGGCCAGGACCTGGCCCTCGATGACCCGGTCGCCCTCGGCGACGATGACCTTCTGGTTGACCGAGGTGCCCTGGTTGGACCGGGAGAACTTGGCCAGGCGGTACGTGATGTACGTGCCGTCGTCGTTGGTGGTGGTGATGTAGTCCGCGGAGACCTCCTGGACCACACCCGGCTTCTCGGCCTTGACCACGTCGCCGGCGTCGGCGGCGGAGCGGTACTCCATGCCGGTGCCGACCAGCGGGGACTCGCTCTTGATGAGCGGCACCGCCTGGCGCATCATGTTCGCGCCCATGAGGGCACGGTTGGCGTCGTCGTGCTCCAGGAACGGGATCATCGCGGTCGCGACCGACACCATCTGGCGCGGCGAGACGTCCATGTAGTCGACGTCGTCACCGGGGACGTAGTCGACCTCCCCGCCACGGCGGCGGACCAGGACGCGGGCCTCGGCGAACCGCAGGTCGTCGTTGAGCGTGGCGTTGGCCTGCGCGATGACGAAGCGGTCCTCCTCGTCGGCGGTCAGGTAGTCCACGTCGTCCGTGACCTGGCCCTCGACGACCTTGCGGTAGGGCGTCTCGATGAAGCCGAACGGGTTGATCCGGCCGTACGAGGCGAGCGAGCCGATCAGACCGATGTTCGGGCCTTCGGGCGTCTCGATCGGGCACATGCGGCCGTAGTGCGACGGGTGCACGTCGCGGACCTCGAAGCCGGCCCGCTCACGGGAGAGACCACCCGGGCCGAGGGCGTTCAGACGACGCTTGTGCGTCAGCCCCGACAGCGGGTTGTTCTGGTCCATGAACTGGGACAGCTGGCTGGTGCCGAAGAACTCCTTGATGGAGGCGACGACCGGCCGGATGTTGATCAGGGTCTGCGGCGTGATCGCCTCGACGTCCTGGGTGGTCATGCGCTCGCGCACGACGCGCTCCATACGGGCGAGACCCGTGCGGACCTGGTTCTGGATCAGCTCGCCGACGTTGCGGATGCGGCGGTTGCCGAAGTGGTCGATGTCGTCGGTCTCGACGACGATCTCCCGGCCCGACTCGCCGACCGTCTCGGTCTCACCGGCGTGCAGCTTCACCAGGTACTTGATGGTGGCGATGATGTCGTCGCTGGTGAGCACGCCGGCGTCCAGCGGCTCTTCGGCGCCGAGCTTCTTGTTCACCTTGTAGCGGCCGACCTTGGCGAGGTCGTAGCGCTTCGGGTTGAAGTAGAGGTTCTCGAGAAGCGTCTGCGCCGCCTCGCGCGTGGGGGGCTCACCCGGACGCAGCTTGCGGTAGATGTCGAGCAGCGCGTCGTCCTGGCCCTGGGTGTGGTCCTTCTCCAGGGTGGCGCGCATGGACTCGTACTCGCCGAACTCCTCCAGGATCTGCTCGGTCGTCCAACCGAGGGCCTTGAGGAGGACGGTCACGGACTGCTTGCGCTTGCGGTCGATGCGCACACCGACCATGTCGCGCTTGTCGATCTCCATCTCCAGCCAGGCACCCCGGGACGGGATGATCTTGGCCGAGAAGATGTCCTTGTCGGACGTCTTGTCGATGGAGGAGTCGAAGTAGACGCCCGGCGAACGGACCAGCTGCGACACGACGACACGCTCGGTGCCGTTGATGACGAAGGTGCCCTTGTTGGTCATGAGCGGGAAGTCGCCCATGAAGACCGTCTGGGACTTGATCTCGCCGGTCTCGTTGTTGGTGAACTCGGCGGTGACGAAGAGCGGGGCCGCGTACGTGAAGTCGCGGTCCTTGCACTCGTCGATGCTGTTCTTCGGGGGCTCGAAGCGGTGGTCGCGGAAGGTCAGCGACATCGACCCGGAGAAGTCCTCGATCGGGGAGATCTCCTCGAAGATCTCCTCCAGACCGGACTTGGTGGGGACGTCCTGACCTGACTCCAGAGCCGACTCGACGCGAGCCTTCCAGGCGTCGTTGCCGAGCAGCCAGTCGAAGCTCTCGGTCTGCAGCGCGAGGAGGTTCGGAACCTCGAGGGGCTCCCTGATCTTTGCAAAGGAGATGCGCAGCGGGGCGGTGCTGGCAGCGTTGTTCGTATTCGCGGTCGAGGCATTGCGCGAGGCGGCCAAGAGGGGGTCCTTCCGAGGGCTCGGACTCACTACGCGCGTACCGGCCCCTCTTCCGTGCACGAAGACAGGGGGTGCCTGATGTGGCTAAAGAGCCAGGTCAGGCATGCTCTGGTCGTCAGTGCTCGGGCGAGGGCAGACCCCTGGTGACGGGCAGGGGGCAGCTAACAGGCAGCGCAAAGGGTCAGTGTAGCCACTTGGCACACTGATGTCCAGTGCGGTTCTCGGGGACCGTGTTCACTCCTCGTTGTTCTCACCACCTGTGCGGCAAGGCCTCGCCCTCAACGCACCCAGATACTGCCCTCTTCGCCGTCGATCCATGCCTCGGATTCGGATCCTTTGACGACGCCCTGAGAATTGCGCGCTGCGTGCGGTTCGTCAAGGCCCCCCTTGGCCCGAACCGGTTGCCTCCAGCGGCTCTCAGGGCCCCGGAGACGGCACGACGAAGATCACCATACTCTTCACCGTCACGCGTGCAAGGCAGCCGCCGCCGGACCCCGGATACGCCGAAGAGCGACCACCCGGATGGATGATCGCTCTTCGGTGCTACGGCGTTACAGACCCTGACGGATCCGTGGGGCCGGTGCGGTCTTACTTGACCTCGACGGAGGCGCCGGCGCCCTCGAGGGACTCCTTGGCCTTCTCCGCGGCGTCCTTGGCGACCTTCTCGAGGACGGGCTTCGGGGCGCCGTCCACGAGGTCCTTGGCCTCCTTCAGACCCAGGGAGGTCAGCTCGCGCACGACCTTGATGACCTGGATCTTCTTGTCGCCGGCGCCGGTGAGGACGACGTCGAACTCGTCCTGCTCCTCGGCGGCCTCGGCGGCGGCGCCACCAGCGGCACCACCGGCGACGACGACCGGCGCGGCAGCGGCGGCGGTGACGTCGAACTTCTCCTCGAAGGCCTTCACGAACTCGGAGAGCTCGATGAGGGTCATGTCCTCGAACTGGGCGAGCAGGTCGTCCTGGCTGAGCTTCGCCATGATGGCGGTCCTTCCACTAATTCGGCAGGTGCCGGATGTACGGGGTGAGGCGGGCGTACGTCGGGCCCGCTGCGATCCGTGCCGCGCTCAGGCGGCCCGGATCAGAAAGCGAGCCGAATTACTCGGCACCGCCCTGCTCGTCCTGCTTGGCACGGAGCGCGTCCAGGGTGCGGACGAGCTTCGACGGCAGCGCCTGGAAGACAGAGGCAGCCTGCGACTGCTTGCCCTTCATGGCACCGGCCAGCTTGGAGAGCAGAACCTCGCGGGACTCGAGGTCCGCAAGCTTCTTGATCTCGTCGGCGGACATCGCCTTGCCGTCAAGGACGCCGCCCTTGATGACGAGATTCGGGTTGTCCTTGGCGAAGTCGCGCAGACCCTTCGCCGACTCCACCGGGTCACCGGTGACGAAGGCGACGGCCGTCGGACCAGCGAAGAGCTGGTCGTCGAGCGTGATCCCGGCCTCGTTGGCCGCAATCTTGGTCAGCGTGTTCTTCACCACGGCGTACTGGGCGTTCTCACCGAGCGACCGGCGCAGCGTCTTGAGCTGCGCCACGGTGAGACCGCGGTACTCGGTCAGCACGGCGGCGTTGGAGCTGCGGAACTTGTCCGTCAGCTCGGTAACCGCGGCAGCCTTCTCGGGCGTTGCCATAGAGCCTCGGCCTCCTTCCGGGTGATTCGGACCGCGCGGACCCGAAGGAGGACTGGGGCAAACGAAACGCCCCGGCGCAGGCGCACGGGGCGTGGCTCGACCATTCGCCACCCGCACGGGGCGGGGACTTCCGGGAGCTCATCCACAGTCACCTGCGCGGGTCGTCCGCAGTTCAGCGGATCCTTCGGCCACCGTGCCCTCTTTCGAACACACGGCAACGACCAGCGGTCTTTGGCTTCTGTGGAAGCGTACGGGACCGGGGCAGTGTCAAGCAAATCCGCTCTCACGGCGACCCGGCGGGGTGAACGGCGGGGGTGTCAGCCCTCGTCCAGCCCCTTCATCATCTCGGCCAGGTCGGCGGTCTCCTCGGCCGGCGGCGCGGTGACCTTCACGGGCTCGTTGATACCCAGGAAGGTGACGGTCATGTCCAGCGGCCCCTTGTCGGCCTCGCCGCGCATCCGGAACTGCTTGGGCCGGTCGTCGCCGTCGACCCACATGTCCATCGTGAGCCGGTCGACGCCCATCTTCTCGTACTGCTCAAGACTCTTCTGACGCTTCTCCCGGGTGGCCTCCTCCTCGCCCCCGAGGGACTTCTCCAGGTCGGCGACGGCGACCGTGCCCTTGTAGTGGGTGGTCTGCACGCCCTCGACGGTCTCGGTGCCGACCTTCTCGACGTCCTTGGCGCCGGTGAGGAAGGTGGACTCGGTCGCCGGGTTCTTCTCGGCCTGGGAGGCGCCGCCCAGCTGGTTCAGCTCGTCCCCGGCACCCATCGCGTCCAGGTCGAACTTGAGCCAGCTCTTGCCGTCCATCTCCTTGGCCGCCTCGGGGCCGCCGCCGATGTACAGGGCCTTGTCGACGAGCCGGATCTCCGCGCTGCCGTCGGCGCCCTGGTCGAGCGCCGTCATCTTCATGCTCATCGCGAGCGCGGGCTTGATCTGCATCTGCGCCTCGGCCTTGACCTGCCCCTCCTCGGGGACCTTGCCGGTCATGCGGTAGCGCAGGGAGTCGATCTGCTCCGTGTTCTTCGCCGCCTTGGCCACGGCCGCGGCCGGCGTCATGTCCGCGGACTCCCCGGCCTTGTCGTCGCCCTTGGCACAGCCCACCGCACCTGCGGCGAGCGCCAGCGCGGCCAGCCCGGCGCCGACCGGCACGCGTACGGAAGTCTTCATCGATGTCCCCCCACGGGATTCAACTGCGGCTCAACGGGATTCAAGTAACTCACAACTTCTCCACAGCAAAGACGCGAGCGTAGCCGAAACGGTTCGAACGAGTTTGTGAATTACCGATCTTGTGCATCGCCTGCCGTCGGCGCCGGGCTACCCGCCCTGGGAGGCCAGCAGTTCCTTGAAGTCCGCCGTGTCCGCGGCGGGCGGGCGCTCGGCGGAGACGGTGACGCCGTACTCGCTGTAGTACGCGGTCTGCGTCAGCTCCCCGTTCTCGGTGCGCCCGCGCTCGACCTTCTTGACCAGCAGGTCCCGGTCGTCGACCCAGATGTCGACGGTCTGGGCGGTGGCGCCGCCCACCGTGCCGGTCCAGTGCGTGGTGCGCCGGCCGCGCGTCTTCTCCTCCCCCACCCTGCGCACGTCCTCGGCGGTCAGCAGCAGCTTCACCGCCTGGTTGGGGGTGGTGTTGCGCATCTGGTCCGCGAACCCGGCGCCCGCGCCCCCGCCGAGATCCTCCAGGTCCTCGTAGACGTACTTGATCCAGTGCCGGCCGCCCACCCGGTCGGCGAACTCGTCGCCCACCTCGGCGTAGTAGGCGTCGGGCAGGTAGCGGGCCTCCATGGCGGTGGTACCGAGCCGGCGCATGGTCTCGGCCGTGGTGCCGCCGGTGTACGTGATGGTGAGGGTGCCGGTGAGGCCGTCGTCGCGCCAGCCGAGGGCGCCGGCGGCCTTCAGCGAGAGTTCGCTGCCCATCACGGTCGTGGACTCCACCCGCGCCGAACCCGCTCGTCCGGTGGCCCGCTCCACGGCGCGCAGGGCCTCGGCCGCAGGGCCGGTGAGGGACGGGGCGGGCGGGGCGGTGGAGGAGGGGTCGGAAGGCTGCGGAGTCGCGGCGGGCGGGGCGGATCCACCGGGGCCGCCGTCCGCCGGGCCGCCGGAGGACGTACAGCCGGTGAGGCCCGCCAGCGTGGCCGTCAGCGCGATCGCGACGACCGTGCGGCATACCGTCGTGCCCGTCATCCGCCCACCCCCTGAGCCCCGTGCGTCCCCCGCGCCTCGTACGCGAGTCCGCTCCCCGCACGCTAACCCAGGGCACCGGGAAAAGGGACGGGCCCCGCACCTCGGAAGGTGCGGGGCCCGTGAACCGGTTGGGCGAGCCGTTGGCTCAGACCGCGGCCGGGTCCTCCTCGACGAGGAGGTTGCGGGTGCGGTTGGAGTCGAGCGGAATGCCGGGGCCCATCGTGGTGCTGATGGCGGCCTTCTTGATGTAACGGCCCTTGGCGGCGGACGGCTTGAGACGGAGGACTTCCTCCAGCGCCGCGCCGTAGTTCTCCACCAGCTTGGTGTCGTCGAACGACGTCTTGCCGATGATGAAGTGCAGGTTCGAGTGCTTGTCGACGCGGAACTCGATCTTGCCACCCTTGATCTCGGTGACGGCCTTGGCCACGTCCGGGGTCACGGTGCCGGTCTTGGGGTTCGGCATGAGACCACGGGGACCGAGCACGCGGCCGAGGCGGCCGACCTTGCCCATGAGGTCCGGGGTGGCGACGACGGCGTCGAAGTCCAGACGGCCCTTCGACACCTCGTCGATCAGTTCGTCGGAGCCGACGATGTCGGCGCCCGCGGCGGTCGCGGCCTCGGCACGGTCACCGGTCGCGAAGACCAGGACCCGGGCGGTCTTACCGGTGCCGTGCGGGAGGTTCACGGTGCCACGGACCATCTGGTCGGCCTTGCGCGGGTCGACACCCAGGCGGAAGGCGACCTCGACGGTGCCGTCGAACTTGGTCGTGGAGGTCTCCTTGGCGAGACGGACGGCCTCGAGCGGGGCGTAGAGCTTGTCCCGGTCGATCTTCTCGTCCGCAGCGCGGAGAGACTTGCTGCGCTTGCTCACTACTGCTCCTGTGGCTTCTTAGGAGTCGTGGTACGGGCCGAGCAGGCCCCACCACTTCTGCTGCTGGAAGGTGGGGGTCAGCCCTCGACCGTGACGCCCATGGAACGGGCGGTACCGGCGATGATCTTCTCCGCCTGGTCCAGGTCGTTGGCGTTGAGGTCGGGCATCTTGGTGGTGGCGATCTCACGGACCTGGTCACGCGTGATCTTCGCGACCTTGGTCTTGTGCGGCTCGCCGGAGCCCTTCTCCACGCCCGCGGCCTTGAGGATCATCTTCGCGGCCGGCGGGGTCTTCGTGATGAAGGTGAAGGAGCGGTCCTCGTAGACCGTGATCTCCACCGGGATGACCCAACCGCGCTGCGACTCGGTCGCGGCGTTGTAGGCCTTGCAGAACTCCATGATGTTGACGCCGTGCTGACCCAGCGCGGGGCCGACCGGCGGGGCCGGGTTCGCGGCACCGGCCTGGATCTGGAGCTTGATGAGCCCCGTGACCTTCTTCTTCTTGGGAGGCATAGCTCTCCGGGTCCTTTCGATTCGGGTCCTGCCTGGGTTCGGGAGCTACCCGGACACAGGCATACCGCACAACGATAACGGGTATGGATGTGCGGTTTAAAACCGAGCAGGTCAGACGACGCGTGAGCGTTCGCCTGACCTGGTCGGAAGCTGTACGTCCAGAGGAGTACCCGGGTGCCGGTGTGCCGGTGAGGCAGGTACTAGTTCTTCTGGATCTGGTCGAAGCTCAGCTCGACCGGGGTCTCGCGGCCGAAGATCTCGACGAGGCCCTTGACCTTCTTCGAGTCGGCGTTGATCTCGTTGATCGTCGCCTGCAGCGTCGCGAACGGGCCGTCGGTGACGGTGACCGAGTCGCCGACCTCGAAGTCCAGGACCTGGACCTCGACCTTGCGCTGCGGAGCCGGCTTGCCCTCGGCCTCGGCGGCCTCGCGGGCGGCCTTCTCCTCGGCCTCCGGGGCGAGCATCTTGACGATCTCGTCCAGCGTCAGCGGGTACGGGTCGTAGGCGTTGCCGACGAAGCCGGTGACGCCGGGGGTGTTGCGGACGACACCCCAGGACTCGTTGGTCAGGTCCATGCGGACCAGGACGTAGCCCGGCAGCTTGTTCTGGCGGATCGTCTTGCGGTCGCCGTTCTTGATCTGGACGACCTCTTCCTGCGGCACCTCGGCCTGGAAGATGTAGTCCTCGACGTTGAGCGAGACGGCGCGCTGTTCGAGGTTGGTCTTCACGCGGTTCTCGTAACCGGCGTAGGTGTGGATGACGTACCACTCGCCGGGCAGGACGCGCAGTTCCTGGCGGAGCTTCTCGATCGGGTCGACGTCGGGCTCGTCGGCCTCGGCCTCCGCTTCGCCGGCCTCGCCGGTCTCCGCGTCGTCGGCCGCTGCGCCGTCGGCCTCCGCGCCGGCCGTCTCGTCGGTCGTCGCGGTGGGCTCGTCGGCCTCGGCCGCGTCCGTGGCGACGGCGTCGTCGGCAGCCTCGGCCTCGGCGGAGGCCTTGGTGTCCTCGTTGCCGGCGCCCTCGACGGTGCCGAGCTCGTCCTTGACGGACTCGGCCGGCTCGATGGCGTCGTTCACGTTCGGGTCAGACACTGTGGCTGCTTCTTCCTGGATACATAGGGGTGGAACACGCGAAAGGGGCGCCGGGTACCTCGGCGCCCTTCGCTCTCGACTCAGCCGAAGACGTACTTGGCGGCGTGAGAGAAGCCATAGTCAATCAGAGTCACCAGGCCGATCATGATGACCACGAAGATGATCACCACGGTGGTGTACGTCGTCAGCTGGTTCCGGCTCGGCCAGACAACCTTGCGAAGCTCCGCGACGATCTGGCGGTAGAAGAGCGCGAGCCGCTTCAGCGGGCCCTTCTTGCCTCGCTTGCCGCCCTTGCGTGACTTCTTCTTGGAGTCCGGCGCCTCGTCCTCGGCATCAGGCATGTCGATGGAGCCCACGGCGTCCGTCACTCGTCCTCACCTGATTCCGGGTCGTGGCCGCGCCGCACCCGGTCGGAGCCGCACGGCGATGCATTGCTGTACGTACATGCGCACACATCCTGGCGATGGTGTGTGTAGCAGGGCCGGAGGGACTTGAACCCCCAACCGCTGGTTTTGGAGACCAGTGCTCTACCAATTGAGCTACGACCCTTTGTGTGTTCCCCAACGTACCGCATTCGTCCGGATGCTTGGTGTGCACCCGGTGATCGCGGGCCGGTGAAGGCCAACGAGGTGAGAGTGTACGTGCTCAGGGCCCGGGCGTCGAACAGAAAGCACGTCCGGACTGATGTTCACGGCCCTTCACGGCCTGACCGTTCTGGTGTTCAACGCCTGGACCGGTCCGGTTCAGTCCGTGAAACCCCTGTGCCCGGGAAGTTTCCGGTCTGGAACGATGGGGTCATGAGCGCTGCAACCCCACCCACCGAGCGCCGGGTCTCCGCCCGAGTCGGCGCGATCTCCGAGTCCGCGACCCTCGCCGTGGACGCCAAGGCCAAGGCCCTCAAGGCCGCCGGGCGTCCCGTGATCGGCTTCGGCGCGGGCGAGCCCGACTTCCCGACGCCGGACTACATCGTCGAGGCCGCCGTCGAGGCGTGCAAGAACCCGAAGTTCCACCGCTACACGCCGGCCGGCGGGCTGCCCGAGCTGAAGGCCGCCATCGCCGCGAAGACGCTGCGCGACTCCGGCTACGAGGTCGACCCGTCGCAGATCCTCGTCACCAACGGCGGCAAGCAGGCGATCTACGAGGCCTTCGCCGCGATCCTCGACCCGGGCGACGAGGTCATCGTCCCGGCGCCGTACTGGACGACGTACCCCGAGTCGATCCGGCTGGCCGGCGGCGTTCCGGTCGAGGTGGTCGCCGACGAGACGACCGGCTACCGGGTGACGGTGGAGCAGCTGGAGGCCGCGCGCACCGAGAAGACCAAGGTCGTCCTCTTCGTGTCGCCGTCGAACCCGACGGGCGCGGTGTACGGCGAGGCCGAGACCAAGGCGATCGGCGAGTGGGCCGTCGAGCACGGCCTGTGGGTGCTGACCGACGAGATCTACGAGCACCTCGTCTACGGCGACGCCGTCTCCGTGTCCCTGCCCGCCCTGCTGCCCGAGCTGCGCGACAAGTGCGTCGTGGTCAACGGCGTGGCGAAGACGTACGCGATGACCGGCTGGCGGGTCGGGTGGGTCATCGGCCCCAAGGACGTCGTCAAGGCCGCGACGAACCTGCAGTCGCACGCCACGTCCAACGTCTCCAACGTGTCCCAGGCGGCGGCGCTGGCCGCGGTCTCCGGCGACCTGGACGCCGTGGCGACGATGCGTGAGGCCTTCGACCGGCGCCGCCAGACCGTCGTGCGGATGCTCAACGAGATCGACGGCGTGCTGTGCCCGGAGCCGGAGGGCGCGTTCTACGCGTACCCGTCGGTGAAGGCGCTGCTGGGCAAGGAGATCCGCGGCAAGCGTCCGCAGGACACGGTCGAGCTGGCCGCGCTGATCCTGGAGGAGGCCGAGGTCGCGGTGGTGCCGGGTGAGGCGTTCGGCACACCCGGGTACCTGCGGCTGTCGTACGCGCTCGGGGACGAGGACCTCGTCGAGGGCGTGAGCCGGATCCAGAAGCTGCTGGCGGAGGCGCGGGACTGACGTTCCCGTCCCCGGCGGGGGCCGTACTCCGGTAGCGGGGTACGGCCCCCGTTTGTGTGTGCGTTGTTTGTGCGAGCAAGACCACGTATGGGGAAAGTGCTGTCGGGTCGGGTGTGTCGTACGGCAGGATCACGGAATGGAGCGTGTACGTGATCTCTCTGAACTGCCCAAGGCCCATCTCCACCTGCACTTCACCGGGTCGATGCGGCCCACCACCCTGCTGGAACTGGCCGACAAGCACGGCGTCCGGCTGCCCGAGACGCTGACCGAGGCGCTGGGCCGCGGGGAGTCGCCGAAGCTGCGGGCGACCGACGAGCGGGGCTGGTTCCGCTTCCAGCGGCTGTACGACGCGGCGCGGTCGTGCCTCCAGGAGCCGGAGGACATTCAGAGACTGGTGCGGGAGGCCGCGGAGGAGGATCTGCGGGACGGGTCGGGGTGGCTGGAGATCCAGGTCGACCCGACGTCGTACGCGCCGCGGCTGGGCGGGCTGATCCCTGCGCTGGAGGTCATCCTGGACGCGGTGGAGACGACCGTGCGGGACACCGGGATCGGGATGCGGGTGCTGGTGGCCGCGAACCGGATGAAGCATCCCCTCGACGCGCGGACGCTGGCGCGGCTGGCGGTGCGGTACGCCGAGCGGGGCGTGGTCGGCTTCGGGCTGTCGAACGACGAACGGCGCGGGATGGCGCGGGACTTCGACCGGGCGTTCACGATCGCGCGGGACGGGGGGCTGCTGAGCGCGCCGCACGGGGGTGAGCTGACCGGTCCTTCGTCGGTGCGGGACTGCCTGGACGACCTGGAGGCGGACCGGATCGGGCACGGGGTGCGGGCCGCGGAGGATCCTCGACTGCTGCGGCGGCTGGCGGACCGGCAGGTGACGTGCGAGGTGTGCCCGGCGTCGAATGTCGCGCTGGGTGTGTACGAGAAGCCGGAGGACGTGCCGCTGCGGACGCTGTTCGAGGCGGGGGTGCCGATGGCGCTGGGCGCGGACGATCCGCTGCTGTTCGGGGCGCGGCTGGCGGCGCAGTACGAGATCGCCCGCGATCACCACGGCTTCACGGACGCCGAGTTGGCGGAGCTTGCGCGGCAGTCGGTACGGGGGTCGGCGGCGCCCGAGGACGTGAAGGGGCGGCTGCTGGCGGGGGTGGACGACTGGCTGGCGGGCTAGGGGGGTGGCTGGGGTGCTGTGCCTGCGGCGGCCTGTGTGGGGTGCGTGGGGGTGCGGGTAGCGCGTTGGGTTGTGGGGTGGTGCGGGGCCGCGCCGGGGGGTGTCCGTCCTCGGAACGGCGCGGAATCGCTTGGACAGAGATCC